>NZ_CP187934.1:2345000-2945000 GCF_049942685.1 Winogradskyella sp. HB-48
TACTTTTAAAAGTAAATATCAGAAATATTTAGATTTGCCAAAAGATCCAACTATGGGTGATGTTATAATCGCAATGAATAAATGGACAGATAAAAAATGGAAAATTTTACATCCTATTAAGAAGCAAGATTTGGCAAGACTACCAGGGATGCATCATAAAAAATTGAGTTTTCAAATTAAAGAAACACCTGAACTTAAAGAGTTTTTACGCTTGTCAAACTTGTCGTATTCAAAAATTAGAGGATTTCCTCCTTATATTGTGGAGCAATATTTTGAAGAAATTGGAGAGCCAGAACAATATCAAAATTTAGTAGACTTGTTAGTGGAGAATTGATAATTCATAGAGGATTATTTTTAAATCTCTTCATAAATAAATAAACAGTTTTTTCAAAAGCTTCTTTAGGAATACGATGTTCTTGAGCAGTTAAAATTTTAATACCTGCTAGCTGCTTTGTACATAGATAATAACCAATGTAATCAAGTGTTCCTATTTTGGTCTACAACGTATATTTTGTACCTAAAACAATAAAAATGTTATTGTCATTATTAGAATGAGTATTTGGTGTTTGCCGTTAGACAAATCTAAGGGCTAAGGCAGGATCAAAAGTGGTGTGGGTACTTGTATAATTTACTAAGATGAAATCCTGTTTAATCTTCAATAATTTTACCAATAATCACATCAATAGAGGTAGAGATAACGTTACCGTATTGTTCTAAAATAACTCGTTTTATATGCTTAATGATTCATTAAGTCCATGAATGTATGTTATTCATTAATGATTTATTAAGTCTTTAAATACACAATTTTACCCTCCATTAAATCATAAAACGGATAATCACCATAAATATTTGGTTGTAAATTTTTTACAAAATGATAACGACCACCTAATTTTTCAATAAGTAAATCTATATCACCTTTTGTGGCAGGTTTATTTTTACGAGAGGTTAGCAATGATTTTGCAGCGTCAACTGCTAGAACTCCAAGTGCAGCGTTTCCAACTCCTGCTGCTGATATTTTTTCTGTTTTTGGAACTTGAAGTATTTCAGAACTTTTAATAGAAGGCAGGGATTTATCCTTATTTTTTTGACTTGCCTTTCGAAGTTGGAACGCAGAAGAGCGACAAGAATTACTACAGTATTTTTGTACGCGTCTACGCTTTGGTTCATATTCTTTAAAACAATACTCGCATGTATAATATTTGGTCTCTTTCATGATTTAATCGTAAATTAAACGTATAATTTACGTAAAATTATCATTTTTATTGCTACGAACCAATTTAGGATCTACATTAAAAACATTTATTAAGAGGTCAGCATCTATAATATCAACATTTGGCTCAGTTTTTTTTGTCTTTGATTTTGGCTTACCAGACATAAGTCGCTTAACTGGATTTTCTTTAAGTGAATCAATCTTTATAGGTTTTCTATATCTAATTTCTTCGAAAGACGGAAGCTTTACATTTAAAGTTTTATTTAGGTTGGCTATTCGTCTCCACTCACCAAATCGTTTAACAAGATCGGTTTTATGATCTAAGTTGATTTTGTGTTGTAATTCTAAATAACTTTGAATTCCTGGTAAATAATTAGATGCCTGATGTTTTGCATCGTTTTGTGTAAGCTCTGTGATTCTTAACCAAGTGTCTAAGCTTTTAAAGTACTTATTTAGAAAGTAAAGAAAACTTTCTTTGTCTAAGGTGTTACTCATTTTTAGTATTTCAAATGTATTTGAATCTAGCAATTCCTTATTGTTAATAATAAGCATACCTTCAACAACAGATTCAAGAGGTTTCATTTTACCAATAGAATTTCTAACAATTAAAGTGTTGGTCATACCGATTGCATCTAATCCTTTTAAATCCATGCCTGATAGTTCTTCAAATATATTTCTTGGATAAAAGAATATAGCTGGCTGAGAAATTCTTTTTACCAAATTTTCCAATGTATGATATTCCATAGCTTACTTCTTTAATAAATCCGAATAATCTTGTGGTAATTCAGCATCAATATCTCGAAGATATTTTTCTAAAGCTGTCATGGTACTATGACCAGTAATGAGCATTAATCTGCTTTTGGCTTCAAAAGGTGAGGAGTCTTTAGCCATAGCTCTATACAATCTTGTGATAAATGTATGTCTAAAGCTATATAAACTGTAATTATTGGTAAATCCCAATTCTTTTTTTACATCCAAAAAGCGTTTTCCAAAATTGTTTCTGCGGTTAATTTCTTTTGCATCCCACTTTCCACCAATCTTCTTAGGTGTAAACAAGAAATCGTCAGGGCGGCATTTGGACAAGTCGGGCAATTCGCTATACAAAATATCAGGAATTATTTTTGTTTTTAAGATCTTGTTTTTAGCTTGGAATCGTAGAGTCCTATCTTCCATATTCAAATCTTTAATCCTTAACCTACAAACTTCTAAGGGTCTTAAAAAATTGTATGAAATAAATTTAATATAAAGTAAAAGTATAGGGTCTTTATCCTCCAAATACTTAAAAATACGTTCTTGCTCTTTATTTGTGTACGTTTTGTGGCGTTTAGGTTTGGAATTTAAGGGTTTAATACTTGTTACGAAGTTGTTTTGTATAATTTCATTATCCTCCAAAACCTGAAAAATAGTGCTAAAAACAGTTCTGTAATTGTTCCTGTTTCTTGGTGAAGAGCTTAGTTGCACTTCGTTTAGAAATTCTAGGATATGTTTTTTCTCTAAGTGCTCTATATGTGTGACCTTTTTATGGTGTTTTTTTAGCCATTTATGAAGAATGTAAATACGTGTCCTATAATCTTCGTAGGAACTCTGGCTAATGACGTTAATCTTTAATTTCAAAGCATAGTTAAATGCTTCCAATAGTTCTAATGATGTTGGTCTATGAAGCTGTTCTGCTTTTAATCTTGTTTTGGGTTTTAACGAAGGTTGTGGTGTTTGATTTAGTATTTCTTGTTGCGGAATGCTATTCTTTTCTGCGACTTTTTCTGTTTTACCATTTGTTCCCTGTGTTGTTTTAGACTTTTGAAGGTGCAATTCGGTATTATCCTCAAACGGATTGTAACCTTCTTTTAAGAACTTCAGTAGTCGTTTTTTATAAAGGTTAAGAACGGTATAGCGTTCCGCCTTTGTCTTGAGACGATTGGTCTTGCCATAGATATTTTTCATTCGCTGAAGTTTTCCTGTTTCAGGATTTCGGTATGAAAAATAGACGTACCAGCGTTGCTTTATGTCACCATTGGCGTCATAGATTTTTGGAGTGGTATATTTGCTTTTGTGTTCCAAATCGTGTTCCAAATCGTGTTCATTAATAAACTCTAAGGTAATTAAATCATAAATACTTTGCATAAAAAAACGGTTTAGAGTGAACTAAACCGTTGATTTGTTGTAATTTAAAAATTTGTAGCGAGGACGAGATTTGAACTCGTGACCTCTGGGTTATGAATCCAACGCTCTAACCAACTGAGCTACCTCGCCAACTTCCTGCGTAAGCAAAATATCTTTGAACTTTTGAAAAGTGTCAAAAATCAGGGTGCAAATATAAAAACAAATTCTACGACAACAAACATAAGTTTCTAAAAAATATTTTTCAGCTAAAGTTTTGAATTGTATCATAATTGTATATATTGAGCAAATAATTAAATGCTTCTATGGACGATAAAGAAAAGTACGAAATGGAGTTTGTCATTCAAGCATCTCCAGCTTTAATTTACCAATATATATCTACACCTTCTGGTTTATCCGAATGGTTTGCAGACAATGTAAACTCACGTGGAGAATTGTTTACTTTTATTTGGGATGGTTCTGAAGAACAAGCCAAATTACTAACTAAAAAAAGTGGAGAGCGCGTAAAATTTCGTTGGTTAAGTGATGAAGAAGACGGCGCAAGCTATTATTTTGAAATTAGAATTCAAGTAGATGAAATTACCAAAGATGTATCTCTTATGATTACCGACTTTGCTGAAGAAGATGAGATTGATGAGGGCAAAATGCTGTGGGACAATCAAATATCTAGTCTTAAGCAAGTTTTGGGCTCAAGGTAACCAGTAACTAACTCAACTATTATATCTTTGTCTCGGTTTAATTAAAAACTAAATCGGGACATTTTTTTATGGTAAATTTTAACGGAAGACTAATTGATTCAAAAGACGCTTTTTTAACTTCAGAAAATAGAGGCTATAAGTATGGTGATGCACTTTTTGAAACCCTAAAGGTCGTAAATGGTAAAATCTTTTTTTGGGAAGATCACTATTTTAGGCTTATGGCATCTATGCGTATAATGCGAATGGATATTCCTATGAACTTTACTATGGAATTTTTGGAATCAGAAATTCTAAAAACTATCAAAGTTAATAATCTATTAGATGCTACTGCACGTGTACGGATTAATGTAGATAGAGGTGAAGGTGGAAAATACCTTCCTGACCGTAGCTCAATGGTAAACTTTAACATAATAGCTGAAACTTTTGAAGAACCATTTTATAAGATTAATGACAATCTGAAATATGAAGTTGATTTATACAAAGATTTCTTCGTGGCACCTGGTTTACTTTCGGGTTTAAAGAATAACAATAAAGCTATACAGGTCATGGGAAGCATTTATGCTACAGAAAACGATTTGGATAATTGTTTAGTGCTCAATACCAATAAATCTATAATTGAAGCTTTAAATGGTAATTTGTTTTTGGTTAAGGGTGATAAAATTAAAACGCCATCACTTGAAGATGGTTGTTTAAAAGGTGTAATGCGTAAACAAATTTTAGAAATATTATCTACGGATGTTAATCTATACGTTGAAGAATCATCAATTAGCCCTTTTGAACTTCAAAAAGCAGATGAGTTGTTTATTACTAATGTTATTAAAGGCATAGTTCCAATAACTAAGTATCGTAAAAAAACTTATGGATGTGAATTAGCTAAAGAACTAACAAGTAGATTAAACACAAAAATAAGACTGGGTTCTTAATTGTAGCTTGGATTTTCAGGTGCATTAGACCAAATTTTATACTCACCACCAAGCTCTAACATTTTTTCACGCCAAAAAGAATTACAAGATTTAGCAATAATTTCATTATTGTATATATTTTCAGAAACCAACCAAGCGTTAGACTCTAATTCGTTATCTAGTTGTTGCTCTGCCCAACCAGAATAACCTAAGAAAAACCTTATATCGTTTTTGGTTATTTTTTTACTGTTTATAAGATCTAGCACTACATTAAAGTCACCTCCCCAAAAAATACCATTAGATATTTCTATACTATTCGGAATTAATTCTGGCGATTTGTGAATAAAATATAGATTATCCTGTTCTACAGGACCACCATTGTAGACCCTAAAGTCTGAGTCTGTACCCTCAATAAGATCTTTTAAGTTATATTCTAAAGGTTTATTTAATATAAACCCAACAGAACCTAAAGCATTGTGATCCGCTAAAAGAATGACTGCTCGGTTAAAAGAGATATCACCGATTATGGATGGTTCTGCAATTAGTAGATTGCCTTTCTCGGGTTTGTTCATTGTAAAAATTCTCTTTATCTAAACTAAATCTAGAATATTTTTAGCACTTAAACAACTTAATAAGGCTAAAATTGAAGCAAAAAAAAGTCTGCTCATTGAGCAGACTTAATATTTTAAGAAAAAAGTATCTTAGTTTACAGCATTACTTAAGTCAGAACCCGCCTTAAACTTTACTACATTTTTAGCTTTAATCTTGATAGTTTTACCAGTTTGAGGGTTTCTTCCGTCTCTAGCAGCTCTTTTAGAAACTGACCAAGATCCAAATCCTACTAAAGAAACTCTGTTTCCTTTTTGTAAAGCTCCTTCAATGTCAATTAACAAAGAATCTAATGCTTTTTTTGCAGCTGCTTTAGTAATTCCAGCATTCTCTGCCATACCATTGATTAAATCTGTTTTGTTCATAAATTTTAAATTTAAATTGTTAAATATTCGGTTTTAAAAAAGAGATTTTAAAAATCCGTACACAAATTTATCAGTAATATTAAGCCACGCAAGTAATAGCAAGGGAAATCCGTGTTTTTGTTAATAAATCACGCTATTTGTTAATAAAGGACAGTATTTTGTCGGATTTTTTACTATCTCAATAATAGCAAGGGTTTATAGTAGTTTGGCGTTTTTAGAAAATTCAAAACCATTCAAAAGTGATTTTATATCCATTTTGCGCTTACCTGGCAGCTGTATTTCTTTTACTTTTATATAACCTCCTAGGCATGAAACTTTTAGTTCTGTTTTGGATGAAATGACTGATCCAGGACTAAAATTATGATTTTCATACTCTTTTGCTACATCATATAATTTAATATCTATTAACTCTTTGTCTTCGTTATCTAAGCAGCACCATGCTGTCGGAAATGGATTTAAACCTCTTATCTTATTATATATAGTATCTAAATCTTTACTCCAGTCTATTTTGCAGTTATCGCGATTAAGTTTGTATGCTGTTTTTAAATCATCAGATTTAGGTTGAATGGTGGTTCTTACCTTATCTTCTTCTATGAGCCTCACTGTCTTTATAACAAGTTTACTTCCTATAGTCATGAGTTCATCGTGCAATTCTCCTACTGTGGTATCTTCATTTATATCTGTTTCTTCACTTAGTATTATGGCACCTGTATCAATTTTTTCATCTATAAAAAACGTAGTAACTCCTGTTTTCTTTTCACCATTTATAATTGCCCAATGTATTGGTGCAGCACCTCTATACTGTGGCAAAAGAGAAGCGTGTAGGTTAAATGTTCCGAATTCTGGCATCTGCCAAACTACTTTTGGAAGCATTCTAAAGGCAACAATAATCTGCAAATTGGAGTTGAGTGCTTTTAATTCTTCAATAAAGGATTCTGATTTAAGGTTTGTAGGTTGAAGAATATTTAGATGATGTTCTAATGCAAATTCTTTAACAGCTGAAAACTTTAATTTCTGACCTCGACCAGCCTTACGGTCGGGAGCAGTTATAACTCCAACAACATTGTAATCATTTTCCAATAGAGCCTTTAAGGTAGCCACGGCAAAGTCTGGAGTTCCCATAAAGACTATTCTTAAATCGCGTTTATTTGTCATATTAATGTATATGTGTTTGAGTCAGTAATTTTAATTTTTCTGGTTTCAATGAGTACTTTGAGAGCCTCTATTAATGAGCTTTCAGAACAGTTTATGGCTAGTAATAATTGACGCGAAGATAAATCTTCTTGTTCTAATGCCTCTAGGATTTGGCTTGCAAGGCTTATAGAATTAGTTTGTGTATTAGTTGTTTTTTGAATACATACTGAGCATAAACCACAATTTTCTTTAGATTTTTCGCCAAAATATGCTAATAGCTGTCTGTTTTTGCAAACTATATTATCATTTACATAATTAATAACAGCTTCAACCTGCTGGTGTTTTAATTGATGTTGTTGTTTTATGACTTTAACTATAGGATTTATAGTAATGTCATCTTCGCGAGGTTTTAAGAAGGTAATTTCAGAATCTGTATTGGCCATTTCTAAGCTAATGACTTCGTCTTTCTCTAGTTGCTGTAATTGATGAATCACTTTTTTTTCAGGTATGCTAGCTTTATCAATGACTAGATTTAAGTTTACTTTTGTTTCATAGTCAAAAATACCACCATATGTGCGTAGTAATACTTTAACCAAAGTATTTAATTCTAAGTGTCTTTCTAAATATTCAAATAAAGCATTGTTAGGAATTAAAAACTGAATTTTAGTCCTAAAATTGAAATGCTGTGCTAATGCAATAACTGAGTTTCGGTCTAAAAGGGTTAATGCATTATAGGTAATACTTGGATTTAGTTTATATGTATTGCAAAATGTTTTAAAATCGAACTGATAAGTACTGTTTTCTCCTTCTCCATAAGCTACTTGAAAGTAGTTGCATAACTTTTTATAGATATACTTTACATAATCTGATGAAGGTAAAGTAATCAAAAATTGATTTTTTAACTGCTCTTCATCTATGGGTTGCTTTAATATAATAGCATTAGCCAATTTTCCATCTCGGCCAGCTCTTCCAGCTTCCTGATAATAACTCTCTAAACTTTCAGGTAAATTAAAGTGAATAACATTTCTAACGTTAGACTTGTCAATTCCCATACCAAAAGCCGTAGTAGCCACCATTATGAGTTTTTGCTCACTAACCCATAATTGTAACCTTTCGTTTTTTTCTTTGTTGGTAATTCCTCCATGATAAAAGGTAGTTGAAAAGCCTTTAGCCTCTAAATAATCGTTGATCTCTTTTGTGGCTCTTCTATTTCTAACATATATAATTGAACTTCCATTTTTAGTGTTTAAAATGTGTTTTAGTTGAAATAATTTATCCTCAGTTTGAACAACTTGATAAGCAATATTCCTTCTGGTAAACGATGCTTTATAAATTTTTGGTGCAACAAAATCTAAACTGGCAACAATATCATCTATAATATTGTATTTGGCAGAAGCAGTAAGCGCTATACAATTTACCTGCGGATGAAGTTGCCTCAAAGTTGAAATATTTTTGTATGCAGGTCTAAAGTCATTTCCCCATTGACTAATACAGTGTGCCTCATCCACAGCAATAAGATTTACTTGCATTTGCTGTATACGTTCTTGTACCAATGGTTGTTGTAAACGTTCAGGCGATAGGTACAAGAACTTATAATTGCCATAAATACAATTATCTAAATGAGTATCTAAATCTTTGTAAGACATGCCAGAAGTAAGTGCAATTGCTTTAATTCCTTTTTGTTTTAGTGTATAAACCTGGTCTCTCATTAATGCAATAAGTGGCGAAACTACAATGCAAATGCCTTCCTTCATCAATGCAGGAATCTGAAAACAAATTGATTTACCACCACCAGTTGGTAACAAGGCAAAAGTATCTTCGTTTTCTAATACCGAATAGATAATGTCTTCTTGTAAAGGTCTAAAAGAAGTATAATTCCAGTAGCGTTCTAAAACTTCAATAGGATGCATTGCTACAAATTTAAGACCTCTAAAATAAAATCGGTACGCTTTTCTATAGTTTCAAAGGGTACATCAATCAGCTGATACCCAAATCTCATATACGTTTCTAAAAGATGATGGTGAATTTCTATGGCTTGCTCAAAATTTTCATAGCGCTCACTATCACTAGTGAAAATTTCTTGCCAAGGCGCTAATACAAAAACATAATCATAACTATTATTTTGTGAGGCATCATTGAAATACTGAGGGTATTTGTCACCTATATAGTCCATATAAGCCAAAATGTCTGGTATACCTCTATCTAAAAAAACAGTATGCATTTTTTCTTTAGAAGCATCATTATATTGCTTTATTCTTCCTTCTAAAAGCATTTCACTAAAGAGTAGAGGTTCTGTTAAAAAAAGCTGCTCTATGCCATCTTTTCTAGCTTGCAAGGTAATTTCTCTAGAGATTTCATCATAGCATAAAAAGCCAAGGCTTTTTAAGTGGTTTATAATTGAAGATTTCCCGGTACCAGGGCCACCCGTAATAACGATTTTTTTAGGACTCAAATTGGCAGTATTTTTGCAGTAAAAGTCGTGATAAAATATTAAAACCAAAAATGCAAAGTAAGATGTATCTTTGCATTAATAAAGATTGATAATGGACAAGAATAAAAAAACAGAAGAATTCTATATAAAACTAAAGACTCAATTGCAGGATACTGCACTTTGGCCAACGGAATATTTATATAAGTTTATAGTTATTTCCGAAACTTCAAAAATTGAAGAAATAAAGGCCTTGTTTAACCATCTAGGCGCAGTGATAAATACTAGACCATCTAAAAATGGCAAATACACAAGTGTATCTGTTAATGTTACAATGAAAAACCCTGATGCTGTAATCTCTAAGTATAAAGAGGTGGGCGAAAAAATTGAAGGTGTAATTTCCCTTTAAAATTTCTTTTAACCTTGCTATTTTTTTGTACTTTGCGACAAAACCTAGAAACTTCGGGTTTTATATAACTTACTACACACATCTTTATATTTTGATTGACAATTTAGAATACAACACAGAGCGCGAACATTTAATAATACCAGAGTATGGTCGTCATTTACAAAAAATGATCAATTATGCTAAGACTCGCGAAAGTAAAGAAGAAAGAAATAAATTAGCAAAGGCCATTATTTCTGTGATGGGAAATCTACAACCTCATTTAAGGGATGTACCAGATTTTCAACATAAGTTATGGGATCAGTTGTTTATTATGTCTGATTTTGATTTTGATGCCGATTCCCCTTATCCTAAACCTTCACGTGATGAGCTGTCAGCTAGTCCAGAGCCTTTAAGGTATCCTCAGAATCATCCAAAATATCGTTTTTATGGTAACAATATAAAAACCATGATTGATGTTGCTGTTACTTGGGATGAAGGCGAAATGAAAGAAGCTCTAATTTATACCATAGCAAATCATATGAAAAAGAGTTACCTCAATTGGAATAAAGATAGTGTTGAGGATAATGTCATTTTCGGTCATTTGTATGAATTGTCTAATGGTAAAATAAACTTAAAAAATAGCGAAGAAGACCTTAGCGATTCATCTAGCTTAATGCGTGCAAAATCTAAGTTTAGTAACAAAGGAAGCAAAAAGCCTAAAAAGAAATATTCTAACAATCGTAAACGTTACTAATAAAGAATGGGTACATTTAAAATAGAAGGCGGACACCAGTTAAAAGGCGCAATAAAACCTCAAGGTGCAAAAAACGAAGCCTTGCAAATACTTTGTGCAGTATTATTAACTGCAGAGACTGTTATTATTAATAATATTCCAGATATTATAGATGTTAATAAGCTTATAGTTTTACTAAAAAAACTAGGTGTAAAAGTTGAAAAGCTAAGCAAAGGCTCTTATAGTTTCAAAGCAGATGAGGTAAATTTAAAGTACTTAGAATCAGCAGAGTTTAAGGAAGATGGTAAAGGGCTTCGTGGCTCTATTATGATTGTAGGACCTTTATTGGGTCGTTTTGGTAAAGGATATATTCCTAAACCAGGAGGTGATAAAATTGGCCGTCGACGATTAGATACACATTTTGAAGGGTTTATTAATCTTGGCGCTAAATTCAGATATAACAGAGAAGATTATTTTTATGGTGTAGAGGCAGAAGAACTTAAGGGTACTTATATGCTTTTAGACGAAGCTTCTGTAACTGGTACAGCTAATATTGTTATGGCTGCCGTTTTGGCCAAAGGACAAACTACTATTTATAATGCTGCGTGTGAACCGTATTTACAGCAATTGTGTAAGATGCTCAATAGAATGGGTGCTAAAATTTCTGGTATCGGTTCTAATATGCTGATTATTGATGGTGTAGAAAGTTTAAGAGGCACAGAGCATAAAATGCTACCAGACATGATTGAAATAGGTAGTTGGATAGGTCTGGCGGCTATGACCAAAAGCGAACTAACTATAAAAGATGTGAGTTGGGACGATTTAGGACAAATACCAACAGTATTTAGAAAACTAGGAATTACAGTAGAGCAGCAAGGAGATGATATTCATATTCCTGCGCATAAAGATGGTTATCAAATTCAGAATTATATAGATGGATCAATATTAACTATTGCAGATGCACCTTGGCCAGGATTTACGCCAGATTTATTGAGTATTGTTTTGGTAATAGCAACCCAAGCAAGAGGTGAAGTTTTAATTCATCAAAAAATGTTTGAAAGTCGTTTATTCTTTGTTGATAAATTGATAGACATGGGAGCAAAGATCATTTTGTGCGACCCTCATAGAGCAACAGTTATTGGTCACGATTTTAAATCACAATTAAAAGCAACCATGATGACTTCTCCTGATATTAGAGCAGGAATTTCACTGCTTATTGCCGCTTTATCAGCAAAAGGAACATCTATAATTCATAACATAGAACAAATAGATAGAGGTTATGAAAATATTGATGAAAGACTAAGAGCAATAGGTGCTAAGATTGAAAGGTTAGAAGGAAACTGATTTCAAATTATTGGTATAACAAAAAAATAAAATGAAAGCTTCAAATATATATTTGAAGCTTTATTATTAAAACTAAACCCTGAAGTTTATTCAGGGTTTAAAAATTGTTTATTGAAATGGTTATTTCTATTAAGACGCAAGCGTCTTAGTTTTTGTAACGTTCAGATTTTTAATTTATTGTATCAGAACTGAAAAAATTAATTTAAAGCAGTTTTATAAGCTACTAAACAGCGTTCTCTAGCTTCTTTATGATCTACCATAGGCTTAGGATAAGTCAATTCTTGATATTCTGGCACCCATTTTTTAATGTATTTGTGCTCTTTGTCAAATTTTTGAATTTGAGATGTTGGGTTGAAAATTCTAAAATAAGGAGCAGCATCGACGCCAGAACCAGCTACCCATTGCCAATTACCTACATTGCTTGCCATTTCATAATCATGTAATTTTTCAGCAAAGTAAGCTTCTCCCCATCTCCAGTCGATAAGAAGATGTTTGCACAAAAAACTACCGACAAGCATTCGTACTCTATTGTGCATAAATCCAGTTTCATTAAGTTCTCGCATACCTGCATCTACTAATGGATAACCAGTAGTTCCCTCACACCATCTTTTAAATTCCTCTTCGTTATTTCTCCATTCAATTCTATCATATTTAGATTTAAATGCTTTATCAATTGTATTTGGAAAATGCCAGAGTATTTGCATAAAAAATTCGCGCCAAATCAGTTCTTTCCAAAACGTTTCGTTTTCCTCGTTAATGGCTTTCTTTATCATTTTTCTGATGCTAACGGTTCCAAAACGTAGATGTGGCCCTAAATGAGATGTCCCTTCTTTGGCAGGGAAATTTCTGGTTTCCTCGTATTGTTGGATGAGTGTTGGAGTCACATCATATGGTGCTATTTCTTGTTTTGATTTTTCAAAACCAATATCAGATAAACTTAAATTAGGTAATTGTGTATGCTCAATGAGATTATTTAAAAAAGAACTCGTGTAGTATATCTTTAAATCATGGGTCTTAAACTGTTCTTTCCAGGCACGCATGTATGGTGTATATACAACGTAGGGGTCTCCGTCTTTTTTTACTACCTCATCTTTTTCAAAAATCACCTGATCTTTGAAAGTTTTAAAAGCAATATTATTTGAATTTAATAACCCTTCTACTTCAGTATCTCGTTTTTTAGCATATGGCTCATAATCGTGATTGGTGTAAACAGAATCAATTTCAAATTCTTCAATAAGTTGCTTGAAGATATGAATTGGTTTTCCATGGTAGATGGCAATGCTACTATTATAATTTTCTTGAAGTTCTTTGCGCATCTTTTGTAATGTTTCGTGTATAAATGTTACACGAGCATCATTCTTAGGTAATTTATTTATAATTTCAGAGTCAAAAATAAAAATGGGTAACACAGGTTGTTCTCCATGTAACGCCTCATACAAACCAACATTGTCATCCAATCTTAGGTCTCTACGAAACCAGAATATATTTACTGTTTTACCCATATTAATAGGTTCCAAATAGCTCTTCTAGCTTCTTTGTTCTGTAATTAAAGATTTCCTCAAGTTTTGGTTTTACCAGAATAGGATGTACCATCTGCCCTAAGATACCCATAGGTATTTTATAATCTACGATGTCTTCCATTTCAACACCATCTTCTATAGGCTTTATAAAATGTTTGTGATGCCATAATGCATAAGGCCCAAAGCGTTGTTCATCTACAAAATATTCTTTGTCCTTGACATGTGTGATTTCTGTAACCCATTTGGTTTTAATTCCTAAAACTGGTGTTACGATGTATTGAATTATTTGGCCTGGAAACATTGGTCTATCTGCACCTGATAAAATATGAAAACCCATATAGTCTGGTGTGATGGTTTTTAGATTTTTTGGGCTCGACAAAAATTCCCAAGCTTCATCTACAGTAATTGGTAAGTTTTGTTTTTTATGAAGAGTATATATTTTCATGACTAATATTAATTGTTAAAAACCACGTAGGCATTTAATGAAATGGCAATGCAAAGCCAAACGAGATAAGGTAATAGTAAATACTTAGCATATTTTAATCGATCACTTCTAAAGGTGATAAAAAAGTAAAGGATGACAACAAAGAGTAAACTAATGACCAATAAACCCAATACTACGAGGTGTTGATTAAAGAATATCCAATTCCAGATCACATTAAGAACAACTTGTAAACCATAAACAGTCCACAGAACTCTAGACATTCTATCCTTAAACAATTCGGCTAAATACCAAGAAAAGCATAGCATAATTAAGGTCCATGCAACTCCGAAAACCCAACCTGGTGGCGTCCATGGTGCTTTATTAAGGTTTTGGTACCACAAGGTATTAGGACCATCATTCATTAGCCAACTACCTAAAGCTAAACCGCCAAAATTGATGACTAAAAAAAGAATGAAATAAGTAATTTTATTCAATGTTAAATTATTTAAGAGCCTCCAATTGTTCCAAAACTTTTTGAGCCTCAGCATACTTTTCATCACTTTTGGCACGATTGGTCGTTGAGAGTTGATGCCATTCTGCCATTAGTTTTTCATATTTCTTTTGAAGTTTATCAACTTCAGATGTTTTTTTAAACAACCCAAACATATAGATTTAATTTAAATATTTGGTAACTCTAGGATTCATCGGTTTTGTAATAGAGTAGAAAAAATCTATAAACTCACCATTTTCATCAATTAGATATTTCTGAAAATTCCACTTTACTGTTGAATTTTGGTTTCCATTTAGTTGCTTTTTGGTTAACCATTGGTACAGTGGATGTTGATTTGAACCTTTAACCTCTATTTTTTCAGTAATTGGAAATGAGACACCATAATTGATTTCACAGAACTCTTTAATTTCATTTGGATTGCCAGGTTCTTGTGAGCCAAATTGATTGCAAGGAACACCAATAATTACAAGTTGCTCCTGATATGTTTCGTAAAGTTTTTGTAATTCTCTGTATTGTGGTGTAAAACCACATTTTGAGGCCACATTAATAAACAGAATTTTTTTTCCTTTAAAGTTGGATAAGTCTATAGGCTTACCTTGTAAGTCATTTATTTTTATATCATACAATGACTGTGTTGCTTTTTGTACAATATTCTTATCTGTTATAGTCAAAGTGCCTACAAAAGCTTTTAGTAGATTCATAATCTAAATTTTAAAACTTACAATTCCGCAGTCCATTTCAAAGATTTGTCCAGATAACGAAGCGGCTTTCTCAGACAATAAAAATGTAGCCATATCTGCAACTTCTTCAGGTTTAAGGTACTTTTTTAGAGGGTGGCGTTCGGTCATATTTTCAATCATTCTTTCATTGCGCAATAATTTTGAGGCTAAATCCGTATCTGTAACTGTGGGTGCAATGGCATTGATCCTCACTGTGGGTGCTAGTTCAGCCCCAATGGATTTTGTTAAACCCTCAATGGCAGATTTAGAGGCAGCAACACTAGCGTGAAACGGCATGCCTAGTTTGGAAGCAACTGTACTAAACAATACGATAGCAGGTTGATTTCCATTTTTTAAAACCGGAAGGTATTTCTGAATGGTTTTTACAGCACCTAAAACATTAATTTCAAAATCATCCCTAAAGTCATCAAGACTAAGACGATTAATGGGTTTTAAATTAATACTTCCAGGACAGTAGACTAAACCATCAGCGGCTTCAATATCAGGCAATTCATCATTGATGACATCGCACGAATAATGCTTCAAATTATCATGAGATTGCTCAGGTGCTGTTCTGCTTATATTTATTACTTTTTGTGAAGAAAGCAGGGACGAGACAATCGCATTGCCAATACCTTTGCTTCCACCTACAACAATAATAGTTTTCATAACACTAAATACCTGTTAATAGATGTTTTCCATGAAGACGTTTTTCGATTTTTCGCTTTATTGCTGTAAGTCGTTTCATGGTATCCATTATACTTTGATCCTTATTTTTTTTGTAAATTTCGTTTAGGCCTAAAATAAGCGACTTTGCTTCTCTAGAGATTTTAACACGATCACTAGTAGATAATGATTTTCTTTTTTCTTGCTCAAATTCCAAAGCTCTTTCTAAAATATCCATAGCTAATTATTTATATAGTTTTGTAATTCAACAATTTTTTCTGGACTATTAAATTCACCGCCATAATAGGTTGTAACTGTCGATGAAGTATCATCTTTAACACCTCTAGATGATACACAAAGGTGTTTTGCATCAATAATTACAGCAACATCATCTGTTTCTAAAACAGTTTTAAGTTCGTTGGCTATTTGTTGTGTTAAACGTTCTTGTACTTGCGGACGTTTAGCATAATATTGAACAATTCTGTTCAATTTAGATAAACCGATCACTTTGCCTGAAGATTTATAAGCCACATGAGCCTTTCCAATAATCGGGACGAAGTGATGTTCGCAATTGGAATAGAAAGTGATGTCTTTTTCAACAAGCATTTGATTGTATTGATACTTATTGTCAAATAGTGCCACCTTAGGTTTGTTTTTTGGGTCTAAGCCAGAGAAGATTTCTTCAACATACATCTTGGCTACACGATCTGGTGTTCCACTTAGAGAATCATCGTTTAAATCTAGGCCTAGAACATCCATAATTTCTGAAAACAGAATTGAAATACGCTGCTTTTTCTCGTCATCAGACATATCGAAAGCATTTGGCTTCATAGGTGTATCTAGGCTAGTGAATAGGTGGTCATCACCAATATCTTCAACCGAAAATCCGTTTAAGTTTTGACCATTCTTTTTGGAAATTGCTTTTGTATTCATAGCATCTTTTTAATGTGCTGTCTTTAAGTACTCCAAGCTTAAATCAAAGCACGAGTTAACGTTTTGAAATAGAGTTGTTTGTTATTGTTCTTTGACGCGAACATTTAAATCTGCCCTTGTCAAACGTTCTTTTATTTTTATGTTTAGTTGCTCTGCCTTGCACACGCGCTCTCCACATTCTAAAACTGCTAGGTTTCATTTCTCGGCGCATCAGTTCTATAACCTCTTGTTCTTTTAGTCCAAACTGAAAAGTAATAGCTTCAAAAGGCGTTCTGTCTTCCCAGGCCATTTCTATTATGCGGTCTATATCTCTTTCATTTAAGGTCATATAGTTGCAGGCATTGAAAATCGCATATCATATTTTACTTTCTCATCTAGTAGTTTGTCAAAAAACTTTTTATTCTCTCTAAATGTTTTACTATTTCTGAAATGAATAAATCGTCCTTGCGCATGTAAACTAGAGCCATTCACTTTGTAAATAACAAGTTGATAATATGGAATAATCCAAGTAAAGTTTTTCAAACCTTGGTTAATCATTACCAAAATCCCTTTTGGTCTTAATTCAATGTTGGCATAATTTATATCAGCAACTGTATTCATCATGCTTTGCATGTTCGTGCTCACTTCATCTACAATCATTCGTTTAGATCCTATACCTTTCATTTTCAATTTCTGTACCAAACTAAAGGGATTGCCAACTAGGTCGGCAATAATTTGCTTGTGTTCAGGATTGTGATGTGTGGTATTTAGTATCATAATACTGTAAAGATACAAATGTTTAACTTTTTGATTTAATAGTTAAACAAAAATTAACAGAGAATTATGAAAGTAAAATTCTACAAGGCAAGCTAAAGTTTAGTTGCTTTTTAAAAGGCGACTTCTATCTTGTAGCGTATGACGTTTTAATATCCGAAAACTTTCTTTCTGAACTTCGGGATCCGTCTTCATATTCCAAAGAATATCACTTGCTCGTTTTCGGTTTTCTTTAATGTCAACAATTGGTTCTGGGTAATCTACTCCCAGTTTAAAATTGTAAAGCCCTTGCTCTAATTCTGTCATTAAATAGGGCTCGTGAATAAAAGGGATATCTAAATGTGCTAACTCTGGTACCCATTTTTTTATGAATTCCGCATCAGTATCATGTTTTAGCCCATTGAGTGTTGGATTGTAGATTCTTAGATTATTTATACCGGTTTCGCCCGCTTGCATTTGCAATTGCGGAAAATGAATGCCTGGCTCAAAATCCAAAAACAATTGCGATAAATGTTCCGAAGCATGCTGCCAAGGCTGCCATAAAATATGCGTAAAAAATGACACCAACATAGCGCGCATTCTAAAATTTACATAGCCTGTTTCTATTAAGCAGCGCATGCTCGCATCTACCAAAGGAAAGCCGGTTTGTCCCTCGCGCCAAGCTTTTTGATATTGTAAGGAGATACTCTTTTTGAGTTTATGGTAGCCTTTGTTTACACTAGCATTCTCCATTGTGTGTTCCATTTCAAACTTTTGAATAAAATGTGCTTGCCAGCGCAAACGTGATAGAAATGCACCAATATGACGTTTGTCTTTGGATGCTTCTTTTATTTTTTGACCCTTTTGAAATATTTGTCGAATGGAAACATTGCCCCAAGAAATATAAGGTGAAAGTCTACTACAACTTGTGCGAGATGCCTCAGGTTTTGATATGTTGAACATGTAGTCTTTGTAACGACTCTCAAAAAATGAATTGGCATATTTCCAAGCCGTAGTAGTTCCACCTTTTTGAAATTTAGTTTTTTCGGGAGTATCTAAATCGGTAACAGTAAGGACACTTTCTAAACGAGAAATTTCTTCAAGTGATAGCAATTGATTAGGCATGGGATTAAAAATCTCTATAGGTTGATTCATATAGTTTTCCCACTCCTCTAACCAATTTTCTCTGTTTAATAATCCGCGTTCTACACCATTGTTTTTACTTTCTTTCCATGAGATAAAGTTATTTCTGCAATAGCGAGAAAACTCCTTGTCTCTATTATAGGTTACCAAAATCCCAGTTTCTAAGTGAGAATAAATGGCATCTATTTTGTAGAATGACTGAATGAGGTTAAATACAGATTGAATGTCTCCTGTTACCGATAATACCTTGGTGCCAAAAGGCTTTAATTGGATATTGATATCTCGTATGGATTCTTTAATAAAATTAAAATGGCGTTCACTGTAGTGGTTATCATTTAAAAGAAGATGTTCAAAAGCATAAATTAGAAGTGTAGGTTTACCAGATTGTAAAGCATTGGCAATGGCCTCATTATCTTCAAGCCTTAAATCACGCTTTAGCCAAACAATGTTGATATGTGGTTTACTGGTCATGATAAATTGTTGAGAAATTTTTCGGCATTACTAAAATGATTTTCCAAGGTCTCTTTCTTCATACGGTCTAAGTTGCCTAAAAGCATATTTAATCTTGGATTACTTGCAAAAAAATCACGATGTTTATCCATAAACCTCCAGAATAAGCCATCCCATGTATCTTGCCAATTACCTTTGCCGTAGTTACTCATTTTCATTATATAATTACTGCTGCTTATATAAGGTTTTGTAGACATTAAACCACCATCTGCAAATAAACTCATGCCATAAACATTTGGTACCATTACCCAATCGTAGGCATCTATAAACAATTCCATAAACCATTGGTAAACGTCATCTGGATCGAATTCGCAGAGCACCATAAAGTTGCCCAAAATCATCAAGCGTTCTATATGATGTGCATAACCTGTTTTTAAAACTTTTTTTATAACATCGTCAATAGGTTTTATGCCTGTGCTACCGTCATAAAAGGAGGCAGGGATTTTACGATTAAAGTTCCAAAAGTTTTTGGTGCGTTCTTCGGTGCCCTTTACTTCATAAACCCCTCTAATAAACTCACGCCAACCTAAAATTTGTCTTACAAAACCTTCGGTAGAATTGATAGGTATATCATTTGTGTTTGCATACTCAATAGCTTTTTCAATCACCTCTAAAGGAAGAATTAAGCCAACATTAATCAGTGGTGATAAAAGACTGTGATTTAAAAAATGTTCCTCTTTTACTATAGCGTCTTCGTAAGCGCCAAACTCATGGAAACGGTATTCAAAAAACTGATGTAGCCATTGTTCGGCAGATTTAAAGTCTGTAGGGTAGTTGATGAAATCATTTAATTCACCGTAATGGTTGCTGAAGTGCTCTTCAACATATTTTTCCGCTTCTTTATTAATTTTGGTTTTATTGGGGAATTGAATGTTTGGTGGTATTTTATATTTTGGATACTTTTTGCGGTTATCGGAATCGTAAGTCAATTTTCCACCCTCAGGTTCACCATTGATCATTAAGACATTTCGATCTTTTCTTTGGGCTTTATAAAATGAAGTTTGAAAGAATTTCTTCTTGTTGGGCTTAAAAAATAAGCTTAAGTCTTCTTTGGTATTGATAAACAATGGACTGTCGTACCATCGAATGTTGATGTCATTTTTAAATTGATTGATACGTTTTTGTAACCAATTATCTGTTGGGTCGATAATGTGAAGCGTTTCCGCACCTTCCTCAAATAATTTTGGGATCAACTTACGTACGTCATGTAAATCTGAAATTGCTTCAATGTAATTTACGGTTTTGCCTCTGGATGTTAAATAATCTTCATAAGCTTTCATCGAAGCCCTATGGAATGCTATCTTCTGCTTATGAAATTTATAGTGTTTAAAGAATAAATATTCTTCAATGAGGTAGATATCAGCATCAATCTCTAGAATTGGCGAATTCTTAAACAGTTGATGAGGGAAAAGAAGTATGAATTCAGTTTTTTTCATGTTAAAATAGACTGGGTTGCAACCAAAGGCTTCTAAACTTTCCATTACTATCGTAACGTTCTGCTTGCAGTTGTACGTTGAATTTGCGGTCTCGTGGGTCATTGCCAACTCCAGCAACGTACATCCAATTTCCATAATTACTGTGCACGTCATAGTCGAGTAGGAGGGACTCAAAATAGGCAGCTCCGATTCGCCAGTCGAGTTCTAATTCCTTGGCAAAATAACTAGCCACGTTTTGTCGACCACGATTACTCATCCAACCAGTTTCTTTGAGTTCTATCATGTTGGCATTTACAAAATCAGAAGCAGTTTCTCCATTAATCCATTGCTCAATGAGTTTTTTATTGATTGACCATTCGTAAGTCTTATTCAAAATACCCTCTATTTTAAAAATCTGATTACCATGTTTTAACGAGATGTATTTAAAATAATCACGCCATATCAATTCAAAAATTAACCAATACGTTGATTCATTTTTAAAATACTCTTTTTCAAATTGTTTTACCTTCCAGTAAATGGTTTTAGCTGAAATGCTACCATTAGCTAGCCAAGGGGAAAATTTTGAACTATAATCTTTACCTACCAGGCCATTTCTCGTTTTCTTATAAAAGCCTAGTTTTTTGGTATTGAAGAAATAGTCGTTAAGTCTTTTTAGAGCATCTGTTTCTCCACCTTTAAAAGGAAAGGCGGAATGTGGATGTGTTTCAAAGTTTTCAAAGCCTAAATCTCTTAGAGTCGGAATCGTAGTTTTGTTCTCTACTCTATTGTTTTCAGGTTGTTTTACGATTAAGGATTCTTTTCTTACATCTATATACTTTTCTAACTTTTTTCTAAAATCAGTAAACACCTGAGGTGTTTTTTTAATCTCAAAATTAATGTCATCTGGATGGAATAAAAATTGATTGTAAATGGCCTGCCAACTGATGTTTTCTGTTTTTGATTTTACGGTATTTTCGACATCAACTTCTTCTTGCGTCCATTCTTTTTGAAGAAATATGTGGGTGACTTGATAAGCTTCACATAGTGTAGATATGATATTCTCCGGTAAATCATGATACACTAACAAATCGATATTTAGTTGGCTCAATTGTTTTTTTAAATCATGAATAGTTTCGATAAGAAATTTGGCTCTATACCTTTCGGTTTTTTTGAAACCAAATTGGTTAACCTCAAAGTGTCTTGGGTCAAAACAATAGACACCTATAACAGCATTACCGTTTTTACACGCTTCTGCTAAAACACTATTATCTTTTATTCTTAAGTCGTTTCTAAACCAAACTAGTTTTACTTTCTCTGTCTTCTGCATCTTTCACTACAATATTTTACGTTTTCCCAGTCTTTGGACCATTTTTTACGCCATGTAAAATGTCTACCGCAAGTAGGGCAAAGTTTTGTGGGTAGATTCTGTTTTTTTACTCCTTTCATTTGGGGTTAACAAGTGCATTTATCATTCCCTTAAACACAAAGGCATGAAATGGTAATACCATATACCAATACAATCTTCCCCAAACACCTTTGGGTCTAAAAACGGCGCGTTGGTATAATTTATCTTTCACGATTTTGAACTCTAACCATGCCTCACCAGGGAGTCTCATTTCGGCAAATAATAAAAGTCGCTTTTCATTTTTGTCAGCAAACAAGACACGCCAAAAATCTAACGGATCGCCAGGTTCTAAATAGGTATCATGTGTACGCCCACGTCTTAAGCCAACACCTCCAAACAGTTTGTCTATATGCCCTCTAATTTTCCATAGGCCATTAAAGCTGTACCATCCATTGCGTCCACCAATACCCCAAATTTTATCCAGAGTATAAGCTTCATCTATAATTGTCTTTGAACGTATGTCCTTAAAGCATCCAAATTGTGGTAGTTCGATGTGTTTTGAGAGTTGATCTTTAAAACGGCCACTGCTAACCGCATCTTTCCAACTAGAAATCACACTATTTTGTTCTATGCGTTGAAAAGCCAGATCTACAGCTTGTTTGTAGGTTAGGGGCTCAATATCAAGGTACTCATTAATATTGCTAGATTTTCCGATGACTTCCACTTTCATACTGTCTACAAGGGCTTGCGCCAATTGAAATGAGGTAGAGGTAACAAAATAGAGCCAGTAAGAAGAAAGTTTGGGTGTTAGCACAGGCAAGGTATAGATGTAACGTTTTAGACCTCTTACCTTGGCAAACTGCAAGAGCATTTCTTTATAGGTGAGAATTTCGGGTCCAAAAATATCATAAGATTTATTATAAAGTTTTTCTTTGCCTAATCCTCTCGATAAATACGCAAGTACATCTCGAATACCAATAGGTTGTGTTTTGGTGTTTAACCACTTTGGGGTAATCATAACCGGTAGTTTCTCAACAATATCCCTTATAATTTCAAATGAGGCACTTCCGCTACCAACTATAATACCAGCTCTAAAGGTAGTTAAGGCATATTGATTTGATCTTAAGGTTTCTTCAACTTGTAAACGTGATTTTAAATGTTTGGAAAGCGAATCATCATTGACAATTCCACTTAAATAAATAACTTGTTTACATTGCGTGACTTCTATTAGATTTTTAAAGTTTTGTGCACATTGACGCTCTAAATCTTCAAAATCATCAGCATTGGTAGCCATAGAATGGATTAAATAGTAGGCAGCATCGATTGTTTTAGGAATTTTACCAGGCTCTGGACTTAAAAAATCCATTTTAATAAAAGAACATCGTGGGTGCTCTTCAATTTCGTCTGGGATACGGTTTAAATCACGAACACAACAAACCAACTCATGCCCATCTTCAAGTAATTGAAGGGCGAGTCTTTTGGCAATATAGCCTGTTGTACCTGTAATTAGTATTTGCATCAGTCATTAGGAATTGCAAATTCTGGTTTTGGTCGTTGGTATTCTAGTCGCTTTTTTAATTCGGGTACAGCATAGCCGTCTAAACCATTGATGGTAGCTACTTTACCTTTTGATAAATTGATAAAACCATCTTTGTCCAATAAGCCATCAGGAACATACAATTTTTCAATTTTACCAATTAATAAAATTGTATTGTTGACCTTTATTGGATATTCTTCAACATAAGACATTGCCATTTGTATGGGTGAGCCTTTTACAAATGGAGCAAAAAAATCGTCTTTATATTCTTCTTCTAAACTTGTAACGTCAAATTCTGAAATTTGGGAGTCGTACTTAGCAGAAGTGTGATGCGCTTCTTCTAGAATATCTTCGTAAATATGATTGATGGTATATGTTCCTGTGGATCGAATATTATCGTATGTGTTTCTTACTACTGTAGTTGGTCTTAGAAAGAATCCGAGTAATGCAGGGTTTGAACCTAAATGCGTAATGGAACTAAAGACTGCAACATTACTAGTGCCAAAATTATCTTTTGTACCTATAAGATTTGCAGATTTGTAGCCGCTGCAACTGTTTATTAAGTTGATGCGGTAGAGGTGATGCATTTGGTCAATATCATTACTACTGAATTCTGCCATTTACAGATTTATAAAATTGTTGATCTTAATATTTTCTGCTTTTAAATCAAACATGAGGTTATACAAGCCAAAGAACGTTCGGTTGATGTATATAAAATGTTTAGAACCTCTATTACCGTTCATGCTTCTCAATTCTGTGCTCTTTGAATATTTTTGGCCCATTTCTGTGATTTTTCCAAAGAATTGAGCGTCTGAAAAATCGAATACTTCAGAATGAAACGGTTGTGTAAATAAGCTAAGTAATTCGTGAAACATATCTGTAAAGAATAGAATTTCTTCTTCAGTATCATCAGGTCTTAGAATTTCGAGCTCATACAATTTAGCCTTAAATGCTTCTGGGTTGTTAACTGTGTCTTCATTGGCCAACTCGAAATAAGGCTTGTAGAATTCTTCTGGAATAGCTTTCATACATCCAAAATCAATGGCAATCAATTCACCTTTCTTTGAGATTAAAAAATTACCTGGATGTGGGTCGGCATGAACTTTTTTAAGATTGTGAATTTGAAACATGTAAAAATCCCAAAGGGCTTGACCTAACTTAGTTGACAAATTACGATCAGTATTATGGCTTGCAAATTCTGAAAGGTGTTCTCCCGCCATGTAGTCCATAGTGATGATACGCTCAGATGAGAATTCTTCGTAGTAGTTAGGAAACTTTAGGTTTGGAATATGTTTGCAGGCTTCAACAACCGCTTTACTTTGTTCGATTTCTAATTTATAATTAGTTTCTTCCGTAAGCTTGTCTTCAACTTCCTTAAAATATTTATCAGAATCCTTTCCTTTGATATTAAACATTTTAATGGCTACTGGTTTTACTAGGGCCAAATCAGATGCGATACTTTCCGCAACTCCAGGATATTGGATTTTCACAGCAAATTTTTTCCCATTCTTCTCTGCAATATGGACTTGACCTATACTGGCAGCGTTGACTGAAGTTGCGTTGAAAGTATCAAATAATTCTTCGGGATGTTTTCCAAAATATTTTTTAAATGTTTTTATAACTAAAGGTGGTGACAGTGGTGGTACGGAAAATTGAGAAAGCGAAAATTTCTCTACATAAGCTTTGGGCAGAATGCTTTTTTCCATACTTAACATTTGCGCCACCTTAAGGGCACTCCCTTTTAGTTTTTTTAGGCTGTCATAAATATCTTCTGCATTGTTCTGATTAAGACGTTCTTTGGCGTCTTGTTCAGAATTAACCATCTTATCACCATAGTATTTTAAATAGTTAACACCAACTTTGGCTCCCGTTGTAACAAGTTTGGATGCTCTTGAGATTTTTGAAATAGGAATGCTATCAATTGTTTTCATTTAGTTCATGTGGATTTTTTCCTTGTATATAAACTTTCCAAAATCAATAATACTTTTTAATGGAGTGGTGTCTATGAGGTCAAAACTAGCTCTAACAGATTTTTCAATAAAGACATCTGTTTTTTCAAAAGATGGTGAAGTATCATCAAGCCAAAACTTGATAGTCATTAATAATTGTAGCCACGCTGACTCCTTAAGACTTCTTTGCTGTAACCTCATTAATTGTTCTTGCTTTAAATCTATTGTTTTTATATCCAACAATTCAATGTAATTGGTAAAACGTTGCTTAAGAGGTGCAAGCGTACGTAACGTTTTTAATGAATTTTTATGGTCACTTAAAGCGTATGCCACATAACTTCTATTGGCTGTTAAAATTTCAAAAAAGGTAAAATAAAAGCTTAACAATTTATTGCGAGCGTCATAGGATAAGTAGTCTTCACTTTTTTCGAGAATCTCAAGAGTATTGTCAAAAAATATTTTGAAAATGGATTGCTCTAAAGCGTCAAAAGATGAAAAGAATTCATAAAAGTGTTGCTCTTCAAAATTGTTATCCTTAGCAAAGACATAAACTGATTTTGGCTGTTGGCTGTGCGTTAAAACATAGTCCATGTAACCCGAAATGATGTCTGATTGTTTGATGTTTTTCTTTTTTGCCATTGTAATAATTTTACAATGTAAAGATAGGAAATGTTTAATCTATTATATAAAAAGTTAAACAAAATTTAACTCCAAAATATATAGTAAGCAGAGTTCAAGGTTAAGGTTTTAGTGGTAAATAGTATTTTTTTCGAAGCCAAAAAGCCACTCGCACTAATAAAATTAATGCAGGTACTTCTACTAAAGGACCAATAACTCCAGTAAAAGCTTGTCCAGAGTTAAGACCGAATACAGCAATGGATACAGCAATCGCTAATTCAAAATTATTGCCAGCAGCTGTGAATGAGATTGCCGCATTTTTATCATATGGCGCTTTCATAGCTTTACTAACAAAAAAACCGATAAAAAACATTAGGGTAAAATAAACTAATAACGGGATTGCAATGATGAGTACATCTCCTGGGATTTCAACAATAAGTTCTCCTTTTAACGAAAACATTATCACAATTGTAAATAGTAAAGCAATAAGTGTTAATGGAGAAATGGTTGGAATAAATTTTTTGGTGTACCATGTTTCACCTTTGAGTTTTACAAGAATAACACGTGATAAGATACCAAGTAGAAATGGTATTCCTAAATAAATGGCAACACTTTCTGCAATAGTCGCAATAGAGATATCGACAATGGTACCTTCAAACCCAAAATAGGGAGGAAGTACAGTAATAAATAGGTAAGCGTAAAAACTATAACCAAAAACCTGAAAAACACTGTTTAAAGCTACTAAACCAGCGCCATATTCACTACTTCCTTCTGCTAAATCGTTCCATACTAACACCATTGCAATACAACGGGCCAAACCAATAAGAATGAGACCTATCATATATTCTGGATAATCTTGTAAAAAGATTATGGCTAAAACAAACATTAAAACAGGACCTATAATCCAGTTTAACACTAAGGAAATAGACAATATTTTTACATCTTTAAAAACCTTTGGAAGTAAGCTATAATTAACTTTTGCCAGTGGTGGATACATCATTAAAATAAGTCCGATAGCAATAGGGATGTTTGTAGGGCCACTACTATATAAATTTATAAGTTCTGGAAATTTTGGAAAAATATAACCTATGCTAACTCCCAAAATCATGGCTAAGAATATCCATACAGTTAAGTAACTATCTAAAAAACTTAGTTTCTTTTTCATGAATGACTATAACTTAATTTGAGAAAAGATAAACTTCATTTCAGTAGCAATTTGAGTACTACGCTCAAAGTACTTTTCAGCCTGTTGTGGTGTGCCATCGGCAACTTTCGGATCTTCGTAAGTAATAGGTATACGTTGTTCTGCACCTGCAATAAATGGACAACCTTGATCAGCTGAAGAACAGGTCATAATTGCAGCGAAACCAGTTTTAGGATTAAAATTTGAAGTAATCGTTTTTGAAAACCCTATGATAGGGTGCGTGTTTTCAGCGTATTTTAAACTGTAAACAGGATTACTTCCTTCGGAAAGTTTATCAACTTTAAAGCCTGAGTTAGAAAGTGTTTCTGCAGCCACAGAGAATAATGCTGTAGCCTCTGTACCTGCTGAATAGCAAAACAGATTTTTGATTCCAAAATATGAGCCCATAGCTTGAGCCCAAGCTTGAGATAAATGACTTCTTCTGGAATTGTGTGTACAGATGAAATTTAGGTTTACAGTGGTTTTAGCATCAAGTTTAGATTGGATAAAATCTATTAAAGGTTGTAAAACAGCTTTCCTTTCTTCTGAAATTATAGTTGTATCAAGACTATCTATTTTT
Source organism: Winogradskyella sp. HB-48 (assembly GCF_049942685.1). GTDB lineage: Bacteria > Bacteroidota > Bacteroidia > Flavobacteriales > Flavobacteriaceae > Winogradskyella. The sequence continues at coordinate 2,372,715 of NZ_CP187934.1, forward strand.
TCTGATAATTTTGAAAATATCATGCTTGGTTAGTGATTTTATATGGTTTAACAACAGTTGCCATCTGGCGAGCAGCACGGCTCATCATTAGTAATTTCTGCTAATTGAAGTTTTGGTTTCTTTTCCTTTTTTCCAGGTTTTTCAGCATACACTGTAATACTAAAAATACCGACATTATCAGAGTTAAACTGTTTGGTCATCTCTTCATTCAAATACTTACTTAGAATATCATCCGGAATAGTAATAGGCTTTTCTTTTTGAATAGTAATGTTTACAAAACCTTGATCAGAAATGTGGTTTAAATACTCCTCTTTTTGGATGGCACCAGCTACACAACCAGCATACATTTCGGCATCTTCTTTTAAAGCCTTTGGTAAATTACCAACTAAGACTATATCTGAAATACTAAAATGACCACCAGGTTTTAAAACTCTATAAATTTCACTAATAACTTTTTGTTTGTTGGGCACTAGATTAAGCACACAATTACTGACGATAACATCAGCAATAGTATCAGAAACAGGCATGTTTTCTATATCACCTTCCCTAAATTCTACATTGTTATAACCAAGTTTTTCAGCATTGATACGAGCTTTTTCAATCATAATCGGTGTGAAGTCTATACCAATGATTTTTCCTTCACTACCCGTCTCATGTCTTGCCACAAAACAATCGTTTCCAGCACCAGAACCTAAATCTATAACTGTGTCTCCTTTTTGAATTTGTGCAAATAGTGTTGGTAAACCACAACCTAAACCTAAATCCGCATCGCTGACATATCCTTTAGTTTCAGAGTAATCGTCCATCATGATGTTATAAACTTTATTGGATGGAGTAGTGGCTCCACAACAAGATGAAGCATTTTCAGTTTTGCCTTGTTCGGCAATTTTAGCATATCGTTCTTTTACGATGTTTTTAAGTTCTTGTTCGGTTTTCATGATATTAATATTTTTTATTTAACAGCAGTTGTTTTTAATGTTTTGGTCAAAAAAAGAGATAAGAATAGTTTTCATTTCGGCCCACTTTACTTCATCGATACAGTAGCAAACACTCGTGCCTTCAATATTTCCTTTAATCAGGCCCAAATTTTTTAATTCTCTTAAATGCTGGGAAATAGTAGCTTGTGCTAATCCTATTTCTTCAACCAAATCACCACAAATACACGTGTTAGTTTTGAACAGTTGATGTAAGATGGCTACTCTAGCCGGATGTGCAAATGCTTTTGCTAGAGAGGCAATTTTATTTTGAGTGTCAGTAAATATTTCACTTTTTGTCAATCCCATGATTTCCAATATTTGTATATTGCAATATTACGATTAAATTAATTATTGGATCTCATTTCAATGTTAATTTTTCATTTTTAGGTATTCGTTAACATACTTAACTTGAGTTATATTGTAATTTTAACAAAACATTAATCAACATTTATAAAATGAAAAAACTAGTACTTTTTGCTTTTGCCTTGACTTTAATGTTTACGGTAAATGCACAGGTGGAAACACCTCAACCAAGTCCTCTTACAAAAATTGAACAAAAGGTTGGCTTAACAGATGTAACCCTAGAATACTCTCGTCCGAGTATGAAAGGAAGAAAAATATTTGGGGATTTAGTTCCTTATGGAAAGATGTGGCGTGCTGGCGCTAATAAAAATACTATTGTTACTTTTAGTGATGATGTTACTGTAGATGGTACCAAACTAAAAGCAGGCTCTTATGCAATTTTCATAGCTCCTGATAAGGATTCTTGGACTGTTTATTTCTATACAGATACCAATAACTGGGGAACGCCAGCAGAATGGGATGATTCTAAAGTTGCCGCTAAAGGTAGTGCCAAAGTTTATGACATGCCAATGGATGTTGAAACTTGGACTATAGGTTTTGACGATTTAACCAACAATTCTGTGAATATTGGTTTTATATGGGAAAAAACGTATGCTGCTGTAACAGTTAAGGTACCAACAGAAGAAAAAGTATCTGCTTCTATCAAAAATGTAATGTCAGGTCCTTCAGCAGGCGATTATTATTCTGCTGCAGTTTATAATTTATCTGAAGGTAAGGACTTAGACCAAGCTATGAAGTGGATAGACAAAGCTGTTGAGATGACAAAAGACCAACCTCGTTTTTGGTTTTTAAGACAACAATCTTTAATACATGCAGCTAATGGTGATAAAAAAGGAGCTATTGAAGCTGCTAAGAAATCTCTTGAAGGTGCCAAAGCCGCTGGTAATGATGATTATGTAAAAATGAATAAAGACTCCTTAAAAGAATGGGGTGCTATGTAATTTTATTTTAAAATATAATATTAAGCGCAACTCTTTAGGGTTGCGTTTTTTATTTGTAGACTAAACCAATTTGTTTCCGAACCAAATCTAAAGTAGAAATTAGTTCTCTGCTTTTTTCAAAAGTCATGATGTTGCTTTTAGTTCTACCCTCTCTAATCAATTGACTGAAATGCTCTATTTCATAACTGTAACCAATGGTTTTATAATCAAATGTCTTTAAGGTTTGGTTCCCTTCACTATCAATTAATGTTACTGAAGAAGGTTCATGAAAACGACCATTTATTTGTATTATGCCATTTTCGCAATAAAAAATAGCTTCTGTTTTAGTTTCCTCTTTTAAAGTGCTCTTAAGATTTGCAACTGCATTTTTGTATTGAAAAGTCATATGGCATTCCGAATCCACGCCAGTTGGAAAGAATTCAGCATTTGCCTTAATATTATCTGGATTACCTAAACTTGAAAGTGCCGCAAAGATTGGGTAGATACCAATATCTAAAAGGCTTCCTCCACCTATAGATTTATTAAAAAGTCTAGATGTTTCATCATATTCTGGCTTAAAACCAAAATCTGCTTCGAGTTTTTTTAGTTCTCCAAAATGTTTTTTCTCTAGTAAGTCCAGGGCATATTTAAAATGCGGAAGAAAAATGGTCCACATAGCTTCCATTAAAAGCGTGTTCTTTTCTTTTGATAGTCGAATCATGGCTTCGACTTCTTCAAGGTTCATCGCTAAGGGCTTTTCACATAAAACAGGAATATCGTGTTTTAAGCATAGGATGGTATGTTCTTTATGAAAACTATGTGGTGTGGCTATGTAAACTGCATCAACTTTCGGATCTGAAGCAAGTTGGCCATAATTGCCGTAGGCGACATCAGCATTGAATTCCATACCAAACTTCTTAGCCTTTTCAAGATTTATCGACGCTATAGCATAGAGTTTAGCATCAGGAATTGTACTTAGGTCTTGAGCAAATTTTGTGGCAATCTTTCCGGCACCAATAATTCCCCATTTAACTGTTTTAGTCTCCAATATCTTGTTGTTTAGATAGAAATAGCTGCGTAATGTGTGCTATGATAATAACGAGGACACATCCAAATAAATTTAACCATAAATAAGGCATCCAATCGAGCCACCAACCAATTATAACGATAAGTTGTGTTATAAGTGCACTTATAAAAACCGCATTACCTTTAACTCGTTTAAAGAAAAAGGCTAGTAAGAAAATGCCGAGTACATTTCCATAAAATATAGAGCCAATAATATTTACCAATTGAATTAAGTTTTCAGCTAAATTGGCAAAACATGCTATAGTGATAGCAATAATTCCCCAACCAAGGGTAAACCATTTGGTCATGTTAACCATATGTGATTCGCCCCTGTCTTCCTTAAGATTTCTACCGTATAAATCAATCGAGGTAATGGTAGCTAAAGCATTAATTTCTGATGCTGTAGATGACATTGCTGCCGAAAGAATCACAGCCAACAATAAACCAATTAAACCTGTTGGTAAATGATTGAGGATAAACCGAATAAACATATAGTCTCTGTCATTGGTTTGTGTGTCTTTGGCAGCCTCCTTTGATAATTCGTTTAGTTCTTCGATTTTTTCATTATAGGTGCCCTTCTTCATTAAACCTAAAGTGTTTTCATATATTTCTTTTTTTAGAGCATCATATTTACTTGCATATTCAGGATCGATAGTTTTTTTGATAAGAACTTTAGATTCTAAACGATATGTTTTTTCTATACTGTCTATTTGTGATAGTTCTTGTTTTAATTCAGGGTTATCGTTTTTTGCATAAGCTAAACTCAACCTTTGTTTCATATCAAAAAGTTCAGCTTGCTTATCTTGAAGTGCTCTGTACTCATTTCCATATTCTGATGCTAAAACCGTTTCGGTAGATTTATCAATAAAATTTAAAGGAGCAGGATTAAACTGATAAAACACAAATACCATTACACCAACCAAAAGAATAAAGAATTGCATAGGTACTTTTAGCAAACCATTAAACAATAAGCCCATTTGCATTTCTTTCATACTTCTGCCAGAGAGGTAACGTTGCACTTGACTTTGATCTGTACCAAAATAGGATAGCATCAAAAACGTGCCGCCAATTAAACCAGTCCAAACAGTATAGCGATTCTCTAAATCGAAAGAAAAATCCAATACTTGCATTTTACCTGTAGCACCAGCAATATCAACTGCATCTATAAAAGAAACTTCTTTGGGAATTAGATTAATTATAATGATTAATGCCGCTACCATACCAGCAAAAATGACAAACATCTGCTGTTTCTGGGTTACAGTTACTGCTTTAGTGCCGCCAGAAACAGTGTAGATAATTACCAAAACACCGATAATAATATTTAAGGTTACAATGTTCCAACCTAAGACTACAGAAAGAATAATAGCAGGTGCAAATATGGTGATACCTGCGGCTAGGCCACGTTGAATTAAAAAGAGTATTGCTGTTAGGGTTCTGGTTTTTAAATCGAAACGATTTTCAAGAAATTCGTAAGCCGTATAAACTTTTAGACGATGGTAAATAGGAATAAAAACGAGACAGATAATAACCATGGCAATTGGCAAACCAAAATAGAATTGTACAAATCCCATTCCATCAGAAAATGCCTGACCAGTAGTGGATAAAAAGGTGATTGCACTAGCTTGCGTTGCCATGACGGATAAACCAATAGTCCACCATTTGCTGGTATTTCCACCTCTTACATAATCCTGAACATTTTTGCTACCTCTGGTCTTCCACGTCCCATAACCAACAATAGTAGCTAAGGTGGCTATTAAAACCGTCCAGTCTATCCAGTCTAAAGTTTGTTGCATAGGCCTAAGCGAATGATGCCGTTATAAAATAAAATAAAACAATGTATAGTGCATTGGCAATAAGTACAATGGTGTACATCTTATCCCATTTTTGTTTTGGTTGAGGTTGGTCTTGGTTGTGCATATTAATCAGTTGTTGGTTGTTAGTTTTTCAGTGTTTTATTTTTTTCTTTTCCAGCGGAAAGTAAGTTGGCAAATAGGCGATAAGCACCAGAGACACCGGCTGGAAATTCCCTAAAGAAGCTTAAGCCTGTGTAAATATAGTTGCCTTCACCATATTTGGCGACCAATAGGCTTCCTTCTTTGGAGGTTTCGCCTTTATCATTCATAGCTAAAAGTGGTGTAAATTCTCCAGACCACTCATCTGGAAAGTACAATCCTCGTTCTTGTACCCAACCCTCAAAATCCTGAAACGTGATTTTGTTTGGGAAATTTAAAAGCGGATGGTTAGGCTGAAGAATAGTTACTTCAGCGGCTTCATCAGTAACGCGATCTCTAGATAATCGTAAATCGTATGGCGCAATATTGTCGGTTTTAATACCTCTACTTGTATTGTATTGAACAATCATGTTGCCACCTTCTTTTACATAATCTAATAAGAATTTCTGCTTGAATTTTAAATCGTCTAAAACATTATAAGCTCTTATACCAACAACGATGGCATCAAAATTCATAAGATTTTCCGCTGAAATTTGCTCTGGCTTTATTAGGGTCACATTGTAACCGATTTGTCTTAAGCTTTCAGGTACGACATCACCGGCACCTTCAATATAGCCAATGTTATTCCCACGCTTTTCAATATCTAGTCGTACAATTTTGCTCATGCTTGGCATTAAAACGGTTTGGTAAGGGATATGACTGTAGTCTATTTCAATGAGCTCATCGGTATAAAATTCTCCATTAATATTAATAATTGGCGTAATGAAACCCTCACTTTGACCTTTTGGTGGATATACTGTAAAGACGACTTTTTGTATGTCGCCTTTATTTACAATTTCGATTTTTTGTTTTTCCGGATACACATTCCAGTCATTTGGGTACGCTAGTTGAACATAACCCTCAACAGCATCACGACCTGCTTTTACGGTCACTTCAATATCTTTTTGATGGTCATTATCAAAAATGAAAACTTTATCTGAAATGCTAGCCGAAACTTCGGGTATAATCTCAAACGGTCTATACAATTCACCTTTATCTGGTTTTGAATATCTGTAGACCACAGGTTTTGTTATTGTAATTGGTGTGCCGGCAATGTTGAGATTAAAATCTACGGTAACCGCCCTTGGTGTTTCAGGTTTTCCGATCCATGCAGGATTATCTACATGATACATGCCTAAAGTACTCTTTTTATTTAACCAATACGGTGTTGTGTAATGTGTGTTTTTTGGAATTGTTATGCCTTCGTTGAAAGTGAATTTTTGGTTTTCAAGAAGCTGGATTTGCTTAGAATTATCAGTTTCTATTGTTGAGAACTTGTAGGATAGTAATTTAATATCGGCTGAACTTCGATTAAGTACCTCAATATTTAAACTTACCGTTGAGTTTGGGGCTGTCTGTGCTGTATTGGCTGAAACTTCGAGATACAAACCAGCACAAGCTTCTATAATAGTTTTTAATTCTTTTATTTTAATGGTTTTCCAATGCTCATCTTTTATGTTTTGAAGTAATCTGTAAGCTTCCAGTAGTTGAGGTAGGTGAGAAGTCGGATTTTTAAAGTTGAAGTTTTGCTCAACAGCATTAAGAATCTTTCCGATAGCAGCGCCACCTTCAATGCGATTCCATGATGTGTCTATTCCTGCAAAAACAGAATTGCTCTCATCTAGAGGTTCTCCTTTTAAAAACTCAATGTATTCTTGCTCTGTTCCGCGTTGCGACAAGCGTCCAAAACCTTGGCATAAATGTTGGCTGCTTGCCAAAGCAGCGACTTCGTTATTAGACATCCCTTTACTAGGATAGTAGACTCCAATATCAAAATTCAGCATATTACTTTTATCGGCGTTTTCAAAGTTTTCTTGACTACCATAAAACCACCATGAGGTGTTAAAAAATATACGCTTGGGCTGCCATGTGTCTGTATATTGTAATTGTGAGGCATATTTTGAAGAGTCATTTGCCAAATCAAAAGCTTCCATACTTAGCATAGCGGAACTTGTATGATGACCGTGGGTTCTTCCTGGTGTTCTATGGTCAAAACGATTTATGATAACGTCTGGCTTAAATGTTCTTATAGCCCAAACGACATCAGCCAAAACGTCGTCCTTGTTCCAAATATTAAGTGTTTCATCTGGATGTTTGGAATAGCCAAAATCATTGGCTCTTGTAAAGCGCTGTTCACCACCATCAATTCGACGTGCAGCTAATAATTCTTGAGTTCTTATAACACCTAACAACTCTCTGATCTCTGGCCCAATAAGATTCTGACCACCATCACCACGTGTAAGCGAGAGGTAGGCTGTACGTGCCTTAACTTGGTTAGACATGTACGAAATCAAACGTGTATTTTCATCATCGGGATGTGCAGCAACATACAAAACTGAGCCTAAAACATTTAGTTTTTGTATGGCTTCGTAGATTTCTGAAGCATTGAGTTTTTTGGGTTGTTGGGCTTGTAAGGAAACTAAACTACCTAGAAAAAGGAATAGGTATAGTTTTATCTGGTGCATATTACATATTAGTTAGTGTGCTTTCAAATATAAAAAAGTTGGCTACTAATACCTTGTTTTTAGGTTTTGTTTAACGTTGGATATTAGTAAAAAGTAAAAAGTAAAAAGTTTGGAGTGTAAAGTATTTACAGCCACTTCTTGCGTTTAAAATAGTAAAGCATTGCCAAGAATAATACAATCATAATTCCCCAAAGTACGTGGTAGCCGTACTTATAATGCAATTCTGGAATGTTCTCGAAATTCATACCATAGATGCCAGCAATAAAAGTAAGTGGAATAAAAATGGTAGCAATTATAGTGAGGACTTTCATGACTTCGTTCATTTTGTTGCTAATGGTAGTCATGTACATATCCATTAAACTCCAAATCATTTCACGATAGATGTCAATGTTTTCTGACACTTGAATTAAATGGTCGTAAATATCTCTGTAAAAGGTAATTGTACGCTTATAAATAAATGGATGATCTCCTTTTTCAATACGATTTGTAATTTCGCGAAGCGGGAAAATGGCACGACGTACTTTAAGGATTTCACGTTTCAGTTGTTGAACCTCTATATTGATATCTTCTCTTGCATTTCCCGAAAATAATTCGGTTTCTAAGTCTTCTATTTTATTGCCTAATGTTTCAATGATACTGAAATAATTATCTACAATGGCATCCATTATGGCGTACATTAAATAATCGGATTTTAGCCCTCTTATTCTACCATTACCTAGACGTAAACGCTCTCTAATAGAGCCAAAAACATCTCCTTCGGATTCCTGAAAAGTAAGAACATAATTTTTACCTAAAACAATGCTCACTTGTTCTATAGCAATATTTTCTTCTTCATCATAGTAAAGCATTTTGAGTACTACGAAAAGGTAGTCGTCGTACTCATCTATTTTAGGACGTTGCGAAGTATTAACAATATCTTCTAAAACTAATGGATGTAGATCGTATTGTTTGCCAATAGCTTCAATCTTATCTGTATGCTTTAATCCATCTACGTTTATCCAGGTAACTGAGTCTGTTTCTTTATAGGTTACAGCATCTTCAATATTGAGTAAGATGGATTCTTCTATATGGTCTTTGGTATAATCAAAGCATTCTACATGAAAATCTTTATCTGATTTCTGACCAGTATAAATAAGTGTCCCAGGAACCTGACCAATGTGTTTTTTAGATTCTTGGGTACGTTTTTTCTTGGTTCGTCTTTTAATCATAATTTAAAGAATACTGCTATCGTCTAAAGCATCTTTCTCCATTAAAGTTACAGCTTTTTGAAGAATTAGATTATTTGGGTAGGTTACTAGGTCACCGTTATCCTCTCTAAGGATGAGTTGAAAGGCCCTAATATCTTCTATGATTGCCTCAACAGGATAGTCTTTATCGTGTATTTTGATTTTGTCCCCAACTTTATATGGAAATGAAAAGAACATGATAACGCCAGAAGTAATATTGCTTAGAATGGACCAAATGGCAAATAATGCTACACCTACAACAGCAAATACAGAAGAAAAAACAAGAGTAATATCACGTGGTTCTGCACCAAGAATAAATGCTTCAACAAGTAAAGCTATGAGCACAAGGGTTACTGTAACATATCTACCTATAAGATTAGCTCTAGCTTCTGTTGTACCACTTTTTTTACCTATTTTTTTTACGGCGACTACTATGATACTTCTAATAATGAGAAGCACAATAAGTAGTACAAATGTTGAGATAATTTCGGTTTGATAGGTGGTAAAGAAGTCTGACATGTTTAGTTAATTTGACTTTAACAAATATAGATTATTTGGAAGTAGATTTTAGTTCTGTTTTTTAGATTTATACTTAGTTAAAGTACGAGCTTTTGTAAAACTATAATCTGATTATGAGTTGGCAATGTCATTTAACGTTTCGTAAAGTAGGTGGGTTGGCAGACCTACCACATTATTATAAGAACCGTCAATTTTTGTGATGCCTATGGCTCCAATCCATTCTTGTATACCGTAAGCACCTGCTTTATCTAGTGGTTTGTATGTATCCACGTAGTACCAGATTTCATCGTCTGTTAGGGCTTTGAAGGTTACTTTGGTTATGGTATTTACAAGGGTTTGTTTTGAGATTTGCGTAAAGCAAATTGATGTCATTACCTCATGGGTTTTGTTACTCAAGGATTTAATCATTTTGAAGGCATCATCTTTATCTTTTGGTTTTTCAATAGCTTTTCCATCTAACCAAACAATAGTATCGCTAGTAATCAAAATATCTTTTTCTTTGAGTTGAGTTTTAAATGCTTCAGCTTTTAATTTGGCTAAATAATCTGTGATTTCAGTGCCTTTTAAAGTATTGGGATAAACTTCATCAACAGGATGAAGACGTACTTCAAAATCTATATTCATGGACTTTAAAAAAGCATGACGCCTAGGTGATGCCGAAGCTAAAATGATATTGTAATCTTTTAGTTTATCGTTTAGCATATTACTTTAAAATAAAAGGATAAATACAGATAGAAAGCATGCCAGTAAGCATTACCAGCTTTAACATCAAACTAATATGTTTGTAGTGTGATCGCTGTCCTGCACTAAAGATTTTTATGGTGATATAAATTAACGGAGCAACAACAAAAACTAAAAAGTAACCCACTAAAATTTGTTGTTTATATAAACTTGTGACGATGTAATAGACAACAGCAAAAAGAGGAATTAAAGAAAGCACAAATGCAATTTTATTTGCTCTATCCCTTCCTAAAACTATTGGCATGGTCTGCATACCAACTTTATGATCTCCGTTAATGTCTTCAATATCTTTAATTACTTCTCTAACAAGATTTATTAGAAAAGCGAAAATAGCATAGTCTCTTATGATTTCTAAAAAAAGCATATTAGATATGTTATTGAGAGACATCATGGAAGGAATTAATTCAAAAATACCAACAACTAAAATACTTAAAGCTACAACGATGGATACCACAATATTTCCTATTAAAAACATCTGCTTTAAAGCAGTAGAGTAGATATATAACAAAGCTGAACTCATAAAAAACACTATAAATAGCGACGAGTAATTGACTAGGTGAGAGAGATAAAATCCTAACCCAACACCTATAACATTAAGAATCATAAAATAAGTATAGCCTTCTTTTTCTGAAATGTATTTATCAATGATGACTTTGTTGGGTTTATTTACTTTATCGGTATCTATATCATAGATATCATTGATTATGTAACCAGCAGCAGCAATACATAATGTCGCTAAAACCAATATAGCAAAAGCGAGCGGACTTAATGTTGTTGTAACCCCTTGAGTTTCGTTAAAAGGAAGTAGTAAAGCATATCTAATTAAGATTTGCACAAGGGCAATCATTAATAGGTTTTTCCAACGGATTAGATTAAGAAAATGAATCATTCTTGGTAATTAATGAGAGAGTATTTGATTAATTAGATAATAAGTGGTGTATGCTACGATAGCAAAAACAATAAGACTTATAACAACTGTTCTTCGGAATAGTTTTCGTTCTTGCCTGCGTATCTTATTTTTAATTTTTTCCTTATCGGATTTGCTGAGGTTTTTATGCAAAAATTCCATTTGATAATTGAGATGCGCCTCTAAATCTAGTTTTTCTTTATATACAGAAAAGGGTGTGCTCGTTTTTTGGTTAAAGGTAGATTGATTATTGCCAAACCCTATATAACCAAACCCGGTGCTATGTCTTCTGCTTCTACGAGCCATATTGTTTTTTAAATATGAATTGAAAAAGTAAAAATATTAAATATATAATTACCCAAATTAATATGTGTTTCAGAGGAATAGATTTCTCATTCTTTTTTTTGACTGTTGAAAATTCAAAAGCATCATCAAAAAAAGTTTTTCCTACAATTACCTTAATATAGGATTCTTTTAATTTCTCAGCAGTTTGCTCTAAATAATTTTGATTTTTGTCTTGGTTTATTAAAAGTGTATTGAATAACAATTTCTCGCTTATCACATTATTATGAATTTGGCTTGTATCAAGAACAGTTAGTTTAAAACCATAGTCTTTTGGATGAAAAGAATTAGAAATTTTTATGATTCTATTTCTTTTTTCGTTTGTGTAAATTAATGTGTCGACGATAATAGAGCCAGATTGAGATCTATCATTTTCATGTTTTAATTCATAGTTAAACTCTTCTACCAGATAGTTAAAAGATACTCTAGCTTTATCTCTAAAATTTTTACATCTTTTTTTATATTCTGAAGGCTCCATAACTTTAATTGCCAACTGCCTACTATAAACTAAACCTAATCGTATTTAGCGTCAAAATTACCATTCCACTTATTGTGTACTTTTAGCACTTGTTCTATAACATCTCTGGCTGCACCTTTTCCACCACTTTTATGTGAAATATATTTTGAAATGGCTTTAATTTCTGGAGCAGCATCTTGCGGACAACACGGTAAACCTGAGAGCTTCATAACAGGAAAATCTGGAATGTCATCTCCCATATACAAAACTTCAGAGGCTTTTACATTTCGCTTTTCTAAATAATCGTTGAGTTGCTCAATTTTATTGTGCGCGCCTAAGTAAATGTCCTTTATACCTAAGCCCTGTAAACGTTTACGAACACCTTCGTTTGAACCGCCAGAAATAACACAAACATTAAAGCCTGCATCTACAGCAGTTTTTAGTGCAAAACCGTCTTTAATACTCATTCTTCGCAGCATTTCTCCAGAGGTTGTGACAGTAACCATACCATCTGTAAGTACACCATCTACATCAAAAATAAATGTGCTTATATTGATGAGGTATTCTTTGTAGCTTTTATTTTCAGATTTATCCATTTGTTACTTTATATGTCACTTCGACTACGCTCAGTGACCTGTTAATCTTTTGTTTTCCTGTGTTTGCTGAGCGTAGTCGAAGCACCATGTATTTTCTTTATTGAAGCTGTTAGCAATTCGTAAATAGCTTTATGATCTTCGTTTTCTAACTGTTTTAAATGACGCTTAATCGTTTTTTTATCATTGCGTTTTGCTGGCCCTGTTTGTGCCATATAAGGTGACATATCCTGAACCTTTCTGGCAGTTTCCATAATCAATGGTTTTAGAATATCAAAGTTAATGCTTTTAGCGTCACTGATTTCGTGTGCTATTCTGTACAACTGATTGCTAAAGTTATTAATAAAAACAGCAGCTAAATGTAAGGTTTGGCGTTGCTCTGATGAAATTTTATGAGCTGTACAACCCAAAGCTTCAGCTAAATTTTTCATAAACTGAAGATTCTTCTTTTCGGTAACTTCAATACAAATAGGAATTTCACTAAAATCCAATTCAGCATCTCTAGAGAAGGTTTGCAAAGGGTAAAAAACTGCACGTTGGTTTTTCTTATCTAAATCGTGAATAGAAACACTGCCAGAGGTATGTGCTACTAATCTGTTTTCAAAAGGTAGTGCTCTAGAAAGTGATGCAATACTATCATCGCTAACAGCCAAAATGTAAATGTCAGCGTCTTTAAGTTGAGACAAATCATCTGTAGTTTCAACTTCATTCGCGTAAGACGATATATCGCTATATGTACGATTATACCATTGTTTTACTGTGACTTCTTCAGCGTTTTTAAAGGCTTTGTATAAATGATGTGCAACATTTCCAGCACCTAAGAGTATAACGGTTATCATGCTGTAAAAATAGTAAGATTTAGATTAAAAGAATAACTTTGATGTATGAGTAAATCTGATATTAAAACCAGAGAAGATATATACCGCTTAGTTTCGCAATTTTATGCTAAAGTTAGAAAAGATGAAGTACTAGGTCCATTCTTCAATAAGACTATAAGGGATTGGGATGCACATCTAGAGCATCTTACCACGTTTTGGGAATCTAGCTTGTTTTTAAAAACAAGATATTATGGCAATCCGTTAGAAGTTCATGTAAAAGTTGATGCAGAGCATAATCATAGCATTACAGAACTGCATTTTGGACTTTGGTTAAATCTTTGGTATCAAGCCATTGACGAATTATTTGAAGGTGACTTTGCTGAAAACGCAAAGCGACGTGCTCGTAAAATGGGTACGTTTCTTTATCTAAAAATATTTGAAGCCAGAAATAAATAACCCTTAGCTTCTTGTTAACTTTGTTGGTTTAAATTTTAATCAAACCTTATCAAAATGAAGCTATTAAAAGAATTTAAGGAATTTGCAGTAAAAGGCAATATGATGGATATGGCCATTGGAATTATTATTGGTGCAGCCTTTAACAAAGTAATAGATGTATTGGCAAAACAAGTGCTGTTACCACCATTGTCATTATTGTCGGATGGGAATAATTTTCAAGATAAAAGATTAACATTAAGAGAAGCCATATTAGATGCCTCTGGTAAAGTGGCAACATCTGAAGTCGCAGTGGAATATGGAGAGCTCATTGCTGTCTTTTTAGATTTTGTAATCATTGGTTTTACAGTTTTTATAGTTGTGAAAGCGATGAATAAATTACGAAATAGAGCTCAAGATTCTTCCGACGAGACCGTAGTTACGCCCAAGGATATTGAATTGTTGTCTGATTTAAAAAAATTAATGGAAGAGCAGAATAAACTTCTGAGGTCTCAGGTTTCAAAATAAACAAGGCTTGTTATGGAATTTTAACGCTATTGATAGGTTAAAAACAAAGTAAAAACAGTAAAAAGCATTATCTTTGCACGTGCTTAAAAAGCCCTTAAGACTATGCAAAAGAAAATCGCAAACTTCCTATTTTCCACTAAACTTACTGCTGTTTTATTTATTGTTTTTGCCGTTGCTATGGCAGTTGGTACCATTTTGGATCGAAACATGGATACCTCACCAACACCTTACACCAGAACATTAATATACAATGCATGGTGGTTTGAAACTATTATGGTATTTTTTGTCATAAATTTTGTTGGAAATATTTCTAGATATAAACTGCTCAGAAAGGAAAAATGGTCTGTTTTGGTCTTGCATATATCTTGGATATTGATTATTGTAGGTGCAGCCGTCACAAGATATATAGGTTACGAAGGTATGATGGCCATTAGGGAAGGAGAGACCGAAAGTCAGTTTCGTTCTCAAAAGACCTACATCAGCGGAAGAATAATTGGTGATTATAAGATTGGTGGACAGTTGCAACAACGAAATATCATGGAAGAGGTGGATTTTTCACCGCGTTTAGATAATGACTTTGAAAGGACCTATGACTATGGAAACAATCAGATTAGTTTCAAATTAAAAAAGTTTATCAAGGGAGCTGAAAAAGATATCGTTCCAGACGCTAATGGTAAAAGTTATTTAAAAATTGTAGAAGCGGGTAATGGTAGTCCGCACAATCACTTTTTACAAGAGGGGCAAGTATCTAATATGCATAATGTTCTTGTATCCTTAAATAAAGAACAAGAAGGAGCCATTAACATTTATAATACAGACGAAGGACTATTTATTAAGTCCCCTTTTGAAGGTGAGTTTATGACGATGGCAACAGGCCAAACAGGTCAATTGGTAAAAGATAGTTTACAACCTTTGGCATTGCGTTCACGTTACGTCATCGGAACTATGCAATTAGTATTTCCAAAACCTGTGGTTAAAGGCGTTTTTGATATTGTAAAAAAACCAACCATTTTAAAGGGGGATGATGATGGTGTAGTACTCGAAGTGTCTGCTAACGGTGAGACTAAAACAATAAATTTATTAGGAGGTCAAGGCATTTACAACCGAATGGAAGAAATAGAAGTAGGAGGGCTAGAGGTTGCTCTACGTTATGGCTCTCGATTAGAGCAATTGCCTTTTGAAGTTAAGCTTAATGACTTTATTGCAGAAAAATATCCTGGTACTGAAAATGCCTATTCTTCATACGAAAGTAAAGTCACCGTTTTGGATAAGGAAAATGGGGACTTTGACTATCATATTTACATGAATCATATCTTAGATTATAGAGGCTATCGATTTTTTCAAGCAAGCTTTGATCCTGATGAAAAAGGAACAATCCTATCTGTAAATCACGATCGTTGGGGTACTTACATTACTTATGCTGGTTACATACTGTTGTATTTTGGATTGATGGCTATTTTATTTGCTAAAAACACCAGATTTGATGACATCAGAAAACGTCTTGATAAATTGGGCAAAAAGAAAGCAAAACTAATGACAATGATAGCATTGCTTTTCAGTTTGTTAGGGTTTGCGCAAGAACATTCTGAAAATGATGGACATAACCATTCATTGAACATGCCGACAAAAGTAAGTTTAGACTCTATTTTAAAGGCCAATATTACACCTTTAGAACATACAGACAATTTTGCGCAATTGGTCATTCAAGACTATGACGGACGCATGAAGCCTGTTCATACCTATGCTTCAGAGATGTTAAGAAAGTTAAGTAAACATGATACCTATGAAGGGCTTAATGCTACTCAAATATTTTTATCAATTCAAGAAAGTCCTTTGCTGTGGTATAATATGCCAGTCATTTACTTAACACCAAGAAAAGCAGATTCTATAAGAGCAATAATAGGAGTAGATAAAGATCAGAAATATGTAAGCTTATTGGATTTTTTCACCGAGGATGGACGAAATAAGCTAGGGCCTTACATTGAAGATGCTTATAAGGCCCAGGTTCCTAATGGATTTCAAAAAGAGATCAAAAACACTTACGGAAGGTTAACGCTCTTATCAGATGCTATTGAAGGTAGAAACATTAGAATATTTCCTTTACCTGAAGATGAAAATAATAAATGGATATCTTCCTTTGATTTTAAACAAGGTGGTTACGATGAAATTATAAAGGACGAATCCTACAGAGCATTTGTGAATAATGGCTTCAGCTATTATTTAATGACATTAAATAATGCCAAACAATCAGGCAATTTTGAAAATGCGGACAAATTGTTGGGGGATTTCAAAAAAACACAACAAAAATTTGGTAGTGAAGTAATGCTATCTGATGATAAAATTAAAGCTGAAATACTTTATAACAAGTATGATATATTTAAAAAATTGTTTAGTTGGTATCTCTATGCTGCTACGCTGCTATTTATCTTTATCATCGTCCAAATTTTTAACTACAAGAGCAAGTGGTTAAAGATAGCTATTAAGGTATTTACTGGAAGTATTATATTACTTTTTGTACTTCATACCGGAGGTTTAATATGGAGATGGTATCTTTCTGGTCATGCACCATGGAGTGATGCCTATGAATCTCTTATTTATGTAGCTTGGTCAGTGTCTTTATTCGGATTACTCTTAGGTAGAAAAAGTAATCTTACTATTGCTGCATCAGCTTTTGTAAGTGCTATAATTTTAATGGTAGCACATTGGGCGTGGATGGATCCAGCAATCGCCAATCTTCAACCGGTTTTACAGGGCTATTGGTTAATGATTCACGTTTCGGTTATTGTTGCGAGTTATGGGCCTTTTGCCATTGGTATGATATTAGGAGCTATTGCCTTATTGCTCATGATACTCACAAATAAAGAAAACAAAGAGCGTATCGATATTAATATTAAGGAAATTACGATAATTAATGAAATGGCGTTAACGGTAGGTTTAGTTATGTTAACC
Source organism: Winogradskyella sp. HB-48 (assembly GCF_049942685.1). Taxonomy (GTDB): domain Bacteria; phylum Bacteroidota; class Bacteroidia; order Flavobacteriales; family Flavobacteriaceae; genus Winogradskyella. Next base: position 2,390,008 of record NZ_CP187934.1, read on the forward strand.
ATTGGTAACTTCTTAGGTGGTATGTGGGCTAATGAAAGTTGGGGACGTTATTGGGGCTGGGATCCAAAGGAAACCTGGGCTTTAATCAGTATTATGATTTACGCCTTTGTCATTCATATGCGTTTGGTGCCAGGCTTACGAGGTCGTTGGATTTATAATTTAATGTCTGTATTGGCTTTTGGTAGTATTTTGATGACCTATTTTGGTGTTAACTTTTATTTGTCGGGTTTACACGCCTATGCAAGTGGTGATCAAATTTTAAGCTTTGAGATTATTGCCTATACTTTAATTATAATTACTGTAGTCGCTACTGCTGCATATTTTAAATATAAAACTTATTACAAATAAATTATATTTTTAATAGTCTTAAATGTCATTATAATTTTTCTTAAATTGGAGGTATCAAACTAATCTTCAAAGATGAATTACTTCAAAAAATTAGGAACTGCCAATTTATTGATGCTTATTTTGTGTGCAGTTATAATTCTTGTAGCCGAATACTTATTTTTAACAGGAGACCAAATGCATGGTTTATTTGTCGGGCTTTGGGCACCTACTTTATTAGGTGTTATGATTTATTTAAAACTCGTAGACCATGGTAGCAAATGATATTGTTTTATGGTTTTCTGTCATTGTTATAGTTTTAGTTGCTATATGGGCCATTCTTATGATTAGGGCTTATGATAGAGCAGGTAAAAATGATTAAGTTTTCGGATTGATTCTCGCTATTTCAAAAATAATACGCATATTTGCGCTATTATGATTGCTTAATTTACCCTTAGGATACACATCTTCACATAGTCATGTGATGTATATACGCTGAACATACAGACATGTTCTACCACTTCTAATATTACATTTCTAAATTATGCAATCGAATAAAATTTCAATACGAGAGTTTTTTAAATATTTAAGAATAGCTATTTCAGGGAAAGAGCAAGAATTTACCTCAGGAAGCATTCGTAAGGCTGTTTTTCTATTATCAGTTCCAATGATATTAGAAATGCTAATGGAATCCATTTTCGCAATCGTTGATATTTTTTATGTTTCTCAAGTAAGTGTAAATGCGGTCGCAACAATAGGTCTTACAGAATCTGTTATTACGTTAGTATATGCAGTGGCTATAGGATTAAGTATGGCAGCTACTGCCATTGTTGCCAGACGCATTGGTGAAAAGGATAGGGAAGGAGCTTCACAGGCAGCAGTGCAAGTGATAGGTTTAGGTGTCATAGTAGCTGGCATAATAAGCGTTATAGGTATTCTTTTTCCAAAGGAAATTTTACAATTAATGGGTGGGGAACCCGATTTAATTGCTGAAGGTTATGGTTACACCCAAGTGTTGCTTGGAGGTAATGTTACCATAATGTTTTTGTTTTTAATTAACGCCATTTTTAGAGGTGCTGGTGATGCATCAATAGCGATGTGGGCATTGGTTTTGTCTAATGGATTGAACATCATTTTAGATCCGATTTTTATTTTCGGATTTGGTACAATACCTGCGTTTGGTGTTAAGGGCGCAGCCATCGCAACCACAATAGGTAGGGGAACCGCAGTCATTTTTCAACTCATGGTCTTGTTTTATGGTTGGAGTAAAATTAAGGTCGGATTAAAGGATTTGGTACTGAGAGTTGCGGTAATGGTCAATTTGATAAAAGTTTCTTTAGGCGGTATTGGTCAGTTTTTAATTGGAACGTCCTCTTGGGTATTTTTAATGCGTATTATGAGTGAATTTGGTAGCGAAGTGCTTGCTGGTTATACTATTGCTATCCGAGTGATGATGTTTACGCTTATGCCAGCTTGGGGAATGAGTAATGCTGCAGCTACTTTGGTCGGACAGAATTTAGGTGCAAATCAACCTAACAGAGCCGAAGCATCTGTCTGGAAAACAGGCAAATACAGTGCCTATTTTATGGGATTTGTTTCTATAGTCTACCTTGTTTTTGCACCACAAATTATATCATGGTTTACTCATGAGACAGAAGTTATTAAGAATGGTGCTTTATGTTTAAGAATCATTGCGGCTGGTTATGTGTTTTATGGTTACGGCATGGTTATTATTAATGCCTTTAATGGTGCTGGAGATACTAAAACACCAACGTGGATTAACTTCATTTGCTTTGGGTTGTTCCAATTACCTTTAGCCTACATTACGGCATTGGTTTTTGATATTGGACCTTTGGGTGTATTTTTATCAATTACTTTAGCTGAAGTTCTTATTACAGTAATTGGACTTATTTGGTTTAAAAAAGGTCATTGGAAATCCATTAAGGTATAAAAAAAGCCACCGTTTGGTGGCTTTAATTCATTTCCTAATTATTAGGCCTCTGCTTTAGAGGATGCAATTGTAGCTAGGTTGTAAACAACAAGTCCAAACCCTATTTTATTTACTGCGTCGCCAATATTATAGATGACATCCATGTTTAATCCAAGACCTGCTAAACCATCATACCATCCAGGAGTTCCCGCCATATAACCTAATGGATATATTGCCCAACCTACTAACACAAACCAACATAGTGTTTTGTGAGCCTTTAATACTTCTCCACCAGCTTGTTCGGCCAGTTTTTTGGCTTCTCCAAGCCAAATCATGTAAACGATTATAAAATAAGCAATACCAGATACTAAGCCCCAAAACCAGGCTTGATCTCTGTAAACGGCCTCTCCAAAATAACCTGTTACTAACATAATTACAGAAAGTGCAATCAGCTTCCACATAAGCGCCTTTTTAGCTCCTGCTACTTTTAATATAAGGTAGAATTCAACACACATCAAGGGTACTGTCAAAACCCAATCAACGTATCTAAAAAACGTTGGAGATTCCGCATTTGCAGCCCAGTAATCTCTCATGTACCAATAATGTACCGCAGCAATAAAAGTAATCAATCCAGAAACAAGAATTGAAGTTCTCCATTTTTTATCAAAACTGTTCATTGATAAAAAGAAAAAGGCTGAAGCAGCCATCATTGCCATACATCCTACAAAAAATGTAAAGCCTACATAATCGTCGGTTGCAATCTTTTGCACTCCGTCGATAAAAAAGGTTAGTGTTTTCATATCTAATGTTTTTGTTTAATCAAAATTAAATATAGTTAAACAAAAAATGTTTAAAATTTTCATAAAAAAATTAAACAAAATTAAATATATGTACCTTTATATTATGAAATATCCAGTTTTAAACTTAATTATTACGGTATTCTTATTTTGGCTAACCATTCAAATCGGAAGGTCATCCGAAGAATATCTATCGTATTTTTTAATACTTACCATTGGTATTATGCATGGATCCAATGATATTTCTTTGATAAAAGTCATACAAACCAATAAAACGAAATCGTATAGGTTTCTTCTTTTATATATAGCTTTCGTTATTCTCGCAATTCTAGCATTTTTCCTTTTTCCATTTTTTGCATTAATGTCTTTCGTTGTTATAAGTTGTTATCACTTTGGGGAACAGCATTACCATCATTTAATAAAGAAGAGAAATACCACGTCACTGCTCTTCTTTATTAGTTATGGCTCATTGATTTTTGGTCTCTTGTTTTATTTTAATTTCGATGCTACTAGTGCCATAATACAGGAACTAACAAATGTGATACTTAGTGAACAACAGTTTTTATATTTTCTTACAGTAGGAGGCGGAGCGACTCTAATTACAACACTTCTTAACTGGAATAACTTCACATCTGATTTCAGTTATTTTCAGGAACTATTTCTATTAGTTTTATTTACCCTATTGTTTCAACTAGCGATTCTGCTTTGGGCGTTTGCGATTTATTTTGTTGTATGGCATTCCTTACCTAGTTTAATGGATCAGATTAAGGTGCTTTACGGTGATTCCAGTAAAATAAATTTTATCAACTACATTAAATCTTCTTTTATTTATTGGTTGGTGTCAATTTTAGGACTGGTAATATTATATTTTAGCACAAGGTATTTTGAAATTAATTTCATAACCATATTCTTTGCGTTCTTGGCAGCCATAACCGTACCCCATGTTATTGTGATGTATTTTCTTAATAAGAATTGAATCTTTAAATGTCAAAGCACAACATCTTATTTCTTATTTTTATAGAATGAAAAAATTAGGATTAAACACCATTTGTACTCATGTCGGTGAGGTAGAGGATAAACAGTTCAATGGAGCTGTATCCCCAATGTATTTGAGCTCATCTTACGAATTTTTAGATGTTGATGTAAAGCGCTATCCACGTTATTTTAATACACCGAATCAAGAATACTTAGCAAAGAAAGTGGCTGCTTTAGAGCATACTGATGCAGCATTGATTTTCGGGTCTGGTATGGCAGCGATTAGTCATATGTTTTTGGCGTTTCTTCAAAAGGGAGATCATCTAGTTGTTCAAAATACCTTGTACGGAGGCACCGTTAATTTTATTAAAGAGGAATTTCCTAAGTATGGAATAGAATACACTTTTACTAATGGATACAAGGTTGAAGATTTTGAAGCTGCTATTCAGTCTAATACAAAGCTTATTCATATTGAAACGCCATCGAATCCATTATTGACTATTACAGATATTAAAGCAATTGCTAAGCTTGGTAAAGCTAAAAATATCGTAACATCTATTGATAATACGTTTGCTTCGCCAGTAAATCAAAATCCGATTGATTTGGGGATTGATATGGTAATGCACTCAGCCACTAAATATTTTGGCGGACATAGTGATATTTGTGCAGGAGCAGTAGCCAGCTCTCAAGAGCACATTGATAGAATTTGGAATGTAAGTAAGAATTTAGGAGGAAGCCTAAGCGATATGACGGTCTGGATGCTAGAGCGTAGTATGAAAACTTTAGGCTTACGTGTAAAAGCTCAAACCAAAAATGCTATGAAAATAGCGAAATGGCTAAACAAACATCCAAAAATTGCTAAGGTGTATTATCCTGGTTTAAAATCGCATCCAGAGCATAAATTGGCAAAATCTCAAATGAAAGGATTTGGTGCGATGCTATCTTTTGAGCTTAAAGAAGGCCTTGATGCATATCAATTTCAAAAATCACTAAAACTCATCAAATCTTCTATGAGTTTAGCAGGTGTTGAAAGTACGGTGATTTCACCACATCTTACATCGCATGCCCTTTTAACTCAAGAAGAGCGTGACAAAGTAGGCATTAGTGACCAGTTGATTAGGTTTTCAGTTGGCATTGAAGATGTTAAGGATTTAAAACGAGATATCGATAATGCTATAACTGTGCTAAAGTAGGCTTAGGTTTTCTGGAGTCTGTTGTAAAGCTAATGCCTACCTGAATTCTATTTAGATTGTTTTTGCGAATATGTTGTTTTAAATAACCGATTTGTAATTGGGAGTGACTTGTCACATTAAATCCAAACCCGGTGTAGAATCTATTTTCATGAAATACTTGATCTTGAAAGTTTACAAAGGGTTCTTCAGAGACATTAATAAAAATTATATTGTTTAAGTTGTATTTTAAACTTAATCGATATCTAAATCTGTTTTGGAGCTCATTTCTATCTGAGAAGCCTAAAAAGCGTTGCTCTAATCTTGCTCTATGTTGAATATTTAGTTGAGATGTGGAATGACTTATTGTGTACTGTTCACATAGGCGGTGCTCGTGTATGTTAGGTCGGTGGTCAAATTCAAAGACAGTGTCTATGTCTAAATAGGCATAGGCTAACCCAATGGTTTGATTATTCTTTATATGGTAGTTTCCACCTAACGAAATAAAAGCAAGGTTATAATTAGATGAGGGTTCATAAAAGCGTAGTTCGGCCCAAGAGCTAAGACTAAAATGCTCACTTAGCCTGTGTTGACTGCCATAGGTATACCAAGAGCCTAAATGATTTTCTGATGGACTTTGGGCTATTAGGTTGATAGTGGTTAAACCTATAAGTGCAATTGATAATAGAATTCTCATTTAACTTTTAATCTTTATTATTTTGAGAATTAGAGTTAAGTTAAGGTAATTATAAAGAGGAGCTCCATGAGAGCTCCTCTTTATCATGAAATTATTAAACGTGGTCGTTTAAATGATGGTGCTCATCAATTAATGGACCTCCCTCTATAATTTGTTGAGAAGCTTCACTTACAAATTTTTCAAAGTTCAAGTGGAATGAGTGTGCTAATTGAATAGCCTTACTTACGTAAGCTCCTTTTTGTAACCAGGTATTCATAGGGTCTAACATTTCTGTAGGAACATTAGGAATATATTTTGGCATGTACAATCCAAAAATTGGATGTTGTTCGTAATCTACATTATCTAATTCGCCGTTAAGAATAGCAGTAATCATAGCTCTGGTATATTTTAATTTAATACGAGAACCAACTCCGTAAGGTCCGCCACTCCAACCAGTGTTCAATAACCAAACATTAACACCAGCCTCTTGCATTTTGCTACTTAGCATTTCGGCATATTTTGTTGGGTGTAATGGCATAAATGGTTCACCAAAACAAGCAGAGAATGAAGGAACAGGTTCTGTAATACCAGCTTCTGTACCAGCTACTTTTGCAGTATAACCAGAGATAAAGTGGTATGCGGCTTGACCTGGAGTTAACTTAGATACTGGAGGCAATACACCGAACGCATCACAGGTTAAGAAGAAGATATTTTTAGGATTGTCTGCATAAGATGGGTCTTGTATGTTGTCTATATGGTAAATAGGATAACTTACACGTGTATTTTGTGTAATACTACTATCCATATAATCTACTTCACCATTATCTTTAAAGATTACATTTTCTAAAATTGCACCAGGCTTAATGGCTCTGTAAATATCTGGCTCTTTTTCTTCTGTTAAATCAATTACTTTGGCGTAGCAACCGCCTTCAAAATTAAAGATTCTATTTTCTGCTGTCCAGCCATGCTCATCGTCACCGATTAACTTTCTGTTAGGGTCAGCAGATAGTGTCGTTTTGCCAGTACCTGATAAACCAAAGAAAATAGCTGTCTCTCCATCCTCGCCAACATTAGCAGAACAGTGCATAGGTAATACGTTTTTGTCCACAGGTAGTATCATGTTTAGAGCGGAGAAAATCCCTTTTTTCATTTCACCTGTATATGCTGAGCCACCTACTAGGGCTACCTTCTTGGTAAAGTTAAGAATTGAGAAGTTACCTTGTCTTAAACCATATTTTTGTGGGTCTGGACATTCGTAACCAGGTGCACAAAGCACTAGCCAATCTTCTTCAAAATTTTCTAATTCTCCTGCGGTTGGTCTTAAAAACATATTGTATATAAACATGTTAGACCATGGATATTCTGTTACAGTTCTAACTCCCATTCTGTATTTTGGGTCTGAGCAAACAAAACCATCCCGAACATAAATTTCTTTTCCACTAAGGTATTTTTCTATTTCACCTTGTAAATAATCGAAATTTTCTGGTGATATGGCTTTATTTGTTTTTCCCCACCACACTCTATCCTTAGTGTAATCGTCTTTTACTAAGAATCTATCTTGAGGTGATCGTCCAGTAAATTTTCCAGTATTAATGGCTAAGGTACCATTAGAAGTTTCTTTGCCCATTCCTTTTTCAATCGTAATGGCTTGTAATTCTTCAGGAGAAAGATTCCAATGTGCTTTGGTGTCTTTCAGTCCATACTTTGTAAGGTCTCTAGTTTTCATAATCGGGTCTTTTAATAGTGTTTCCATGAGTTAAAATTTTTAAAATGGCCAAATCAATGGCACTAAGATTAATGTTATTATTAAGAAGAGTAGTAGTAATGGAGCACCTACTTTTACGTAATCAATAAATTTGTACCCACCTGCTGTCATTACCATAGCATTGGTGGTTGTGCCTACAGGTGTTAAAAATGCTGTTGAAGCACTAATTGCAACCGCAATCATAAATGGCGCGGGAGATAAGTTTAGAGTGTTGGCAGTGATAATAACAATAGGTGCCATTAAAACCGCAGTGGCAGAATTATTTATAACTTGGCTAAAGGTTGTTGTGACAAGAAATACTCCTCCAAGTAGCACAATAGGGTGCATATTTCCCAGAGCAGTTACTAAACCATCTGCAATAAGTTTTGCAGTTCCTGTTTTTTGAAGTGCTATTCCCATTGGAATCATTGCAGCAATCATTACTACACTAACCCAACTAATACCTTTATAAGCCTTAGGTATGGGTACACATCCTGTAATTAAAATGATACCTGCTGAGATAAGAGCTGCAACTGCGCCTGGAACAACTTCTAGCACTAACAATCCTATCATAAGCACTAGAGAAAAAAGAGCTATATACGATTTATGGGTGATATTGGTAATGGTCTTTGCCATACCTTCAGGACTGCCAATAATAACTAGATTTTCATGATAAGAATGTAGCTGTTCTATATCGCTCCAGACACCTCTTATGAGGAAAGCATCACCAGCTTTAACTACAATTTCTCTGTCTGTAAAAGGCTTATTGTTTCTAGAGGCAGCCATAAGTTGAACACCAAACCTTTTAAAGTATCTACCAATTCTTAATTTTCTGCCAACAAGTGTAGAATTAGGAGTTACAATAATTTCGGTCATACCAACCTCTTGATTGATTAAATTGTTACGAAGTTCATCTGCAATAGGTTCTAGAGGTAATAGTCCTAATCTAAATTTTATCATTAAAGCATTTATGGCTTCAGTAGTACCTTTAACAGTTATAATATCATGATATTTAAATTCAGTTTCGTTAGATGGAAATTCAATATAAGGGTCGTTACCTTTTAAAACATTTGGATGACGACGTTTAATACGAAGTATAGAAATATGGTAATTGTCTTCGAAATTCCACTCACCGATTCGTGTACCCAGCAAAGGAGATACAGAGCGTACTCTTAAACGGTAATAATCACCTTCAACTTTATAAGCTTCAATCCATTTATGGAGTGTGGTGCTAATATCAACCGGTTTGTTGTTGGTTTTATTGCTAGGTAACAATTTGTAGCCAACAAATCTAAAGTAGAGTAGTGCAATTAATAACAGTGGAAGACCAATTAATCCAAATTCAAAGAAAGAAAAACCTTCTAAACCACTTTCTAGCATAGTATTATTGACAATGATATTTGGAGGTGTACCAGTTAAGGTTAATAAGCCACCAGTATTAGATCCAAATGCTACAGGCATTAAGAGTTTTGACGGTAGCGTTCCGATACTCCATGCAGAAGAAATAGTTACAGGCATTAAAGTTGCTACGGTACCTGTATTGCTTACCACACCTGAAAGCAATCCGGAACCTAAAGTGGTAATCAGCAATAGTTTTGTGATGCTTTTGCCTGCCATTTTAATAAACTTTTGACCTGCCAGAGCTGTCCAACCGGTTTGAGATAAACCTTCACCAATAATAAATAATGCAGCAATCATAATGACTGTTGGGTTGCTAAATCCACTTAGTGTTTCTTGTAGATCTAGAATTCCAAAAAGAAATAGGCTAAGCATAGAAAGTAGCGCAATAATGTCTGGTGTAAATTTTCCCCAAATGAAAAGGATAATTGTAATTGTTAAGATGACCAGCATTAAATTCATAATAATATGCGCTTTAAAATCTAGTGTAAAGTTAAAGGCAATACAGACCAATATTTATGACGAATGTCATGCTTTTAGGGATTTGCGAATTATTCAATTATTGGTAGGTTATAGAATAACAATTCAAAGAAAATTTAAACGAAACCGTTTGCGAAATAGAAAGAAGATGAAATTCTACATCCTTTTTAATATTTTTGATATCAGAGAAAAATGAAAAACACATGAAATTAGACATTTTAGCTATTGGAGCACATCCAGATGATGTAGAATTAGGTTGTGGAGCCACCATTGCAAAAGAGGTAGCAAATGGCAAAAAAGTAGGTATTATAGATTTAACTAGAGGCGAACTTGGTACTAGAGGTACAGCACAAACTCGCGATAAAGAATCTAATGAAGCAGCTAAGATTCTTAATGTAGCTATGAGAACCAACATGGATTTTGCAGATGGTTTTTTTGTTAATGATAAAGCACATCAAATAGAACTTATAAAAGAAATACGAAAGTATAGGCCTGAAATTGTGTTGTGTAATGCTGTTGATGATAGGCACATAGATCATGCAAAAGGTAGTAAGTTGGTTAGCGATGCATGTTTTTTGAGTGGGTTGAGAAAAATTGATACAAAGCATGACGATGAAGATAACTGGCAAGAACCTTGGAGACCTAAAGCAGTATATCATTACATACAATGGAAAGATTTAGAACCCGATGTAGTGGTTGATGTTACTGGTTACATTGAAAAGAAAATGGAAGCTGTTTTGGCTTATAAAACACAGTTTTTTGATCCAGAAAGTAAAGAACCTGAAACACCTATTTCAAGCAAAAATTTTACAGATAGTATTATTTACAGAGCAAGAAATGCAGGGAGACTTATAGGGACAGAATACGGAGAGGGTTTTACTGTAGAGCGTTATCCTGCTGTAGATTCATTATTTGATTTAAAATAAGTAAAGAAAACGTTTTGTAGAAAAATGTAAATAATTTACATTTGCAGTCCAATTTTAAATGGTGGTTGTAGCTCAGTTGGTTAGAGCGCCTGATTGTGGTTCAGGAGGTCGTCGGTTCGAGACCGATCTTCCACCCAAAAACACAAAGCCTTTCAGTAATGAAAGGCTTTTTTTGTTTATCTCTTTAGAGTTGTTATTCTGTAGCTTTATCTACTATTAGTCTTTCAGCTCTATTTGCAATTTCCCAAGCTGTGTAAAATACCAAGCGAGCCCTGTTTTCTAGTAAATCATATTCAATTTTGTCTGGAGTGTCGCTAGGTTGATGATAGTCATCATGTGTACCATTAAAATAGAAGATTACAGGTATGTTGTTCTTTGCAAAATTATAATGATCAGATCTGTAATAGAAACGATTAGGATCATTGTCATCATTAAACGTGTAATCTAATTCTATGTTGCAGTATTTTTTGTTTACTTCTTCTGAAATGTTGTGCAAATCTGTACTCAGCTTATCACTGCCTATGAGATAGACATAGTTTCTATCTCCCTCTTTACGTTTTGGATCTGTTCTACCAATCATATCAATATTTAAATCTGCTACTGTATTTTCTAGAGGGAAGATAGGATCGTTATCTGTATAATGTCTAGATCCCAAAAGCCCTTTTTCCTCACCGGTGACATGTAGGAATAAAATGGAACGCTTTGGTCCATGCCCTGCTTTTTCAGCTTCTTTGAAAGCTTCTGCTATTTCTAGTATTGCTATTGTACCAGAGCCATCATCATCAGCACCGTTGTATATTTCACCATTCTTTATACCTTCGTGATCCAAGTGCGCTGAGATTACCAAAATTTCGTCAGGTTTTGTTGAGCCTTTAATGTAAGCTACTACGTTTTCAGAACTTATCTCTTCAGATTTATTTTCTATCGCTAAGCTTAAGTTTGTTTTGAGATTCTTTGGTTTTTCATCTTCTAAAATTGATGGATGTAAGGCTTTAGCAAGATTTTCATTAACCATTAGCATCATCATTTCTGCTTCATTACTTTTAAGAGATAGACGACCAGATGTTCCGCTTTCGGCTTGTCTTTGGTAATACGGTGCATATCTGGCGAACATGTTTGCGTCTAAAAGAAGTAATCCTTTGGCACCATTTTCAATAGCAGCATCTCTTTTACTCGACAGAGATTGACGTCCATTGGTCCATTTAGTATCTTCTGCAGTTCCTGTTGTTATATAGTTTCCATTCGCGTCTTTAGGCTCACCGGCTTTTGCCAATACAATTTTATCTTTAACGTCAATATCCTTATAATCCGAATAGTTTTCAGCATGAATACCATAGCCCACATATACGATATCTTGTGTTGTAATCTCAGTATTGCTAGAAGATCTTAAGACGATATGGTCTTCAAAACTTTTAAAACTTGTACCGTTAATCGCGATTTTGGCTTCAGATACACTTTGCTTCTCTAAAGGTACTTCTTGAAAATAATCATCATCTCCTAAAGGTGTTGGTATGTCTAATTTTTGGTATTGATTTTTTAAATACTCAACAGCCATTTTTTGTCCTTTTTCCCCAGTTTCTCTTCCTTCAAATTCATCCGATGAATATTTGTAGAGCATTTCTTTGAGTTCTTCTTCTGTTATTGTTGAAGCATATACAGTCGGATCAACTATTCTTGCTTCATTTGTATGAACTGATGAGGTATTGCTTTTTGAGAAAGTTCCGCAATTAGTAATTAAAAGAGCAGTAATAAAGACTAATACTATTTTTTTCATTTTATGCATGTTTATTTAATCATAACAACTTTGACTAAAATTACGAAAATCGAAATTATTAAAGCTGTTTGGTCATTTTTCTTTAGGCAAAGTTTAACACTAAATAATTTCAGGTTTTAAGCGCTTAGGAGAATTTGCCAAATACCATGCAGTTGCAAAGATGAGCTTTGTGCGTTTTGCAAGTAAAGGGTAATTTATTTTATCTGCTGTATCTGTTGGTTTAGTGTAATCTTCATGTTCGCCATTGAAAAAGAAAACTACTGGAATTCCTTTTGTGGCAAAATTATAATGGTCGGACCTGTAATAGTAACGATTTGGGTCATTTGTAGCATTAAATTCATAATCTAAATCTAAATTCACAAAATTGTAGTTGGCTTCTTGAATAATAAAATGGAGCTCAGTACTTATACGATCTGCTCCAATAACATAAATATAATCTTCATTATCTTGATGTTTTTCATCTACACGGCCAATCATGTCCATATTAAGTGTACTTATGGTATCTTCTAATGGAAATATAGGATTGTTGGTATAATATCTAGAACCATGAAGTCCAACTTCCTCTCCTGTAACATGAAGAAATACAATACTTCGCTTAGGACCATTACCATCTTCTGTAGCTTTTTTGAACGCCTCGGCCATTTCAAATACAGCTGCTGTACCAGAACCATTGTCGTCTGCACCAGGATAAATATCACCATCTATTATTCCCTCATGGTCTGAATGTGCCGTAACAAAAATATATTCATCGGGAAATTCTGAGCCTTCGATATAGGCAATGACATTTTGTGAGTCGTTAAAACCCTCTGGTAAAACAGATTTTGGTACTTTTTGGTAGTAGTTTGGATGAGTCTTGGGTGGTTTTATCCCTAAAGAATCGTAATAACTTCTTATGTAATCACAGACGTCGTTATGGCCATCTTCTCCGGTCATTCGACCTTTATATTTTTCTGAAGATATTTCTTCTATGTGGAGTTTTAACTCATCTGTGTTGATGGTGCTTAAGTATTTTTCAACAACCGTTTTGTTATCGTAAGATATACTGTCCTTTAATTGTTCAATTTTTTCACTATGTCTTAATGTAGCGCAAGAACCTACTAGAATAAGTGCAGAGGCAACTAATACTTTCATCTAACTAATACTTATTATAACTTTTGTAAACAAACTCTATTGATTATTCTCTTGCAAAAAAATAGGTTAAATAACAGAATTTGTTTTTAACAGTTTGATTTTGGCAAAAATAATTAAAGTGTGAAATATTTTCTTACAGATAGGATGAAATTTTATAAATCTTCATCAATTTCTATGTCTTCTAATAATTCTTTAGAATCTTCAAGATTTTCTTCACCTCGTTGTTCTAATTGCTCAATGTCTCCAACTTCAGATTTGTAATAAACACTTTTGTAAATGGTAAGGGATAAAGCAATTATTACCATTAAAAAAATATACTGTATGGATTTTGTTTTGGTTTTATCTTTTTTAGACATAAAAACAATTAATAAACCACATACAAAAGCCACTATAATTGGTATTACGGCAAGATTTGAGAGTGGTGTAACGGCTAAAATAACCGCTAAAACAGCAGCTATAAATCCTAAAACTATTACTATTTTTTTTCCCATGAGATTAATGCTTTAAACCAGTTGCAGATTTTATTTTTAACTCTCCATTACCAACAGCAATTTTAAATTTTGCGTAAACAGGAATTTTATTTTCATCGGCTGTTAACCATAATAAGTTAGAGTTAGTTCCTTTGAGCACATCACTACCTTTTACAGATAAGGCCAATTTGTAACATTCTTTACTTCCAATATTGGTAGATATTGTTTCCTTACCAATATATTTCAAAATAATAGTAGTTTCTTTATTGTCAAACAAAACAGTGAAATCTTGCTGGTCTCCAGGATTTGCTTTATGAATATCTAAATTTCGTATGTAGTATAAAGTGCTTACAATATCTTTAGTAGAAGCATTTATTTTTACATCTTTATTTTCATCCCAAGTCGTACCATCCTTTCTTTTTTTGCGTTTCAAGCTTTTTACCAATTTTGCTTTATGGTTGTATTTATACTGCATAAATTTGTAATAACCACCTTCGCTAATATCCCTTTTATATAGATAAGGCGTTAGTGTTTTAGGATTCACATAGCTTTCATACAAATCTCTAATTTTAAAGAAATTGTCCCATTTTTTATAGGTTGCAGCTGTGCACTTTAAGCGCATAAGCGTACTTTTTGAAGTATTTAGCTCACTGGTTTCCATTTTTACTTCAGCAATGTCTGTTAAAATCCCAGACATATTATAGGATGCGGTAAAGACTAATTTCTCACCAAAAGCAATAGTATTATTTTGGGCTGTTATATACAATCCAAATAAAGCTGTTAGAACAAATAAGTATTTTTTCATTGAGATTGATTTGTGATAATAACGATACAAGTAGCATATATTGTGCCGAAAATACAATGCAATATTTAATGTTGCTAATTTTATTTAAAAATTGCTTGAGTCATTTTGAAAAAACTAGAAAAAAATCTTTGGCTACATCAAAAAGGGTTTTATATTTGCATCCGCAATTGGAGAAATGGCAGAGTGGTCGAATGCGGCAGTCTTGAAAACTGTTGAGGGTCACACCTCCGGGGGTTCGAATCCCTCTTTCTCCGCAAAAGAGTTCCTAGCAATAGGAGCTCTTTTTTTGTTTATGGCATATCTTTGCAAAAAAAAGTTTAGATGTCTATAATAGAAAAATTAAAGTGGCGATACGCTACTAAAAAGTTTGATACTTCAAAGAGCTTGTCCAGTGAACAATTAATCATATTAAAAGAAGCTTTTAATTTAACAGCTTTATCTTATGGCTTGCAGACTTTAAAACTGGTTATTGTGGAGGATAAAAGTATAAGAGAGCAATTGTTGAAACATTCATATGGTCAGCGTCAAGTAGTTGATGCGTCACATCTTTTAGTGATTTGTATTCAAAACAAAATTAATGATGATGATGTTGATAATCATTTTAATACTATAAAAAATATTAGGCAAACACCAGACGAAATCTTGAATCCATTTAGAGATGGCCTTAAATCTACAATTCAAAACATGTCTATTGACCAAAAAAATGATTGGGCTACCAGACAAGCTTATATTGCATTGGGCAATTTAATGACGGTTTGTGCAGTGGAACAGATAGATAGCTGTCCTATGGAGGGTTTTGTTCCAGAGGAAATAGACAGGATTTTAGAATTAGATGAGCATGGTCTCACTTCAGTTCTTTTATTTCCTGTAGGCTACCGAGCTCATGATGATATGTTTGCCAGTCTTAAGAAAGTAAGAAAACCATTATCGGAAACCATTATAGAATTGTAGATACCCTTAGTGAAACTGAAGCAAAAGCTTATATTTGTTTAAATAAATTTTAAAAAAATTATGCCTGGATTTGAGTTGTTTGGTGACTTAGAACGAAAAGAAGTTAATGATGTTTTAGATAATGGAGTCTTAATGCGCTATGGTTTTGGTGGCATGCGCAATGGTCATTGGAAAGCTAAAGAACTAGAATCTGAATTAGCAAAAACTTTTAATTCTAAGTATGTTCAATTAGTATCTAGTGGCACTGCTGCTGTATCAGTTGCTTTAGCTTCTGCTGGTGTAGGTGCTGGCGACGAGGTTATAATGCCCACCTTTACTTTTGTAGCAAGTTTTGAAGCTATTATGTTGTTGGGAGCAATTCCTGTATTGGTAGATATTGACAGTACTCTAACCCTAGATCCAAAAGCTGTTGAGGCTTCTATTACGCCAAAAACAAAAGCGGTTATGATGGTACAAATGTGTGGTAGCATGGGTAATATGGACGCCCTAAGAACAATTTGCAATAAACATAATCTAATATTTGTAGAAGACGCGTGCCAGGCAATTGGTGGAACTTACAAAGGCAAGCAATTAGGAAGTATCGCCGATGTTGGCTGTTTCTCTTTTGACTTCGTAAAAACCATTACCTGTGGTGAAGGTGGCGCAGTGGTAACAAATAATAATCAATACTATTTAAATGCCGATCATTATTCCGATCATGGTCATGACCATATTGGTAACGATAGAGGTGCGGAAACACACCCTTTTTTAGGTTACAATTTTAGAATTTCCGAGCTAAATGCTGCTGTAGGATTAGCGCAAGTAAGACGATTGTCTGAGTTTGTGAAAATTCAAAAAAGAAACTATTCAATTTTAAGAGAAGCGCTAGCTCATATTCCTGAGGTAACTTTTAGAACTGTGCCAGAGGGTGGTGAAGAAAGCTATGCTTTTTTAAATTTCTTTTTACCAGATTTAGAATCAGCAAGAAAAGTGTTTAAAGGGTTTAAGGAGAATGGCATTGATGTATGCTTCCATTATTATGATAATAACTGGCATTACATTAGAAAATGGGATCACCTTAAGGATTTAAAATCGTTGTTTCCTATTTCGAACGAAGTAAAGCAA
Organism: Winogradskyella sp. HB-48; assembly: GCF_049942685.1. GTDB lineage: Bacteria > Bacteroidota > Bacteroidia > Flavobacteriales > Flavobacteriaceae > Winogradskyella. Next base: position 2,406,662 of record NZ_CP187934.1, read on the forward strand.
GGTTTAGAATATCTTAAAACAAAAACCTTTGAACAATCAGACCATTGGATAGCTCGTAACATTTCATGTTTAATAAAATTATCGTGGACTAAAGAAGAAGTTAGCGTTAGAGCCCAAAAAATGGTAGAAATTATTAAAGCTTTTTAGTTTTTACTTGTACAGTTAGTGTATAGGTGAAATTTAAAATTAACTGAAAACCGTTTCATATCTTTAAAAAAATTAAGCTATGAAACAGTTTTACATTTGCGCTTTCAGTTTTTTATTAGGAATCAATCTTTACTTTGCTCAGCAAACACCACTGGATTTTTCCAATCCCACCCAAACTTTCACAGCATTTTCGGGAAGTCAGTTTTCGTTTGGAGTAGATCAAACAGATGCCAATAATCCAGTCGGTCAGTTTTTTAATGATGGTAGCCAAGAGTGGCAAGGTTTTTTTATAGATTTAAGTAATCCAATAGATTTATCTGAGCAACAAGTCATTACTTTATCTTTTTATCAGTTTGATCCTAATTTACACACCATTATGGTAAAATTGGAAAATGGTACAGAGGCAGATGTTGAGGTTGTACAAAGTAGCTCTGGTTCTGGTTGGTCATACAATTTAACATTCGATTTTTCTAATGCCACATTGAGTGGAGTAGGTACTTCTGTAAATGCAACGGGAGCCTATAGCAGATTGGTTATCTTCATTGATGGTGGTGCTCTAATACCTGGCACCTATTTTATTGATGACATCAATGATGGTTCAGAAGCTACAGACCCTAATGCGCTAGATGTAGTTTATACAGATTTAGTTTGGTCAGATGAGTTTGATTCAGATGGAGCAGTAGATGATACAAAATGGTTTCATCAAACACAATTACCAGCGGGTGGCAGTTGGTTCAATGGAGAGCAGCAACATTATACCAATCGTATTGAAAATTCTTTTGTTGAAAATGGCTTTTTGAATATTGTTGCTATTAAGGAAAACTTCACTGATCAAGGTGAAACCAAAGCATATACCTCTGCTAGACTAAATTCCAAGTTTGCCTTTACTTACGGTAGAGTCGATGTTAGGGCAAAGCTACCTGAAGGAGATGGAACGTGGCCAGCGATATGGACGCTTGGTAAAAACATTACCGAAGCAGGAGCTTATTGGCAAACACAAGGTTTTGGTACCACAAGTTGGCCAGCTTGTGGTGAAATAGATATTATGGAGCATGGATTAGGACCTGTAAATCATGTGAGTAGCGCAATACATACGCCCTCTAGTTTTGGTGCTACTATCAATTATCAGTCTTATATTTTAAATGATGTTGCCAATGAATTTCATGTGTATTCCATGAATTGGTCACCAAATCAAATCACGTTTTTAATTGATGGTGTTGGATTCTACACATACAATCCGGCTGTTAAAGATGCGAGCACCTGGCCTTTTGATGAAGATCAATACCTATTACTTAATATTGCCATGGGTGGAGTTGCAGGTGCTATAGATCCTGCATTTATACAAAGTGAAATGGTCATAGACTACGTCAGGGTTTATCAGAATACTTCGTTAAGCATAGGTGATTTAAATAGAAACGGATTTGTAGTATATCCCAACCCAGTAAAGGATAACTTATATATAAAAACTGAGTATAGTATTGATAATGTAAGCCTTTATAATGCCCTTGGTCAACTTGTTATTGACAAAAACTCCAACATAAGGAAACTTAATGTTAGTCAATTACAAAAGGGGCTATATATATTGAAGATTAAATCTGGAAATAATTTACTGACCCAAAAGATAATTATTGATTAGTAGTTGACATAATCTACTATCTCTAAGCCATAACCTATCATACCAACACGTTTGGTTTGTAAGCTGTTAGATAAAAGATTGATTTTGCTAATTTTTAAATCATGAAGAATTTGAGCGCCAATACCAAAGTCCTTGGAATCCATAGAAATTCTTGGGGCTTTTACTAATTCTCCTTCTTCTTGGTTTTCCTTTAAAACAGATAAACGAGATAATAAATTCATGGACTCCGCTTGCTGATTTATAAATATGATAGCTCCTTTTCCTTCAGTATTAATGGCATTGAACATGTCATCTAACTTTTGGTCAGCATTATTTGTTAGCGTACCAAGAATATCATTATTAACTAGAGTAGAGTTAACGCGTGTTAAAACTGTTTCATCAGACTTCCAAGTACCCTTAGTCAATGCAATATGAACCTGATTATTGGTGGTTTGCAGATAAGCTCTGAGTCTAAACTTGCCAAAACGTGTTTCTATGTTGAAGTCTTCTTTCTTTTCAATTAAAGAATCGTGCTCCATACGGTACGCTACCAAATCTTCAATAGAAACAATTTTTAAATCAAACTTTTTAGCGACTTCCATCAGCTGAGGTAATCTTGCCATGGTTCCGTCTTCATTCATTATTTCTACAATGACACCAGCAGGCTCAAAGCCAGCTAAACGTGCAAAATCTATTGCAGCTTCTGTATGGCCTGTACGTCTTAATACACCACCTTCTTTAGCAACTAGTGGAAAAATATGACCAGGTCTTGCAAGTTCAAAAGGTTTTGTGTCTTTATTTATGAGAGCTTTGATTGTCTTGGCTCTATCACTAGCAGAAATACCTGTACTTACACCATTGCCTCTTAAGTCTACAGAAACTGTAAAGGCTGTTTCCATAGGGTCAGTATTGTTTCTGACCATCATGTTAAGTTCTAACGCGTCACATCGATGTTCTGTAAGAGGAGTACAGATTAAGCCTCTACCATGAGTAGCCATAAAATTGATCATCTCCGGAGTTACTTTTTCGGCAGCAGCTAAAAAATCTCCTTCATTCTCACGATTTTCATCGTCTACAACGATTATTACTTTGCCTTGACGAATATCTTCAATGGCTTCTTCAATGGTGTTTAACTTGGTTTTTGTATCCATACTAGTATTCATATAACCTATGAGTTAAGTTATGCAAAGATACGTTTATTTGATATGATAATAAATTATGTTAATCAAAGTCTTGTTTGATTTTGTTTCTTGTAAGAATATATCTTAATGGATAAACTGTAAATAGTATTATTAAAATAAAAACATTAATGTGTTTGTCTTTCTTAACAGTAGATTTATAGAACTTTAAATAAACGTATGAGTCTACCAAAACATAAATAAAGAAGAAAACTAAAGCTATTAATCCTAGACTGAGAGACGATTCAGCTACTTCAGGCATTTTATTGTTTTTTGAAATAAAATGTAGACTAATAAAGATTCCACTTAAAATATAACTTACTAAACTTGTATTAGAATAATCTTTATAATCTTTTAAAAGCGATTTAGAATGCTCAGAAAGCTGTTCTTTATTAGAAGTTTTAGATCTAACTTTAAATAGCTCATTTTCTATTTGGTTCTTTTGAATAAAATAAAATATAAAATAGAGTGGTAGCCCTAAAAAATAAAGTATTGCTCCGTTGGCACTTCTTGACTTTCCAAGTGCTTTGAATAAATCTATATGTTTTGATATGGATTTCATAAGTGAAATTACACAAATCAAAAACGTAATAATACCTAGAACAAAAAATATAATTGCTAATGATTGTGGTCCATTATTATTGAATACTCCAGCAAGAATATTAAGAGGGGTCATTATGATGTAAAAGATAAATGCTAATTTAGAATCTTCTTCATATTCATTTTTTAGGCTTATAATTTCATCATGTTTTCTACTAGACAAATGACCTGCTAATCTTAATTCTTGAACTGTGACACCTCTTTCATTTAGTATAGAAATTGCAGAGTTTTTGTGTTCATATTTATAATCAAAATCTCTATGGTTTTTGATAATTTGGATAAGTTTTGAGTTGTCAAAAGATAGAAGTGTATTATAATCTTCTGACTCTTTGCTCAAATATGCTTTGTCTCTTATTTCATTCTTTTGAAGTCTAAAAAACCTCTTTAAAGGTGTGAGTATAGATTCAATCTCAAAAGCACCTTTATCATTTGTCGCTCTGGTCGTTAAATAAATACTTAACGGCAACATAACAGCTGTTGATAGCCATGAACCAATTATTGGGCTAAAACTTCCTTTTTCAGCACTGTTTTTAGCAAATATACCAAAGAAGTGATAGGTTAAAAACAATACAACAGCAATAACAATTGGTAGTCCCAATCCACCTTTACGTATTAAAGCTCCTAGTGGTGCACCAACAAAGAATAAGATGATGCAAGCTATTGCAAGTACAAATTTGTCATGTAAAGCTATAATGTGTTTATTAAGATGTATAGATTTAGCTTCAAAATTCTTTTTGTTAGAGTCTATAATCTGGTTTGTACTATTTGCAGAATTGAGTGCGAGATTAATAATTTGAGCTTTTTTTCTTATTGGAAAAAGGTCTAATAAATCACCAGAAAAAGAGGAGTCTTTTTCAATATTAATATTAAGATTTAATGCCTCATAGGTACTACGATTGTATAAGGTACGTGATAAAATTTTGTAATCTTCCTTTCGCTGACCTTTTAAACTATCTATTGTGTAGTTGAGTTGATCGATGTTTAACATTGAGTGTTTTCCACTATAATTTTTTTCATCAAGGTCTTCATCATTTAGAATTTCTAAGTCTACATTAATTGTGTAGCTGTCAAAATAACTTTTAGCATGCGGTTTGTTACTATTTTTACGAATGTCTTTATCTATAATTTCTTCGTAATAGTTGCCGTTTATGAGCTCTAACTGCAATACGTTAGAGTCTACACTGCTTTTTAATTCTCCCTTTTCAGATATGATAACTTTATAATTACCAAGTCTTGCAGAGCTCTTGTCGTGTATAATTACATTTTCTAAATATTGGCCTCTATCTCCTGTCTTTTTATCTACCTTGATATTAATATTACCGATTTCGTTAAACTGCCCTTCAGCAATGGCTAAGGCAGGTTTTACTTTGGCAATATTTCGTCTTAGATTATAAAAGTTGTATTCTCCCCAAGGAATAACATTGTTTGCAAAAAAGAAACAAGCTATACCCAAAGCTACAATAAACACGCTAAGACTACGCATAGCACGTTGTAGGGAAATACCTGTAGATTTCATAGCTGCAAACTCATAGTTCTCGGCAAAATTCCCGAAAACCATAATTGAAGATAATAAGATACTTAACGGCACCACCAAAGGAATAAGCTTTGGCATATAGTAGAGAATGAACTTTGCGGTTACTGAAACATCTAAATCCTTACCTGCAAGCTCCGATATATAGAGCCACACACCTTGGAGCACAAAGATGAACATGAATATAATAAAGACGCTAAAAAACGTCCTTAAAAATGTGATAAGAATGTACCTATCTAGTATTTTCACACATTAAATATTAAAACCTTAGTCTATTCTGTTGATATAGTAATCAGCATACTTACTCTTGTCAAAAGTAAATAAGGTTTTTGAGATAGGTTGGTCGGTTTGAAAAGAATTAACAGTTAATGTTGTTTTTGTACCGTTTTTACCAACTTCTATGAGGTTATAAATGTGTTTTGTAGTTGCATCTATGCCTAACAGAATATGCTTTATTTCAGAATTGGTATCCATAGGATTCAACTTTACATACTGAATTTTTCGTCCTTTTACATTTTGAACAATATCCATTTTATAGGTATAACCATCCTCGTAAAAAGATAACATCTTGCTAGGTGTAATTGTGCCTGCTTCGTCTGTATTATCAGAAGATATGGTTACTTCTTCGTCTTCAGGACTAATGGTGTAAAGTGTTTTGCCATCGAATATTCTTGTAACACCTAATATATTTAACTTGTATTTTTCACCTTCAATAACAACATCACCACGAGTTTCTTGGCTCATATTTTCCTCATTAACATTATTTAATTCATACTTAAAGTCTATAGAAATGTTCTTATAGCCTTTAATTTTAGCGCTTACTTCATTTAAAAGTGTCTCGGCTTTTGCGTCATTTTGCGAAAAACCTACAAAGCCTAGTGTGATGAATACTAAAAAGATTATTTTTTTCATTTTTTGTAAAGTGTAATATTATTGTTGTTCATTTTCTAACAGTTGATCTAATGCCACCAAATCAGTAATTATAACTTGCCTGGCTTTACTTCCTTCAAAAGGTCCTACAATACCAGCTGCTTCTAATTGGTCTATAATTCTACCGGCTCTATTGTAGCCTAATTTTAGTTTACGTTGTAATAAAGAGGCTGAACCTTGTTGTGCTGTCACAATAATTTCGGCAGCTTCTCTAAACAAGCTATCTCGATCGGAAATATCTATATCAAGATTTGTGCCACCCTCTTCACCAACATATTCAGGGAGTAAATGCGCATCCGGGTAAGCTTTTTGCGAACCTATAAATTCAGTAATTTTTTCAACTTCTGGCGTATCAACAAAAGCACATTGTAAGCGGATGAGGTCGTTACCTTGCGTGTATAACATATCACCACGACCTATAAGCTGGTCGGCACCAGAGCCATCTAAAATGGTACGCGAATCTATTTTACTGGTTACTCTAAACGCTATACGTGCTGGGAAGTTAGCTTTTATAATACCAGTTATGACATTAACAGATGGACGCTGTGTTGCTATGATAAGGTGAATACCAATAGCACGTGCCAATTGCGCCAATCTGGCAATAGGTGTTTCTACTTCCTTGCCTGCAGTCATAATTAAATCTGCAAATTCATCAACAACTAATACAATATAAGGTAAGAACTGGTGACCATCATTTGGATTTAATTTTCTAGCCTTAAATTTTGCATTGTACTCTGCTATATTTCTACAAAATGCATTTTTAAGCATCTCGTAGCGGTTATCCATTTCAATACAAAGTGAATTAAGTGTATTTATGACTTTAGTATTATCGGTGATGATGGCATCTTCACTATCTGGAAGTTTTGCTAAATAATGACGTTCAATTTTGTTGAAAAGTGTTAGTTCAACCTTTTTAGGATCTACCAATACAAACTTTACTTCGGCCGGATGCTTTTTGTACAATAACGATGTCAATACCGCATTTAAGCCAACCGATTTACCTTGCCCAGTAGCACCTGCCATAAGTAAGTGAGGCATTTTAGCTAAATCTACTACAAAGGTTTCGTTACTAATGGTTTTTCCGAACGCAATTGGTAATTGCATTTTGGATTGCTGAAACTTTTGTGAAGCGATTACCGAACGCATTGAAACGACTGTTGATTTCTTATTTGGTACTTCTATACCAATAGTACCTTTACCAGGGATAGGTGCAATGATTCTAATGCCTAGTGCCGAAAGCGACAAAGCGATGTCATCTTCAAGATTTTTAATTTTTGAAATCCTAACGCCAGCATCTGGCACAATTTCATAGAGTGTTACGGTAGGTCCAATAGTGGCTTTTATACTCGTAATACCAATTTTGTAGTTATTTAGTGTTTCTACAATACGGTTTTTGTTTTCTTCAAGTTCTTCCTGATCTATAGAAATTCCTTCATTATCGTATTTGTTCAATAAATCTAGAGGCGGAAACTGAAAATTACTTAGTTCTAAAGTAGGGTCAAATTGCCCGAAATCTTCAACAAGTTTATCCGCTAAATTATCGGTTTCGGATTTTTCTTCTTCTACAGTTTCTATTTCAACTTCAATATCAGATTTTTCTCCCGACTCTTGTTTTATTTTAGGCTCATCACTTAAGTGCTCTTTAGCTTTATTTAGTCTGGAATGATTGCCAATTTTAGGTTCTTTTTGTTCTAAAGATACCTCTAATGCAGATTTAATGTTTTCAGCTTCTTCCGTTAGACTATTGTCTACCATAGCAGTTTTTGTATCATCTTCAGTATAGGGTTCAAAATCATCCCTGATATCTTTTTTCGCACTACCGAAAAGTTTAATAAACGTCTCACCAGTAACTTTAAATCTTATAGCTAGGTAGGCAATAAGTCCAAAGAGTAGTAATAGAGCAGTACCTATTTTTCCTATATAATCCTGAAAGAAATGATTCATTTCAAAACCAATAGTACCCCCAAGAATATCGTATTTATGTGTAAAGAACCCAAAGAAAACAGACAACCAAATAACGATTAATGTTCCCCAAATCCAATGTTTTGTGAGCTTTGTTTTTTTAAGGTTTAAGGTAGTATATACACCGGACAGAAAAATTAAACCAGAAAATATAAAAGAAGGTATACCAAAGCCTTTGTTTATAAATAATTCACTGACCCAAGCACCTAGCTGACTTGCCCAGTTTTTGTAGGCTTCAGTACGTTCTGGAAAATTATTCAATACACTTTGGTCTTCCTTGCCTGTAAATATGAAAGACAAAAAGGAAATAAATAAAAGCACACCCAATATAATCAGTAAGCTACCAAAAATGAGCTTTTGCTGATTGGATAATTTAAGCGATGGCTTTTTAAATGCCTTTTTTGGCCTAGTCTTGTTTGTATTTTTATTTTTAGTTGTCTTTTTTGCCATATTATGCCGAATACTATTTCGGTATATACCTCTCTGTGTCTAAGGTGTATTTTGTTTATATCCTTTTACCTCTTTAGAAATCCCATTAACATAATCTTCAATAATATGAAGATCTTTAGCTAGATGAGATCCTTGAAATTCGGTAATATCTTCAATTTTAATATTAGAATTGTAAAACTCTAAATATTTACTCGCCAAAGGTACAAAAGACCAGTGCCATTTTTCTTCATTATAACCAGTTCTTCCATTATTTTTATTGGTATAAACCTGATAAAATCCAAAACTATTGGCATACGTTTTTAACCACTGGTAGGTTTTTAAACCTTTTCCGCTGTTAAAATACGAATTATTTAAACTATTCAAATCTATATCTGTTCCCCAATGATGCCTAGATGTAGAGGGCATAGAACTGTATTGTAGTATTTTTTTTGCTCTATTGAGAGGGCTTAGTTCGTTATATGTTTTCCATTTTCTATCCCAAATAGCCTTTTGCTCATAAAAATTTCTGGTTCCAGATATAATCTTAAGATCAATACTATCTTTTTTTGCTGCTTCTGACATTTTAAGGAAAGCCCTGTAAACAAAAGCATTTAGATAAATTTCTTTTGTGGCGTATTTAGAATCTACTTTAACAAAGCTAGAATCTACTTTATAATCAAATTTACCAAGAATAAAATCTTTGGAAATGTTAAGCGTATCGTTATTAATAGCTTTTTCAAACAATCCGAATGATGGGTTAGTTTGTTTCGGCTCGGTGTTAGAAGTATTTTGGCAACTTGCTAGAAGTGGAAGAAAAGAAAGTAAAATAGTAAGTTGCTGCATAAAATTAAACACTACAAGTTTAAGATGTCTTAAATACCTAATCATGTAACGTAAATAAACTTTAGTTTGGTATTTAAAAAATCTTAGGAAGATAAATGATGCAAGCGATAATTACCGCAACGACTGAAGCAATAAAGACAGCACCAGCAGAAATATCCTTAATCAACCCAATTTTTGGATGGTGCTCTGGGTGAATAAAATCTGCAATGTACTCAACAGCAGTGTTAACACCTTCTATGCTCATTACTAGCCCAATCATAGCTATTTGGAGCATCCATTCAGTAGCTGAAATATTAAAATAAAATCCAGCAATGGTAACTACAATAGCAATAAAGACCTGAATTTTAATGCTGGCTTCGGTTTTAATAAGAATGAGCATTCCTTTAAAAGCAAAGCCAACACTTTTAAGTCTATTAACTATAAATGACTCTTTGTTTTGTTGCATCGTAGCGTTAAGATAAACTGCTCAAAGCACTAGCATAATCTGGCTCATCTGCAATCTCAGAAACTTGTTCCGTGTACAAAATAGTACCATCTGTATCGATAACAACAACACATCGAGATAATAAGGTTTCAAACGCTCCGTTTGCAAAAGCCAATCCATAATCTTTACCAAACTGACCTGTTTTGTAATCGGATAAGCTTACAACGTTATCCAAACCTTCAGCACCACAAAAACGTGCCATGGCGAAGGGTAAGTCTTTAGAGATACATAATACTTTAGTGTTTTCTAATTGACTAGCTTTTTCATTAAATGTTCTTACAGATTGCGCACAAGTACCTGTATCAACACTTGGAAAGATATTTAATACTAATCTACTGCCTTCAAAATCTGAAAAGCTTTTATCTTTTAATTCCGTGTCTGTAAGTTTAAAATTTGGTGCTTTATTACCAACTTTTGGTAAATTTCCTATTGTTTCTACTGGAGTTCCTCCTAGTGTTACATTTGCCATGGTTTAGTGTTTTAATTTTGGTTAAAAATAAAAAAAGCAATACTGAAAAGTGTAAATAAAATGATAATGTTTTAAAGAAAAAGCCATATCAATTCTATAATTAATATGGCTCTTATTTTTTGTTATGGTTTTTGAATGTCTATCTCAATTCAGCCCCAAGTTGAGACTCAAAGTTAGATTGAAGCTTAGACATAATCTTATCAATCTGTTTGTCAGTAAGGGTTTTATTTTCATCTTGTAATGTAAAGCTCACTGCATAACTCTTTTTACCTGCTGGTAGATTCTTACCTTCATAAACATCAAACAGGTTTATATCTTTAAGCAATTGCTTTTCGGTTTGCTTGGCAAGGGAGTAAATATCCTCAAAGGTTACTTTATTGTCTAACAATAAAGCAAAATCCCTGCGTACTTCAGGATACTTAGGTATAGCTGTAAATTTAATGGAATTGTGTTTTGCCATATCTAAAACATTATCCCAATTAAAATCAGCAAATAAAACAGGATGAGCAATTCCAAAATGTTTAAGTACCGATTTTTTGACTAACCCAAATTCAACGAGTTTTTTCTTTCCAAGAGATAGGCTCATACCTTCGCTTAGGATATCAGTTTTATTAGGACTAGACTTTAATTTATTCAACCCCAAACGTTCTAAAATAGCCTCAATAGTACCTTTTAAATAAAAGAAATCACTCGGTGATGTTTGTGAGTTCCAGCGTTCTTGGGTTTTATTACCTGTAACAAAAAGTGCCAAATGCTTAAACTCTTCTCTGCTTTCAGAATACTGATGATATGTTTTTCCAAATTCAAACAACTTTAAATCGTAGCGCCTACGGTTTATGTTATGAGCTATAGCCTCTAACCCTGAAAATAACATCGATTGACGCATTACTTCTAAATCCGTACTCAGAGGATTTAACATTTTTACGTTGTGCGTTGCGTCTAATTGCTCACTTAATTCAACATATTTCGGTGTTGTGAGGGAATTTGCCATGATCTCAAAAAACCCTTGAGCAGCTAATTGGTTACCAATGATATTTTGAAGTTTGTAATCTTCAAAACGTGTAGAATTAGAAATTGAAGCATTGAGTTTTTCGGTTGTGCCAATATTATTGTAGCCATAAACTCTTAAGATTTCTTCAATAACATCTGCTTCGCGTTGTACATCGTTTCTATATGCTGGTATAGTAAGTCCTAAACCGGTTTCAGTAACATTATTGACTTTAATTTCTAAAGACGTTAAAATACTTTTAATGGTTTCCTTCGGAATTTCTTCACCAATTAATTTCTTGGCATTTTCAAAACTTAATCGTACTTCGTAATCCTTTATTTTATTGGGATAGGCATCAGAAATATCACTGGTTATCTCGCCTCCTGCAACTTCAGTAATGAGTAAAGCTGCGCGTTTTAACGCATATTCTGTAATATTAGGGTCAATACCTCTTTCAAATCTAAAAGAGGCATCAGTATTTAAACCATGTCGTTTTGCCGTTTTTCGGATACTTACGGGATCAAAGTAAGCGCTCTCTAGGAAAATTTTAGTTGTACCTTCCGTAATTCCAGAGTCAATACCTCCAAAAACACCGGCAATACACATTGGTTTTTCAGCGTCGCAAATCATTAGATCTTCTTCGTGCAATTCTCTTACAACTTCGTCCAATGTGGTAAATTTCGTTCCAGCTTTACAGGTTTTAACCTCAATTTTGTTTCCTGATATTTTATTGGCATCAAAGGCGTGTAATGGTTGTCCTAACTCGTGTAAAACGTAATTGGTAACGTCTACAATATTATTAATGGGAGATAAGCCAATAGCTTTTAGTCGGTTTTGTAACCAATTAGGAGAAGTACCAACCTTAACTCCAGAAATAGTGACACCACAATAACGCGGACACTTCTCCTTGTCTTTGATATCAACATCAATTTTTAATGACCTTGTATCTACATGATACGACATCACGGAAGGTGTGATAAGCTCTAGCGATTTCTCTTTTTGTAACAGGCCTGCTCTCAAATCGCGAGCCACACCATAATGGCTCATAGCATCTGCTCGATTAGGGGTAAGACCGATTTCAAAAACCTCATCATTTTCTACTTCAAAAATCTCTGCGGCTAGTGTACCAGTCTTTAAATTAGCATCCAAAACCATGATGCCTTCATGAGATTCACCAAGTCCAAGTTCGTCCTCAGCGCAAATCATACCATGGCTTTCTTCACCTCTAATTTTTCCTTTCTTTATTTCCCAGGCTTCACCTTCAGCAGTATATAGCGTTGTGCCAATGGTAGCTACAGGTACTTTTTGTCCTACAGCCACATTTGGTGCTCCACATACAATTTGCACTGGCTCTGCTTCACCAATATCTACAGTAGTTACTTTTAGTCGGTCTGCATTTGGGTGTTGTACGCAAGTCAATACTTCGCCAACAACAATGCCTTTTAATCCACCTTTAACGGATTCGTAAGTTTCAATACCTTCTATTTCTAAGCCAAGATCCGTAAGTAATTCGCCAGTTTTCTCGGCATCCCAATCTATCTTTATAAACTGTTTTAGCCAGTTGTATGATATCTTCATAATTTCAGTTCAATGAAGCTACAAAGATAATAATACTTGTATGTTAATGAAATGAATATGCTTTTTTATGTAAGAGATTTGTTGTTATTTCGAACTCTAAATAAACTTAATTTACGATGCGATATATTTTCGGACTTTTAGTTGTAACATTTCTATTTTCATGTAAAAACGAAACTAAATCCAATTCAGACTCAGCTATTCCATTAGAAGAAGGAACGTACAGAGCATGGTTGCCAATTCAAGATCATCAGGAAATTCCTTTCATCTTTAAAGTTGAATCTGATAGCCTATTAAAGATTTACAATGCTGAAGAAGCGATAATGGTGGATGAAATTGAATATAAAAACGATTCTGTCTATATCAATTTGCCAGTGTTTAAGGATTATTTAGTGGCTAAAATTAGTAATGAGGAAAGTTTGAATGGTTTTTATGTGAGTCCCGATAGAAATCGAAAAGTTCCATTTAGAGCTGAAGGCCATGAGAATATGAGATTTTCGGTAAAGGAAAAGCCAACAACTAATGTTGAAGGTGTTTGGGAAACTGTATTCAGCAAAGGTGTTGAAGGAGATGAATATGTTGCCAAGGGTATTTTTAAACAAAAAGGACAGAAGGTTACCGGAACTTTTAGAACAACTACTGGCGATTACCGTTATTTAGAAGGTGTAATTGATGGCAATACCATGAAACTATCTACGTTTGATGGTGCTCACGCCTTTTTATTTATTGCTACCGTTACAGATTCTACAATGCATGGTAGATTTTATTCTGGGAACCACTGGAAAGAACCTTTTGAGGCTAAACGTAATACCGACTATGAATTACCTAGTGCAAATGAATTGACCTACCTAAAAGAAGGTTACGACAGTTTAGAGTTTGCATTTCCTAACACGTTAGATAAAATGGTGAGTCTTAAGGATGAACGCTTTAAAGATAAAGTTGTTGTGGTGCAAATTATGGGAACCTGGTGCCCTAATTGCTTGGATGAAAGTAAGTATTACTCAGATTTTTATAAGAAATATAAAGGTAAAGATTTGGAAATTATAGCTTTAGCCTTTGAGTATGCTAAGGACAAAGAAACAGCTTTTAGCCGCATAGAAAGACTACAACGTAAAATAGGTATAGACTATCCTATACTTTTAGCACAATATGGTGGTGCAGACAAATCTGATGCACAAGAAAAATTGCCAATGCTTAACCATGTACTATCTTATCCAACCTCTATTTTTATTGATAAAAAAGGAAGGGTGAGAAAGATACATACTGGTTTTAATGGCCCAGCAACTGGCGATAAATACATAGAATTCAAAGAAGAGTTTGAAAGCTTTGTAGTTGAGTTGCTGAGCGAGTAGTTTAGTTGTCCTTTACTTCATTTAAAATTCTGTCAATTCGAGTGTCTCGACTTTAATGTCGAGATGTATCGAGAATAAGAATTTTAGTCTTAAAATAGTTCTCGATACGATTTTTATGCTAAAAATCACTCGAACTGACATTAAGGATTTAATACAAAAAGTTGAATGGTCTATTCTAGTTTTGTCTCAACTTGTCTAAAAACCGTAGTTCTTTCCGAATGCTGTGAATAATTATACCAATAATCACAGCAATAGACCCAAATCCTGAAATCAAAAGATAAAGGTAGAAGCCTTCAGAGAATTCACGTTTAAAATAAGGCAAGAGCAGATAAAAACCATAAATATATAGTGCTAAACAAATTGGTGTTATGAGGTAATGTATCCAAAACCGCAGTTTGTAATGTTTTCTCAGATAGTCCTTAAAAGATTTACTATCCAGTGTTACTAGTTTAGCTTCTTTTAAGTAAATCGTCCTTAATTCTAAGACGATTCTAAATACCAAGCTCAAAATCATCAATGACAAGCCTAGCGCAAAATTGTTCCACTGATTCGGTGATACAAAAATGGTATAGCCAATCAGTATGGCTACTGTTAGACTCATTATTAATACAGACCAGAATTGTCTTCTGCGTTGGGTTTTTGCTTTGCTAATAATAGCTTCAGGATTACTGATGGTCTTATCATCCTGACTGTTCCATATAGTGTTTAATACATCATTTTCCATTTGTAATACATTTTAAAAGCGATTTTCTAATTCGGTTTAACCGTGTTCTTAACGTACCGTGGGCTAATCCAACCGTTTCTGCAATGGTTGCCTGTGGTATATCTTCCAATTCTAAAAGGATAAGGGATTTGTTTTGTTCTGTGAGTTGATCAATACAACTGTACATCTTTTTAAGTCTAGATTCATGTGCATGGATGTCCTCTTCACCATGGTTGTCTTTCAAAATAGCTTCATTTATTGGGATATTCTTTCTGGTTTTTCGCAAATCACTTAAGCAAGTATTTACAGCTATTCGGTAGATCCATGTGTCCACCGAAGCCTCACCTTTGAATGATGTTCTATAATTCCAGACTTTTATAAATGTCTCTTGCAACCACTCATTAGCAAGGTCTCGGTTACCTGAAGCATAACCCAAACATAGCCTTTGTATTTTTGGTGCGAGTGCGTTATACAGCGCTGTAAAGTCTTTTTCTGTAATCATTATTGAGTTGATAAAATCGTTTTCATGGTACTCAAAAACCACTCAGGTTGGTCTAACATAACAAAATGTCCAGCTTCTTCTGCTAAAATAAAATTATAATCTTTTAGATTTGCGTATTGGTCTTGGTAGTTTTTTGTGACCACCTCTTTTCCAAAAGGTTTGGTTGCTGCAATAATCGTTGTAGGTATACTTATGTTTTTTAAATCTTTCCTTAGGTCTAATTTAAGATAATCTGTGTAGCCATAAACATAGGTTTTTCGGTCAGCTTTTAGTATCCATTTTTTTATGTCCTCTTGAGCTTCTTTATTAACGCTCATACCTTGCGACATCATTGTTGCCATTTGTTCAAACTGAGTGCTATCCATGGCCAATTGCTGATTGTTATAAGGACTATCGTACGCTAGGTTATCTGGGTTAAAATCAGGAATCATTAAAGCTCCAGCAGCAGGCAATGCATCTACAATAATGATGTTGGACACTTTTGAATTTTCTCTACTCGCCAACCAGGTAGCAATAGTCCCTCCTAGGCTATGACCAATTATTGTCACGTTGTCCAAATGATGTTCTGAAATGTAGTTGTTGAGAGCATCATTTACTTTAGGTAACCAAGGAAATTCAATAGGAGCTTTACCATTAAAACCTGCTAAGGTCACAACATGGCATTCATAAGATTTTTCTAGTTCTTTAACTACAGCATTCCAAACTTCGCCAGGCACAGTAAATCCTGGAATAAAAATAATTGGGCTGCCTTTTCCAGAAACCTCTACGTGTATCGGTTTGGCAGTGTCTTCCACTTGAAATGTGAAAGAGAAAAATGTTGAAAGGATTAATAATACGATTGTTTTCATGGTTTTTAAATTTTTGATTTGCCTTTAGATGCAACAATCGTAAAATGTTACATCAATAATCATTGAAATTTTATTTCAGAAAACGTTATCGTAGATTTTTAAAGGTCTTCACGCTTAAAAGTACATAAATAAATATCTTCGCATTTTATATAGAAGTATAATCTCATGATGCTAGAAATGAAAAGGACCTTATACCTTTTATTGCTGTTTCCAGTAATGCTTTCGGCACAAATTAACGAAAGCGATTCGTTAAAGATTAAAGCTGACCTATCACTAACAGGCTTTTGGCAAGGTGGTAATGTTGAAACCCTAATCTTTAGGGCCAAGTCTGGTGTGACTTACAAACCTTGGAAAAAATGGGTCGTCAAAACCCAAAACTCGTACGTATATCAGGAATTTGGTAAAGTAAAAGCTGATGCCGATTTTTTAAGTCTCAACTTCTTGTACTTTAATCCGGAAAAAAAGATTTATCCGCAGTTATTGGGCTTTTTAAGTACCAATTTTAGACGCGAAATCAATGCACGATCACTGTTGGGTGGAGGAGTTACGGTTCAAGCGTATAAAAAGGATAAGAATTGGTTAAAGTTTTCGTTGACCAGTGAATACGAGCAAACCAACTTTAACAACACTAACTTTAATCTAAACGAGTACGATGGCAAAGATGAAATTGATACGTGGCGTGGTACGGTTTGGGTAAGCGGAAAGTATTACCTATTTAAGGATAAGGTCATTGTAAGCCACGAAAGTTATATACAACCTTCTTTAGAGGAAAGCAATAATTACCGTTGGCAAGCCGATTTCGGGCTTGAATTCCCCATTTGGAAATTCCTCAACTTTAAAATCAATTACTTGCATACCTTTGAAAGCATTGTGGTACAAGACCAAAAACGCGAAGACCAGTTTTTAACCTTTGGGTTCACCTTAAAGAGTTATTAAGGCTAACGCATTACAGCTCAGATATGGATAAAAAAAAAGATTGTCTAACAAGACAATCTTTTTATATTTAACTACGAGTTAAAGGGTTGGTATTACCAAACAACTTCAACGTCAATAGCATTTAATCCTTTTTTTCCTTGTTCTGTTTTAAACTGAACTTTGTCGTCTTCTTTGATGTTATCAATTAAACCTGTAGAGTGAACGAAAATATCCTCGTTAGAATCTTTTGAAGTGATAAAACCAAATCCTTTGGCGTTGTTGAAAAATTTTACTGTGCCTTCTTGCATCTTACTTGTATTTTAAAGTTAAAAAATTTGTTTGATCAAGAATAGGGTATTCGTTTAGACTTTCATGAAAAGCCATAAAAAGCCCTTCGAAAGTTTTTTGAGTCTTAAAAAATAAAGTAGTGATAAAATAAAGAAGGAAAGAAGAGCTGAGCTCTTAAACTGCAATTACTGTATATTACCTTAATATTAAAAGGTGTTCTATCTTGAACGGGACAAACATACGCTATTTATTGTTATAAAACTGATAATTAGTAAAAAAACATTTTATTTTTTTAATTCTCTTATAATAAAATGGTCTTGAAGACCAAAAATGCAAAGGTTAATTTTTAACTTTTGAGTTTACCTTAAATGTTTTTGAAGTTGAATCTAGATATTCGCTTACTTTAATGATACCATCTTTTTAATAGGCCATATCCAAGCATAGGCTAGTTACCTATTAAAAGTTATAAACAAAACTACAAGGGGATATACGTCACCAATAGGGCTTGTATTACAAACAACACCACAAAAGGAATAAACAAATAGCCTACCACATCCCTTGCTTGTATTTTAATGCCTTTGCCCATGACTGGGAAAACAATCAACAAAAAGAAGGGTTGCAGTAAATTGCTAAGACTTTCGCCATAGGCCACAGCCATAGAGGCTCTGGCGGTCATTGCCGTGACTTCAGTAGGTGACCCAAGACCTTTCACCATATTAATAATACTTGGACCTATAACGGCAAATTCACCTCCAGCAGAAGGTATGGCAAAGTTGATGACTCCTCCCGTCAAATAAGCAATAAAGGCATAGCTTTCTGGTGTGGCGACAGATGCCAAAATATGGCTAATTTTCTCACCCAAACCAGAAGCCATCATTATACCCATAATGCCTGCATAAAACGGATATTGAAACAATACTCCAGAAATATTGCTGCTGGCACGTTTCATGGCGATACTGTAGCGCATAGGCGTCATATGCAAGAACATTCCAGTCACAAAAAAGATAAAAATCATAATATTGAAATTGAGGTCAAAACCCTTGGTGGTAAAGTGGTAGATGATATAAATCAGTCCTAAAATTGCTACGGTAATCTGTAGCCAGCCGGCATTATTTAAACTGTCGGACAAGGCTTTGTAAGGCAATTTATACGAATGGGCTTCCTCTTTTACGGAGTTTTCCTCATCGTCTAAAGCGGCCTGTAAGTCTTTTAGTTCCTTGCCTTCATGTGATTTTGGAATGAGCAGCCATATCAAGATTGGTGATATCACCACAAACAGTAAAATCATAACCATATTAAGTGTTGATCCTAGGCTATAACTGGTGGAAATAGTATCGTTTAAAATATCTTTTTGTACTAAAAAATTGTTTTCGGTATTCAATAATAATGCAATCGAACTCGATAGTCCACAGACCCAACCATTAAAAGAAAAATATACACAAGCTACCAAAAAAGGGTAGTGGATCCCTTTATTTCGTAGGGCCAACTCACGTCCTAAAATGGCTGTAACCACAACCATCCCAAAGCTAATTAATGATAACAGAGCGCCAAATGCTATGATAATCAAGTACACCTGTGTTGGTGTTTTTATGAATTTGGAAATATAGTCTATGCCTTTTTTTACGGGAGAGGATTGCGCAATGCAGTAGGCCGTTATAATGATGAGTACAATTTGCATCCCAAAAGCTAGAAGATCCCAAAAACCGTTATACCAGCCTGCTAATATGTCTATGGGTTCACTTTCAGTAAATGCCAGCGCCAAAACACCTGTAACTATGGTTAATAAAAGGGCAAACACATACGCACTTGGCATGTATTTGGTGAAACCGTCTGTAAATTTCTGGCCGAGTTTGGTGAGCATAGTTATGTTAGTTAGTGCATCTAATATAATGGATTTGTAGAAATTATCTTTTAATACTTCTATGCTCTTAATAATACGTTAATTAACAATTGGTTACTGTTCTTTAACAAGTCGCTAACAGGCTTGCTTTTAAAATCGGTCTACCTTGAACTTAATTTCATCAGCAAAACACGTTTGGTTATGTTTTGAAAGGTCTGGTTGTAGTTGGTACCAGGCCTTTTTTTCTACAAAGTATCATCCTGAACTCCTATCTACCTGCAAGCAGGTGTTTTAGGATTTTTATGAAACTAAAATCAATTAACTAATATAATTCCAAATATTTCGATACTTGCTCATTTGTCGGTAGGTGTTCAAAACAACCTTGTGTTCTGGTAAGGCCAAGCTAGGGTCGAGGTTTAAAATAGATTTAGCGTGGTATCTGGCACGTTCAAGAATGTCTCTATCCTTTACAATATCTGCAATTCTGAGGTTTAGCACACCACTTTGTTGCGTGCCCATAATATCACCTGGGCCTCTGAGTTTTAAATCGACTTCTGCAATTTCAAAACCATCACTTGAACGTACCATGGTTTCTAATCGGGTTTTACTGTCATTACTCAATTTATGACCAGTCATTAAAATACAATAGCTCTGCTCAGCACCTCGACCAACACGACCTCTTAACTGGTGTAACTGTGATAAACCAAAGCGTTCGGCACTTTCTATGACCATTACAGACGCATTTGGAACGTTAACACCAACTTCAATGACGGTGGTAGCCACCATGATATTCGTTTTGCCATCAGCAAAGCGTTGCATTTCATAATCCTTGTCGTCAGCTTTCATTTTACCGTGTACAATGGAGATTTGATAATGAGGAGTAGGAAATTCTCTAGCAATACTTTCATAACCATCCATTAGATCTTTATAATCCATGGTTTCGCTTTCTTGAATTAAAGGATAGACCACATAGATTTGTCGACCTTTGGCGATTTCGTCTTTCATGAATCGAAAAACTTTTAGCCGATTATTGTCACAACGATGCACCGTTTTTATTGGTTTTCTACCGGCAGGTAGTTCGTCTATAATGGAGATGTCTAAGTCACCATAAACAGACATGGCTAAAGTTCTTGGAATTGGAGTCGCGGTCATGACTAATACATTTGGAGGTAACTCATTTTTATGCCATAATTTGGATCGTTGTTTCACTCCAAAGCGATGCTGCTCATCAATAATAGCGAGCCCTAAATTTTTAAATTTTACCTTATCTTCAAGTAGGGCATGTGTGCCAATTAAAATCTGTAAATTACCATTTTCGAGATTTTCGTGAATTTCTTTTCGTTCTGAAGTTTTGGTTGAACCAGTCAATAATGAAATGCTGATATTCAATTTATTACACCACTCAAGTAATCCGTTATAATGTTGGACTGACAAAATTTCAGTTGGTGCCATTAAACAGCATTGAAAACCATTGTCAAGTCCCATGAGCATTGACATAAACGCTACTATGGTCTTTCCTGAACCTACATCTCCTTGCAAAAGTCGGTTCATCTGTGCATTGCTACCTAAATCTGCCCTAATTTCTTTAATGACACGTTTCTGTGCGTTGGTCAATTCAAAGGGTAAATGCTCATTAAAAAAGGTGTTGAAATAGTCTCCGACTTTATCAAAAACAAAGCCTTTAATTTTTGATTTATGAATTAAATTTTTCAGAATCAGTTGCAATTGAATGTAAAATAACTCTTCAAATTTTAGTCGAAATTGTGCTCTTGCAAGAAGTTCCGGAGACTTTGGAAAATGCACATTGAAAAGCGCGTCGGATTTCGATAGTAATTTCAATTCACCTCTAATGGAATCGGATAAAGTTTCGGCATATCGTCCTTTGGTTTCCAGAAACAACTGTTGCATTATTTTGCTAACCACACGATTGGTAATGCCTTTGTTGGATAACTTTTCGGTAGAAGGATAAATGGCTTGCATGGCAGAACGCAAGTTGCTTTCGTGCTCTGAAAGCAATTCTAGTTCTGGGTGCGGCATATTGAATGTGCCATTAAACCAGTTGGCTTTTCCAAAAACAACGTAAGGTTGACCTGTTTTTAGGCTTTCTCTAATCCATTTCTGTCCTCTGAACCACACGAGTTCCATAACACCAGTATCATCTCTAAATTCGGCTACTAGACGTTTGCCTCGTTTTTGGGCAACTTCTCTAAAAGCAGTTATTTGTCCAACGACTTGTACTTCAGCGCTATTGCGCTGTAGTTCATTGATTTTATAATATTTTGTGCGGTCAATATAACGATTAGGGAAAAGATTGATTAAATCCTGATAAGTGTGAATACCTAGCTCTGAGCGCAACAAATCGGCTCGGTTGGGTCCAACTCCTTTAAGGTAATCGATAGGTGTTTGTAAATTCACACTCATAATTGCGAATTTACCAAATTCTTATAAAGCTAGAATTTTAAAATTTTGTTATTTATAAACTGTTGCGTTTAGCTTTTGCGTTAAAAGTTTTACTTTGGTCTTATCCTTGATTAGAATGGAATTATGAAAAGAATTTTGATTGTGTTTCTTCTGTTTATTTCTGTGTTTTCTTATGCCCAGCAAACGGATTATGTGGATTTTCTTAAATGCGAAGCATTAATACATTTCAAGCCTGATTCTTCTAAGGTTTATGCTGAAGGAAAGTACATCTTGAAAATTTTAAAAGATGTAGATTCTGTATTCTTAGATGCAAAAGATTTTAAGTTTAATATGATGTTGCCATATTATTGGGAAAATAATGCGTTTCGCTATTCTCATGACGGAAGTAAAATTTGGATGATAGGTGATTTTAAAAAAGATAATAGCTATGATTTTTGGTTTGAATATCAGGCTACACCTAAAAAGGCACTTTATTTTGTTAAGAGAAACAATGAGTCTCAAATCTGGACCCAAGGTCAGGGAAAATATACAAGTAATTGGTTGCCAAGTATTGATGATGTCAACGATAAAATTGAGTTTGACCTTTACGTAACTAGTGATGAAAACTTTGAGGTTATAGCTAATGGAAAGTTAACAGACAAACAATACTATGACTCAACGATTACATGGTATTACAATATGCAAAAACCAATGTCTAGCTACTTAGTTGCTTTAGTTATAGGTAAATACAATAAAAAAACAGAAACTTCAAAAAGCGGAATTCCACTGGAATATTATTACTATCCTGAAGATTCGTTGAAAGTAGAACCAACCTATCGTTACTCTAAACAAATTTTCGATTTTCTGGAAGAGGAAATAGGGTTTGCCTATCCTTGGCAAAACTACAAACAAGTGCCAGTGCACGATTTTTTGTATGCAGGTATGGAAAACACAAGTTGCACCATTTTTTCAGATGCTTTTGTGGTAGATTCTATTGGCTTTAACGATAAAAACTATGTTAACGTGAATGCGCACGAGTTGGCACATCAATGGTTTGGCGATTTAGTTACCGCAACCTCAGGTGAGCATCACTGGATGCAAGAAGGTTTTGCAACATATTATGCCTTGTTAGCTGAGCGCGATATTTTTGGTGATAATCATTATTATTTCAAACTATATGAATCTTCTGTAGATTTAGGACGACAAGATTTGGCAGGTGAAGGCACGTCGCTTCTTGACCCTAAATCAAGTAGTTTAACCTTTTATCAGCGTGGTGCTTGGGTGCTTCATGCATTGAGAAGTTTGGTTGGAGATGATGTGTTTAAAAAAGCAGTAAAATCCTATTTAGAAAAGCATCAGTTTACAACTGTTGAAACTTCAGATTTTATACAGGAAGTAGAACGATTTTATGGGAAGTCTTTAGAACAATTCGTTAATGTCTGGATTAAGCAAGAAGATTTCCCTGTAGATGCCGCTTTTGGTTTGCTTCAAAATGAATCTACTTTTATCAATGAGTATCTCATGGTAGATTGCCAGGCCAAAACGTCAAAATGCGAAGAGTATTTAAAATATTATGTCTCAGACGAAGCAAAGGTTAAGGTGATTTCTCAAATGCCAGAATTGGTAACAAATGATACCTTTAAACATGGTTTTAAGGTAAGGCAAGCAATTTCGCAATACGTTAGGCAGATACCAAAAGAGATCAAGGAAAACTATGAAACGTTGTTAGATGATAAGTCTTACATCACTATAGAAAATGCTTTGTATAATCTTTGGACGTCATTTCCTGAGGACCGCGCAAAATACTTATCTAAAACTAGAAATGTAGTTGGTTTTAATGATAAAAATGTACGCCTGCTCTGGATTGCCTTAAACCTGAATACTCCATTTTATCAAGCAGATAACAAGCAAGGGCTATTTGAGGAATTGGTGAGTTATACTTATGAGCGCTATAATGCTGACCTGCGCATGAACGCTTTCAACTATCTTAAGCTTATGAATGCATGCAATGACGCCTGTAAATCCAATCTTGAAGAAGCAAAGTCGCACCATAACTGGAGAATGGTTAAGTTTGCAAAGGACATGTTAGAAAAATTAGAGGATAAACAGTAATGCGAGCATTAGTCATTTCGGGTGGTGGAAGTAAAGGAGCCTTTGCGGGAGGTGTGGCACAATACCTCATGGAGCACGAAAAGCGGGAGTACGATATGTTTTTAGGGACGTCTACCGGGAGTTTGTTGGTGCCACATTTAGCACTGAATAAGATAGATAAGATCTACGAGATCTTCACTAATGTTCAGCAACAGGATATTTTTAGTGTGAGCCCTTTTGTACAGCGAAAAAAAGGGGATAGGGAATACGTGTCTATCGATTTTATCAATTCCTTATGGCAGTTTGTTAAAATGAAACGCACTTTTGGCGAAAGTAAGGCGCTTAAGAGAAACATACGAAAGAACTTCACTTTAGAAGAATACGAAGAAATAAAAGCTATAAGACATGATGTCGTCGTTACGGTTTCTAACTTGTCCATGAATCGCGTGGAATATAAGTCAATCAACGATTGTACTTATGAAGAGTTTTGTAACTGGATTTGGATTTCGTGCAATTACATTCCGTTTATGTCTCTTGCCATGGTTGATGGTTATGAGTATGCCGATGGTGGCTTGGGTTGTGTGATTCCGATTAGAGAAGCGATTTTGAGAGGTGCTACAGAGGTGGATGCTATTGTTCTTGAAGCTGAAAATCTTGGCAAACAACGCGTACTCGGAAAAAACCCATTTTCCTTGATGATGAATTTATTTGGGCATTTGCTCGATCAGGTAGAGCGAAACGATATTGTTATTGGGCAGTTAGCTGCAAAAAACAACAATGCTAAGCTAAATTTGTACTATACGCCAACCAATCTTACTGAAAACTCACTGATTTTTAGCAAGCGACTGATGGAAAAGTGGTGGCAACAAGGGTATGACTACGCTGAAAAAAAACACTCTTGTAGTAATTAGTTTTAAATGTGAAGTATTAAGTATAAAGTGGTGCTTGTAAAATGAAAAAAATAATTGCAATAGGCACTAGACATCTACCACATTTCACTAACTTCTTCTTTTATAAACGACAATGCTGCATTACTTGGGGCAGGTTTGTCCATAAGCTCGGTTAAAACTACTTCACGTAACTTATCGGCACTATCGGTTTTTTCATTCATATTAGCTTTTCGAACAAGTTGAATTGTCGCATTTTTTGCAGCCAAAATAATGCTCCAACATTGATCACTAACATAGATTTGCTGGGTTAGATTATGTTCAAACTCTTGTTCAATTGTTGCTACAAGTAAATTTTCGTAATCCTCTTTATTTGAGGACATTGGACTTACTCTTGTTAGTAGTTTTTGTGGTTTAATACGTTCTAAAAAAAGAGACATACGCTCATAAGCTTGTAACCTTAGTGGAAACGATTCTTTTTGTAAATCTTTATTCAGTAAAAAGTGACGTCTTTTGTTTTCATTATCCATGTGTTCTCTAAAAAACAAATAAGCAATGGCTCCAGTTACAAGAGCAGGAATAGTGTACATTAAAAGATTGAGAAGTTGTTGTTCCATAAAAATTAGTTGTCCTTTTTGCCGCCAAGATAAACACAATCTTTTAAATCTTGCATGCTTTTAAAATGAACTGGTGTTTTTTCGTAGTTAAATGTGTGTTTAAATTCTTTTGTAAGGTTGTGGTCATCAACATTCATTTCGATATCGCGCATATTAAACTGGCATGGATGTTCATAACCAGCAGCATGTGTAATTTCCATAACTTCTTTTCTAAAGGTTTTGAAATATTGCGCAAGCCTTTCAGATTTTAAAGGTACATTAATACCATTCTGTAACCATTTTTTCTGAGTGGCAATGCCTGTAGGGCAACGGTTGGTATGACAAATCTGCGCTTGTATACAGCCAATACTCATCATAGCTTCACGCGCCACATTGATACAGTCTGCTCCCATAGCAAAAGCCATAGCAGCCTTTGCTGGAAAGCCAAGTTTTCCACTACCAATAAATATAATGCGATTAGTAAGATTGTGTTTTTGGAAAAGCTTATAAATATCACTAAATCCGTAAACCCAAGGAAGGGAAACATGATCTGCAAAACTTGGTGGAGCTGCTCCTGTACCTCCTTCGCCACCATCTATGGTTATAAAATCAGGACCACGATTATCACGTTCCATAATTCGAGCCAGTTCTTCCCATTGTTCGAGTTTACCTATGGCAGCTTTAATACCTACAGGCAAACCTGTAGCTTCAGCAATACTTTCCACAAAATCTACTAACTCTGGTACTGTAGAAAACGCTTTATGATTTGGCGGAGATAATACTGTTTTTCCTACTTCAACACCTCTAATCTCAGCAATCTCTTTAGTAATTTTTTTTCCTGGAAGCACTCCGCCTTTTCCTGGTTTAGCGCCTTGTGATAGTTTGATTTCAATGGCTCTGATAAACGGATTGTCTTCTACTAATTTTACCATTTTTTCCATTGAAAAACCACCATCTTCAGCTCTAACACCAAAATAGCCTGTTCCGAAATGAAATACAACTTCACCACCATTACTGTGATATGGGGACAAACCACCTTCACCTGTGTTATGATAAGCACCTGCCAATTTAACACCTTTGTTTAACGATTCTATAGCTTTAGCAGATAATGAACCAAAACTCATAGCAGATACATTTATGATTGAAGCTGGTCTGTAAGGTCTTTTACGCTTGTTATAAGCTCCCATAACTTTAGCGCATGGTGCAAAGGTTTTGTCTAGTGCACTTGGATGATTCTCTTCAACTTTATATGGCATCATGGCATTGTTTATAAAAATATGCTGATGTGCATAAATGTCTCTATCGGTTCCAAAACCTTCATAATTATTTTCCTGTTTTGCCGAGGCATAAATCCAACTACGTTCTATGCGGTTAAATGGCAGCTCTTCTCTGTTGTTAGCAACAAAATACTGACGCATTTCAGGACCAATGCTTTCTAACATATATCGTAAATGGCCTACAATAGGGAAGTTGTGACTAATGGTGTGTTTGCGTTGAAAAAATATGTCTCTAATGGCTACGAGTACTAAAAAAATAATAATCCAAAGCCACCAAGGAATATTACCTAAGAATTCTAAAATGGAATCCATAATTTGAAATAAAGTTTGCACTAATATATTGAAAATTGATCATATCAGTTCTTGATATTTTGTTTATAATTAATGGATTTAAAGTATGGAAAAACCTAAGACAATATGTAATTTCACGGTTTGAAAAAATGAAGTCTTGGAAAAGTATCTCAGTCAACTTAACGACGCACAATTAGCACCAACATTACAGAAAGATGGACCAATGATTGTTATCGCTGGTGCAGGTTCTGGTAAAACACGTGTGCTTACATATCGAATAGCGTATTTAATGAGTCAAGGAGTGGATGCCTTTAATATTTTAGCATTAACCTTTACCAATAAAGCGGCTCGTGAGATGAAGGGTAGAATTGCAGCTATAGTAGGCGATAGTGAAGCTAAGAATCTTTGGATGGGTACATTTCACTCAGTGTTTGCTAAAATCCTTCGGTTTGAAGGACATCATTTAGGTTTCCCGAGTAATTTTACCATTTACGATACTCAAGATGCACAAAAACTAATCGGTTCTATTATTAAGGAAATGGGACTGGATAAGGACATCTACAAAGCCAAGCAGGTCTATAGTCGTATTTCATCTTACAAGAATAGCCTCATTACAGTAAAAGCCTATTTTAATAATCCTGAGTTAATGGAAGCCGATGCTATGGCTCGCCGACCAAAAATGGGAGACATTTACAAGGAGTATGTAGAGCGCTGCTTTAAGGCAGGCGCGATGGATTTTGACGATTTACTATTGAGAACTAACGAGTTGCTAACCCGTTTTCCTGCGGTTTTAGCACAGTATCAAGACCGCTTCAGATATATTTTGGTAGATGAGTACCAAGATACCAACCATTCGCAATATCTTATTGTTAGAGCATTGTCGGACCGTTTTCAGAATATCTGCGTTGTAGGAGACGATGCACAGAGTATCTATGCCTTTCGTGGTGCAAACATTAATAATATCCTTAATTTTCAGAAGGATTATGATGATGTAAAAGTCTATAGATTGGAACAAAATTACCGCTCTACTAAGATGATTGTAGGTGCGGCAAATTCTGTAATAGAACACAATAAGACTAAACTTGATAAAATTGTCTGGACAGCCAATGATATTGGCGAAAAGGTGATTGTACACCGTTCTATGACAGATGCGGACGAAGGCCGTTATGTAGCAAGTACCATTTGGGAAACCAAAATGAATCAGCAACTACAAAATAGTGATTTTGCAGTACTCTACAGAACAAATGCTCAGTCTCGTGCTATTGAAGATGCGTTAAGAAAGCGTGATATTCCATACAGAATTTATGGCGGCTTATCGTTTTATCAACGTAAGGAAATTAAAGATGTAACTGCTTACTTACGATTAATTTTAAATACTTCAGATGAAGAAGCTTTAAAGCGTGTAATTAATTATCCGGCTAGAGGAATTGGTCAGACCACAGTAGATCGTTTGATTGTAGCCGCTAATGCTACAGGCAAGACCATTTATGATATTATGAAGGATAGTAATAATGTGTCAATTGATATTAACAGCGGAACCAAAAACAAGCTTAAGGACTTTGTAGCACTGATTGAGAGTTATAAAGTGATGAACCAAAATGCAAATGCGTTTGAATTGGCAGAGCATGTTACCAAAACCAGTGGACTTATACGTGAGTTAAATAAAGACGGTACACCTGAAGGGGTTACCAAAATGGATAACGTACAAGAATTATTAAATGGTATTAAGGATTTTGTTGAAGGACAGGTAGAGGTTGCAGATAGCACAGGCTCATTAGCCGAGTTTTTAGAAGATATCGCTTTGGCTACAGACTTAGATGGAGATAAAGGTGATCCTAATCATGTGGCTCTAATGACCATTCACTTAGCAAAAGGTCTTGAGTTTCCTCACGTATTTATAGTTGGTATGGAAGAGGATTTATTCCCAAGTGCCATGAGTATGAATACTAGAAGCGAGCTAGAAGAAGAACGACGCTTATTCTATGTGGCTTTAACACGTGCAGAAAAGCAAGCCTATCTGACATATACTGTTTCACGTTACCGTTGGGGAAAATTGATTGATGCTGAACCAAGCCGATTTATTGAAGAAATTGAAGACGAGTATATAAATATTACAACTCCTTTAAAAGAGCAACGATTCAATCCAATGTTAGATGCTTCAATTTTTGGTGATATTGAACCCAACAAGATTCGTTTTGCAAAGCCTAAATCTCCAAATTTCAGAAAGAAAGAGACTAGAGAAAAACCTGAAAGTTTTAAAATCAGTACACCAAAGAAACTAAGGCCAGTAAGTCAATCTAATGGAGTTTCAAATTTATTTGATACCAAACTAACTGTTGGTAATATTGTTAACCATCAACGTTTTGGTAGAGGCGAGGTTCTTAAAATTGAAGGTGCAGGAGGCGATTTAAAAGCCGAAATTAAGTTTGAAAATGGTGATACAAAAAAACTTTTATTGCGTTTTGCTAAGCTTGAGATTATTTCATAGTCACTGACGCAACCATTTGAAACTTTTCTTATCTATAAATAAACTTTTGATTATGCTCAAAAAGCTCCATTTAGCAATTTTGTTAATTCTAATCACTGCTTTTAGTTGCGAAGACACAGAGATACAGAACAATATTAGAGTTTTGGTACAAGGTAATGTTGTAGACCAAAACGCACAACCTATTGCTGATGCCAATATTCGGGTTTATGCAGATGCAGATACTTTTGGAGCAGATCGTGTACTGTTAGGTGAAGGTGTTAGTAATGCTTCAGGAAATTTTAGTGTAACTTCATTGTTTGGGCCTAACACCTTATTTTTAGTAGATGTCACGTTTGGTGATCAGTTTTCTATTTATCGTTATCAAACCAACACAGAAGAGTTCACTCCTAATGATCTTATTTTCAACTTAGAAACAGTAGAACTAAAAGCACTAACAAATTTCACTTATAATATCATTAGGGAAAGTGGTGAGGATAATACGTTACAGTATAGATTTACTTATTTTGATGCTAACTGTACTGAGGTATATGAGGAAAGTGTTTTAGATGAATCTCAGAGTTATTGCAATAGCATCAGGTTTACAGGTTCTACCTTAAATAATTTATCCCCAAATGCTGAAAACAGAAGCTTTATTGTGCCATTGCAATCTCAGGTTGAGTTTAGCTATAGCCTAAATCAAGGAGATGAAGTTTCTGAAATTATAACCATTAATTCTGCAGATTATGCGTTTGAGTTTAGTTACTAAAGCTTTAATTATTCTTGTCTTTGGTTTACGCTTAAACGCTCAAAACGACAGCATAAGTCAAAAAACTAAAACCTCAAAGATTTCTTTTTTGTTTGATGATGAACGTCAATATTTTGGATCTATGTCTTTAACATATCAAAGCCCAATGCCTTACGGTAACAATTTTGTAGGTGAAGGGTTTGATGGAAAAGGCGGTTATAATTTCAAATTTCAGGTTTATGTGTTTAAAAACTTCTTTATAGGCTTTAGTTATGGTTTCAGTCATTTTAATAACACAAACATAGCATTACTAGGTAATTATAATGAGAGTGATATTGAGGAAATTTCTGGTGTTTTAGGCTATGAATTTGTTCCTCTGCCTAAGGTTAGGTTAGGTGTTAACACTTCAATTTTTGGAAATGCTACACTAACAAATTCAATTCAATCTGGCTATGGCAATAGAGACTTCGGAAAACTAAGAAACTTTGGTGTAACATTAGAGTATGAGTTTGTAAGAAATCTAAACATATTGTTAGAATACAATTGGCGAAAAATTAAATCAGAAATAAGGGTGCCAGATGAGTTAGCTCCATTCTTTGATGAAGGAATTTATAATACGTTAAATATTGGTTTAAAGTTTAATTTTGGGAATGAAGCTTTGGTGGATAAACTGTCAATATAAAGGTCAATAACAGAAAGTTACTTCACCATACACACCGAATTGATATTACCATCATCATCGTATTCTTTTACGGAATTTGCTGGATCTGTAATCCACTCTCCGTCTACAATAAATTTATAATGGTGTTTTCCACCTGATAGACGTTTGTTATAAACCCAGCAATTATCCTTCTTGGTCATCTCGCAGTCATCTTCGCACCAATTGTTAAAATCGCCACTAAGAATTACCTTTTCTGCATCTGGATAATCACAAAGTTTAAATGTTACATTTTTTTGTACATCAATTACAGAATTATAACCACCATACTCATTTTCAACTTTTGATGGGTTTTGAGGGTCTATAATCCAAAGGTGCTTATCTATGATAAATTTATATTGGTAAATATCTGGCCTTAATTGTAAGGTAACTTCCCAACCATCTTCTGTTGGTTTCATTTTAAAACCAGTTTCATCCCAACGGTTAAACGTACCACTAAGAATGACTTGTTCTGCGTCATTATAGCCCTTTAGTTTAAAAGTAACATTGCCATAATCTGTTGCAAAAGCACTGTAGAGCTTAAGGTTATAAACCATAAGTCTCTGGCCTTTATAATCTATGGCGTCTACGATATTTTCAAAATCTTCAGAGGGTTCTGCCCAATGATACCCATTGACAATAAACTTAAATTCCCAATCAAAATCTGATGTAAAAACGGAAAGATCCTTGCGCAATTCGTAAACTCCATCACTAACTTTTGTCATTTTCCATTGGTCTTTAGCCCAATCATTAAATTCGCCAGAAACACATACATATTCTATTGGGTCTCCATTGTTTTTTATGTTAGGATAGTCGTTAACATTGAATATAAATGTAAGCTTGTCACCATCAATCTTATAACCCTTTTTGTTTTGGGAATTAATGTTGATGGTTAAAAATAAGAGACCTAAAAAAGGTAGTAATATCTTGTTTTTTATTGTCAAGGTTCTGTAATAGGATTCGCTATAAAATACAGCTTCTTTTTCCTGTAATTGATTATTGTTCTTTTTTGCACGAAGAATTCAAAACCTAAAATACCATCTAAGCTAGTACCAAAGGCATCGTTCATTTTTCTTAAATTGGTAAGCACTGTTTTCATTGGGCCAAAGTAAATTGAATCATTCAGTTTTACCTTATACAATTTCCCTGCCAAAACTTTCTTCTTCTTACCGCTGGCACCAGTAAGTTTCAATTCTCTGCTAGGATAAAAGTAATCTAAAATTTCTGAATCTAGATTGTTATTTAGCTGATTGTATTCAGCAGCTGTATCTAAACCAAATTGCACTTTTTTATTACCTACATAGGCGTCAAGTATAATAGTATGCTTTTTTAGATTAAAATCTATACTGTCTTCAATGGTTTCTGCATATACTTTATCAGATAGTTTATTACCATTTTTATCTATTCTGTTTAAGGTTAATTGGTTAAGGTGCATATCTATAAAGATTTCAAAATCTTTAAGAACGCTATAACCAATGATGCCCAGGAGTTTAATTTTTTTGGTTTCTTCTATGTGAGATAGGTCGATGACATCAGCATTGAGTTTTTCGAGATTAATATCATTAATGCTCAAGAGATTAAGATGTTTCTCCTTAACGTCTTCAATATTATCGTTTACGCCGCTTTTTTGCTCACCATCGTCACCATATTTTCGAGTAGGTTTAAAATGAACACTATTTAAAATTAGCGTTTCGGAGCCAGTGTCTACAATAAAGTCACCTATTTCGTCAAGAATCTCAACTTCAACAACAATGAGTTGATCTATGACCTTAAATGGTATACGTGTCGTAGAGGCATTAACAAATTCTGCTTTTGTGAAAAAGAAAGGAGGAACATCCTTTATAGGCTTGACTTCTGTTGCAAAAATATTTGCGGTGAACAAGAGTACGATGATTATTTTGATTGATTGATGCATACTATATAGACTGAAAATGGGGAATAAATGTTACAGTCCCAAAAAAGATTATAATTTTTTTAGCATTTATATGTATCTTTAAGTTATGGCAGAATTCATTAAGATATATCCTGAAAATCCCAACCCAAAAGCGGTTCAAAAAGTCGTTGAAATTCTAAAGAGAGGTGGTTTGGTAATTTATCCAACTGACACTGTGTATGGTCTTGGTTGTGATATTACCAACATTAAAGCTTTAGAACGTATTGCGCAAATAAAGGGTTTAAAACTAGAAAAGTCTAACTTTTCATTTGTATGCGAAGATTTAAGCAACCTAAGTGATTATGTAAAACAAATAGACACCTCTACATTTAAAATTTTAAAACGTGCTTTACCTGGCCCATATACGTTTATTTTGCCAGGTTCAAAGAGATTGCCAAACCCATTTAAAAGTAGAAAAACCGTAGGTATTAGAGTACCAGATAATTCTATTTCTTTAGCTTTAGTGAGTGCATTAGGCAACCCTATTGTATCGACTTCCATTAGAGATGAAGACGATATTATTGAATATATGACAGATCCAGAATTGATTTTAGAAAAATGGGATAATTTAGTCGATGTGGTTATTGATGGAGGTTATGGTGGTAATGAAGCTTCTACAATAATTGACCTTTCTGGCGATTCAATAGAAGTTGTAAGAGAAGGAAAAGGAAGCTTAGAAATATTTTAAATTTGATTTAAAATCTTTGTCCCTTTACTGCTGTTAAAGTAAAACAGCATGAGCGAAATTAATCCACAAACCAAAAATCCAGTAAACAAAGGTGTTACAGAATCAGTAACATAAGTTCCTATATAATCTGCAATAGGTACAGCCATTACTGTAGAGATAAATCCGTTTAAAGCAGAGCCTATGCCAGCAATATGTCCCATAGGTTCCATGGCCAATGCACGTAGATTTCCAAATAGAAATCCTATAGTAAAAAATTGAAGCGCAAAAAATGTAATGAGGATTTCAATATTAGGATTGCTGCCAGAGTTGAAAAGAACAACAAATATCAGTGATATTATTATAAAACTTATCATGGCGGTGTGTACAATATTTTTCATTCCAAATCTAACAACTAGTTGACTGTTGAAGAATGTTGCCAAACCAACAGCAATGGCTAGACTTGCAAAAATAAGTGGAAACTCATCAGCTAGATTATATTGCTTTTCAAAAATACGTTGCGAAGTACTTAAGTACACCATAAATGATCCTGTGATGAACCCAGATAACAAGGTATAAATAACCGCAGAGCGTATTCTAAAAAACTGAACCGTCCCTGTTTTAAAAATGGTTAGTCGGTAAGGTATACGGTATTTGTCTTTTAATGTTTCGGGTTGTCTTAACCAAAACCAAAGGACTACCAAAACACCGAATATTAAATTAAACGTAAAGATGAATTTCCAATCATAATGGGTCATTAAAAACTGACCAAGTGTAGGTGCAACAACAGGGACAAGGATAAATACCATTACTACAATAGAAAGAATCTTTGCCATGTAATCTCCTTCATAAGAATCCCTTACCATGGCAATGCACATTGTTCTCGGTGAAGCCAGGGCAATGCCCTGTAAGACTCTGCCAAAAAGCATCAATTCAAAACTTTTAGTTGTAATACATATTAAAGAAGCTAGGATAAAAAGTAAAAAACCCGCATATACAATAGGTTTTCTTCCAAAACTGTCTGATAGCGGACCAAAAATAAGCTGTCCGATACCCAAACCTAAAAAAATAGAAGTAATGAGTTTTGGAAGCTCCAATGGTTCTGTAACACTGAGGTGATTTCCAATTAATGGTAAAGCAGGTAAAACAGCATCGATAGATAGGGCAACAATAGACATAAGTGCTGCCATAAGTACAACAAATTCAAACTGTGATCGCTTTTGTTTTTCCATAGCACAAAAGTAAGCTATTTATTACCTACTTTTGAGAGGAACGTGACTAGCAATATTAAACCTTTGTTAAGATGCTTACAGAAACACTTATAAAATTATTTAAAAGAGATCTCGAAAAATTAAAGCAAGAAATTGAAGCTTATAAAGAAGAAGAAAATTTATGGATTGTAGCTAATGAAATTTCTAATTCTGCAGGCAATTTATGTTTGCATATTATAGGTAATTTAAATCATTTTATTGGAGCGGTTTTAGGAGATACAGGTTACATAAGACAGCGAGATTTAGAGTTTTCCCTTAAGGATATTCCAGTAATAGAAATGATAAGACAAATAGATGATACCATTAGTGTTGTTGAAATTGCATTAAGCAAGTTAGCGGAAGAAGATTTACAAACTGAATATAGCCAAAACCCCTTTGAAGACTATATGTCTACGGAATTTTTTCTTGTACATTTGTTAACGCATTTAACCTATCATTTAGGGCAAATTAACTACCATAGGAGGTTACTTCCCATATAAGAAATTTAAATTTTTTAGAGGCAAATTGTTAAGAATTTGTTCATAAATATTTAGACCATTTTTTCATTATTGAATTTTTAATTCAATACTAGAAATTAACTTTTTTTTTGAGAATAATTTCTCAAATCATCGTTTTTTTTGATGTTTATTTAACATTATCCCAATGTTAATAAAAGTGTTAAAAAAAATGAAATTTAAGTCTGGAAAAAGGG
The DNA here is from genome assembly GCF_049942685.1 of Winogradskyella sp. HB-48. GTDB lineage: Bacteria > Bacteroidota > Bacteroidia > Flavobacteriales > Flavobacteriaceae > Winogradskyella. Next base: position 2,441,871 of record NZ_CP187934.1, read on the forward strand.
AGTAATAAATTGGATATTTGGTCTCGTCCAAAAATTAATCTAAATACATTTCCTCATGCAAATAACACATATCCAGAAACGGGATTTTTCAACAAAACCCTTCCAATTAAGTAAAATTACCAATGCAATTCTTAAGGCAATGACCGCTCTAGAACACGGAAGTTTAGAGGATGCAGAACGTATTTCTCAAAGTGTTTTAGATGTGTTGTTAAAGCAAAAAGAAAAAGAACCTAAGTACGTTCCAACAGTTGAAGAAATACAAGACGCTGTTGAAAATGCTTTGATGGAAAATTCGTTTTTTGATGTTGCCAAAGCATACATTCTTTACAGAGACGAACAAGCCAGAAAACGTAAGACCAACATCTTTGAAAAACGGATCAACCTAAAGCCTTATGAATATCCTGATCTGTATGAATATGTGCCTGCAATAAGACACTCGTATTGGATTCATACGGAGTTTAATTTTACAAGTGATATTCAAGATTTTAAGGCAGGCTTATCTGAAGTTGAGAGAAGCGCAATTAAAAATACGATGCTTGCCATTTCTCAAATTGAAGTTGCCGTAAAATCATTTTGGGGAGATATATATCACAAAATGCCAAAACCAGAAATTGGATCCGTAGGAGCAACATTTGCAGAAAGTGAAGTAAGACATCATGATGCATACTCTCATTTATTGGAAATTTTAGGTCTTAATAAAGAGTTTAATGACTTAAAGAAAAAACCAGTAATCATGCGCCGTGTTCAGTATTTAGAAAATGCATTAAAGAATTCTAAGAGTGATGATAACAGAGCTTATGCAGATGCAGTATTGTTATTCTCATTATTTATTGAGCATGTGTCTTTATTTTCTCAGTTCTTAATTATAATGGCATTCAATAAGCACAAGAATGTATTAAAAGGTGTTTCTAACGTAGTTGAAGCAACGTCTAAAGAAGAGCAAATACATGGCGATTTTGGTATTGATATTATTAAAATAATCAAAAACGAAAACCCAGATTGGTTTGATGACGATTACAATGCAACTGTACAAGATATGTGTAGAGAAGCCTTTGATTCGGAGAGCAAAATTGTAGACTGGATTTTTGAGAAAGGAGAAATAGACTTCTTGCCAAAAGCTGTCGTAAACGAATTCCTTAAAGACAGATTTAATAGATCTTTAAAAAGTATTGGAATAGACACAATTTTTGAAACTGACGAAAAATTATTAGCAGAGACTGAATGGTTTGACGATGAAATTATAGGAACCAAACATGGTGATTTCTTCGTGAAACGATCAATCAACTATAGCAAAAGAACCCAAAGTATAACCAGTGATGACCTTTTTTAAAAATGATAGAACAAAACCAGATTAATAGCGCAAACAAAACAGAAAACGAATTAATAAATGCAAGAAAAAAGTCTTTACAACAATTAAAGACCAAAACAGATGGAGACTTTGCTTGGTTAACAGACTACAGCAGGCAATTTTTAGCGTCGGGCTACTTAACCGAAGGAGTAACACCAGAAGAACGCATAAAGGAAATCGCAGATAGAGCAGAACAGATTTTAGGAATTCCAGGTTACGCAGATAAGTTTTTTAACTATATGTCTCTTGGTTACTTCTCACTATCATCGCCAGTATGGTCTAACTTTGGGAAAGAAAGAGGCCTGCCAATATCTTGTTTTGGATCTCATGTAGATGATGATATGGGTAATATACTTTATACCCAATCAGAAGTTGGTATGATGTCTAAATTGGGTGGTGGCACATCTGGTTACTTTGGCAAAATAAGACACAGAGGAGCAGCTGTTAAAAATAACGGTCAGGCATCAGGTGCTGTGCACATTATGCAATTGTTCGAGTCTATGGTAGATGTTGTAAGTCAAGGTTCCGTGCGTCGTGGACGTTTCTCACCTTACTTACCGATAGACCATCCAGACATTATGGAATTCTTAGAAATAGGAACAGAAGGAAATCCAATTCAAGAGTTAACACACGGTGTTACTGTTACTAACAATTGGATGCAGGAAATGATTGATGGTGATGAGGACAAGCGTACTGTTTGGGCAAAAGTATTACAGAGAAGAGGTGAGATGGGTTACCCATATATTTTCTTTACTGACAACGCTAACAATGGTGCTGCTGACGTATACCAAGATAAAAAGTTACCAATATACGCGAGCAATCTTTGTACAGAGATCATGTTACCATCTAACGACGATTGGTCTTTTGTTTGTTGCTTATCATCACTTAACGTGTTGCACTACGAAGATTGGAAGGACACCGATGCTGTAGAAACAATGATTTATTTCTTAGATGCCATAATTACAGAATTTACTGAAAAATTAGAAGCTTATAAGGATTCACCAAATAGAGATGACCAACAGACGTTCTTGTTCATGGAGCGTGCTTATAACTTTGCAAAAGATAACAGAGCGCTAGGATTAGGTGTTTTAGGATGGCATTCTTTATTACAATCTAAGATGTTAGCGTTTAACAGCCAGGAAGCCTTTAACTTAAATAGTAAGATCTTCAAACTGATAAAAGAGAAATCTTATAAAGCATCTGAAGAATTAGCAGAGCGATTTGGAGAGCCTAAAGTATTAAAAGGATACGGCAGAAGAAATACAACCTTAAACGCTGTAGCACCAACAACTTCTTCTGCATTCATTTTAGGACAGGTATCTCAAGGTATTGAACCGATTTGGTCTAATATCTATGTAAAGGATATTGCAAAGATTAAGACGACAATAAAAAATCCATATCTAGAGGCATTTTTAGAGTCTAAAGGTAAGAATACTACTGAAGTATGGAGAAGTATTAGAGATTACGATGGTTCTGTACAGCATTTAGATTTTATGACTGATGAAGAGAAAGATGTCTTTAAAACCTATTCTGAAATTGATCAGATGGATATCATATATCAGGCTGCTAATAGACAAAACCATATCGATCAAGGGCAGTCTGTAAACATTATCGTACATCCAGAAATGTCTGTAAAAGAGATTAATAAAATTCACGTTACAGCATGGAAACTGGGCTTAAAGTCACTATACTATCAGCACAGTATGAACGCGGCACAAAAGTTCAAGCAAAAGAAAGAATGCACAACTTGTGAGGCTTAGATTCATAGTTTATAAGCATAAAAAAACCCGATTGAAAAATCGGGTTTTTTTGTTTGTATGATTAAAAAATTATAATGGAATGTTACCATGCTTGCGTTTAGGTTTATTTACCTCTTTATTTTCTAGCATGCTAAATGCTTTTATTAATTTTCGTCTTGTATTTTCTGGTAAAATTACTTCATCTATATAACCACGTTCTGCTGCACTATAAGGATTAGCGAAAAGTTCAGCATACTCAGCTTCTTTTTCTTTCCATTTAGCTTCAGGATCATCAGCAGTAGTAATTTCACGCTTAAAAATAATTTCAGCAGCACCTTTGGCTCCCATTACTGCAATTTCCGCATTCGGCCAAGCAAAGTTCATATCGGCACCAATATGCTTCGAATTCATTACATCATAAGCACCACCATAAGCTTTACGTGTAATAACGGTAACTCTTGGTACAGTTGCTTCACTAAACGCATATAATAACTTGGCACCATGTACTATAATACCATTCCATTCCTGATCAGTTCCAGGTAAGAAACCAGGTACATCTTCAAATACTAATAAAGGAATATTAAAAGCATCACAAAAGCGTACAAATCGTGCAGCTTTTTTAGAACTATTTACATCTAACACTCCTGCTAAAAACATGGGCTGGTTAGCTACTATTCCTATCGATTTCCCTCCAAGTCTAGCAAAACCTACAATAATATTTTCAGCATGATCTTTATGAATTTCATAGAACGAATCTTCATCAATTACACCTTCTATAACACTATGCATATCATAAGGCTTATTAGGATTATCCGGAACGATATCAGAAAGACTTTCTCTTACTTCATCCTTAAGCTCAAAAACTAAATCGGTAGGTTTTTCTCTGTTACTTTGTGGTAGGTAGCTTAATAGTTTTTTTATATCCTCAAGACACTCCACATCATTTGCAGAGGTTTTATGGGCCACTCCAGATTTTGTAGAGTGCACGCTGGCACCACCAAGTTCCTCACTGGTAACTTCTTCATTAGTTACCGTTTTTACAACATTTGGTCCTGTAACAAACATGTAACTGGTATCTTGAACCATAATGGTAAAATCTGTCATGGCAGGTGAATATACAGCTCCACCAGCACATGGACCCATAATTGCAGAAATTTGAGGAATAACACCAGAGGCTTGTACATTTCTATAAAAAATATCAGCATAACCACCTAAAGAACGTACTCCTTCTTGTATACGTGCTCCACCAGAATCATTAAGACCAATAATTGGAGCACCAACATTGACAGCCATATCCATAATTTTACAGATTTTTTCGGCATGAGTTTCAGATAAAGACCCACCAAACACTGTAAAATCCTGAGCAAACACGTAGACTAAACGCCCATCTACAGTACCATAGCCTGTGACAACTCCATCTCCATAAAACTTTTGGTCTTCCATGCCAAACTCTTTGGTTCTATGGGTTACTAAAGCGCCAATTTCTTCAAAAGAACCTTCGTCTAATAAATAGAGAATACGCTCTCTTGCTGTTAGTTTTTTCTTTTCGTGTTGTTTATCAATTCTTTTTTGACCTCCACCTAATTTAGATAAGGCAATTTTTTCGTTTAATGTTTTTATTTTAGAACTCATAGTATCTTAATTAGGTAATCTTAATAGTTTTTGATCTTCTAAATATTGCTTCAAGGCTAATTTTGCTGCAATTTCTGCTTCAGCTTTATGTTGTGCTTCTAAAAGGCTAGGTGAGTAGTACTTTTTCACAAAATGTGTATCGAAGTTTCCACTTCTAAAGGCATCGTGCTCACAAACAAAACGACCAAAAGGTAAAGTTGTTTGCACACCTTTAACGTGATAGTTGTCAATAGCTTTTATCATTAGCTCAATGGCTTCTGCACGTGTTTTGCCATAGGTAATGAGTTTAGATAACATTGGGTCGTAATAAATTGGCACATCCATACCTTCTTCAAAGCCATTATCTACTCGAATGTTTTCACCAACAGGTAACTGATAAACCTCTAAATTACCAACACTTGGTAAGAAATCATTCATAGGATCTTCTGCATATACACGAAGTTCTAAGGCATGGCCATTAATTTTTAAGTCTTCTTGTTTGATATCTAAAACTTCGCCACGAGCAACTTTAATTTGAAGCTCAACTAAATCGACACCAGCAATCCACTCAGAAACAGGATGTTCTACCTGTAATCTAGTATTCATTTCTAAGAAATAGAAATTATGATCGGCATCCATCAAGAATTCAACCGTACCAGCACCAACATAATCACAAGAACGCGCTACGTTTATGGCGGCTTGTCCCATTTTTTCTCTAAGTTCAGGTGTTAATATTGCTGATGGTGCTTCTTCTACAACTTTTTGATGACGACGTTGTACAGAACATTCGCGCTCAAAGAAATGAACGATGTTACCATGGGTATCAGCCATGATCTGAATTTCGATGTGTCTTGGTGAGGTTACATATTTTTCAACAAAAACAGAACCATCACCAAAAGCTGAAGTAGCCTCACTAATGGCACGCTTCATTTGGCTTTCAACATCTTTTTCGTTTTCAACGATTCGCATTCCTTTTCCGCCACCACCTGCAGCAGCTTTTATAAGTATTGGAAGCCCTATTTTTTTGGCAATTTCAACCGCTTCTTTTGGATCCGTAACTGCATGATCTACGCCTGGCACCATAGGAATATCATAATCTTTAACAGCATCTTTTGCTGCTAATTTATCTCCCATCATTTTTATGGCTTTAGAACGTGGGCCAATGAAAATGACATCATTTTTTTCACATAGTTCTGCAAAGTCAGCATTCTCACTTAGGAATCCATAGCCAGGATGGATACCATCAACATTCAACGATTTTGCAACTTTAATGATCTTATCTCCTTTAAGATAAGATTGATTAGATGGTGCTGGGCCAATACAAACAGCTTCGTCTGCATATTTTACATGTGGTGCATTTCTATCGGCTTCAGAAAATACAGCGACAGTTTTTATTCCCATTCTTTTTGCAGTTCGCATGACACGAATTGCAATTTCGCCACGATTGGCAACTAATATTTTTTTCATATGAGTTTCTTTTGATGTCACTTCGAGTGATTTTTAATAAAAAATTTTATCGAGAAGTTCTCGATACTTTTTGTTCATGCTTCACAAAACACTCGAACTGATTCATCATTTTATTCGAATTCGATTAAAAGTGCATTTTTTTCAACAGTATTTCCTTGTTTGACCATAATGGATTTTATGACACCATCTCGAGGGGAGTTGATAACATTTTCCATTTTCATGGCTTCAAGAATTAACAAGGCTTCATCTTCTTTAACCTCTTGAGCTTCTTTAACATTAATTTCTAGAATTAAACCTGGCATAGGTGCCTTAACGTCGTTTACTTTTTTAGATGCACCAATTTCAAAACCTAGGGCAGCTATTTGCTGATCTAAGGCATCGTTTAGAACAACATCATAAGTGTTGTTGTTTACTTTAACGCTATATGTTTTTTTGTTGAAATCAGAGCTAACAATGTTAGCTTTAATGGAACTGTTGTTTTGTAGGATATGATACTTATTTGTTGAGGTTTCAACAGCATCAAGTTGGTCTATTGCTTCTTCGGTTACATCAAACTCATAAGAAGCATTAACTTTTGCTTTATACATATGTAGAGGTTTATTAAACTTTGGCTAAGTTATATTTTAATGGACTTCTAAAATATGAAATAAATCATGTTTATAGAAAGACTTAAGTAGATTATAACAATTTATTGATTTAATAAGTTGCCTTCCTTTAATCGGTTTTAAATGTTGAATTATCTTGGTGCTTACGAATAGCTTTTCTTGATAAAACAATCCCAACAATTAAGGACACAAAAGCACCAATTGAAATACCTGGAATAAACCTTATAAATAAGAAGAAATCATAGGCGCCATGGAATAATACTGCTAAAAACAAACCAACCATGTTGAGTTTTACTCTATTGTTAGAAAACTTTGCCAAACCCATAAAATAGCCCATTAAAACACCAAAGGTGGCATGGGCTGGTACAGCTGTAAATGCTCTAAGAATAGCGGTTTCGTAGCCACCTTGTAAAACGTACATAATGTTTTCTGTACAAGCAAAACCCATAGATACCATAACGGCGTATATTATACCATCGTAAGGCTCATTAAAAGCTTTTTTGGGTTGCGCAAAATACTTTACAATAACATATTTACTAAATTCTTCAGAAAGTGCCACAACTACAAAGGCCTGAATAAACTGTTGCCAAACACTATACTCATCAGTTATAGGAATAAATCGACCTGTAAAAAGATAAAGGATGGTTACAATGATTATGCTAACAATGGCACCAAACAGAAAATTAGCAATTAAAAGACCAACAGGTTCCTTTTCATACTTGTCGTGAAAATAGATGTAGATAATTATTGTAAATATTGGTGCAACAGCACAAAGAATTAAATTCATAACTCGACTTTAGATTTTATGGTATCCAGGATAAAATGATAATACGATTTGTTTGTTGGTATAAAGTGATTGTTTGTTTCGCTGTTTTTTAGCAGTAGTTCAAAGTCGTTAAATGACACTAGTTTTAAAGCTTCAACTTCGTCTTCTTGTGGTTTTAAATCTGATAGGTTTACTTTTAATTCTGCAATATAGACCTGATGGAATTCATTGTCTTGAATAGTGCCGTTAGCATAAGAACTCTCATGAAGCTTTGTACCAATTTTTGTTAATTCTTTAGGCTGTAATGTCAGTCCAATTTCTTCCTTTGTTTCTCTTAGAACAGCATTTAAAAAGGATTCACCAGCATCTATATGTCCTGCAGCTGAAACATCCCAAAGCAAAGGGTGAATAACCTTTTTATGAGAACGTTGTTGCAATAGAATTTCACCTTTTTTAGTATATAGCCAAAGATGAATGGTGTTATGATACCAACCGTTTTTGTGAGCTTCGGATTTTAAAGCTGTTTTGCCAGTTGGTTCACCAGTTGCTGTAACTATATCTATGTATTCATCCATATAAAAAGATTCCCACTTTCGTGGGAATTTTGATTATTTGAAATAACTAAATGTTTCTCCGTCCTTAATTTTTAGAAGTGTTTCGTAAATTAAGCGTATTACATTTTCTACATCATCTTTGTGCACCATTTCAACAGTTGTATGCATGTAGCGCAACGGAAGAGAGATTAGGGCAGAAGCCACACCACCATTACTGTATGCAAAGGCATCAGTATCTGTACCTGTAGCTCTAGATAAAGCAGCACGTTGAAAAGGGATTTTCTTTTCTTCAGCAGTATCTGTAATTAAGTCACGCAACTTTTGTTGTACTGCTGGTGCATACGCAATTACTGGGCCATCACCAATTTTAGCTAGACCTTGTTTTTTAGGGTCAATCATTGGGGTTGTTGTATCGTGCGTAACATCGGTTACTATCGCTAAATTTGGTTTTATAGTCTGGGTAATCATTTCAGCACCACGTAACCCTATTTCTTCTTGAACCGAATTAGTAATGTAAAGCCCAAAAGGCAATTTCTTTTTATTTTCGTGAAGCAAGCGTGCCACTTCAGCAATCATAAAACCACCCATTCGGTTATCTAGTGCTCTACAGACAAATTTATCCTTGTTAAGGATGTGAAATTCATCAGGATAGGTAATCACACAACCCACATGAACTCCCATTTTTTCAACTTCGTCCTTGTCTTTTGCACCAATATCTATACAGATATTTTCAGGCTTTGGAGGTTCTTCTTTAGAACGGTCCCTCGTATGTATAGCAGGCCAACCAAAGACCCCTTTAACTATACCTTTTTTGGTGTGGATATTTACAATTTTGCTCGGTGCAATTTGGTGATCACTACCGCCATTTCGTATAACATACAATAGACCGTTATCCGAGATGTAGTTAACATACCACGAAATTTCATCTGCATGGCCTTCTATAACTACTTTGTATTTTGCCTTTGGGTTTATTACTGCAACTGCAGTGCCGTAAGTGTCGGTTATAAACTCATCGACATACGGTTTTAAGTAATCCATCCATATGTTTTGACCATCCCATTCATAACCTGTTGGTGAAGCGTTATTTAAGTATTTTTCTAAAAAGTCCATCGACTTTTTGTTGAGTAATTGCTTTTTAGCCATTGGTAAAAATTTTCTTTAAAAATAATAATATTAATACGAATTTAGGGTTAATGGAAGTAATAATTGTTAATTTTGAATTGCCTGAAATTTGTTCTTTGGAACGATTTTAGATACCAATGTAAGCATGAAATATATTACCTACATAGCACTGTTGTTTTCAACTTTAGTTTTTGCACAAGAAGATCCTGTAAAGCAAGATTCTACAGCTGTGTATTACATGATTATTGAAGGGGATTCTATTCCGGTTACTGAGGTAGAGTTAGATGAGGTATTAATGTTGCCTAACCTTAGCTTTAAAGATAGAGAGGCACGCATAAGGTATATAGTCCTTAGAAGAAAGACGCACAAAGTGTTTCCTTATGCAAAATTAGCCGCCGAGCGTTTAGAAGCCTTACAAAAGCGACTAGATCAACTAGAGCGAAAGCGTGATAAGAAAAAGTATGCTAAAGTGATACAGAAGTATATTGAGGATGAGTTTTCGGCAGAATTAAAAAAACTGACTAAGACCGAAGGACAAATTTTGGTAAAACTTATTCATAGACAAACAGGTAAAACTACTTTTGAACTCATTAAAGAATTGCGGAATGGTTGGCGCGCTTTTTGGTTTAATAATACGGCCAGTTTGTTTGATATTTCTTTGAAGAAAGAATTCAATCCGATGGCTGAAGAAGAAGATTATCTTATCGAGGATATATTACAGCGTGCTTTTCAAAATGGTCAATTGAAAAAGCAAGAACCAGCGTTTGATATAGACTATTATGCCTGTGTAAATAAATGGTCTGAACCTAAACAGAAAACCAACAAGTCTCAACAGTAAATGCAAGCACAAACCAAACTAGAAGAACAACTTAATGCTTGGTCACATGGTATTGGTGCGGCTCTAGGAATTGTTGCCTTGGTTTTGCTCATTGTTTTTTCTGATAATGACTCTAAACCATGGAGTCTTTTTAGCGTTATTGTTTATGGTATTTCTTTCATAGTTTTGTTTTTGGCTTCAACACTTTATCATGCGGTAAAAGGGGAGAAGCGTAAGCATTATTTTAGGATTGTAGATCATATAAGCATTTATCTGCTTATAGCAGGAACGTATACTCCTGTACTTCTCATCACACTTAGAGAGAGTAATGGCTGGCCACTCTTTTGGGTGGTTTGGGGAATTGCTGCTTTTGGACTGATACTAAAGCTCTTTTTTACAGGTAGGTTCGAAATCTTTTCTACACTATTGTATCTTGTAATGGGATGGCTGATTGTTTTCGATTTTTCTAATCTTTCAGACGCTATCGGACCAAAAGGCGTTTTGTGGTTGTTTGCAGGAGGATTGTCTTATACCGTTGGTATTATTTTTTATGCGATACAGCGTATACCTTACAATCATGTTATTTGGCACTTGTTTGTATTGGGTGGTGCTATTTGCCATTTCTTCATGATTTTTAATCATGTGATTTAAGATGATTCAATCATCTTTTTAAATAATCTGAGTTTTTTATTTGTGCTTTGATATTAGTATTATCTATCCATCTTCTCATTAAAACAAATTCTCTAAGTCGGTTTCCTAGTTTGGATAATAGAGGATTGATTCTTCTTATTTTAATCTTAGTAATACACCTTTACGTTTAGTGATATTTTTATAATCCCATTGTATCATTTTAGATTTACATACCCAACGTTTTAGGTCTTCATCATTAATTCGATCTACGTTTGTGTAGAGCTTAGAAGCATCCTTGAATTTTCCTGTTCCTGGTTTTAAATCCTCTTCATCAAAGCTAGTGCCACTCCAAAACATTAGTTGAATGCCAGCTTTTAGTTTACTATAACCAACAATGGGATTACCATTTAGAAACCAAACAGGATGTCTGTGCCAAATTTTGTTTTCGGCTTCAGTTAAAAGTTCGAAAAGTATTGTGGATAGCTACTCGCAAATTTCGCGCTCTGCACTGTCTTGATCTTGATTATATAATGTAATTTCTCGATTCATTTTCTATACATTCAATTGCTTATGAAAGCTATCACCATTTGGTTTTCGTTTTGATAGTCCGCAAGTACAATCCATTAATCCGTAACCATCTATAATACGGTGGATTTTTTTCTATACGAGCTGTTTTGATTTTAGATTGTTTGGGTTTGCCAAAATATAATAAGTATCCTTTTTGTCTATCTTTTCAAAAGTTGTCTAGATATGTTGTAACGTTTGTATTCATCTAGTTTTATTGGTTTTTCTCTGATTAGGAAATTAAGCCGCAATGAGCTATATATGTTGTTGTGTTTTCGTTATTTTATTTTTGAATATTCGATTAATTCCTCCACATAGTGAAAATCACCTTGATTTTGAGTTAGCTTTATGAAGTTTTTTACAGCAGGCGCGTATAACCAAACTTCTGTTTCATTTGCGTTGTATCCTCTGGAATTAGTTGTTTTTCCTGTGTATTTAATCGTGTAGGCCATAAATGTTCCCGCTTCTACGGTTTCTTCTTGGTATGATAGTACTTCGGCATTCTGACTTTGGTTTCCTGTAGTTCCGTCTTGACTTGTCCAACTGTTTTCATATTTCCATTTTTTGCCTACTTCAAGAGGCCAGTCGTACTTTGGTGTTTCGCTTACCTCTGGTTTAACGATTTCGGTAACAGGAATAGTATCCTTACCAATAGTCATACCCAAGGCTCCGTCAAAACTTACTATTTCTCTAGTATCTGTACCATCAGAACGTACTTCTCCTTCAGTAGTTACACCTTTATATTTCCAGACCCATTTCTCACCAAGCTGATAATCAGTTAGAGTTGGCTGGTTGGTTGTGTTGGATTTAGTTGAGTTGTTACAGGCACTAAATAATACTAATGCAAGTAATAATAGAATTTGATTTTTCATTTATATTGTTTAGAACAATAGGACGTGTAAGATTCAAATTTGTTACAATTAATAAAGGTGAATGCCAAGTATAGACACGAGCACATAGTGCGAACTGTGCGTTAGCAAATTATTTACGTCTGAAGTTAGCTTTGGTTATTCTTTTCCAAAGATTGGTATTCAATATCTATTAGCTCGATTAATTCTGTTATACTCTTTTTTAATAAAACGGATTGCCTTGTATAATAATTAAGTTGTCTCGATGAAATATAAATATCTGCTAATATTCGTTTGTCTGTAATTGTAATTGGTGAGCCAAATTCACCATATTTTATTTCATAGGCATATTTATTTCTTAACTCTGTAGAACGATCCAACACATCTTCACCAATAGCTACGATATTTTGGACCTCCAATTCATAGATGTTTTGAATAGTATTAAATAGCTCACGATTGCTTATTATGTTTGATTTTCCTTCAGATATCATTGAATTATAAGTTCCGATTTTTGGTCGAAATTTTCTGTCTGTAAAGAAAATATATTCTAATTCAGATACTCCTTCCACTTTTGGAAGCTCACCAATGATTTCCTCGAATATTAAGTCAATAGTTGAGTCTTGAGACATTAATTGAGCAATACGCCATTTATGATCATTAATTATTTGAGATAAGAATAATGTATCTTGCATTAAATCGCTCTTTATTTCTTTGAGATAGACTTTCTCTGCATCTCGTATTTTGTTTAATTCATTCGAATTATTGATACTTAGCGCAATTAAAATTCCAATAACAACAAGAATGATTTCTCCGATAGCATAAAGAAGATAATTAATGACCTTTTTATTCCTAATCATATTTTGCCTTATTTTTCTAAAGATTTTTGCCATTGGTTAATGTTTGATTTAAATGAAGCACAACTGCAGGGTTAAACGTAGTTCTGATTAGAGAATGAAAAGATATAAATTCTTAAGCAATAATCAGAGAATAGGTCTTCCAACGCTCTTGGCTATGGTTTCGTTACGGAATGGTACGCGAGTATCATTCCGCCGACACGAGCACAAAGTGCGAACTGGTGGCAACAAACCATAAATTTAGCAAAAAGGCTCGAAATTACGACTGCGAATACCGAAGCTTTAGCGTAGGTGGCGAATTCCGCCGCAATGAACTATATAACCAATGTTGTGTGCAGTTTTTAATTACTGTTTATAGTAAAGGTTTTTAGCATACCCTTTTCATCAGCTTTAGGTGTTTCTGAAATTAAAAGATAATTGCCCGAATCCAAATCTACTTCAAAATAACCCGTTTGGCCAGCTTCACAATTGTTCACTCCACCTAAAAAAGTAAAACCTCTAGGTGTAGGTGTTCGTAATCCTGTAGGGTTCATCCAATTCATCCAATGAACTAATGAATCTATATTTGCAGAATTATCATATTTAATTAAATTAACATCGTGACCTGAAAAATGTTCATGGGGTACTTGGTCAATAAAATTTACTTTAAAGTGATTTTTGCCCATTTTGGGTTGTGAATTGAAAACATAACCTTCCGTACTGGAAACACTCACTACATGTTCAGCTTCTATTGGTAAAGTATTTGAGGATTCATCGATTACAGTGATAAATTTCCACATGCCGTGTGATGTATGAAATTCTCCATTGATGGCTTTAACATAGCATTCCATCATATACTTTCCAGGTTCGAGATGAATTGTTGAAACCGCTGTTTTTCCAGGGGATATTAAACCTGTACCACCATAGCGTTTTACATCGTTGAACCATGTAGGTATACTACCAAATGCAGCCATAGCACTATCAGATTTTCCTTCAATTAGATACCGCATACCATCATCAAAGGGAGGCATTAAATGTAGATTGATGTCTTGTTCTGTAATGGAGTCTGATGGCAATTTATCCATTATGAAAAAATGAGTTTCGCCAGACATATTTTTATAGGCAAAGGTATTCCAACCAGATTTCAAAGTGTCTAAGGTCTGAAAATCCATAGCCCTTGTTATCACTTCGATAACGTTGGTCTCATCCTTCTCCAAGGGTATTTGTTCATTTTGTTTTTTGTCAGATTTACATCCTATAATTAGAAGTAATAATAAGATGATACTAAAATTCAAGTAGTTTCTTTTTTTAATAGTTTTCATAATATGTTTTGATTGGTTAGTCTTTTTCAAATTGTTCACAACTGCAGGGTTAAACGTAGTTCTGATTAGAGAATGAAAAGATAATAAATTCTTAAGCAATAATCAGAGAATAGGTCTTCCTTATACTCTCTGATTATTGATCGTCAATTAGCTTTGCGTAAGCGAAGCGTAAATTGTAGAATTTATTAGATTGGGAATTCGAGAAGCAGGATCAAATTACCTTTAACCGACGATGTCGCACGTTTTGGCACGAAGCCCGCTGAAGGCGATATTTTTGGGATAGGCTTTGTTGGTAATTTGGTTTAACCCTGCAGATGATAGCACGTTTACTTTAAGGTGCATTGTCTGCGAAGCAGCGCAGATTAAAGTTCGCCTTTGGCGAATGTGCTATCATCGTGTTCGTGTATGATTTGTGCGATTGAGAATCGTTAGATTTTCAGTCGTAGCAAATCAGTTGCTTTAATATAGGATTTTTATTTGAAGTAGGAGTTTAGCATGAATTATACACGTTGTTGGCAACTGTATTTTTAAAGAATATTATCCAAATCTTGTTTTCCAATAATTGCCATTATATCTACAACATCCTCGTTTACTTTATAGAAAATACTGTCAGATCCACATACGCAACGTCTATATCCTTTTTTTATATAATCAACTGATTCGAAGGAAAAGGGTCTTTGTGCAATCATCTCAAAATATTCAAAAAAAGAGTCAAAGTATTTATCTGCTTGAGTAATTCCGAATTTTTTAACTCCGTAGTGATGAATTCGAATTAAGTCCTCTCTCGCAGTATTACTGATTCTAAATTCAGCCATTGAGTAAGTTCTTTGATTGCTTAAGAATTTGCTCTTTACTATCAGAAGTAAATCCACTATTTTCAGCTTTTTCTAGCTTAGTTCTAATCCAATCAATTTGAACTTGTTGACTTCTTGCTTGTCTAATTAAATCGTTAACTAATTCACTTTTACTCGAATATTCTTTATTGTCAACTTGATTTTTCAGCCACTCATCATTAGGCTCTGTAAATGATATACTTTGTCTAGCCATAATTTTAAATTTTGATGTAAATTTACACCAAATATGAATCAATCGCAAATTTTTATGAATATTGTTGCCAACTGCAGGGTTAAACGTAGTTCTGATTAGAGAATGAAAAGATAATAAATTCTTAAGCAATAATCAGAGAATAGGTCTTCCTTATACTCTCTGATTATTGATCGTCAAATAGCTTGGCGTAAGCGAAGCGTAAATTGTAGAATTTATTAGATTGGGAATTCGAGAAGCAGGATCAAATTACCTTTAACCGACGATGTCGCACGTTTTGGCACGAAGCCCGCTGAAGGCGATATTTTTGGGATAGGCTTTGTTGGTAATTTGGTTTAACCCTGCAGATGATAGCACGTTTACTTTAAGGTGCATTGTCTGCGAAGCAGCGCAGATTAAAGTTCGCCTTTGGCGAATGTGCTATCATCGGTCTAGTGTATGAGCAGTAGCGGATTACATACAACTACTTTTCGGCTTACAATATACTTTAATTTATGCAAAAACGGTTCGAGTTTACACTCAAACCGCTATTGCTTATACACCGTGTTGGTAGCCGTATTTTATTAATGCTTGTGTTTCGGTTCCCATATCAATCTTACAAAAGTGCTAAATCTTTCGTTTTCTCTGCTTACAGGAATTCCTGCAACAATTCCAATTAACAAGTTATCTGCCACTCCTAAACGCATTTGTGGTCTTATTGTCATATCAAAGTCTCTATTGTCAAGAGTTTTATTGAATTCGACACCAATGAAGTTTCTTGTTCCGGTAATCATATAATGAAGACTTGTATTGATGTCATAAGTCGTATGAAATTTATTGGTGCTGAAATTCTGTTCAATCATTGGACCTGTATAAATCAATGAATGAAAGTTGTTTCCCCAACGTTTTGCAACAACAAAAAATGGATTGTAGATATTTCCTTTAATGAAAGGGCTTCCAAAGTTTCTGAAATCCGACAATTCAAACTCATTGATATATCCAATTGCCATTGATGTTGCCATTGGCTCACTTACAAAGAATGACCATTGAGTGGCTATTTTAATACTGTTTAGTTGATTTGATGGAATTGAATCACGATTTACTCCATTTTGAGCAGAATAAAAAGTAAATGGCAGTTCAACCTCAAATCCCAATCTGTCAATAGGTGCCCATTCATATTCAATCAGTGCTTCATACGCATCAAATTTTAAGTTGTCTGTTAAGCCTAAGCCAATGTTCCACTCTTTTTCTCCTTTTCGCGCCCCTAAATCTCGGATTAAGTCAATATAAAGCGGTTCAGCGTGTAGAACTTTGTCAGGCTCTTTATGGTCTTCTACTTGTTGGATATAAATACTGTCTTTTTCAGTTTTTGTAATTTGGGCAATTGAATATGTTGAAGATGCCAATAGTATTATTAGCACTAATAATCTTTTTAAATTCATTTTGATTTGTTTTTTAAGCATTAAGAAATATCCTCACTACTATTGAATAGGTGAGAATTGGTTAAGTCGTAAAATAAATCAAATCTTGGGAGGTGGACTGTCTAATTTATTGAAGCCTTTTGTTAGACGAGCTTCATAGTCAGGATAAAGGTTTTTTCTTTCGTCAATTAAGTTGTGGTTGAATTTATCTACTTTAATGACGTGCACTAACAAGTCTACTTTTATATTTTTCTGCTTGTTGTGCTCTTCGGTGTCATGGTCATCATATTCTTTAATAGCATCTTCATAACCCAATACTTTTTCGAGAACTATTTCAATGATACTTTCCTGGTCATTGAAAGATAAATCTTCAGGAATATGGTCAGGCTTTGGGTCTGCTGTATCAACACTTATGTTGAGCAGATATAATCCCATTAGTCCCCAAAGGATTTTCGTAAATACGCTATTTCTTATTTGACTTAACACGGTTCAAAAGTAACGTTTTTTAGTCGGTATTCGTATATGGCTACCAATGCAGGGTTAAACGTAGTTCTGATTAGAGAATGAAAAGATAATAAATTCTTAAGCAATAATCAGAGAATAGGTCTTCCTTATACTCTCTGATTATTGATCGTCAAATAGCTTGGCGTAAGCGAAGCGTAAATTGTAGAATTTATTAGATTGGGAATTCGAGAATCAGGATCAAATTACCTTTAACCGACGATGTCGCACGTTTTGGCACGAAGCCCGCTGAAGGCGATATTTTTGGGATAGGCTTTGTTGGTAATTTGGTTTAACCCTGCAGATGATAGCACGTTTACTTTAAGGTGCATTGTCTGCGAAGCAGCGCAGATTAAAGTTCGCCTTTGGCGAATGTGCTATCATCGTATTTGTGTATGATTTTTTGCGGGAAAAGGACGCGAGTCATTTTCCGTTGTTGCGGAAAGATAATTAATAAGATTGAATTTCCGCTGAGGAAATTCAGCCGCAATTAATTATACACCTTGTTGTGGTGTCGTTTTTATTTTCAATTTAGTTCCAATTTCAGGTTTAACTTTTTGTTTTTTCTTCTCAGGTTTGATTAGATATGTATAAACACCATTATTACGTTTATCTATTTCCTTTTCCACTGCTATTTTTCTTTCCGATAGGGTTTTGAAAAAACTATCCACGTGCATTGATTCAGTTTCACATTCAAAATATTTTTCAGATTTGTCTAAAATTAAAATTCCGTGATGAACTCTTTTTTTAACAATCCAAATTTCATTAGTGGTACAGTCAATTATTTCTGTGTTCGGTGGAATTCCGTTTAAGTTATGTTTTAACTCTATCAAAAGTCCGAGTCCAGTAATGTTAAAACACTCAACTACTTTGACAAAGTTTGGTTCCATAAATTTCTTTAATTTCTATCTTTTTGAGTTAGTCGAGCAAATGCACCACAACTGCAGGGTTAAACGTAGTTCTGATTAGAGAATGAAAAGATAATAAATTCTTAAGCAATAATCAGAGAATAGGTCTTCCTTATACTCTCTGATTATTGATCGTCAAATAGCTTGGCGTAAGCGAAGCGTAAATTGTAGAATTTATTAGATTGGGAATTCGAGAAGCAGGATCAAATTACCTTTAACCGACGATGTCGCACGTTTTGGCACGAAGCCCGCTGAAGGCGATATTTTTGGGATAGGCTTTGTTGGTAATTTGGTTTAACCCTGCAGATGATAGCACGTTTACTTTAAGGTGCATTGTCTGCGAAGCAGCGCAGATTAAAGTTCGCCTTTGGCGAATGTGCTATCATCGGTTTTGTGTATGGCTCGTTGCGGAAAATCAGCTATGATTTTCCGCCGTAACCGAAAGATAGCAAATTGCAATGAATTCCGATTAGTAATTCAGTCGCAATGAGCTATACACGGTGTTGTACTGCGTTTTTTTATTCAGTTTTATAATATTCGTCATAATGATGTTTAAATTCAGATTGCATTAAGTCAGATGTTATTCCGCCAAATTGGATTTCAAATCCGTCATTGTCCATTCCAATAAAATATGCTCCCCAACCTTTCAATTCATTTTGCTCGTTATCGAATACTTTTAATTCAGGAATTACCATAGTATTGATGAACTTGTCTTCTGGGTAATCATCATTTATTCCGACTCCATTTTTAATGCAATGCTCTTTTATCAATTCGTAAGGTGAGTTAATATTCTCAAAATTGACTTTACCAAAGACAACACCCATTGGTGTGTCTGCAAACTCAAAATTCGTTGTTCCGATTTTTACTCCGCTTAATTTTATATCGTAAGTCTTATTCATTCAATACAAACTTGAATTTCATTAGTTGGAAGATAGTTTTGGAAAAAACTCAATGTAATAAGGTTAGATTTTTTGACTTTTAAGTCCGAGGGATTTAAAAATTCAATTTCGTATGTTGCTCTTTTCGGGATGTCAATTGAAGCTATCTTTTTCGCTCTTTTTCCAAAAGCAAAAGATTGAATTCTCCAAAACGTTTCTTTTGGTTTAATGATAGTTTCTCCGTTTACTTCTCGTAGAATCAAAGAAAAGTTATTTGTAATTACTTTCCAACCGCCTAAAACTTTCAGACTGTAGATTCCAACTGGTAATTCCAATTGTTGTTTTTTGTCCAAAATGTTAATTGGTTTTCTCATTTCTCAAATGCAGTACAACGGTTTAGGCTATGGTTTCGTTGCGGAATGATTCGGCAGAATTATTCCGCTGTAAACCAAACCTTTGCTGTAAGATAGGAATTTCCGTGAGGAAATTCCGCCGCAATGAATTATAGCCAGTGTTACCTGCAGTTATTTTTTTACTTTTTTACCGTTCCGATATTCAATCCGCAATTCAGTTCCTTCATCGTTCAGACAGTATTCTATTCCGTGTTTTTTGTTTTTTTGATATTCACATCGATAAATTAGTATGTCATTTTGATACCGTTCAATTAGAGTCTTTTTTTCGTTTTTATCGTAGTGTTTAAATTCAGTTGTCGGTTTATCCAATCCGTAATTCGTTTCCTTACTTTTTGTTTGAGTATCCGAATAATATTCAGTCTCTCTTGCAGGTGTTGGCTTTTCAGTTCCGTTGTAATATGTTATAGATTTAGTCAGTTTTCCATTGTCAAAATATTCTTCATAAACTAAATGTCCGTTTTTTCGAACGTGTTGCGCTTGTCCAGTAAATAATTTTTCGTCCGCAACTTTATAAGTCAAATTATTTTCCACATACAAGTCTTTCATTCCAACTATTTCTTGTGCAGAAACTTGGGTTAAAAAACAGATTAAAACGATTAGCAGAATATTTTTCATAATTGCAGGTAACTGCAGGGTTAAACGTAGTTCTGATTAGAGAATGAAAAGATAATAAATTCTTAAGCAATAATCAGAGAATAGGTCTTCCTTATACTCTCTGATTATTGATCGTCAATTAGCTTTGCGTAAGCGAAGCGTAAATTGTAGAATTTATTAGATTGGGAATTCGAGAAGCAGGATCAAATTACCTTTAACCGACGATGTCGCACGTTTTGGCACGAAGCCCGCTGAAGGCGATATTTTTGGGATAGGTTTTATTGGTAATTTGGTTTAACCCTGCAGATGATAGCACGTTTACTTTAAGGTGCATTGTCTGCGAAGCAGCGCAGATTAAAGTTTGCCTTTGGCGAATGTGATATCATCGGTATTGTATATGAAAAGTAGCGGATTTTTACCACCTAACTTTTCAGTTTATAACAGACCTTTAATTTATTCATTTTTTTTGTTTAAGCGATTAAACCGCTATTTTTTATATACGTTGTTAGCCACTGGCTTTACCAAAATATATATTTTCCACTTTGTTTTTCATAGAGATTTTTTTCATTCTTGAATCCCATAGTTTTTCTATATTGTTTGTCAAAAATATCACCAAAATCTGGCTGAGTTTTTAATAGTTCCAAATCTTTTATTTTATTAGCATTAATTTGCTTGGTTAGATATCCTCCGCAAATTTCTAATTCGTCCGAACAGGTAATCTTTCCGTGTAATTCTTCTCTAAATAGAAGAAACCTTACAAAGTAACTTGGTGATTTCTTTTGAGCAATCAGTGTTAAAATAAAAATCTCTAAGTCGTCAAACTTTACAGCCCAAGGGAAAATATCATCTTCGCCTATGTCTAATAAATATGACAAATCATTTTGGACAAGACCAAAAGAATGTATGTTTACTATTATAGAAAAGCATTCATTTATTTTAGAAATGTCAAGTTTCTCTACTGTATTTCCTTTACTATCTTGGATTACTAAAGTATTACTGTTTTCAAATATATCTTCAACACGCTTAGTTTGTTCATAGCCATAACCAATACTTTTTTTGAAGTCATCTTTAATTCTTGGAAATGCTTTTTCAGGATTTCTAAAAGGTTCTCTAATATTATATCCTTTGGCCTCTATGACAAATGCATATTTTTTCCATATTATTAAAATATCTTGCTCATTTCCGTTGACGTAATAGCTTTTATAATATTTGGCATTATTACCAAAAAACTTTTTAAATAATGATAATATATTGTTCTCCAATAAATCGCCTTTAAGTTTCAAATACTTATCCTTTCTTTTACTTTCTTTAATTATTTCTTGCTCAAGAAAATTATTGATAGAAAGGATAACTTGCATAATTTCGAAAACTTGGTACATTCCATCTTCCAAGTCAAAAATAGGACTATCATAAAGCGGATTTCCTGGATTGACTTCGGTATAATATAAAAATTCTCTTTTCTCTCTTTTAATTGAAAATAGATTGAGAAGTTTTTTAATTTTTTCTAATGAAAGATTCTCTGAAACTAATTCCTTAGGATAAAAACGGTCTTTCATTCCTTTATCAATCATAAACTTAGACCTAATTATATAATCCTTAGGAATACTCTCTTTGAAAAAATCTGGTAAGCTTTCATCTATACCTGATTCTATGCTGGTATAATCTTCCCAATTTTCCCTAAGTAATTCTGGGTTCATTGAGTGACCTTGAAAATTATTTTGGATTAATTTATCTAAGTTTTCATAGAAATTGATAAAATCAGAAGTTGTGAGTCCATATTTTTCATTTAAGAAGTCATCAAAGTTCGAAAATAGGTCTGAGACCCAATTTATAATTTGTTCTTCGAAGTTTAAATGTCCTACATTAAAATAGGTTAAAAAAGATGGAATTGCCACCAATCTAATTTTTTTCCATTCCTCAAAATCTATGGTCTCATTTTTTTCCAGTAACAGCTTTTGATATTCCTCTTCAATCTCATTAAGAAGTATGACTATTTCATCCCATTTTTCTTGGTTATATACATAATCTACACCATTTTCTTTATCGGTCGAAATATTAAGTCCAGCTAAATAGTGTAATTGTCTCATTGGTGAAGAAAGCTGACCTAATTGGTCAAAAGCTCTTTCTCTACCACTATGAATGGTGAATGATAAATCACCAAGAAACCACTTGGAATCGTAAGTGGAAACTAATTTTTTAAGCTTTTCTGATTTTTCTTTTAAACTCAATTTTTTTCAGCTTGTGGCTAACGGTCTCGGCTATGAGTAGTTGCGTGGGTTAGCACTTAACTTTGCAAGTACGCAATAGGCTGAAAATCCGCGAGGATTTTCAGAAGTAGGCGAGAACAAGCAATTACTTATAGCCATTGTTAGGCACAGTTATTTTATTTCAATTTAGTTTTTATTTCCGATAATGAATTCGTGTATACAACTACATTATTTTCTTTATCAAGTAGGATGTAAGTCGGAAAAATACTTATTGCTAAATTATCTGTCAGTCTGTTTGTTTCCTTTTCAATGAAATTTGTCCATGGAAGAGTCTTTGAATTTAGATATTTTTTCCAAGTTTCAATTCTATTTCCTTGGTCACTTGATAAACTGACAATTTTGATTTTATTCTTTTTAAAACGCTCTGTTAATGTTTTAATTTCTATATGGTCTTTAAGACAAGGCGGACAAGCTGTATGCCAAAAATCAAGTAGTATATATTCATTGCCCTCAATAGATATTTTTTGCTCATTATTATTTTGGTCAAAAAATGTGAAATCAGATAGCTTGATATTACCACTATTCAGTTTTGACTTTAGTGTTTTAATTAACAATCCAGAGGTGTAATGACTTTTTAAGTTTTCTGGCTGTGAATTTATTATACTCATCAGTTGGGAAAGTACTTCTTGATTGTTTTGATTTTTAAACATTATATTCAATCCAATCATAAATGAGAACGGATTATCGATATTTTTCTTTAGCTGTTCAAATAGAAACTTACTTATTTCTTGTTCAGTTGCGTCAGTTGAGTTCAGATTTTCAAACCCTTTATTATATTCAGTGATTTTATCAAAAATTTCAGAACCTACTACATTTATATTTAGAGATTTTGATACAATAGAAATTTGAATATCGAAAGTTCCTTGGTCAAGCCAAACTCTCTCTTTGTATAAACTGTCTTGAGTTTTCACGTCAAAAAAATACTCCTCTGTCAATTCATTCTGAAATGATAGTTTGGTTTTCTCATTGAAATTATACTCTAAATTACCTCTTAAATTCCTGAAATTAATTGATTCAATATTCTCGTCAGATTCTATTTCGATGGACAATTCCAACTTATCATTTTGACTAAATGAGAATTGAATTAAAAATAAAAGGATAAGGTTTAAAATGATTTTCATTTCCGTGTGTTTTGGGTTTTAATTGTGCCTAACGGTCTCGTATAACCGTCAGTTACGGGTTAAATTAGCAATTATTTTCGGTTTGACACAGACTTTAGCAATTACGTAGTGGATTCGGACGTAGTCGAATCCGCCGTAATTGCGGTTATACATTGTTACCCAACGTTTTTATTCCACGTTTCTCAAGTTCAGCTTCTAATTCAAGTCGTTTTTTCTTATAACTTCTCCTTGCTTTATTGAACTGAACATTTTTTTCGTCCTCAATTAATTCCGCTATTACAAATTCAACTTCTTCATTTGTTAATTCGTTCGGGTTTTTGAAATGTAAGTCCGAATCAAATTCAGTCGGTTGAGCTTTTTCGTTTTCAAGTTCATTAATCCGCTCGATTGGTTTTTCAGTTTCTACTTCGGTCAATTCGTAATCAGCTTTTGGCAATTCCGATTTACCAACTATTTGTAAATAATCACTCAAAATCCGTTTTTCCACAAAGATTTTTCCTCCGCCAAATTTGTGTCGGTCAGTCATATCTTTTTTTACTCCCGAAATCCAATATTCGTCTCCGCTTTCCAGGTCAAAATAGTTTCCGCTAATTCCCATTCCGTTCAAACTTTGGAATGCTTTTCCGTCAAAGTAAATTGTCTTTCCGCTTTTTGAGAAGGAAACAAGTCCAATCCACGCTTTTCCATTGTCTGAAAATCCGCTTTTCAATTCTAAATATTTGATTTCAGTTCGCATTTTTTAAATGTTGGGTAACGGTAACGTATAAGCGTAGTGCGGGATTAGAAGCACTTCACTTTCCGTTTAGCAGTTAGTTTATTTAATGTAATTAGTTTCATATCAGCACTTTCGCCCGCATTACGCTTATACATTGTTGTAAAACGTACTTTTTTATACTTCGATTGATATTTTTACTTTTCCGCCAAGTCCTTTTTCGACGATGTCATAAAGTGTCTTTAGCGTTAAGTTACTTCCATTGTTTTCCACTCTCGAAATGTAAGTCCGTTTTTTGTCGACCAATTCTCCGAGCTGTTCTTGGGTCAGATTTTTGTCTTCTCTTGCTTTTCTTAAAAGCAGTCCAATTTTAAAAGACTCGAAATCTCTGTCAAGTTCATCTCTGCGTTCCGTTCCTTTTTTTCCATAAACAGAATCTTTTATTTCTTTCCAGCTTTTAGTTTCCATTTTATTTGTTTTTTTCTTTGTAATACGATTCCATTAAATTCAACGCTTTGTCTATTTCCTTTCTCGGTGTTTTCTGTGATTTTTTTTGAAACCCGTTTAAAAGAATGACCAATTTTCCCTTATCAAAGAAGCAAAAAACTCGCCAAATATTCGAGCCAAGTTTTATTCTTGCTTCATAAAGTCCGTTTGTTCCAGTAATTGCTTTTAAATAATTGGACGGAACTCTTTCATAAGTTTCAATAATTTCAACGACTTTATAAATTTTGTCTTGAACTTTAGTCGGTTGAGCCAAAAGGAATTCCTCAAAATAATGTTTATATGCTATTACTTCTCTGACTTTATTCATTTTACAAATGTAACTTAAAAGTTACTAATTTCAAAATTCAGTTCGAAGTTTTTTGATTTGCAGAATTTTTCTTCGGTATGTTTTACAACGGTCTCGTATAACCGTCAGTTACGGGTTAAATTAGCAATTATTTTCGGTTTGACACAGACTTTAGCAATTACGTAGTGGATTCGGACGTAGTCGAATCCGCCGTAATTGCGGTTATACATTGTTGTAAAACGTTTTTAATATTTATTCCCAACAATTGTTTTTTTCGCAAAATATACACAGTCAACAGGTTCTCCATCTTTTACAGCTGGTTTCCATTTTCCGTTTGTCTCTTTAATTATATCTTCCATATTTGTCAATTCGGAAGCTTTTGGGTCTCCAAGAGTTTTAAAGTCCTTTATTTGTCCATCACAAGTTACCGTAAACATATAATTCAATCGGAAAACAATATTCTTTCCGTTTTCAGAAACTTTTAGATTAGATTCAATTAATTTATTCAGTTCATCTTTCCCATCAGAGTAGGTAGGGACACTTTCTATTTTCGGGTAGTCAGAAAGTCGTTTGTCATATTTAGTTTGCTTTTCATTTGAGTAAGTTATTCCGTCCCCGCATTCAGTTTCTTGTCCGAATGAGATTCCGATAAAAATTAAACTTAATGCAAGAGATATGATTATTTTTTTCATTGTTTATTGATTTGGTCAAATGTTTTACAACGTGTTTGGCTATGATTCCGTTGCGAGTAAAATCCGTAGGATTTTCCGAGTAGGAATCATAGTGTTTAAAGTTACTGTATTTTTGTTTCTTGCCATAAGTAGCAATGGTTTATAGCCAGTGTTGGCAAATCGTTTTTTTATTTCAGAATATATTTATTCAATTCATTTTTCAATTCTAAGAGAGAATTCGGTTCGATAATTTGAGTGTCAATCACAAACTCATTTTTGTCTGTAATGAGTTTTAGGTCACCTGCAAATTCTTTAATTGACTTTATTTGGTTAAGTTTTATTTTTTTTGGGAATAGAGTGTTTTTTGTCAACTCTCCGTTTTCTATTGTCAAATATTGTTTTCTGTTTTCGAAATAATAGAAAATGAGCATAAAAAACCCAGCTCCAAATTGACCAACACCAACTGATTGAATTGATATTTCTTTCCATTCTCCAATTACAAAAGACAGTAAAACGAGAATAATTCCGATTGATATAAAAAATATTCCGATTCTTAAATTACTTATTAATCGTTCTTTAGAGTATCTGATTTTCGTCATTTTTTAAATGTTTGCCAACGTGTTTGGCTATGATTCCGTTGCGAGTAAAATCCGTAGGATTTTCCGAGTAGGAATCATAGTGATTATAAAAGTAGGAAACATCTTGTAATTAACCAATAGAGCAATGGATTATAGCCGTTGTTGCCATTAGTTTTTATTCCGTTTGTGATTTTACTGGAACTAAAAATTTATGAGTAAAATTCTCCCCGTTTTCAATCCGTTCAGTTACTTGAATTTCCAAATTTCCATTCACAAGAGTATTTTCAATTGGCGTTATTGTAAATCGGAAACCATCTTTATCGGCTTTATTTACCATAATTCCAGGTCCAAAAATCATAAACTTCTGGTTATCTATATTTTCGGTTTCAAAGTTTGCTTTAGTCGGTTTTCCAACAATTAAAAATTCCGCATCATTTTCCAAAACCATTTCAACTTTTTTATCCGCATTTGAGTAAACAAATTCCGATTGATTTTCGGTTTTGTTATTGGTTTTCATTTCCGATTCAGAGTTTATTTCTTTCTCCGATTTCGATTCAGTTTTATTTCCGCAACTGGCTAAATTAAGAGCGATTATTCCGCAAACTATGTAATTCAGAACGTTATTTTTCATTCAATAATGTAGGTTTCTTTAAATTAATGGCAACGGTCTCGGCTATGAGTAGTTGCGTGGTTTAGCGGTTAACTTTGCAAGTACACACCAAATTGAAAATCCGCGAGGATTTTCAGAAGTAGGCGAGAACAAGCAATTACTTATAGCCATTGTTGGCAAATCGTTTTTTATAAATATTTTAAGTCAAATTCCCCTTCTCTTATTTCTATAGTTTCTCCATCTTCATTAACTGCGTCAAACTCGAAACGACCGCCCAAAATAAAGTTATCAATATCGTGATATAGAATTTCCAAAGTTCCAAAATAAATTTCGTTTGTTTTGTAAACTGAGCTGGTGGTATCAATACTATATTCTCCTTGATTTGGTTCCTCACCAAGATTATAAATATTACCAACCATTGAAGTTGTTGTGCTTATTCCAGTAATTTCTATTGTTACAAATTGGTCAATGAAATCTGGTGACTGACCTCTATTCCTAAACGAAAGGTACATACGATTTAAATCATCATAGTCAGCCAAACTAAACCATACCGACCTTGCTCCTGGACTTGTTACTACAGATGGTTTTAATAGGTTGCCATTAACTTTACATTTCACGCCTCCTCTTCCGTCAAACACATAATTCTCATCGTCCAAATCAACTGAAGCTGTATCACAGGATATGAAAGTTAACATTGATAAAATAAAAATCAGTTTTTTTTTCATAGAATGCTTTTTTTAAGACGAAATTCCGTTCAAATGGTTGCGTCAAAATGTTTGCCAACGGTTTTGGCTATGGTTTCGTTACGGAATGGTACGCGAGTATCATTCCGCCGTAACCATAAATTTAGCAAAAAGGCTTGAAATTCCGATTAGGAATTTCAGCCGTAATGAACTATAGCCTGTGTTGTGCACTGGCTTTTTTTACTTTTAGTTGATATAATATTCCATAAATCAGTCCGATTATTCCTCCAGCATAACTGAATTCGTGCATAGTTCCGACTGTTATAAAGTTCTTTTTGTCTATTAAATCCGCTGGAAAATCCCAAGTCAGATTTGAGTTGGACATTATAAATTTCCCAATTAAGATTCCTACTATTCCGATTCCGATAGCGATTCCTAAATTCCGCAAAATTGCTGTCATTCCGCTTTTCCACATAATTTTGGAATTCGGCTGAAACATAGCAACAATTCCTAAAACCAATCCGATTATAAGTCCGAACCACCAAGTCGACCACATTCCAATTATTCCAGCTGTCAATCTTGGTGTAACTTTTCCATATTCGACAAATCCGAATTGTTTGAATTTAAATTTTGTAAAATATTCAGTTGAGATTGAGTAGGAAATTTGGTTGTGTAAAAATCCGTAAATCGAAGCGAGAACTATCGAGATAATTATGATTACTAATAAAAGTCCAATTTTTTTCGCCATTCGGTTTTTTAGCTTGTGCACAACGTTTGTGGCTATGGTTTCGTTGCGGATAAATCAGCTATGATTTTCCGCCGTAACCCAAAGTTAGCAAATACACAGGAATTTCCGAGTAGGAAATTCCGCCGCAATGAACTATAGCCGGTGTTGTGCAACGTTTTTTATTCCGTTGGGTTGATATTTTTTGTTTCTCTAATTTCTTTAGAATCAATGTTGTAAATTCCGTATTCTAATTTATTTGGTTCCTCTGGATTATCAAAAGTCAAAAGCAATTCTTTGTTGTTATTTATCCATTGATAATTTTTTACTTTTCTATCGATAACCTTATTTAGATTATTACCATTTAAGTCAGATAAATAAACATAATGTTGGTCAAATCGGTCAATTATTCCGTCATTATTTGTGTCCGAATTTGCTATGAAATATGATATATGAGTTATTTCATTCAGTAATTTAGAATCTTCGGTTTTTCGATTAGGAATGAACATACTTTTTATAGATGCATTTTCGGGTAATAGTTTTCCTGAATTCTGGAAATTTTTATCTAAAAAAATAATATTTATTGTATTCATTCTTACCATATTTTCTGAATCTGCGATATCTATATCAAGATATCCATAATCATCTTCAAATACCTTTTCCACTGCTACATAATAGAAATCTGAATTTGGTAATTTGATTGGTGATGAATATTTGATTTCGAAAGGTTTTTCAATTGGTTTTTTTGACTCAAAAAAAGAATCATCAATTATTTGATTTTGACGTTGTTCATATTTTTCAATCACAAGCATTCCGAAAATGTAAAGAATGAAAATTGGAAGTAAAATTCCGTTTATGATAATTAAAATTCGAATAAATTTATTGTTCATAGGTTTTTTTTCAAATGTTGCACAACGTGTTTGGCTATGGTTTGCTGCGTTGGTCAAGCAATAAATTTAGAAAATAAACACCAACTTTTACGCTTGCGTGGTTTTTCCGAAGGAAAAACTACCAAGCAGTAAACTATAGCCGGTGTTGGCTACAGTATTTTTTCTTTTATATATTTTTTGTCAATCAGATAATTTTCCAAATCGGATTTGTAGGATTTAAAGTCGAATTTTTTCAGTTTTGATAATCGAGTAAGACAATTTGATTCGGTTAGTATTTCATTACACACTTTCTCAATTAGTTTATCCTTTTTTAAGTCCGAAACTTGGCTAAATTCAATTTTACAATCTATCTCCACACAGTTATTTGATTTAATTTCAATTCCGTCAACATAAGAAGTTCTTTCTCCAGGTCGATATCTCGGTCTTCTTAATTTAAAGAATTGGTCAAATTCTGGTTTCACAGTTATTAGTCCGAAATAAAGTTGATTTAGGTCTTCTCCATAATTTCGGTTTTCAAAAAATGCTTCCAATTCAACAGATAGGTCATTAATCCAATTATTCTGTTCTTGAGTCAAGTTCGTGTATTGTGCTATTCCGAAAGTCAATTTTGCGTTCTGTTTTTATATTGTAGCCAACGGTTTTGGCTATGGTTTCGTTGCGGATAAATCCGCGAGGATTTTCCGCTATAACTCAAAGTTAGTAAAAGTGCAAGGAATTTCAGTTATGAAATTCCGCCGCAATGAACTATAGCCGGTGTTGTGCAACGTACTTATTTTTCCGTATCTATTAACCAAGCGTTTTTGTATTCCGTTGTTTTAGTTAATTCTTGTTTTAATTTTTCTCGGTTTAAATCCAATTCGGAATATTCTGCTCTTTCATAGAGTAGGTTGTATGCCGATTGATGAAGTCCGTATTTTTTTAATTTATAAAAGTCCGCTTTTGCTTTTTCCGAATTCAGATTGTCGTTATCAAACTCAATTTTTAATAAATCAACCAAAGTGTCATTTACAAACTTATTTTGGTAATTAAGTCGTTTTTTGTCCGATTTCATAGAGTTAAATTCTCGGATTATTTGATAAACGATTGAGTCGTTATTTTCCGCTTTTCTGCGGTTCCAAAATTCAGTGTAATACTTGGTTTGTATTTCGGGATTGTTGTAAGTCAATTGCAAACTGTCAATTAGATTCTCAAAATTCCGCTTTATATAAATTCCTTCGATAATGAAATGACTTTCGCTTTTTGAAATCAGATTCTCAAGTTTTCCATATCCAAATTTTTTAAACGATTCGTGAACCATTTTTAAGTTTTCGGGTTTTCTAATCCAAGTGTTTCTTGTCCAATCTCCATTTCTCAAATCGAAAAATGAAGTTTGATTTTCTGCATAAAATTCCAATTCAGATTTCTTGTCATTTTTACAAGACAGAAATAGAAAAATCAGAAGTGAAATTGTTAGCGGTTTGTTCATTTTCGGTATGTTGCACAACGGTCTCGGCTATGCGTAGTGCGGGTTTTCAAGGCACTTCACTGTCCGCCTACCGAAAATATTGTTTAATGCAATTACTTTCATGTCAGCACTTTCCCCCGCATTACGTATAGCCATTGTTGTGCCCCGTTTTTTTTATTCTTCAGCATTGGATAAGGCATACTCTTTGGCAAGTTTTGGCTCGTGTTGTTCGGTCGTGCGACTTGCCAATGTGTATGACTTAGCGTTGGCTATTTTATCAATGATTAATTCATTATT
The DNA here is from genome assembly GCF_049942685.1 of Winogradskyella sp. HB-48. Taxonomy (GTDB): domain Bacteria; phylum Bacteroidota; class Bacteroidia; order Flavobacteriales; family Flavobacteriaceae; genus Winogradskyella. The sequence goes on from NZ_CP187934.1 coordinate 2,472,625, forward strand.
CTCAATCAAATCCGTGATTAGGGTTTCAATCACTGGAACTGAAACGGCATTTCCCATTTGTTTATAAACAGCATTGTCATTTTCAAGTAGTTTATATGTGTCAGGGAAGCCTTGAAGTCTAGCACATTCTCTTGGTGTTAATCTTCTTGCTTTTCCATTTTGTACAACTCCAAGTCTGTTGGTGTCAGAAGCTGTTAGTGTAATTGAAATGCTTTCAGGGTCTAAGAACTTGAATACTTCAAATGACATATTTCCACAAACAGGATTATACTTTTTATCGTAATTACTCAGATAACCTTTTTCAATCAATGAACTTGTAACTGAATCGAAATTTTCTTTGGTGTAAAATGTTTGAATTTGGTCTTTTGTTAGTGCTTTACCATCTTGGTGTGTTCCAAAAATCTTTTTCCTGCGATTAGCTATGAGAAGATTCATAAACTCAATTTCATCATCTGTACAATCTCCCTTAATTCCTAGCTCCCACGAATGAATTGAGTTCCCGTTTCTTGTGTCAATCAATCTATAACCATGAAGTTGATTTAAGTCACTTCCAATTACCTTATGAAGTTGACTGGTGAACTCTTCACTGCAGAAGTATTTGCTATCAGGTTTTGCTTCTAAAATATCTTTAACAACTGCAAAATCACGCTCTTCTTCAAAAAGACTTTTCTGCCCATTTCTTTGAATAAAATTATGTGAGTCAATAGCTCCTGTATCAGACTGTACTTTTATTTCAAAATCTTCTTCTAATATGCCGAGAATGTAAATTCGGACTCTGTTCTGAGCAACATTAAAATTGCTTGAGTTCAGTAGGCGATATTCAACTTTATAGCCAAGTGAATGAAGTGAATTCACTATTGTTTCAAAAGTTCTCCCTTTGTCATGAGTAGTCAAACCACGGACATTTTCAAGAAGAAATCCTTTAGGGCGATATTTTTTTAAAAGACGCTCTACATCAAAAAATAAGGTTCCACGAGTATCTCCAAACCCCCTTCTTTTTCCTGCATAGGAAAAGGCTTGACAAGGGAATCCTGCTAACATAAAATCAAATTCTGGTAATTCTTCAACTTGAGTAATATCAGAATACGGATTGTGTCCAAAATTTAGCTCATATGATTTACAAGCGTTTTTGTCTATTTCAGAAGAGTAAACACATCTTGATTGTATATCAAACTTTCTAAGAGCTTGCTCAAATCCAAGTCTAATTCCACCAGTTCCTGCGAATAAGTCAATAAACTTTATCATGATAGTTCAGATTTTATCCAATCAGCTAACACCTTAAATTCGCTTACCGTGTAAGCTACGGTGCAATCACTAAACTGGCATATTGTGGAAATTGCAGAAGAACGCTGAAAGTTGCCTGCACCGTCTAAGACGTATGCTATTTTGAAACCATCCTTGTGCATCAAATTGTATCGGTCAGCTGCTTGTCCCGACTTTCTTTCAATTGTACTATTTGTTGTTACCTGAAAGCTTACTTCAATTCCAACAGATTTACCATTTCTATTTACGACTATATCGAATGGCATCCCACCACCTTTGTCATATCCTGAAAGATTGATATATCCGTTTCGAATTATCTCGTAATCATCATCTAGTACATTGCTTAGAAATTCGACTATTTCAGTTTGAGCAAGTTGTCCCAAACTATTTGCAGTTGCACCGCCTGTAATTCTGCTGACGATTATATAACGTTGTTTGACAAAATTTGCTAGTTCTTCTTCATTACCAAGTAAGGTTCCAATTTCACAAGAGTCTAAGGCTGCTTGGTCTGCATGGTCAGACGTAGAAGCAAAAAGTAAGATTGCAATCATGTCTTTCATTAGCCCGTTTAGCTCGGTCTCAGTTGAAAGATTGTCTCCGTCAATGAGAAGCTTTTTGTTGTTCAGTCCTTTAACGGGAAGTTCTTCAAACTTATACTTCAATTTTGCTCCTTTCCACAGAAACTCGAAAAAGTAGTTACCTTTTTTATCCTTTGGGAAAATGTCCTTAAACGAACGGCCGAGTCGTTGGATAGGTTCTCCACCATAATCGGAAAGGACTACCAAGTGTTTCAGGAAAAGGTTGCCTGGAAACTTGGCTACTTCAATAAGTTTGAATATTTGGAATGGTTCTTTTTTGCTCAAATTCAAAATACTTAAAAAGTCATCTTGAGTTTTGAGTAAAAGAGGAAGAACATTCGCCAAAGAGTTTTTTTGCTTCAGTTCTTCAGGCCACCACATGGCAGCCTTGTTTTTTAGTTCATTTATATCTCTGTTATACTTTGGCATGTGTTTTTCCGTATTTTATCTGTTCTTCTGCGACTTTTAGGGCGTTTAACGCAGATTGTTCGTCTTTTACCAATTCATAAATCCTAGTCGCTACCCACAGTGATTCTAATTCTTCTAAGGGGTAATCAAAAATCTCACTTATGGAATTTAAGTGTTCTCGTTTAAGAGCTTTTTGGTCATGCTCAACTTTACTCAGAAAACCGTCTCCAATTTCAAGCTTAGCTGCGAGTTGCCTTTGTAGCATCTTTTTCGATTCTCTTAGTTCTTTAATTTTTTGTCCTAGTGTCATTTTACCAAAATTAGACTTGACCTTTATTGGTCAAATATAAGAAGTTCGATTCGATTTTCAATGTCGGGAAGGAAGAAATAGCTCTTTTGCAATTTTTGGTTGTGGGTGGGCTGGTGCGAATTGCAAATGTGCTATTGTGTGTCGGCTTTTTTAAATGGGGCACAACGGTCTCGTGTATAAGCAGTAGCGGATTTTAACCCACTAAACTGTCAGATAGCACCGACCATTGATTTATAGTTTTATGTTTCAAAATAGCACTAAACCCGCTATTGCTTATACACAATGTTGTGCGGTCGTACTTTTTCTTTTTCAGTCCGTCAGCGTAGGCAAAGACATACTCTTTTGCAATTTTTGGCTGGTGCGAATTGCAAATGTGTATGGCTTTTAGCGTTGGCATTATTTTCATTTTATCTATTTTTCATTTCCACTCTGTTACGAATAGTTTCCGTTAAAAGAGAATATAATTGCGGAAGAATATCGGTTTTAAAACCGTAGGCTTTTAAAATTTCTTCATCAAAAGCAATTCTGTCTTTTTGCTTGTATTCGTTTTCGTAATCCTGAATTTGTAGTGTGCTAAGCGGTTCAAATTTTGAAAGGATATTTTTCTTTTGACTGTCAGAAAGCAAACTTGGGTCAAGTATTTTCATTTTGGTTTTGAAAAAGTCTGCATTCAAATCCAATGCTCCCAAATTTCTTGAAACTCCGTTTAATTCAACAATCAAAAGTGAAATGATTGAGTTAAGCAAAGCCGACACAATTTCAACATCTTTCTTTTTTACTCGAATAGCAACCAATCTTTGATTGAGATACAAAGGCGATTTGCTAAAAGAGAAAAATAATCGTTGACTTGGGTTTATGGAAATAAAAATATTTGCTGATTCTTCTGGTGCAAGCGAATACCAAAACGGTTTTCTCATTTTCAAAACTTCGGGTAATGCGATTCCTGTTTTGTTTGTAGCCGTTTCAAACTTTTTGATGTGTTTGTAGGCATTAGGATATTTTGCTTTCAAAGTCTTTTCGTCTTTACTGCATACAAAAAGATTGTATTCCGAAATGTTGCTGTAAGCAATTGTTTTGAGTTGTTGGCTCGTTTTTAAAATCGGCAACAAAAATTCCTTTTCAATTTTAAGGGTTTTGTTTTCTTCGTTGGAAATGATGTGCATAGTATCCCAACCTGTTCTTGTTCCTCTGCCTGTGTCGTAAATGTTTGGAAATGGATTTATCAATTTCTTTTCAAAAACACTTAGTGGATTTTGATTGACAAAATACGTTGCCCAATTTTCTTGCGAAGCAAGAGAATTGGCTAAATGTGATTGTTCAACAATGCTAACTGTAAGTGTTTTGTCGGTTTTGTGAAATACGTTTTTGAATTGTTTATCCTCTTCCCAATTAGCATTATGCGGATTAGTGCAGTTGTCAATTTCGGTATAAAAATCTTCAAACTGATGCAAAGACTTGTTCGTAAATAGGTTTTCCAATTTTTCATTTACAGTTACAAATTTCGTAGGTTCTTTACTCGTTCCTTTTTCAAGCGTTATAAATATGGTACTGACTTTTGAATCTTTAAACCAATGTTCAGCATTGCTTTTCACAATGTATTTGATGTGAAAGTTGTCCAACAGAAATTTCTTGAACTGCAAACCGTAATTCTTTCCCAACCAAGCATTGGAAGTAATTGCTGATAAAATTCCGCTGTCCTTTAAGAACTTCAATGAGTTGTAAAAGCAATAAATGTAATAATCACTTTTCCCGTTGATTTCAAATTTGTTGCCGTTTAAAAAAGCGGTTTGAGTTTTCGCAAATTCACTTTCAAACTGCGTATTCAAAATTTCATTCGGAATATCTTCTTGCTGAATGAACGGAAAATTTGAAATTACAGCATCAAATTTGGGTATCGGAATTTGATTGATTTTATCAATGTCTTTATTATCGGGAATTGCGATTGTCTGACTTGGATTTAACGTAAAAAAGTCTTTTCGGATTACTCTTGGGAAGTTTGCCGTATCGTCAACTCTTTGTTTGTATAGGTTGATGACGGAAAGGGTTGCAGGAAAATGGGAAATATCATTGCCCCAAATCTGATTTAAAACTTGTTGATGATTTTTGTTTCCAAAAAACTGTAATGTGCGATAGAACGAATTTAAAAATGTTCCTGTGCCTGATGTTGGGTCAATGACAACATCATTTCGGCTTCTGATTGCCGAAAAGGTAACAAGATTTGCCAATGTCTCGGAAGTGAAGTATTGTCCGAATTTCTGTTTTTCTTCCTGAGGCACTAAGTTTTCCAAAATATGCCCGATTACCTCATTTGGCAATACTTTGAAATCAAATTCATTAAAAACAGAAACGAGTTTAAAAAGCAATTCATCAATCGTTTCATTGAACGGAATTTTATCTGTAAAATCACTCTCAAAAACGGCTTGATAATCTATTTTCTTTGCTTGGTCAAAGAAGTCATTCAGTTGCTTTTGAACTTTCTTGCTGTCCGTCAATTCCAACTTAGATACTTTGCCTGATAAGTTTTCTGAAAGGGTGAGATAGAAAAGAATTTTTCCGATAAACTTATAGTAAGTGAACTTAGCTAAAACTTCTTCGGGCTCAACCTTTTCAACTCGTCTTGATGAAGTTGATAGAATTTTAAGAGTAGCACTTTCAACAATTCTCCATTGATTAAATTCTTTTCTGAATGAACTATCATCTCCTTTCAGTTCGTTGATTTCATTTTGAAATTGGGGAACGAAATGTTGGGAAGTTTGCAAAACAGCTTCGACAATGTTGGACGAAATGTTTATCGCCTTTTTCAGTTTTCCGTCTTGGTAAAGTTGTCCTAAATCGTGAAGTATTTCATTTAATCGCTTTTGAAGTTTGGCTTCGTGTTTTTTGTAGTTGTTTCTGTCGGCTAAATCATTTCTGCTTGTGATGTCTTTTTCTTTCGGGTAAACTTTCAGTTTTTCCAATCCCGAAATAGAATATTTATCATTTTTGATTTTCCAAATAATCGCTTCCGTTCCATTCCAAGTAACAAAAGAATCGGATTTTAAACGTTCTGCTTTTTCCAAAGCATTTTCCAACATTTCGGTGTTATCTGCTTCGGTATCTGGGTATTTCAACTCCCAACCATTAAAAACAATACCTGAAACTTTGTCTATAAACAAAAGAACATCAGGAAATTTTGTTCTTCCTGATGCGACTTTTAATCCTTCGTCATTGGTTGCGTCTTGAAATAGGGTAGTGCCGCCATTAATGGCTTGTTTTATCCAACTTATGATTTGACCTGCCCAAGCTCTTTCATTTAATTTCATAGTTTAAAGTGTGGTATTCTGCAATTGGTTCTTTAAAAAGTCGAAGCGTAGCTTCTTTGATATTCTTTGTTTTTAGCGTTTCTTCAATCCTGTCCGTACAAACTTTGATGTAATCAACAGGTTTTACTTTGTGAAGCAATACATCTTCATTTTTTTCAATTCCAATGAAATTTCTGTTTTCCAAAATTGCAGAAAGTAAAAAACTGCCACTGCCACAAGCGTTATCTAAAACAATGTCGCCCGGATTTGTAAAAGTTTTAATTAGGTAACGACCTAATTCAATCGGTTTTTGGGTTGGGTGATAAACTGTTCCTTCCGATTCGGCTGTTTTTACATATACATAGTCGTCTATCGGCTGTTCTTCATAAAATACCACATCATTTGGATATCGTTTTCCATTGCTTTTAACGTGTCGTGGTTTAAAATCGCCATAACTTCCCGTGTATTGGTCTTTCCTGATTCCTTTGTCATAAGCTTCTCCTTCAGTCATTTGCGGATTGTAAGTTGGCTGTTTTTTGTAAAAAACACAGATGTCTTCGTGTTTACGAAGTGGTTGTTTTTTTGCATTGAGGAAGTTGGTGGATTTGGACTTTATCCAAGTGATTTTATACTTGAATGATTTTTCATTGCTCAAAATTAACTTGGCTGTAAAAACTCCTTGTGAAGTCAGGACAATAGCACCATTGTCTTTTACAATTCGTTCATATTCTGCCCAAAGTTTATCCAAGTCAATCACCGAATCCCATTTGTTTTGAGTTGTTCCGTAAGGTAAATCACAAAGAACCATATCTACCGACTTGTCAGGAATAGATTGCATCACTTCCAAACAATCCCCTTGAATTACTTTGTTTACAAAGTCCTCAATCGGTCTTTTTTTCTTTTTGCCGTTTAAGGAAAGTACATATCCGTTTTGATGAGTATGTCCGTTTGTTCCATACTTGATTTTTTCTTCTGCAACCATCATTGCAGGTAAAGCCAAATCTTCGTCTTTGATTTCGTAAACGATTTTGTCGCTAAGCCATTGGACAATAATTTCGTCCTTTTCAATCTTATAGTATTTACAAAGTAGGTTTAGTTGTTCCCTTGTTGGCAGTCGTTTTCCGTTTTCGATTCTGCTTAGCAAGGTTTTATTTATTCCTGTTTTTTTGGTTACGTCTTCTAACAATAATTTCTGTTCTTCTCTTATATTTTTAAATGTAGTTCCAGTAGATATCATATATTAAAATTATTGAGTTGACAAATTTTGTCAAATTTACATATAGTTCTCAACTCAACAAATTTTTCTGTCATCTTTTTATTCGAGCGTAGGCAAAAAACAGCTCTTTTGGTTTTTTGAGTGTTGGCTTGTGTGTCGGGAAAAACCAAATGTGCTGTTTGTGCGGTTGGCTTTTCTTGTATGCCGCACAACGGTCTTGTATATGGCTCGTAGCGTGCAAATTAGCGATTAATTTTCGGTTAAGCACGAGCCGAATTTTTTAATTTTCTTATTATCTTTTTTTCTCAATAAGCCAAATTAAAAAATTTGGCGGACTTGCAAATATACCTTAACTTGGATTGGTCAACTAACTAGCTGTGAGCTATATACGTTGTTGTAAGTAGTGCTTTTTTCGTTCACTTACTTAATTTCAAAATCCGAAATGCTCCTTGAATTACCAACGCAAAAACGATTGTTCCGATAATCAAATCAGGTTTACTCGAACTCAACCAATTTACCAAAATTCCTGCAATTATTACTCCTAAATTTATAATCACGTCATTCGAGGTAAAAATCATACTTGCTTTCATATGAGCCTCTTCTTTGCTTTTTGACTTTTGCAAAATGTAAAGACAAATTCCGTTTGCGATAAGTGCAAAAATCGAAACGATAATCATTGTCGAAAAATCGGGAAGTTTTTCGTTTCCAAAAAATCTTCTTAAAACTTCTACAAATCCAATAATCGCAAGTGCTATTTGAAAATATCCAGCAAGTTTTGCAATCCGCTTTTTCTTAATTAATGTTCCGCCAACCGCAAACAAACTAATTCCGTACACAAAACTGTCCGCAAGCATATCCAAACTATCGGCAACAAGTCCCATTGATTTTGAGATAATTCCTGTTGTCATTTCGATTATGAAAAATGCGAAATTTATGGCAAGTACAGACCAAAGTAGTTTTTTCTGATTTTCGTTTTCTTTAAATTCAGTTTGGTCGGTTTGTTCCGTTGAGATTTTCTTTCCGCCTAAATTTAATTCGATAACTGACTTTTCGATTTGGTCAATTTCTCCGCTGTGAAAAACGGTCAATTTTCGGTTCGGAATATCAAAGTCCAAATTCGCAATACTCGAAATTCCGTGCAATTTCATTCGGATTAAATTTTCCTCTGAAGGACAATCCATTTTGGTAATTTCAAATATCGTTTTATTCACTCGGTTTCTGGGTTTTTCGGCATTACTTACAACGTGTTCGTATATGATTCCGTAGCGAGTGAATTCGAATGAATTCGGTCGTAGGAATCAGTTAGATTTAAAGGTAGGAAATTTTCTTAATCATAACAGAATAGAGCTATGGATTATATACGTTGTTGTACAACGTTTTTATATTTTTATTCCTTTCAAGTAATGTTCTCTTATCAGTTTTTCCTGAATTTGGGCTTTTCTTGATTCTTTAAAAATTCTTTCTCCATAAATGGCGATTTGAATTGGTAAATCATCAACGTCCATATCTCCTAACAAAAATCTTCTGTTATGTGCAGCAACCAACTCGTAAGTCCGTTTAAGTTCATTTCTGTTCTCAATCGTTGGCTTTTCTACAAAATTTTTGAAGGCATCAATGCAGAATTGCTCAGCAGTTTTCTTTCCTTGAAATCTGTCAATTATATCTCTAACCTCTTTAATTAAATCATTTTCCGTTCTGTTTGCGTTAAATTCTTTTGTCTGAAAATTCCCGAGTGGAAAAGCGAATACTTTTTCGCCTTTAGGTAAGTTTGTTTTAATCCAGCCAGATTGTATTTTTTTAATAAATCCATCAAAGTCAACCAATTCCCAACAATCAATTTTTCCGTCTTCATAAATATGAATATCGGTCAGGTGATAGTGTAAGTTATGAATAAAAACAGGAAGAGATATTCCCTTTATCAATTTGTCATTTTCTATTCGATACGTGTTTTTCATCAAATGTTGTACAACGTGTTTGTATAATAACAGTTGCGTGAGTTAAGGTTTAATTTAAAAATAAGCAACAAAAAGAAACACGCAAGGTTATTCCAAATAGAGAATAACGTAGCAATTGTTATTATACGGTGTTGTGTGCCGTTTTTTATGTCAGATAATATTCGTTCACGTGTTATTCAAGCTAATCCAGAGTTCGTTAATGGTAAACATTTTCAAGATTTAGTTGATATTATTAATTCATACGAATTAGATGATTTAATTTCATTTCCTATGATTAGACGTATTTCTGCTTTTATTGGTTTTAAAGACTCTGATATGCAAGATATAGCAGATATTCAGTCAAAAAAGGATTTTAAGGTTTAGTATTATTATATTCCTCTAAAAGTTCTATTGATGCGTTTCTTAATTCTGCGCTGCCTAATGAGAAATCCGATTTACAGGTTATATATACTAATCCTTTTTCAGAGTTTATTTTGTCGGATAGTTTTTCAAGTCCGCTTAGAATAATTACTGAATTTGCTAATTGAAATATTTTTTTGTCAGAATGTATTTGGTCAAAGTCATATTCTTTGATTCCGTTATTGACAATTAGGTTTTTAATTTTTATCATAAGTTCAAAATATTATTAACGTGTCGTTCAAATGGCACACAACGGTTTTGTGTATGGCTCGTTGCGGGAAATCCGCGAGGATTTTCCGCCGTAACCGAAAGATAGCAAATTGCAATGAATTCCGATTAGGAATTCAGCCGCAATGAGCTATACACGTTGTTGGCAAATCGTTTTTTATTTAATATTTCATATCAAATTCTCCTTCTCTTATCTCCACAATAATACCATTTTCATCTATTGCATCGTAATGAAAAGTTCCACCTAATATTCTATTCTCTAAATCGTGAAAAACTACCTCCAATTCGCCAGTATTTAGGTCATTTGTAGAGTAGTTGAAATCTATTCCGCCATAACTATACTTTCCATAGTTCCAATTGTCTTCATTCTCGAGAGTATAGATATTACCAACTTGAATAGATTCAGGAACCACATCAATGATTTTCATTCTTACTGATTGATGTATAAAGTCAGGTGATTCACCACCATTTAAAAAACTGACGCTCAAATATTCTTCGTTGTTCCAAGAAATAAATTCAACATCAGCTGCTAGTCCAGTTCCACTAAAACTTACTTTTGGTTTAATTAATTTTCCATCAACTTTACATTTTATTCCGCCTCTTCCATCGAAAACGTAATTCGGATCATCTGTATCTACTGAAGATACTTCGCAACTAATTAGTCCAATTAAACAAAGTATAAGTATTAGTTTCGTTTTCATAATAATTCAGTTTATTTAAAAGATGCAGTTTCTCTCGAAAGGTTGCGTTAAATGTTTGCCAACGTCTTTGTGTTATGAAAAGTTGCGTATTTGAGAACGGCTAATTTTCCGAAGGAAAATTTGATGTTCGAAAAGAAGCAACAAATTTAGGTTGAGCTAAATATAGCAATTTTTTATACACATTGTTGTAAACTGGCTATTATGCAACTCTTTCTATTCTGCAATTTTCACATTCTGGATGTGAGTTTACAAAATCTTTAATAGAATTTTTCATGTCTTCAAATGAATCTCCATAAAAATACAATCCAGTTTCAGTATTTCCATTCCAATATCTTAGGACTTGGTCTCCAATTTTTGTCAGTCCTCTAATTTCAGCTGCTAATGCATCTGAATCAGAATTTTTATAAACTTCATCGGACAGATTTATTCCGTCAAGATAAATTCCTAAACCTTCCTTTTTTCCAAATTCAATTTTCTGTTCCGTTTTCTCAATTGTCAGTTTAGAACCTTTTGGTGCTCCAAGCTCTTCAAGTTTCTCAATGATTGATTTAACATGATTTTCATTAATCTCATCAGAATTTAGTTGGATTTCAACGTCGCAGTATTCCAATTCTCCAGATTCTAATTGCATAGTTCCTCCACCTGTAACTTCTCCCATTCCATTAGCCTGAAGAAATTCATCTAATGGGTCTTCATAAATTTCTCCTCTATCGATCGGCATTACTTTATCATTTAGAGTTGCGACAATAAAATTTCCAGAGTATTCTTCTTCCTCTTTTTTATTCAATCCGAAAAGTTTTTTAATGAAGTTCATATGTTGGTTTAGCTTGTTTACAACGGTTTTGTGTATGGCTCGTTGCGGGAAATCCGCGAGGATTTTCCGCCGTAACCGAAAGATAGCAAATTGCAAGGAATTTTCGAAAGAGAATTCAGCCGCAATGAGCTATACACGTTGTTGTGCTTTCGTTATTTTAATTCCATTTTTATAAGCACGGATAAATTGTCAAGTTCTTCTTTTAGTTTATTATAATTCCGTACTTCTAAAGCGGCGATGTCACGAATATGAGTGAAATATCCATAAAATATTGAGTCTTCTTCAGCTGTTAATTCAATATTTGTGTTGTCTTTGTAGTACAAGAGATTAATTCTTTTCCGTTTGAGTATCTCATTGGTAAAATTCGACATTTGAGTATTGAGATGTGTATTTTCATAATTATTTACTTGTTCAGCAAAAGCATAATATTCCGATATTGAATTTTGCAGTTCAATGTTGTCTAATAGTTCCAATATATTACTCGATTGTATTGAATTATAAGTTGATTTATGAATTAAAAAATTTCTCCATCTCGCTGCATATTTTATTGTTTCACTACTCAATTTTAAATTTCCAGAATCAATATATTGATTCAATAACTGATTTTTTATAGAATCAAATTCAATGCATTCTAAAAGACTTGATTTATCTTTTTCCAAGTCCTCAACAAGTAAGGATAAGTATTTATTTAACTTTTTTTGATTTGAGTGATTTTCCCGAGAAACGTTCAATTGAAGTGCAATTAAAATCCCAATTACAACAAGAAGAATCTCGCCAAATGCATATTTTAGATACTTCCCGGTCTTACCTTCTGAAAGTAAATCTTGTCTAATTTTTCTAAAGACTTTAATCATTTGTTATTGGTTGGTCATAATGAAGCACAACGGTTTTGTGTATGGCTCGTTGCGGGAAATCCGCGAGGATTTTCCGCCGTAACCGAAAGATAGCAAATTGCAATGAATTCCGATTAGGAATTCAGCCGCAATGAGCTATACACGTTGTTGGCAAATCGTTTTTTATTTAATATTTCATATCAAATTCTCCTTCTCTTATCTCCACAATAATACCATTTTCATCTATTGCATCGTAATGAAAAGTTCCACCTAATATTCTATTCTCTAAATCGTGAAAAACTACCTCCAATTCGCCAGTATTTAGGTCATTTGTAGAGTAGTTGAAATCTATTCCGCCATAACTATACTTTCCATAGTTCCAATTGTCTTCATTCTCGAGAGTATAGATATTACCAACTTGAATAGATTCAGGAACCACATCAATGATTTTCATTCTTACTGATTGATGTATAAAGTCAGGTGATTCACCACCATTTAAAAAACTGACGCTCAAATATTCTTCGTTGTTCCAAGAAATAAATTCAACATCAGCTGCTAGTCCAGTTCCACTAAAACTTACTTTTGGTTTAATTAATTTTCCATCAACTTTACATTTTATTCCGCCTCTTCCATCGAAAACGTAATTCGGATCATCTGTATCTACTGAAGATACTTCGCAACTAATTAGTCCAATTAAACAAAGTATAAGTATTAGTTTCGTTTTCATAATAATTCAGTTTATTTAAAAGATGCAGTTTCTCTCGAAAGGTTGCGTTAAATGTTTGCCAACGTGTTTGGCTATGGTTTCGTTGCGTGAAAATCCGCAAGGATTTTCCGCCGTAAACCGAAGATAGCAAATTTGCGAGGACTTTCCGCGAGGAAAGTCAGAAGCAATGAACTATAGCCGGTGTTGTAACCAGTTTTTAATTTTTTGTTATTAATTTCAATTCCGAGTTGTCAATTTTTTTTACTAATTCCGAGTATTTAATTCCATTCAGTTTTATTTCTCCATTTTTTGGTCGATAAATTTCAGATTTGGTTTCAACTCCGTTTCTATAAATCCAAAAATTTAAATCGGTAGAATCTTTCTCTAATGTTCTAATGTTTGTTCTTTTCCAAGTTTTCTCAATAATTCCAAATTCCGATGTTGATTTGTTTATTATTAAATCTCCAGTTTTCGATTCAAAGTGTAAATTTTGATAATCTCCATATTGGTCTTCTATTTCCATTAAATACATTCCATAACCTAAAAAACCAACAATAAAAATCAGACCGATTGTTAAAGTCAGAAATATGATTTTTATTTTACTTTTCATTTGGGGTGGTTTTAATAATTCCGAAAACCCATTTTAGGTTTATAAAAATCAAAATCAACAAAATTATTCCGATAATGATAAATTCATTTGTCGGTAAATTTTTAAAAGTCGGACGTTGTATTTTTTCAATTAATGCGATTGAATAGGCAAATATTAAAACACAAGTCAGAAGCGTAAAAATTGATTTTCCGATAATCTTAATTGTGTTCAAAATTTGAGGTTTATTCATTCGGTTTGTTGGTTTGGTCAAATTGGTTACAACTGCAGGGTTAAACGTAGTTCTGATTAGAGAATGAAAAGATAATAAATTCTTAAGCAATAATCAGAGAATAGGTCTTCCTTATACTCTCTGATTATTGATCGTCAAATAGCTTGGCGTAAGCGAAGCGTAAATTGTAGAATTTATTAGATTGGGAATTCGAGAATCAGGATCAAATTACCTTTAACCGACGATGTCGCACGTTTTGGCACGAAGCCCGCTGAAGGCGATATTTTTGGGATAGGCTTTGTTGGTAATTTGGTTTAACCCTGCAGATGATAGCACGTTTACTTTAAGGTGCATTGTCTGCGAAGCAGCGCAGATTAAAGTTCGCCTTTGGCGAATGTGCTATCATCGGTCTTGTATATGAAAAGTAGCGGATTTTACACACTAATTTTTCAGTTTATAACAGACCTTCAATATATTCATTTTCTTTCTATTAAGCGATTAAACCGCTATTTTTTATATACGTTGTTGTACGCTGGCTTTTTCCGTTCAGCTTGGTTTTCAGGCTTGACAAGACATACTTTTTTGCAATTTTTGGTGTAGCGTTGGCTTGAGCGAATTGCAAATGTGTATGGCTTATGCAGTGGCTTCTTCCACAATGTTTATTTGTTCTTTTGTCAATCCGTACAATTCATAAACCATTTGGTCTATTTCTCTGTCCGTTTTATCTATTTCAGTTTTCAACTCCTTTGCTTTTTGCTTTTGCTCGTTAAAATACTGCATCCATTCTGCTTCTTCGCTAATTGTAAGAGAAACTGAATTTTTATTTAATTCAGATATGAATTCTTTAAAGTCTAACTTATACCAAGCATTTATTTTTCTGTTATTTTCAATATTGTCAAATTTGGATTCTATTAAGTAAATTGAACTGCTTAATATTTTTTGAAAGTTCTGATTAAGTTCCAAAAGGTTATCAACCATTGTATTAATTTTTTTCAATATCACTTCCTCTGAACTTAATTTAATAGGAAGTATTTCAAGAAATGTCTTTGAGATATTAACAGTTAAGTTCGAACGATTTGAGAATTTAATAGCATAGTACCAATTAATTAATTTCGAGTTTATTAAGGCAAGAAAAAAGCTTAAATATTCTTCATATTTTTTTTTCGGGACTAAATTGTTTACTGAATTAAAAGTGTAATATTGATTTCTGTCAATAGTTCCTGTTAATGGCATTAAACCACCACTAATTCTTTGTATTATTATTTTATTACTTAAATAAATTTCTTCTTTTCTTGCTCGATTTAAAAGTTCTCTATCGTACAATATATAATCATTGGTTTCTCGAATTCTATATCTGGTAAAAGATTTACCGTAAAGTAAAGGTTTGTATTTATCGTTAAGTTTAGAGTTTGCTACATATTTGTTTTTATCGCCATCAATACCTGGTGAAATGAATTTGAAAAAGTCACCAAGTTTACTTTCTACTTTTTCTATCTTTTCAATTATTTCAATATCCTCTTCATTTACAAGTACATTTAATACATATTGTTCGTTTTTTAAGAAAAATGATTGAGGAACTTGTGAATACTCACAATTTTTTGAGACTAAATCAATCACGCTCTTGGTAATATTGATTTTACTATTTTTAGTAAAATGAGAGTGCGACATTATAACTGTAGAAACAGTTGCGTCTGAAAAAACGCCCTTGCCCAAATCTACTATTTCGTTAATAGTTGACTTTTCAAGAAGGTATTTTCTTATGGCTTCATAAGGCGTAGCTCGTAAAATATTGTTTGGAATTATAAAACTCTGATAACCGTTTTTGTTGAGTATTTCTATTGACTTTATAATAAAGATGGCAAACAGATTTATTTTACCTTTTTGAATATTTAAACCTTTAGATGTTGTTGATATTGAGTTTTCAAGAACATAATCTAAAATGTAATTTTTAGATTCTTCCATAAACTCTCCTGTTCTTGTGAAAACATATGGCGGATTTCCGATTACCACATCAAATCCACCTTTTGCAAAAACTTCTGGAAATTCGTTTTTCCAATTAAATGATTTGTCTCCTGCAACACTTGGGTCGTCAATTAAACTGTTACCACATTTTATATTATCATTTAATGAAGTAAGTTTTCTACCTTTTTGTGCAGTTCTTAACCAAAGCGAGAGTTTAGCGATTTCAACGCTTTCCTCATTAATATCTACACCATAAATATTGTTTTCTAAAATTGCGTTTTCCACTTCGCTCAATACCATTGCATCTCCAAACAATTTGGCTTGCAATTCATCAATGTATTGATGTTCTGCAATTAGAAATTCTAACGCTTGGTTTAAAAAAGCACCACTTCCACAAGCTGGGTCGCAAATGGTAATTTGCAATAACCATTTTCTGTAATCTTCTAATTTTTGAGATAGCTTTTTTAAAGTCGCTTTTTGTCTTCCTTTACGTTCTTTTTCGTATTCAGCTTCTTGTATATCGAGTTCCGTTTTCTTTTCCTCACAAAGTTTACCAACGGTATTATCTACAATGTATTTGGTAATGTATTTCGGTGTGTAAAAAACACCATCTTTTTTACGCTTGGTCTTGCTTTGTTCGGTCGAAACACCTTGAATTTCTGCTTGTATTTCATCAATGTCGTTTAACGAATGTTCAAAGATATGTCCGAGTATGTTTACGCTTACTTCACTCTCAAAATCGTAGTTACTTAAATTTATCGTGTGTTTATGAAGTAAATCGTCATTGATTTTGATATTGTCTAAAATCTCGTCTGGTGCAAAAAGTCCACCATTGTAAGCAAAAATATCGTGTTGCTGTCCTTTGTGTCCTGTATTCATATAACCGAAATATTTTTTAAATCGGTCGTACAAAGGAAAATACTCGTCATATTTATCTCGTAAATCAGCCCATTGGTTTACGATAGAGCGAATAGAGTTTGGCGGAAGTAACAATCTATCTTCTGCAAAAAAGATAAATAGAAAACGGTCGAGTAATTTCTGTGTTTTCTTGAATAACGTTAGTTTGTCGTATTCAGGATTTTCTTTTTGTATGGCATCAAAAATCTCGTTTCTAAAAGACGCGTAATCTTTGTATAATTTTTTGGTAACGTTTTCCTCTTGCGTTAAAGATTCATCTTTAATCTTTTTCGGAATGTCTTTTAAAAGATATTCAGACGATAGGCAAAGCCAAAGAATGTCGAAACGTTCTTTTGAAAGCTGAAATAAATTAAATTCCTCAAAGTCAACTGCGTTGTCAATGTAAAAACGTAATTTTTCAAAGTTGGAAGTAATGACATAATTACAACCTGGTTGGTTGTTTTTATATCCAAATGCTTGGGTTTCTACTTTGCTTAAATCGGTTGTGTTTGTTCCTTTTAGTTCAATTACTGCAAGTGCTTTTTCGCCTTTTAGAATTGCTCCATCTGTCTTTTTAGAGCCTTTTATATTTTTTAATTCCGTTGTGAGATTAAATTCAGGTGTTGGGTTTTTCGTGTAGCCCAAAACATTCACAAAAAGGTCAATCAGAAATTCACCTTGATATTGTTCCTCTTTCGAGTTTCGAATGTTTTCTTGAATGGTCGGATTATGAAAATGGCTTGTAAATCGCTCGTATGCTTCATTAACTTTTTCGGACTCTAATCCTTTTAAATATTTGTTTAGAACAGAGTTCTGAAATAAGCTCATATATGTTTTATGTTTTTTCTCAAATTTAATGCTATTCCGAGCGTTGGCAAAAAAACAATGTGTGCCTTTTTCGGCACTCTTTGTTTTGTGCGGTTGGCTCTTTTTTCAGCTTGCTTACAACGTGTTCGTATATGATTCCGTAGCGAGTGAATTCGAATGAATTCGGTCGTAGGAATCAGTGAGATTTAAAGGTAGGAAATTTTCTTAATCTTAACAGAATAGAGCTATGGATTATATACGTTGTTAGGCACAGTTTTTTATTTTTCTATAAACGTCATGTAAATGATTTTCAGAGGTAAATTCCTTTGGATTTTTTTTCATCTCTTTGATTGTCAAATCCAAGAATTCCTCAAAATCATCAGCAATGACAACCATATTTTGCTCATCACTACCAAAAATAATAACCTGCCCTTTTACTCCTTTTTTATCTGGGTCAAGGTCAATTCCAATGAAATTACCACTGTAATCATGGAAAATTGGAATCCATTTATAATGGTAATATTTCTTTTTTATTTTGTCTTCTGGACATGAAGAAAACATTTCTTCTTCCCATATGTAATCTTTTCTTTTCACAGTGTATTTTCCATTTGGCATTAATTCAAATTCTAAACTGGCCCAATTATAGTCTTTCTTTTCTAATTGATGAATTTCTTCGCCTAAATCAAATATTTTATCTGAATATTCTTCTTTTAATGAATACTTTTCAATTTCACCATTATCATACTCGACTGAAATTTGGCTATATGTACCTAAAGCACAACTAAATGTTGCTTTATGCCATTTTTTAGATATGAATCCAAACTTCTTTTTGTTGGGAATAGACTTAAAAAATAGTGTTGAGATTGCGTTTAGTATTTTTTCGGATTTATTAGGATCAGTAACTTTTCTTTCAACAGGTTTAAGTAAGCTCAATGGAAATTCGAGTTTTGATATTATTTTTTTCGTGCTTAAGAATTCAAGTCCAAATAGAATACCAGATTTATTACCTAATTCGCCATTAATCTTTTTATATATACCGGTGAAAACATCTGGTAGTTTTTCACCGATCATAGTTTCAATTTGGGCAAAATCTATTTCACCATTATCATGGTTAATTTTGTTAGTTTCTTCATCATAGTTTTCTGAAGTCCATTTGGCTATATGTTCAATTTTATCTATCGTGGTCATTATTTTTTTTAATTGTGCCTAACGGTCTCGGCTATGAGTAGTTGCGTGGTTTAGCACTTAACTTTGCAAGTACTCACCAAACTGAAAATCCGCGAGGATTTTCAGAAGTAGGCGAGAACAAGCAATTACTTATAGCCATTGTTGTAGCACGTTTTTTTATTCAGTTCTATATAATTTATTTCTATTCGCTTTTACGTATTTCGTCAAGTCCTGCTGATATGTTTTTACAAAACTTTCCTCATAAAAATAATCCTCAATTTTTTCCGCTGACGGAAGTTCTTTGTATCCTTCTGCAAATGCTTTAAATCGTTTATTCCAATCACTCTTATTATTCTGAAATTTTGAATATAAATCTTGAATTGTGTCAAATTTTCCGAAATACTCATTCAAAACTATTTCATAGTCCGAAGCCAATTTTTTCATTCCAGTTTCTTTCATTCCTTCTAATGCGAGTATTGACAATTCTGGGTAATTAAAAAGAAATTGGTAAACTCCTCCATTGTTGACTTGAGATTCAAAGTTTATTAGAGTGAAATAAATCCGCTGTTCTTTAGTCAACTCATTTAGAAAATCAGCGTGAGTTTGATTCTTTTCCCAATATTTATTTGTTGAGTAAATATCATTGCAAATTTTCTCGCAAATGTCGTAATGTTTATTGTCATAAATTCCCCATTCCTTATCATTCCATTTTTGCTCAATTTCGGAAAGCCAATTTTCAGGCAATAAGGGAAGATGTTGAGTAGATTCAGTTTGAGAATCAAGTCGAACAAATTCAGTCATTACATTTTCAGTTTTATTTGATTTATTTCTCAAAATAAAAAATCCTATGACTAAAATTAAGAATACAATTATGACAATAATTCCTGTTTTCATTGATTTGGCGAAATGTGCTACAACGTCTTTGTGTTATGAAAAGTTGCGTATTTGAGAACGGCTAATTTTCCGAAGGAAAATTTGATGTTCGAAAAGAAGCAACAAATTTAGGTTGAGCTAAATATAGCAATTTTTTATACACATTGTTGTAAACTGGCTATTATGCAACTCTTTCTATTCTGCAATTTTCACATTCTGGATGTGAGTTTACAAAATCTTTAATAGAATTTTTCATGTCTTCAAATGAATCTCCATAAAAATACAATCCAGTTTCAGTATTTCCATTCCAATATCTTAGGACTTGGTCTCCAATTTTTGTCAGTCCTCTAATTTCAGCTGCTAATGCATCTGAATCAGAATTTTTATAAACTTCATCGGACAGATTTATTCCGTCAAGATAAATTCCTAAACCTTCCTTTTTTCCAAATTCAATTTTCTGTTCCGTTTTCTCAATTGTCAGTTTAGAACCTTTTGGTGCTCCAAGCTCTTCAAGTTTCTCAATGATTGATTTAACATGATTTTCATTAATCTCATCAGAATTTAGTTGGATTTCAACGTCGCAGTATTCCAATTCTCCAGATTCTAATTGCATAGTTCCTCCACCTGTAACTTCTCCCATTCCATTAGCCTGAAGAAATTCATCTAATGGGTCTTCATAAATTTCTCCTCTATCGATCGGCATTACTTTATCATTTAGAGTTGCGACAATAAAATTTCCAGAGTATTCTTCTTCCTCTTTTTTATTCAATCCGAAAAGTTTTTTAATGAAGTTCATATGTTGGTTTAGCTTGTTTACAACGGTTTCGGCTATGAGTAGTTGCGTGGTTTAGCACTTAACTTTGCAAGTACGCACCTAACTGAAAATCCGCGAGGATTTTCAGAAGTAGGCGAGAACGAGCAATTAGTTATAGCCATTGTTGGCAGTAGGCTTTTAAATATCACCTACTAAAAAATCATCTTTATTTTCATTCTCAATACTCTTTTCAATCCTTTCCAAAAAATCTAGACCTTTTTCATAATCGATTAGAAATGAATTTATCTTGGTCGCTTGCATAAATTCACTAACATTTTGAAAATTACTCTTTGAATTAAATTGATTTTCAGGATTGTCATCAATTACTTTAAGTTCATACTCTTTATTAAAGTCGAAATCTAATTCCATTGATTTATTCTCAATATCGCTATGCATAACAGCTTTAATATAGTCCGATTTTTTTCTTGCTAAAAGATTTAAAAGGACAGTTTTGCTATTTTGATAATGCACTGCATAAACGAATTTAAACAAAGGTGGTCTGACTAGTATTCCACTAAATCTACTTTGGTCGAATCCATTCTTTTTTGAAAAAGTGTTTAGCATTTTTGATAATTTTTCTCCTTCAAATGGGTGCTTTTTGTCTTTTTGCGTAGCTTTAAATAAAAACGAATCTGTAAAGAATGAAGTCTCTTTTCTTTCAATAATTGATTCTGGACTTATTTCAGGATAATCGAAATTATAATGATTATCAACATATTGTTTGAACTCCGTTAAAATGTAACGTTCAATTCTATTTCTGAATGTCTTATAATCCATATCATAATAGAGGTCAATTACATTTATGAATTTTTCCAAATTTGAATGATTGTACAATTTATCAAGTATTGCATTTTGTTTTTCTTTAGAATCCAAATAAATAAATTGTGCTGCAAAATACTCTTGTAGCGATTTGTGAGCCCACCTGTAATAATTACCATCCTGTGTAAATAAAGGTACAGTTCTTAATAAATCTTCTAGGAAACTAGATTCATTAAATTTTAAGCCAGCACAGAATTCCTTACTATCAGAAATTAATTTTAGAATCTCATCTTTGCTAAATTCTATTTTTTGCAACTTAAAACAAGAAAAACCTAAATGCCTCAGGACTCTGTGAAAGTCATCAATTTCTAGTTTAGAGTATTTATCGTGAGTATAAGAATCTCCTTTTGTTAAATCGTGAGATTCAAAATTGGCATCGTATACTTGACGGTAAAAGAGGTATTTTTTGAAAGGAATAGCTTGTTTATGTTCAAATGCCGTAAACAAAAGTGAAACCAATAAAGGGTTTGTCAAAAATTCCTCAATGTTTGCCATTTCTTGCTCTTGAAGCTTTTTTATAAGTAAACTTGATACAGAACCTTGGTGGTCATATTTTCTTAATAATTCAAATGCTTCTTTCTTATTTAATGGATTAATTCTAAACTCTTGAAAGTTACCAAAACTTAATAGAGCTTTTTCTGGTCGTGATGTAATAAAAAATTCGTTGTTTGATGCCTTTGATATGAAATCTTGTAAGTCCGCAGTAACAACTTCTCTATCGGTTAATGAAATTTCATCATATCCATCAAGGATGATAATAAAACCACCTTCGGCTAATAACTCTAGCAAAAGGTTATTGTCAAAATCTTTATTGATGGAATTTAATTGTTCTTGAATTTCCGAAAGTATTGTTTTTACTTTGGTCAGTCGTCTTAGTTCAACTATGATTGGAATCCCTATATTTTGGTCAATTATATCTATGAAAATTCTTTTCATTAAGGTTGACTTACCCATTCCGGCAGTGTCTGTAATTAGGATATTTCCATACTCATAGCACATTTTTTCGGGGTACGAGTCTATTTGATATTTTATTTTTTCTTCATTTGTGGAAGAAAGAGTTAATGGTAAATAAATCTCTTTCAGAAATCGTTGTGAATTATTAAACACTAATGTGTTTATTACAGCAAGCTTTTTGTATGTTCGATGGTAATATTCTTGAAAATGTTCTTCAGTTGGAATGTAAACTTTGTCAGAGTCAATACTTTTGAATTTATCTCTAAATTTTTCTAGTTTAGGTTTTACGAATGTCTCTACTAAAGTTTTTATAAGCGGACTTGCAGCAGAAATCATATCTTTAACTGCAATACTGTCGTTTAGTTCTGTCATTTTTTTGGTTGTGTTTTTAGCTTACTGCCAACGTGTTTGTGTATGGTTAGTTGCGTGGTTAAGCAACTAATTTAGTAAACAAAAACGAGCGCGAGAAAATTCCGAAGGAATTTTCCAAATAAGCACTTGCCAAAGCAATTAATTATACACGGTGTTGTAAAACGTTTTTTCTTTAAGAGTTTTATTTATTTCTTTAACAAGTTCAGTTTTTTGTTCATTTTTTAAAAAAATCAAATCCATTCCCCAACCATTATCCAAATTCAAAATTCCATATTCAGGATTGAAAAACATTGGTCCATTTCCGTCATCCATTGATTCGACCAGAACATATAGGTCAAAATTAAATTCAGATAGAGATTTATTGCTGTAATGGTTTTCTTTGATTAATCTAAATTCGGTTCCAGCAAAGAATAACTGATTTGTTTTTTTAAGAAACTTAAAATTCAAATTCTTTTCGCTATCAGTTAGATTTTTGTAATGATAAATGATTGAACTGTCCTTAATTTTTTTGGTTAGTTCATATTCCATCTTTCTTTTCAAAGAGTCAACAAAAAAATCATACAGAAATCTCTTTTCAATATTTTCTTCGACTTGAATTTGAGCTGTCTTATTCTGTTCAGATTCTAGACTGTCAGATTTTTTCGAGTTAGAACAACTCAAAATTGAAAATACTAAAGTTATGTAAAGTGCTTTTTTCAAAATGTTTTACAACGTACAAGTATATGCGCTGAGCCGTTGAATCCCACCAAATTTAATTAATATTTACTCTTTTGCCAACCGGCGTTTTATTTTCATTTGAAAAACTGCAACAAGGCTTGGCGTATATACAGTGTTGGCTACCGTTTTTATTTTATTATATAAACTTTTTGTTTAATTGTAAATTTAGCTTAATCAATTTATTTGATGTAAGTTTATGTTTAGATTAAATATTTAGTTTACTTTTTAATTACATAACCTCTGTTTTTTTTTCTTTTTTCGTCTTCTTTTTCTTTTTCCTTCATTTCATCTTCGAACTGAAGCTCATCTTGAAACATTTTTTCTTTATTTATTAGGCGATATACACCAGCAACAAAAAATCCGAAACCTACCATAATTGTTACTGATCCATTTATAACAACTGGTTGCAATGTTTTAAAGTTTATACCTGTATTTGGAAAAATAAATATAAATCTAAAACTCCCATATGTCAAGGCAATAAATCCACCAAAGGTGTATATCCAAGAATTCCGTACAAATTTTTGAAATCTTAATCTATCTTTCTTATATCTAAATTTTATCAAATTGAAATTGTTATAGTTATTATGAAATTTGTTCTTGAATAAGATATCTAACAGAAATATCTTATGATCAACGGATTATTTAAAAAATCGCCCTTACATGAAGAAGGATTTATTTTAATTGGTTTTATTTATCAGAATAGATTTCTTGTCCTATTTTTTGTATTAAAAGCTACTCAATAATTTCCTTTATTAATTATTCGGATTTTTATTAGTAGGTAAAATGGTAGCCAACGGTTTGGGCTATGGTTTCGTTACGGAATGGTACGCGAGTATCATTCCGCCGTAACCATAAATTTAGCAAAAAGGCTCGAAATTCCGATTAGGAATTCAGCCGCAATGAGCTATACACGGTGTTGGCAGTAGTTATTTTATTCGTAATTATTTCAGTTTCGTTTCGGCAATTTTCTCATTCCCATAATACAATGTTCCGCTTTTTATAAAGTCAGATGAAATATAAAAGTATATCAAGATTCTACTGTCATTTATAACTTTAGGTTTAAAGTGAAAAACGTGTTTATCTGGAAATTCTGCGCTACCTAAATTAATAGGAATTTTTATTCCACTCACACCGTCAATTTTATAGTCCAAATAAGTGTCCTTGATATTCGGGTCATACGTTTCTCGCATATTACTCGTTTCCTTTGGCTTCTTTTTAGTCACTAATTCAAATCGAGAATAATCATTCTTATCATCTGATATAAAAATATCTAAAGGGCGATATTGAAACTTTGGTTTATCGCTAATGAGATAAAATTTATTAGGGTCAAATTCCCCTTTTTTAAGGTCAATATTTTTTATGTCCACTTCTAAAACTGTAATTCTAAAACCATTGAATATTGTTCCGATATAGGTTTTCGGATACTTACTTTTCAATTTATCATTCTTCACAAATTCAATCTCCACAGAATCCTGTTCGATTGTAGTCTTTTGTGCATAAGATTTGAAAGATGATAATGCTATAAAAATTCCAATTATGATTAGAGATTTGTTCATTTTAAATAGGCTCATTTTTTGTTATTAATTAATATGCAGGATTCGCTTTGCTAATTACTGCCAACGTGTTTGTGTATGATTAGTGGCGTGTTTTAGCAACTAATTTAGTAAACAAAAACGAACGCAAGAAAATTCCGAAGGAATTTTCCAAATAAGCGACGACCAAAGCAATTAATTATACACGTTGTTGTAACACGTTTTTACATTCCATCTTCTCTTTCCGAAAGCCAATCCTTATAATTTGCTTTTAATTCGTCTCTTTTTTCTTGAGAGTCAACTATAATATCCATTCCGCCATCATAAGGTGCTACAATACAATTCCTTTTCGGACATACAAACATTGCTCGGAATTTATCATCCGCAATATTTTTCAACAGTTCGTTTTTAGAATTCCGTTTCCAAATATCAAGTCTGTAATAAACATCATAGAAATATTCATCTTCGTGTTCTTCAGGATAGACTTTATGAAGTTCAATTGTTCGGCATTTCTCAAACTTTCCATAATCGTACAATTCAATTGAGATTTCGTCCGTCAATTCCGTTTCATATTGTCCAGAAACAATTATAATTTCCGAATTCTCTCCGATTAATTCCGAAATCAGTTTATTCTGTCTATCCAGAATTATTTGATATTCGTTTTCGGATTCCGCATATCGTTTAGATTCAGGCAAACTATGAATTCGTAACCATCTATTCGGATAAACACTTTTTAATTCGTGTCCGATTGGATTAGATTCAGGATAATTTTTATCCCAATATTTGTTGAATTCTATGAGGTTCATTAAATGTGTTACAACGGTCTCGTATAACTGTCAGTTACGGGTTAATATACGCAGACTTTTCGGTTTAGCACAAACGTTAGCAATTCGAGTGGATTCGGACGTAGTCGAATCCGCCGTAATTGCGGTTATACATTGTTGTGTGTAGGTGTTTTTAATTCAAACTTGTCATTCCGAATTGGTCAATTGCTTGTTGTGTGTTATCGGCAAGAGAGAATTTTAATTCAGTCCACGCTGTTCCTTCAATTCCTTTGAGTTCAATTCCGTTTTCTGTTTTAGTTATCGTAAATAAAAAGTCTGCAAGGTTTTCGTCCTTATTTTCCGAAACTTTTTTCAAGTCAGTCATTCCGTATTCATCAACAGCTTGAGGACGATAATTATTTAGACTAAAGGACAAATCTATCCAAGCACTTCCTTTTTCACTTTTCATTTTTATTCCTTTGTCAGTTTTCTCAATGATTAGCTTAAAATCTTTTAATTCAGCCGTTTTATTTTGAGCAATTAATTCAGCTGTCCCAGTCAAAAAAAGCAGTGCCACTACTATTATTGAAATTGGTTTTCTAAATTTCATGTTTGTTTTCATATCTCTTTTTTTAAATTTCAGGTTGAGTTTTGTTTCACTTACACACAACGGTCTCGGCTATGAGTAGTTGCGTGGTTTAGCGGTTAACTTTGCAAGCACACACCAAACTGAAAATCCTCGCGGATTTTCAGAAGTAGGCGAGAACAAGCAATTACTTATAGCCATTGTTGTGCTTTCGTTATTTTTTAGATTTTTTTTCTATTTCTGAGTTAATATCTATCAACACTTCGTCAATTTCTACAATCGAATTTTGGCAGAATGAAGCGAATTCTTCAGCTGAACGTACCATATAAGATAGAACATTTGAATACTCATTAGAAGTCAATAATTCTTGATATTCATTTGGCTCAAAACCTTTTCCAGTTTCCTTAAAATACTTAAACCCTATTGGTTGTATGCTATTTGAAAATAGATTCGCATATTTATTTTCTTGGTCTTTTAATAAGCCGAAATTCCCATCGTATAACTTCAATATTCTATTTCTTAATTCATTGTTGCTGATGGTACTAAATCCTTGGTTTTTTAGATTTTCAAATGTGGAATATGATAATAGAAAAGAATAATTAGACATTGGAATGAAAAAATATCTTTGCAAAGAATCATTATAGGGCAGTTTTTTTTCTAAGTGTTGTTGTAAATATTTGCCGTCTCTGTTTTTCTCTTTGAAAACCTCTGAACGTTTGTTTAGCATTTGTTTATTGTTAATTAACTCAATTCTTAGTTCTTTTAGGGCTGTCAATTCTTTAAATCCAGATTTTCTATTTTCATTCCAATTATTGATTTGTAAAGCAATTAAAATTCCAATTACGACAAGAACAATTTCGCCAATAGCGTAAATCAAATATTTGCTGAACTTATTTTCAGTCAGCAATTTTTGTCTAATTTTTCTAAAGAATTTTATCATTGGTTAGAGGTTGGTTATAATGAAGCACAACGTCTAGGCTATGAGTAGTTGCGTGAATTAGCACTAAACTTTGCGAATACACACCAAGCTGAAAATCCGCTAGGATTTTCAGAAGTAGGCGAGAACAAGCAATTACTTATAGCCATTGTTGTAAGTAGTATTTTTTGATTAATATTCATTTATAATTCGAAATCTCATCGTATTTCCAATTCGTTAGATTTAGCTTTTTGAAGGCTTTAAATACTTTTCGTTTTTTTAATTCCAACGTAATCACTCCACAATCTGCACTCGTTCCATATAGCGCTTGCCTGTTGTCGTCAGTCCATATTTCTACATTACTAATATTATTTTCCGTAATGAGTTCGGTTACTGAATTAGTCAGTTCTGAGTCTATTGGATTTTCAATTCGGAATGGAATTACGTTATCCTTGTGTTTTATCAAATAAAGTGGTTTACAGAATCCTTTGGTACTTATTTTGCGAATACTGTCCAATTTAGGAATCCTCGCAACAGTTATTCCGTCCGCAAAACTCCATTCAATATACACGTTCACATCATTAGTCAGTCTTTCATTTATCAAGTCAATTTTTTCTTCAAGTGTTTCCGTCGAATTCAGAGATTCAAACCATAAATTATTCTCACTTTCAGTCAAAATCAACTTTTCATTTTGGGCGATAATGCAAAACGATTGAAGGATTAAAAATGTGAGCAAAAAGTGTTTCATAATATTACTTACAACGGTTTTATATATGAAAAGTAGCGGATTTTATACACTAACTTTTCGGACGTTGTAGTTTGTTTATTTTGTGTAATAACTTTGGGTCTATTACTTAACCGCTATTTTTTATATACGTTGTTACCTGCTGTATTTATTTTTCGTCCGTTTTGTTTATATTCGTTTTCTAATTTATTCAATCATGTCAAAAGAAATTTTAAAATCAAAAATATCAGATTTTTATTCTGAATTCAAGTCTTTTATAGAGTCAATAGATTCTAACAAAGAAAAAAGTGTTTTAGACAAAGAAATTCAAGTCAAATATGACTCTTATCGAAACCCCATAGATACCCTTATTAACAACAATTTTCCTGAAAACTCTGATTATAGTAATTACACATCAAGGGCAGAATACTATAGATTTGTAAATGATGAATTTAAAAAATTTTATGATGCTTGGGAAAATTTTATTAAATCAGTCGATTAGATACTTATTCCTTTCTATAAAACCATCTTCCCAACTCATTGCTTTACAAAAGTCTTCCATTAGTTCTAAAATGTTTTTTGGTTTATTGTCTTCTATTTTTTTGTAATATTCTAATAATAGATTAGAAACAAATTCTAAGTTTTCTTTGATATTGTCCGTTGTGATTTTAATTCTCATCGGACTGTTCAAAATATAATTCAAATCTTTCTTTTTTTGTTCGTCGGTGTATTCTTCATTCCAATATTTGAAATCCAATTCCATTCGATTGTTGTTTTTTCACAACGTTGCTCCATATTGCAGGTAACGGTTTTGGCTATGGTTTCGTTGCGTGAAAATCCGCGAGGATTTTCCGCCGTAAACCGAAGATAGCAAATTTGCGAGGACTTTCCGAGAGGAAAGTCAGAAGCAATGAACTATAGCCGGTGTTGGGTAACGTTATTTTTTTATTCCAATGTCTATATAATACCAATTATGTTCCTTTTTGAAATTTTGCACTTCGAGTTCGTGTCCAGAAAATATTGCTCTTAATGTTTTTTCAGTTCCACCAGAACGCACACTATTTTCCGCTGAAAGTTTTTCTCCATTTTTGTCAGTCAACCAAATTGTTTCGTTGTCTCTTTGATAAAATTCCTCAATTTGACTTTTATCTATTGTTTTTATTAAAAAGTCATTCTTTCCAATTTTGTTTTCAGAATAGAAGCGAAGTTCCCAACTCGTTTTAGGGTTATATTTTTTGTTCAGGTTATCAATCCATTCTTTTTTGTGATTTTGTTGGATTTCTTGAACAGCTTTTTTGTCAGCGTACATATTGACAAATAATTCAATTGAATTTTTAGTCAGTCCGACAACTTTGTTTTCAACGAATAAGTCTTCTGTTTTACTTAAATGATGACTAATTGCTGAATTAAATGTAATTCCAATAAGTCCATTTCCACCAGCAGAACCTTTCGCATATAAATTCAGTTGTTTTGTGTTTGGTTTGTTCCAAATTTTTACTTCATCTCCAATATTAACTTCAAATTCAGATTCTTTCCTTTCAAATCGAATGGTCTTTTTGAAAGGCAATTTTTTGTTGTTTCCGAAGATGTTTGTTAGTATTCCCATAATGTTACCCAACGGTTTTGGCTATGATTTCGTTGCGGAAAAATCCGCAGGATTCTTTCCGCCGTAGCTGAAAGATAGCAAAATTGCGGTGAATTCCGATTAGGAATTCAGCCGCAATGAATTATAGCCGTTGTTACCTGCAGTTATTTTTTTACTTTTTTACCGTTCCGATATTCAATCCGCAATTCAGTTCCATCGTCGTTCAGACAGTATTCTATTCCGTGCTTTTTGTTTTTTTGATATTCACATCGATAAATTAGTTTGTCATTTTCATACCGTTCAATCAGAGTCTTTTTTTCGTTTTTATCGTAGTGTTTAAATTCAGTTGTCGGTTTATCCAGTCCGTAATTCGTTTCCTTACTTTTTGTTTGAGTATCCGAATAATATTCCGTCTCTCTTGCAGGTGTTGGCTTTTCAGTTCCGTTGTAATATGTTATAGATTTAGTCAGTTTTCCATTGTCAAAATATTCTTCGTAAACTAAATGTCCATTTTTTCGAACGTTTTGCGCTTGTCCAGTAAATAATTTTTCGTCCGCAACTTTATAGGTCAAATTATTTTCCACATACAAGTCTTTCATTCCAACTATTTCTTGAGCAGAAAGTTGATTTAAAAGGCAAATAAAAATGATTAGCAGAATGTTTTTCATAATTGCAGGTAACGGTTTCGTATAACCGTCAGTTACGGATTAATATGCTTTAATTTTCGGTTTGGCACAGACGTTAGCAATTCCGAGTGGATTCGGACGTAGTCGAATCCGCCGTAATTGCGGTTATACATTGTTGTGCAACGTTTTTTTTGATTCTCTGACATATTTTTCCATTTCGTATTCTGCTAAATTCAAGTCATTAATTTTTGAAATAATTTGTTCAATTATTTCCGCTTTACCTGTCAATCCGAATTGTTCTTGGTAATCGTGATTCGTTGCTATTACATAGTCATCTTCATTCATCAAATTCAAAAATTCCGAATTGAATCCTGCGAAGGTTTCGTCAATGTCAGCAAATCGGCTTGGGAATTCTTTGTTTAACCAATTTTCAAAGTCAGTTTGGTTGATTTCTTGCTTTGAAAATAAGTACAGATAGTTTCCGTAACCGTACGGATAGTAAAATCCGTTTTGTTGCTCGATTAATAAATCCGTTACTGTCTTTTTTGAAAGTCCAAACCAAGTCTTCTTTTCTCGATATAGTTTTTTAAATCCGATATTTTCAGATTCTAATTCTGCAATCGACATATTGTAAGTGAAATCACTTTGGATATATTGATATACTTTATAACCATCCAATTTGGTTAATTCAATAAAGTCAGATGCTGGTTTTTCCGATTTGAAATCAATTCGTACCTCTTCACTTGTACTCAAAGGATGAAAAAGTAAGATAAATTGTTTCATTTTCGATTTGTTTTCAAATGTTGCACAACGTGTTTGTGTATGATTTCGTTGCGTGTTTCAGCAATTAATTTAGCAAATACAAACCGAATAGAAAATCCGCGAGGATTTTCGTATGTAGGCGAGTACTAGCAATGAATTATACACGGTGTTGTAGCACGTTTTTTTAATTCAGTCGATAAATAATTGTTCAAATAAATCGTCTTTGTGTTTTATAATTGAGTCAATATTTATTTCCATAATTTTTAAATGTTCAGTGTAAGTCATATGAAATTGATAATGACTTAAAACTACATTCTCCAATTTTTCTTTAATAGTTTTTTCTCCGTTGTAATTTTCCGCAAGAGTTTTCCAGAGTTTTCGTTCCGCATTTAATTTATTCAAATTATTGTCAGCACAGTGTCCGTGAGTTTTCCAGTTGCAATAGGCATTATTAAAAATCCGCCACTCATATTCAGTCGAAAAATCCGCAAACTTTTCAGTCCGATTAAATGCTGGGTCAAACACAAATATTAGAATTCCGCTAACCAAAATAATTCCAAAAATTTTCAATGCGTTTTTCATTTTCTCAAATGTGCTACAACGGTTTTGGCTATGATTTGTTGCGGAAAAATCCGCAGGATTCTTTCCGTCATAGCCGAAAGATAGTGAATTGCAATGAAATTCCGATAGGAATTTCAGCCGCAATGGATTATAGCCGTTGTTGTACACTGGCTTTAATAATTATATATTCTTATCAAGTTCTCTAATTCAAATAATCTGTTTTTTGTTAGTTCAAAGTTTATTAATCTTCTTTCAACTTTCCATTTATCAGGCTTTTTATTCAAGAAAGAATTCATAAGTTCGATTTGAGCATCTCTATATTTTTTCCATTCGTTTTGAGAGTCAGTCAGAATATTTTTATCATCGACTAATTCCAATAATTTCTCATAAGTTTTTTTCATTTCAAGCTCACAATCAGTTGTTGCTTTTTGTATACAAGGAATAGCTTTTTCAATTTCAAATGGTTGGATGGAATTCATACAGTCGTATAATTTTTGTTCAATTGGAAATCCATCTTCTTGCGCATTCGCTATTCCAAAAATGAGTAAGCAAAAAATTGTAAAGGTCTTAATTCTATTTTTCATATAAATTCCACTTGAGATGAGTGATTCAGCTTGTGTACAACGAGTTTGTGTATGATTTGTGCGACTTAGAATCCGTAGGATTTTCAGTCGTAGCGAATCATAATGTTAAATATATGAATTTTCCAATGAAGATTAATAGTAAGCATTAATTATACACGTTGTTAGCTACTGTAGTGCAAACCGAACTAAACTTAAAGCACAGAAGATTGCAAATATATACAGCAACCGAATCAAAATGCTATCCTAGACTTTGGTTAAAAACCCAAGAATCCGATAATTTCGCAAAAAGAAAAAGATCACTATAGCATTTAGGTTGCACATAGGATAAAAGACGAACGCCCTTTTTTTTGAAAAGAACGAATCAGAACGCCAAAGCGTTTAGTTCTCAAAAAAAAGGATTGTTTGGATGAATATTATAAAAAACAAGAAAGATTCAAGTTAGTAACTCAAGTTCAAAGGATGTAACTCACACGAACTTGCACTATGGTTGGTAACGTGTTTGTGTATGATTTCGTTGCGTGTTTCAGCAACTAATTTAGCAAATACAAACCGAATAGAAAATCCGCGAGGATTTTCGTAAGTAGGCGAGTACTAGCAATGAATTATACACGTTGTTCTATGCAGTTTTTTATCCAATTAGCGACGTAAAAATATCAATCAAATTTTTCTGATTTCCGCTCCGAGCATTATTCAGAGAGTCAAAATATTCATTTCTATCTATACTGTCAAACTGAACAACCTTATCAAGTAAATCTTTGAATTGCAAAGAAGCTAAAACTCTGGCAACTCTTCCATTTCCATCAATGAAAGGATGTATTGTCAAAAATCTTTCGTGAAATTCTGATATTGCTAATATTTTTTCTTGCTCTGAACTATAAATAACTTCCATATATTTTTCTTTCCACCAATTTAGTAGCTCAATTGTTAATTTAGGTACTTCGTCAGCTTCTGGTGGCACAAATTCCGCATCTTCTATTTCTCCACCAACTCTAGCTAGCCAAACCTGAACTTTTCTTAATCCTAAAACACCTTTAAATGAACTTCCTTGAGTTTCATAAAGAGCAGCTTGTTGAATAGCAAATAAATCTTCCATTGAAATTCGAGAAGAAAATGGAATTCCTGAAATTGGTAGAACTGATAGGGTTTTATTGAAAACCATATCTCTTTCAAAAATCTGTCCAGATAAATCACGAGTTATTCCTCGCACTTCTGCGAGCATAGACTTGATTTCAGCAAATTCGTGTTTAAGATTTACGTGTGAATTTAAAAATGAAATTTGTTCTTCTTTTGATAATTCAATATTCAGATACTCCAATCTAATTCCATAACCTTTAGGTGAATCCAAAATACTAGTCACTCTTTCTCCGTGATATATTTCAATATTTTCGCTTCCTTCTGGTATTAGAGCAATTCTTTCGCTTGGTGTGATTTTTTGATTAGTAATGAATACAAATCCATCAGCATCATTCATTTCAACACCTTCATAATCTCCATCAAACTTATCTTTAATTTCATTAAACGTCTTTTGACCCATTCCAAAATAACAGCCAACTACATATTTGTTGTGATTCTTAAAACAAACAATGTCCTTTCTCCCATCAGGTCCTCCAGTTGGGCATTGTGGGTCAATATCTGTGAATCCTTCAGTATCGACAATTTTTGCAGAAAGCCTTTCGGAAAATGCTTGTCCTTTGTCCCAATTTAATAATATTTGATATGTGTTTGCCAATGTTAGTTATGATGTTTGTTTAAATTGCATAGAACGGTCTCGTATAACCGTCAGTTACGGGTTAATATGCGTTATTTTTCGGATTATCACTGACGTTAGCAATTCCGAGTGGATTCGGACGTAGTCGAATCCGCCGTAATTGCGGTTATACATTGTTAGGCACTGGCTTTTATTCCACAATGTCATATCCAACTTCTTTAATTCCAAGAAAATCTTGTTTAGACTTTCTCTCGGTCAAAATTCCATTTTCTTTTAGCTCAACTAATAATTTTTTCATCTTTTTTATTCTCAGTTTTTGATTCAGCAACCAAGTTTGGTCAGAAACAGGTGCTCCGTTTAATTTCATTAAGTTTATTGGTGTAACGACTATTTTTTTGTCCGAATTTTTAAGTTCAATTATCAGTTTTTCCAATAATTCGATTGTCAATTCTTTTAAGTCTAATCTGCTGACATTCGAAAACCTTTTCCAGTCAGGTATTTCATCTTGTACTTCGTTTTCTAATTCAGCTCTTTTGTCAAATTTTAAAAGTCCGTTTAATAAGTCTTCATCTTCGATATTGAAAACATCAGAGTTTGGTTTATCAGCACTTGCTCCAACAACAATTAATTGTCCCAATCTATAGTCAGGATTAGCTTTCCAAATCCGTTCAAGCTCATTCAGTATTTTCGGAATTCGATTTTTATCTCTCACTTTCTTTTGAGTTCGTTTTTCAGCTTGTGCCTAACGGTTTAGGCTATGGTTTCGTTGCGGAATGGTACGCGAGTATTATTCCGCACTAACCATAAATTTAGCAAAAAGGCTTGAAATTCCGATTAGGAATTTCAGCCGTAATAAACTATAGCCGTTGTTACCTGCAGTTATTTTTTTACTTTTTTACCGTTCCGATATTCAATCCGCAATTCAGTTCCATCGTCGTTCAGACAGTATTCTATTCCGTGCTTTTTGTTTTTTTGATATTCACATCGATAAATTAGTTTGTCATTTTCATACCGTTCAATCAGAGTCTTTTTTTCGTTTTTATCGTAGTGTTTAAATTCAGTTGTCGGTTTATCCAGTCCGTAATTCGTTTCCTTACTTTTTGTTTGAGTATCCGAATAATATTCCGTCTCTCTTGCAGGTGTTGGCTTTTCAGTTCCGTTGTAATATGTTATAGATTTAGTCAGTTTTCCATTGTCAAAATATTCTTCGTAAACTAAATGTCCATTTTTTCGAACGTTTTGCGCTTGTCCAGTAAATAATTTTTTGTTCGCAACTTTATAAGTCAAATTATTTTCCACATACAAGTCTTTCATTCCAACTATTTCTTGAGCAGAAAGTTGATTTAAAAGGCAAATAAAAATGATTAGCAGAATGTTTTTCATAATTGCAGGTAACGGTTCGGCTATGATTTCGGCGTGGAAAAATCCGCAGGATTTGTCCATAGTAGAAATCATTTAGAACTAAGTTAGAATTTTTGTTTTAAAGTTAAAAAGCCACGCTGAATTATAGCCGTTGTTATGCACTGGTTTTTTATTTTTCTAAATTCCACCAGAAGTACAAAATGTTCTCCTCGTTTTGGTCTGAAATTGCAAAATCTCCATTCCCTTTTGGAATTCCGTTTATTGCATTTTGTAATTCAGTCAGTTTTTCTTTTCCGAACTGAATTTCAATTCCGTTATCAAGCTCATTAATCAGCCAATGATTTTCCGATTCAGACGTTTTGTAATTCAGAGTCAGATTCGGTTTAGATTTCCATTTAGCAATTCCGTTTTGATTATTCGGCACGTTCAGTTGCGCTTGAGTTGGCAATTCAGTCGTTATTTTCTTTTTAGTCGACCATTCGCAATCAGACATTAAATTCAATAATTCCGAGAGACTTTCACTTGCTTTTAAGTCAGCCGTAAAATTCCAACCTGGATAATTTCGGTTATTGTCTTTATAAGTCCAAACGTAAACTTTTCCGCTTACTTTATGTTTCTCGATTTGCGCTTTCATTCGGTTTTGTCAACTTGTGCATAACGTGTTTGGCTATGGTTTCGTTGCGGAATGGTTCGGCAGAACTATTCCGCCGTAAACCAAAGTTAGTAAATACGCAGGAATTTCCGAGTAGGAAATTCCGCCGCAATGAACTATAGCCGGTGTTGTGAGCTGGCTTTTTTCTGTTCATATTTTGGTTTTATTTCGTAAAGGTCAATTCCTTCAGGTTTGTTTTTTAGCATTTCGTCAATCAATTCCGATTTTCCACCAATAAAGGTCATTGGACAGTCATAATCCGTAATAATAAACCAATCATTTCCTTTTGTCGGATAGATTGCACTTGGGCTATCTCTAATTTCGGGCTCAAAGTCCCAAACTTTTGGCAATTCAGATAAATTTCCTCGCAGTATTTTGTCCTCGTAAGTCTTTTTAGTTTTCATTAAAACATAAAAAAAGTCAGATTCCAAGTCTCCATATTTTTTAATCAATGATTTAGTGATGAATTCTAAGTCGGACAATTCCGCTTCTCCCTCGGCTGGATACCAAATGTATTTTGGCCAATCATTGTTATTTCTTAAATACTTTTCTGCAATTTTTTCTTTTACTCTTTTGGCTGTTTCTAAATTAAATTCCTCGTCATATTTTTTAAAGAATTCCGAGTAAGTAAGTCTTTCAAATTCTTCTTCGTTGACATCTTTATCTCTTAAAAAGTCTACTGTTTTATTTAGTTGTTCTGCTTTATAGTTTATCCAAAAAGGATGTAGTAAAATCAGATATTTTTCAAAATTTGGCGGACTGCACATAGCCTGTAAATACCAAAAAAAATTGTCGTGATTGATTTTCACGTCAAGTTCAATTCCTGGTCCTAATTCAGCATATGGTTTAATCCATTCAGGTATGTCGTCTTTTACAAAGTTCATTTTTCAGCTTGCTCACAACTGGTTATATTTCAACAAATATATCTTTTTAAACCTATAATTCTCGGGATAACACAAGTTTTTTGTTCGTATCTCCCGTTTCCTTTAGCTTCTGTACAGCAGCATCTAATGGGTTGGGTATGGCCATGAGATCCTTACGGGTTACATGTGTATAAATCATCGTTGTCTCTGGCTTGGCATGTCCTAGCAAACTTTGTATGTATCTAATGTCTACACCGTTCTCTAATAGATGGGTAGCATAACTATGACGCAAGGTGTGAGGCGTTACTGTCTTAGAAATACCAGCACGTTTACAACTGCGTCTTAAAAAATGCCTTACACTCTCTGCACTATAAGTACCTCCACCTTGTCCTTCAACAAAATAAACCCGTGGCTTATAAGTTTGGTAATAATTAGATAATAAGGGCAAAAAACTATCTGCCATGCTCACATACCTATCTTTTCTACCCTTGCCTTGTCGTACCACCAACTGCTTGCGCTCAACATTAAAATCTTGCAACCTTAAACCAATAAGCTCACTAATGCGCAAGCCACAAGAATACAGTAAGGCCAATATAGCCCTGTGTTTTAAATTGGGCGTACATTGTATAAGCCGCAGTACCTCTTCCTGAGATAATACGCTAGGCAATTTCTTAGACTTCTTTGGCCGCTCCAACTGCAAATCGTTAATCTGGGTAATGGGGCAAAACACCACAAACAACTTTAAGGCACTTATAAATTGCCGTTGCGTACTTATAGAGTAGTTTCTGGCTATAAATACCTCCTCAATAAATACCTCAACATCCCTATTAGAAAGCGTTTCGATAGCTTTAGAGCCTTGAAAACTAATAAAATCGGCTACAAAATTGCTATACGTATGTACCGTACTGGCACTATAGCGCTTGCCCTTTAAAAATTTATAAAACCCATTTAATAATTGTCGCTGAGATGCATTAAGATTACGAACAAAGGGACGTTTGGTGTTTTTTAAATCTAATTTTAAAACGGCCTTATCTTTAAAGGTAGAGGTAATGAGTGCTAAGTGTTTTTCGCAATCCAAAATATACCAAGATTTTAAGCGCGTACTCCAACGTGCTTCGGGTATCGTTTTAACCAAATTTATAAGATTGGTATTATAAGAAAAACTCAATACCAATTGCAAAGCCCCACGGTGTTGCTTCTGGGAAATATGTATTACAGGTAATGCTGCCATAAGAGGTATTGATAGTACTAATATAAGTAAAAAAAAACACTTAAAACCCGCAAAATGAATAAATTGCAATACTTTGTGGCAATCTTAAAAGCACCAACATGCTTTTATTTAACAACCCAACAGTAAAAGCAATTTATATACCTTTTCAGAGTTGCAAACACAAGTATATAATACTTTTAAAACTATTCCGTGCCATCATAGCGTTGAAGGGCTTCCCTAGATAATGTAATGCGTGCCTGAGACTGCAACTTTTTCTTAAGAACAGCACTAGGCTGGTAGTTAACGCCAAAACGTTTTATGTCGTTTTTAGAACAGAGCCCAGGCTCTAATTGTGCCTTGGTTTGTAAGGCAATCTTATAAGTGCCCATCCATGCCATATCTACTTTATCACCATCCAAAAGGGCACGCATTAATTCATGATTAAGAGCGTTAAGACATGCAACCACATCTGCCTCGGTTAGAGAACACCTGGCACTAATACGTTGCGCTAACTCATACATGTTAACAGTGTGGTTAACCAAAGGTTTTAGATGATAAACAGGCTCTTGTGTTTGATTAATATTATTTTGCCTTTTATTAATAGTACATACTATAGCCATAAACATTAGTTAAGAATTTCTCAAAGAACCTATAACCGTACTGCAATCCGTAAGGTCTTTGTGGTCAAAAAATATAATCCTGTAAAATAAAGCTTTTTTTGTACAAAAAATAATTAAAATATGTACAAAATTTAATGAACTGGCACTATACAATCAGAATTTTAGCCAATAGGTATTACCAAAATGATTTTTGGGTCTTTTAGGGTTTTTGTAATCATACAGACGCTTGCTGTTTATCAACCCTTAATAATATCCTTGTAGTCTTCAAAAAAAGCTTCAAACAAGATCATGTTGGTATTAAAGAACTCCATAACATCTCGCCAAGTGTTTTTGTTATGGATAGATACCTTTTGTTCTAGCCTAAGATAGATGCGTGAGATTTCTTTGCCATTGTCTAAGACGTATTCTTCCTCATAAATGGTATTGGGCAAGTAATCCGTTTGTAATATGTTTTTTAGCGCTACCAGTTTTTCCCAGCAGTTAATTCGGTTTTCGAGATCGTCTTCCAAATCCAAACTTATACTAGCTGTTTTCGTATCAAAATGAAATTTAAAGGATAGCCCTTTTATCTTGGTATTGTACAGTATCCATTTTCTTGGAAACGATTTTCCAAAACTGGTCCAAAATTCCTGACGTAACAATCGGCTTTCTTCCTTGCTAAACATCTAAATAAAATAGGCAATTAGCACACCAAAACCAATTGCAACTAATTTTGATAAATTAAACTTATGGCCTTCGCCAGTTTCAAACAAAATGGTTGTAGAAATGTGCAAAAAGATACCAATGACCAAAGCGTTAATACTCATAAGAAAAGTAGTGCCTATAGCTGTTGTATTAGATACCAATGTGCCCAAAGGTGTCATTGCCGCAAAGACCAACATAAAGCTAATAGCCTGTGCTTTGGTATGCTTAGATTGTAACAAAAAGGACGTTAACAGTGCTGCAATAGGAATTTTGTGCACAAAAACACCATACACCATATCGTTGTGCTGATGGATAGGGAACCCTTCTAAAAAACTATGAATACACAAACTTATAAACAACAGCCACGGAAATCCTGAATCTTGTTTATGGATGTGCACATGGCCATGCTCAGCACCTTTAGACAAAAACTCTAGTAGGATCTGCAGCAAGATACCGCACATTATAAAAAGTCCAGTCTGCTTGGTGTCTAAATGGCCATACACTTCTGGAAGTAAGTCGAATAGCGTAAGCGCTAATAAAAATGCTCCACTAAATGAAAGCAATAACTTGGTATATATAGATTTTTGCTTTTTGGTTAAATACGCAATAGCAACACCAATAATTATAGCATATATAGGAAAAAGGTACTTATTCATTTATTTAAAAATCATAATCAAACGCTCAGAGGTTTGCGGATGATACTTGCCTAATTTATAATCTCCAAAAATATCGAGTAGATGTACATCGGCTTTTTCAAATAAGGCTGTAAAGTCCTCTAATGTTAAAGCCTTTACGCGCTCTTGAAATTCATGGTGTTCTCCATCAATTTCAAAAGTGATATCCTTAACGATGTAACCATCTTTTACGCTTCGTTTTTGATGAAAATCGATACCATCAACGGTTTTTATGTCTTCGGCTACCAAATGTTCAATAACATAATTAGCATTCATAAAATCAATAACACCAAAACCGTATGCATTAAGTTCCTCTTTAATCGATACAATGGTTTTTAGATTACAGCTGTCATCTTCAAAATAACCAAAACTTGTAAATAGGTTAAAAACAGCATCAAAGGTTTCTGGGTAAGGTTTGGTCATATCGTGTACCGCAAACCTTAAAGTATCATTTGCAAACTGTCTGGCATGTTTTATGCTTTGTTCAGACAAGTCTATACCAGTAACATCAAAACCCAAAGTGTTTAAATAAATGGAATGTCTGCCCTTGCCACAAGCCAAATCCAAGATTTTTCCACCTTCAGGAATGTTAAGGTAATTGGTGAGGTTATCCATAAATACCTGTGCTTCGGCATAATCCCTATCTTTATATAAAATGTGGTAGTATGGTGTGTCAAACCACGATGCATACCATTGTTTTGTTGAATTTGTCATAATACTTTCTGCGAAGGCAGAAATCTCTTTTTTTATATAGTATCCTGTTTTGTCATTGTCAACCTTAAAGGCACTTAAGATAAACCAATTGTTCAACTTTGACTAGCAATTGAAATAGTCGACAACCTCCTGCAAAAATAGTTTAAATTTGCAATCTATTTGACGTGTTATATGGACAATAATTTCAAAATGGTTGCCAAAACCTTATTTGGCTTTGAAGATATATTAGCAAAAGAATTGACCCAACTTGGTGCCATGCAGGTTGAAAAAGGGGTGCGAAATGTAAGTTTTGTTGGTGATAAAGGCTTTATGTACAAAGCCAATATGGGACTAAGAACGGCCATAAAAATTTTAAAACCCATAAAATCGTTTAGAGTTGCCAAAGAAGAAGACCTTTACCAAAACGTAAAAAACATAAAGTGGGAAGCGTATTTAAAACCTACAGGGTCTTTGGCGGTAGATGCTACGGTACACCACAGTATATTTACACATTCGCAATACACAGCTTTAAAGACTAAAGATGCTGTTGTAGACCGTTTTAGAGAGCAAAATGGTACCAGACCCAATGTAGATTTACGCTTTCCGGATTTAAAAGTCAATGTGCATATAGACCGTCAGCGCTGTACAATTTCTTTAGATACTTCAGGTGAATCGCTACATAGAAGAGGTTATAAAACGGCTACTAATATTGCACCAATAAACGAAGTGTTGGCAGCAGGATTAATTATGATGAGTGGTTGGGATGGTCAGTCTGATTTTATGGATCCTATGTGTGGCAGTGGCACTATTTTGGCTGAAGCGGCTATGATTGCGTGTAATATTCCACCAAATCTAATGCGAAAGGAATTTGCCTTTGAACGCTGGGAAGATTGGGATGTCGATTTGTTTGAAACCATAGAAGAATCGCTTTTGAAGAAAACTAGGGATTTTCATCATAAAATAATTGGCTATGATAAGTCGCCTTCTGCTGTAAAAAAAGCCAAGGAGAATATTAAGAATGCACACTTAGATGAGTTTATCCATATACAACATGAAGATTTCTTTAAAACACAAAAAGCAGGTTCGGCTAAATTGCACATGGTGTTTAATCCTCCCTATGGCGAACGTTTAGAAAACTTAAACATAGAAGAGTTTTATGGTAATATAGGCTCTACACTAAAGCATGGTTACCCTAATACAGAGGCATGGTTGGTAACTTCCAACCTCGAAGCTTTAAAGTTTATAGGTTTAAGACCGTCTCGCAAAATAAAGGTCTTTAACGCTAAACTAGAGTCACGCTTTGTTAAATACGAAATGTACGAAGGCAGTAAAAAAGCCAAGAAAGCAAACAATGACTCTTAATTAAGAGCGTTTTTTTTAACCTTAGAAGCGTAGGCCAAATAGTAAACCTATGGTATTTAGTGTTTCTATGGATTGCTCATTTTTAAATGAAGCATCGTTTTCGGTCTTTAATTTGGTAAAATCTGACTGGGTAGACACATTGATCCCAACAGACCAATTATCGGATACCTCGTATTCAAAACCAAAAAAGCCCTGAAAACCAAAGCTCCAACCACCATACACATCTTCTTCTACCATAGTTAGGTATGTAAATTCTTCATTAATGATGGTCTGGCCGTAAAAACCAGCAGAAATTGATAAGCTAAATTTATCGGCAATATATTTATTGGATCTTATCATTAAAGGAAATTTTAGAAGGTCGCGCTCATGGTAAAAATTCCCATTAGTGTTGAAACCATCTCCGCTCAATTGTAACCATCCGACACCTGCACTAAGCCCAAAGTTTTTGCTAAAATGATACGTTATAAGAGCTTCGCCAACATTGGCGTTGAGGTTGTAGTTAGGTTGGTTTTCATTTTTTACCTGTCCGTAACCAATACCAGTTGATAGACTTAGGTTGAATCTGTCAAAATTACTACCATCTTCTTGGGCATGATTAAATGATAATACGAAAACTGAAAATAAAAAGCTTAAAAGAATCGATTTTTTCATAACATCCTATTTTTTTCAAAAATAAGTAGCAGAATTACTCAACTTTAGGCTTTTGTATTAATTTTAACAGATGTACTCTTGTCGCTAAATATACTATTTAAGCTCTTTTTTCTCGTCGGGATGGCGACCTACTTGTGTTTTAGGATAGGTGTCAAACAAATCTTTTACCAAACCATCAATGTACGGTTTTAGTTTTTTCTCGGGTTTGTTTAAATCGCACAGCACGGATGCATGCCATAAAACTTTGTTGGTCTCAAACTCTGCTACATAGACAATGAGGGTTTCCTCTTCATAGGTTTGCTCGTGTATGGTACAGCTTTCCCAATAATCTAAATACTTGGAGTGTTCACAGTTTTTAAATTCAACGGTTTCCTCTCTAATTATGATTCTAAACCCAGCTTGCAGTTGTGGATTTAGGACATTGGTTTTGTGTGCTTTGTTTTCCATTTCCTCAGCGACAGCATCACCAATAGCCTGTCTTACCATATTGTTGTCGAGTTGCGGATAGTTAAGATGCTCTACGGTAAAATCCTCAATACAGAGTACATAGGTGTCGTACTGATTAAAATCTACATCTATATTATAATCGTACACCACCTCGCTAGTAGCAGCACAATTAAAGAGTAGAAGTAATAAAAATCCTGTAATTATTGAATACACTTTCATAACGCAGTAATTTAGAATGGTATTAAAGTTCTAAATTCCATGTCAGAAATACTATGACAATTGTCAAGTTTGGGAACAAAGACTTACTTTCTTATAATCCAAATATCTTGAGGTACCCAAGATTTGGTGTCTGACGTAAGCTCAATGTGTTCTAAAACAGTTGTAGGTTTAAATAAATTTTGCACAAATGCCTTTGGGTGAAATGCGGCGTAAGTTCTGTGGCCTTCTTTAATACTGCCTCTTACAACCAATTTTCCTTTATTGTAATCAGAAAGTTCGGTGTCGGTTAACTTTACTTTAAAATTGTCTCCATGCATGGTCAACAACAGTATACCATTGGGTTTTAAAACACGAATCAACTCGTTAAACCACTTGTAATGCATGGGTTCTGAAAGGTGCGTAAAAATGGATATGCCATAAATAACATCCATAGACGCATCGTTGTATGGCAGTTTGGCTTTCAGTTCATTTTTGTTAAACTCAATATTTGGTAGGTTTTTAGAACACCAAGCAATGGAGTTTGCATTGTAATCCGTAGCAAAGAATTGACAGCCATTGTTAATGAGGCTTGGCATATGCCGAACAATACGGCCAGGTCCGCAGCCCCAATCCAAAATATTTTTGTCCTTTAATTCAATATGCTTTTTGAAGTATTCGGATAGGGTTTTAGCCATGTTTCGCCCACCATTATAGTATTTGTCATAATTAATCTGAAACGACTCGTACATTAAATAATCTGGAGGAAGTGCAACATTTGGATATTCCTTTTTGAACTGAGCGTTGAATTTTTGGTTTTTAAACTTTTGAATGCGAAATCTAATAAGATCGGCAACGTAGAAAAGATTGAGTTGCCTTAATAGGTTAGATAATTTCGCTTTGTTCATTAGGTTCAAATAAAAAGTATGTTGGCAAATATAGTATATTGAAATACTATTGCAGTGCTTCTAATTGCAAATTATAATCGTATTGCAAATCCTCATGTAGCACACTAATTTTTTTCTTTAAAGCTTGGATTTGCCTTTGGTAAAGATTACTTAGGGTTGTATTGCTGTGAATAGATGGTTTTAGTTGGTTTAGTCGTTCGCAAAAGTAGAGTAGGAGCTCAACTTCGGTAGATTTTTGGTTGGAATATTTACTGTAAACTCTAATTTGACGCAAAATCTTACGGATGGTTTTTTTCATGTAGAAATAACTGTCGGTATTTATACTTTCAAACAATTCGTCTAAAGCTGTTTTTACGTTTGCGATATAGCCATCTTCGTTATGAGCTTCGAATAGTAAATAGGTGAGTAGTGCCTTGTTTTCTTTTTTAAATTTACCAAGACGAAGACATAACTCTAATACATCTTCTTTTGGTAAATGCTGAAGCTCTTTTTTTATGGTAACAATGGATTCTATCTTCA
This sequence comes from Winogradskyella sp. HB-48, assembly GCF_049942685.1. Classification (GTDB taxonomy): domain Bacteria; phylum Bacteroidota; class Bacteroidia; order Flavobacteriales; family Flavobacteriaceae; genus Winogradskyella. Next base: position 2,516,705 of record NZ_CP187934.1, read on the forward strand.
TACTTTAAATTTAGTGTAAAAAACAAAGAAGGCGAATAGCCTTCTTTGTTTTCTGTGCAAAAAAGTTTTTAACTCTTGCAATATTCGTCAACTATCTGTTTTAAGTTATCGATATTGGCTAAATCAAATTCCTCATTGCTAACATCATCAGATAAACTTTTACAATTAGAAATATACTTAGCAAGCTTTTCGGATAGTTTTTCATTTTCTCTGCTATCTATCATAAAGCCTTCTTTTTTATCTGAAAATTTCAAAACAAACGTACCTTCTTCACCAGGCTTACTTAAAACCATGTGTCCATTATTTTCATAGATCACTTCATAAAAATACGAATTGTCAAAACCTAGATTTGAAGCATTGGATAGTTTTTTTAAAGCATTTCCTTTGGTTTTCATTCCTACAAAACACTTCTCTGTACCATCATCGTTTGCGCAAAATTTCACATTATTTTTAGCAGAGAATTTCTTAGTACGTTCACTGTTTTTATCATTCTTATATTTTACGCTTACAAATTTGCCGAACTTGTCAATCGAATTCATTTCGGCATAGTCATTTTGCTGTTGAGAGGGGTCTATTTCCAATTTTTCAAAAATGGCATAAATAGTTCCCTTGTAAGTTGTGCCGTCTTCGTCAGTTACTGTTCCATCAACACCATATAGGTTAATGCTGTTTTCTTTGGCCACTTTTACACGCTCATTATGAAGCCTAGCTTTATAGGCTTTAGCCTCATGTTGTAATTGATAACCTCTGCCTAAAAGTTCTTCTACAAATAGTTGTGCAAACGATCTTGAAAATTGTCCAGTCATCATGGTACGCGATCCATAATCAAATTTAAACTCTTCATCAGTATATGTTTTTGCATCTACATCAGTACATGTAGAGCACCCTTTGGCAGTGCCAACTGTAATACCATCTAGATCAATTACAGTATATGTGTTTTGTCCGTATATAACACGACCAGCAATCGTTGTGCCTCTTGAACCACCAAATAAAATGGTACCGTCATCTTTTACAAAAGGGTTATATAATCCAACCTTTTTTTGGCGCTCGGCTTCATCTACTTTTGCAGATACAACAGCTTTAGCATATTTATCACTTAGTTTTTCGCGTTCTACAGCAAAGAACTCATCTACTTTAGCCATATCTATACCATTGGTAGTAATGAGTTCATATTTGTCGCTTAGAAGCTTTATGATGAGTTTTGTAACACTAAAAGAGGTCATTAAAACTTCGTAAGGAATTTCAGTTTTCTTTCCATCGGCAGAAGTCATTTCTAACCATTGGAAGCCTTCTAGATTTGAAGCTGACATACCTTTAAATTCTACATCAAAAGCCTTTTCTCCTTTTAGGGTAGAGAATTTATAAAAGTTTCTAACGTCATCATTGACTTTTGCGACTTCTTTATCGTCAAAAGTAACAACGCCTTTTTTTACTTTGATTTTTTGCCCATAGCATAATACAGGTAAAGTGATTAGAAGTGCAAGAATAATTTTTTTCATATTTATCTTTTAATTGATTTTGAGTTATTTATAACAAGCAAATTCGAAAATACGACAATTGTCCACTTAGAAGCACCAAATGGTAAAATTATTTATTGATATTGTTAATAGTGCTTTCTAATAGTTCTTTTTACCCTAAATAATCTATAAATTCCGATAATTAAAATAAACGCAGATACTATAATTAGTATAATGCCATACGATTTTAAATCTGAAAAGAACTCTAGTTTTAAAATGGTAACTCCAGTGCCTAGAATAACAAGGAAGGTTCTAAAATAGGCCAAAAATGTCCGCTCATTGGCAAGTTTGGTGCGCTCTATCGCTAGCCAGTCGCGCGTTATAAGCGGTTTGTTTTCGTCTTTGGTATGATCTGACATTAATCTATTCCTTTTATAAGATTAATACTTACGGTAGCTAATTCGCTATCAGGAAATTTAGCAAAATGAGTATCGTCTGGTTTTAAACCTGCTTTTTCTGCAATAGTTCTAAATACATCAACTTCTACAATATACTGGTCGCTATAGCCATGGGTGGCATCGTAGGCAGTTGCTGCGGTTTTACCAATATTCTTGGCGGTTAAATTTGGATCTATGGTGTGCAATTCTATAACCAACAGACCAAATTTATCAACATAGGGTTTCCATTTGGTAAGGTGTTCTAGTAAGGATGCTTCAACATCATTATTGTTTAAGCGATTTCCAGCACTTGCATAAGCTCCTGTAGAAGTACTTACAAAATCATGTGTATTGTTTGGTGCTTCCCAAATGCGGTTATGGTCTAAAAAGGTTCTTACATTCAATAAATCCCGAAGGTCGATATTGTAATCTTCTTTTAAGTCCGAAGCTAAAAGATCGGGCCTGCCAATATCTCCCCAAATGACCTTTGCCCAAATATCTGCTGCAATAAGGTTGGCTCGGGTGACCTTTAGGGCAGCTTTATTAAAATCTGCACCTACTAGAAAAAGCGGATGATCATCGAGCAATTTCCCACGAAGGGTCTGTTGTTCTATAACATTAAAAATATGCTCAATAAATGCACCGTTACCGCAACCCATATCTAAAATACCTTTGGGTTGGAGGTCTATTGGCCTGTTGAATAAATCAACAATAACCTCGTCAATGACCTTAAAATAAGTAGTATGAGCGCCACCGCTTCCCCAAACATTCATTTCACGGTGCACGTGTTTTTCGGTATCGCTAAGCTTTTCGGTTTTTAGCACCAATGGATTGCCAAAAATAAGCGCATCGAGTTGTATAAAGGTTGGGAGATAGGATACCGTTACACCATAGGCAGTGGCACGCTTTGCGAAAAAGAGACCTTTATCTGTAAATTGATAAGTGTCCCGTTTCTTTTTGAACCAGCCTAAATGTGCAAAGAAATCGAGGATTTTTTTAAAGCTTTCCGGATCTTTATGATACTCTTCGGCCGTAAAGGAGGCTTCCATAAAATACTTATGAAACAAACCATTGACGCCCAATAGCACTATAATGGGTGCAGCAATAACTCCTTCTATATGTTTGTAGATTTGGTATTCAATAGAAGTTTCATCCGAAATGTCTAGACCAAAGTTGGTTTCAAACTTTTTAAATATGCGTTCTAAAGCAATAAATGCATCGGTGCTAATCATTTTTTCGGTTGCAAACCTATCTGAATAGCGCAAAATGTTGACTGCATCTTCATAAAGATGTACCAAATCAAAGGCAGCTTTAGATTTTGTATTGGTGCTGTAGGTTATGGTATTGCTTTTATTATCCAGGTGTTGCTCTAACCAACCTTGGGAGCACAAAACCCTAAGCGCTACATTGAGGTATCCCTCATTAGCATCAAACACATCAGAAAGTAATTTTAAGTCAACGGCTTCTTTTTCTAAAATATAGTCTAATACCGATTTCTTATGTAAGGCAAATGCTGAAGTTGCTGTGGCTATACCATCTAAGTGCCGAAATATGATACCTCTAAGTTGGGATTTGTCTGATTTTGATAACATGAAGAATTATTAGCATTTAAATATAAAAAAACCATCACAAAAATGATGGCTTTTCATACGATAATATTCTAAACACCCTATCTTAATTTAGGGTAGTCCGAAGGACTTACTTCGTGCATAATATCATAAACAGCTTCAAAAATATCTTCTACCGAAGGTTTTGAAAAATAATCACCATCTGTACCGTAAGCTGGTCTGTGTGGCTTAGCAGCTAAGGTCTTTGGCTGGCTGTCCAAATACTGAAATGCATTTTGCTCGTTCAAGATTTGGTCTAAGATATAGGCAGAAGCACCACCTTTTACATCTTCGTCTATAACCATAACACGGTTGGTTTTCGAAATACTTTTGACGATATCATGGTTTAAATCAAAAGGCAATAGCGATTGTACATCAATAATCTCTGCATCTATACCCACTTCTAATAGTTCCTTAGCAGCCTGCTCTACCAATCGTAGGGTAGAGCCATAAGATACCAAAGTAATGTCCTCACCTTCCTTAATGGTTTCTACAACACCAATAGGTGTTTTAAATTCGCCAATATTGCTAGGCATTTTTTCCTTTAGACGATAACCATTTAAACATTCTACAACGAGTGCTGGCTCGTCGCTTTCTAAAAGTGTGTTATAAAAACCTGCTGCTTTGGTCATGTTTCTTGGTACCAAAACATGAATGCCTCTAATTAAATTTAGAATGCCACCCATTTGCGAGCCAGAATGCCAAATGCCTTCTAGTCTGTGGCCACGTGTTCTTACAATTAATGGTGCTTTTTGACGCCCTTTGGTTCTGTATTGTACAGTTGCCAAATCATCACTCATGATTTGAAGCGCATAGAGGATGTAATCTAAATACTGAATCTCGGCAATGGGTCTAAGGCCTCTCATTGCCATACCTATGCCTTGTCCAAGGATGGTGGCTTCTCTAATACCAGTATCTGAAACCCTTAATTCTCCAAATTTTTCTTGTAAGCCTTCTAACCCCTGATTTACATCACCAATATGACCTGCATCTTCCCCAAATACCAAGGCTTCAGGATATTTGTTGAAAATGGCTTCAAAATTGTCCCTTAGTATCACACGACCATCAACTTCAGCAGCATCATTGCTGTATGTAGGGAGTACTTCTGCTTGATAGGCAGCTTGATGTTTAGACTCGCTGTAGAGATGAGAGCTATACTTAGGTTGAATTTTTTCAATGTAATTATTTATCCAACTTTGAAGGGCTAATTTTTCATTGGAGTCTTCAGAGATGACATAACGCAGTGCTTTGCGAGCCGAAGATAAAAGGTCTTTTCTAAGAGGTTCTTCTATAGCTTCTAAATCATTCTTTAATTTAGTGATAAATACGGCATTGGAGCTTGTGTTGGCAACCTTTTCTAATAATGATAATACCTCTTGCTTTTCTTCTTTAATAGGATTTATAAAAGCAGACCATGCCGCTTTTTTACCATCTCTTACCTCTTTTTTGATGTCTTTTTCTAGGTTTGTTAATTCCTCATCGGTAGCAATGTTGTTTGCAATCATCCATTGACGCATTTGGGCATTACAATCGTACTCTGCTTCCCAAGCTAAACGTTCTTCGTTTTTATAACGTTCGTGTGATCCAGACGTAGAATGGCCTTGAGGCTGGGTAAGCTCTTGCACATGGATCATTAAAGGCACGTGCTCTTTTCTGGCAATTTTGGCAGCACGCTGGTAGGTGTCTATTAACTCAGCATAATTCCATCCGTTTACTCTAAAGATTTCGTAACCGTTGCTGTCATCTTCGCGCTGAAAGCCTTTTAAAATTTCAGAGATATTTTCTTTGGTGGTTTGGTGTTTGGCATGTACTGAAATGCCATATTCATCATCCCAAATACTTATAACCATAGGTACTTGTAAAACACCAGCCGCATTTATGGTTTCAAAAAATAAACCTTCACTTGTACTGGCATTTCCGATAGTTCCCCAAGCAATTTCATCTCCGTTTTTAGAGAAATTGGTTGTATCTATGCCTTTAACATTTCTGTAGATTTTAGAAGCTTGTGCCAAACCCAATAATCTAGGCATTTGGCCAGCGGTAGGTGAGATGTCAGCACTAGAGTTCTTTTGCTCGGTTAAATTTTTCCAGTTTCCTTTTTCGTCTAAGCTGTGTGTTGCAAAGTGTCCTCCCATTTGACGACCTGCAGACATAGGTTCTTCCTTTAAATCGGTATTGGCATAAAGACCCGCAAAGAATTGTTCTATGGTGAGTTCTCCTATAGCCATCATAAAGGTTTGGTCTCTATAGTAGCCTGAACGAAAATCACCATTTTCAAAAGCTTTTGCCCAAGCAATCTGAGGTACTTCCTTGCCATCACCAAAAATTCCAAACTTGGCCTTACCAGTTAAAACCTCTCTACGGCCCAACAGACTGCACTCTCTGCTTGTAACAGCAAGTTTGTAATCATTTATGACTTCTGCTTTAAAATCATCGAATGTAATTTCTGTTTTGGTATTAGGGTTTGTTTTCATCAAAAAAAGGAATTTACGACTACAAAAATACTAATTTAAGATATTTTAAACAAGATTGAAAAATGTTAGAATTTTGAATAATTATCAATAAAATACTGTTTTTAGTAATTTAAATTCAAATTTATCTAAAAATCTAATAGTTCAATAAGAATATGTTAATACCACTTGCGTCTAAACAGGCCTAGAAGCACCTGAGGGTCTATGGTAATAATAAAGCGGATTCTTTCGCCATAGTTTGATTCAGCAATTTCCCAGCCAAGATTTGAATATACAGGGAAGTAAAGTTCAAAATAGTCTTCCACTAAATTGAGCCTTACACCAGAGTCGTAAACAAAATTAGCAGTATCAAATTTATTCTTAACCAAACCAATATCACCATAAGCCTGTATGTATCTCCAAATTGATGTACTAAAGTTTGCTGTCGTCATCCATTGATTGGCAAAAGGTGTTTCTAAAATAGACTTGAAACCACCATCGGCTATAATTAATTGCTGGCTAAATAAACCTGCAGCTTCTGAGCGCCCTAAATAGTTTAAATCAAACAAGTAGTCTGTTGGCCTGTCTAAACCAAAGCTGAAAAAATCTGAATTAGGATCCGTATCGTTATTTAGAAATATACCCGCAAAAATTCTAAGATTAATGTTTCTATTGCCCTGAGTTAATTTTCTAAATTCATAACTCATGGAAAGTTTACTAAAGTTATTTGCAAACTGTAAATCCGTACTAAAACTAGAAAAGTTAATCCTACCAGGATTATAATGTGTGTACCTTAGGTTAAATACATTATAATCAGGTTCATTTATCTCAACAACGGCATTTTTGCCTACATCTCTGTTAATGCTTACAAATCTAGCTGTGATATTATCGATTTGGTCGGCTCTAAAATCATTGTCATTTCTAAAACTTAATGATAGAGTTGGACGTATTCTTGTAAAAAACGCATCTTCAGCAAATGATTGGTAGCCAGCAACGATACCGTAGGTGATATCATATAGGTTTTTATTTTCTATGTTGTGCGTATAAAAAATAGAGGTAGAGCCAGTTAAGGACTTAGATTTGGTTGCGTATTGAGGAGAAAACCTGTAGTTAAGTCGTTTCCTTAGTATGGTCTTGTTGTAGATTTTGGTTCCTAGCGTTAAACCATCGTAGATATTGTTAAACTCAACCAAAGGCATAAAAAATACTTGATTGTAATAAGGGTCTTCAATATCCTTAAATAATCTAAACTGTAGCGGTTTATTGTTTATGAACGAACCATTAACAGCTTTGTAGTTATCGCGCTGATTAAACTCTGGTATAATATTATTATAATCTAAAACAAACTTATCGGTTTTGTCTTTAGGTAAGCTTATGGTCTTTGTTCCTTTAATGTTTTCTACCCATTGCTTACCAATTATGGAATCATTACTAATACTAAATAAAGAGATAGGCATAGTATTATTGCGCTTGTTCTTTACGGTAACCTTTATAGAATCTTCAGTGGTTTCTACACTTTTGATTTTGAAGTCTATCTTCTTACGAGTATCTACATAGTCTGTAAAAAACCAATCTATATTTTTTGAAGTTTTAGAATTAAGAAAAGCTTCAAAATCAGAAATTTTAGTCTTTTGCTTAAGTTTGTTTTGTTCTAAAAATTCTGTGATTGTTTTGGATAAATCTATATCTTCTGTAAACTTGTCTAGATAATTAAGGCCAACTCCAGCCTTATATTTGCCAGCTATATTCGCATTAAACTTAATTAACGAATCTTTAGAAGTCGTTAAAGGCTGATCCCTATTTTTTCTGGCGATCTCCATGGAGTACAGAAAATACTGAAAATTGAAATCTTCATCTGCAGCATGAAAAGCTCTAATTCCCCAAACATTCGCTAGTGTTCCTAATAATTTCATGTCAGGATAATATTCCTCAACATACTTTATCATAAAGTAAATTTGAAGACCTTCCGATAACCAATGTTCTTTCCTTGGGTTAAGCAATAATATATTGTCAATATACTTTTTTAGAGCGGTTTTTAAGAGCTTTAATTCATATTGAAATTGGTCTGGGAAGGGTCTTAAAAAGTCTGGCAACTGGTTAAGACCATACAAAGGATTTTTATTATAATCTATCCTAGATACTAATAGTCTTTTATGAGGATATTCTCCTAAGTTTTCTTTTAAAAATAAAGCTATTTTATCAGTTAGGATGGCTTTATCGGGTCCAGGCAAACCTCTTTCATTGATGTTGGATACCATTATTAAATGATCTGTCTGAACAGAACGGAACAAGGGAAACTTTTGAAGCGATAAATAAGTGTCTGTTCTGTTTTCGCCATAGTAAACTGTAGTTTGTCTTTTGGCTTCTGTATTAAGTTCAACAGTTAAAATATCTAGCTCAGAAGTAGATCTATAATTTAATGGGTACTCTATTGTAATCTTTACATCGGATTTAGGGATAAATAAGTCATCAAGATTTTTATTGCTGTAGTAGTGCCATTTCCCGTCATATACTGCAGGTGTGATGTACCAGTATTTTAGTTCAAAATCTCTGTTCTTGGTATAACCATAATCTGTAAATGTAGCGTCTGGCAATACTAAAATATAACTAAGGTTTATATTGTAAGATTCGCCAGGCAAAAGTTCTTTTTCTAAATTAACTTTTAAAACATCAGGATGCTTATCTAAATACTCAAAGTTAAGATCAGTTTTGTTTTTGTTATTTATAATACTTGTAATTAGTGTAAATCCACGTTGTTCACTTTTGGCAAGGTGAAACTTAGTGCTAAACTCTTCCTCAAATCGTTTGGCTAAAGGTGTGGATTTGGAGGAATAACTATTGTTCCAATCGTGTAGATAGATCTCTTTTAAACTATCATTAGTTTCGTTTTTGTAAACAATAGTTTGTGATATAGTAATGGTCTTTGTTTCTACATCTACATCAGCATTAACATCAATGTAGTTTTGCGAATACATTGATGTGCTAAAAAGAAAAAAAACACCTAATATGAAGAATCTTTTAATCAATGCGAAACGATGAACTTTAGGGGTTTTGTGTTAGACTCTGAAACTTTAATAACGTATAAACCATTATTAAGGTTATTTATATTAAAAGTTTGCTTTTGATCAGAATTAGTTTGAAATACCGCAACCAATTGTCCAAGCTGATTATACACATGTAAGGGATGATTTAAAAATTTAGATGAATATATGTAAATGTTTAATTCTGAATTAACTAAAGTGTTTTCTAAAGTAATGTTTTGAGTTAATTGAAGATTGTTGTTAGTAGAGAGTGTAACATCAGCTTCAAGTGAAAGTGTTACTGGCAAATGATCACTAAAATTGTGTAAGGCATCTCTAATTTCAAACGAAAATTCAGAGCTAATAGTTCCACAGTTTGATGAATTTATAGCACTATTGTAACAAGAGATTAAAGCATTATTACCATACACTTTATAGGAATTTGGGACATAGGTAACATTAGCAGTGCTCAACATGTTTTCAGAAGTTAAAATAAAATCAAAACGATCATCAAAGCCACCAGTTGTTCCGCCTAATCCAGATTGGGTTCTGGTAGATTGTGTAAAAACATCCACAAAGTTTGGGTTGTTGTTCCAACTGCCAATTCTGTCGGCTGGATCTGCAAAAGTAATAGCATCGCTAGAGTCTAGGAGTTCCTGAAATGCCGACTCTGAAGCAGTATATAAATTGAGATCGCCACCCAATAGCACATTAGAGTCCGAAGGTATGGTTTCTAAAAAACTGTCTAATTCTAAGACCATTTCAAAACGCCTTTGTGCATTTAAGGTTCCGCTTGAAGCTTTTAGGTGACAAACAATCACGTAAACATCAATAGGGTTGACGTCTTGATCTGTTGTATTTAGTCTTATTTTATAAACATTAAAATCCCTTAAATCAGTAGGAACAATAATTTCTTCCTGAATGCTAAATTTTGAACTGTTGTAGTATAATAAATTCTGAAGATCATTTTGGTCTCCAAAGCTATCATCAGAGGTGTTGGATACATAAGTAGCCATTTCAAAATTAGGGTCTATAGCGGTTCTGGTAATATTTAGAATGTTATTGGCACCAGTGATATTATTGAGCTCACAAACGAGAAACAAATCGGGTTGATAATCGGCTAAAATAAATGCTAAATCATCCTCACGATTGGGCACAGCATCTTCTAAAGGATAATTCAATAGATTATAGAACATCACCTTGAAGGTTTCTTGCGCAGAAACACATAGTACGTTCATAAATCCGAGAATAAAAAAACTCAGTATTTTCTTTTTCATAGCATATAAAAATAAGAAAATTAAAAGTTAGGACTCAGTCTATATTCTTGGTAAAATTTATTTAGGATATCTATAACCTCATCCGAGGTGTCTACGATATGGATTAAATCTAAATCTTTTGGGCTAATATTTCCTGCTTCAAGCAGTGTGTTTTTTACCCATTCAAATAAACCTCCCCAAAATTCTTTTCCAACCAAGATAATAGGAAACGTTTCTATTTTATGAGTTTGAATCAATGTGATCGCTTCAAAAAGCTCATCAAGAGTTCCGAACCCTCCAGGCATTACTACAAACCCTTGGGAATATTTTACAAACATTACCTTACGGACAAAGAAGTAATCAAAATCTAAACTCTTATCGTTGTCTATATAAGGGTTGTCGTGTTGCTCAAAAGGTAGTTCTATATTTAAACCAACAGAAGTTCCGCCTGCGATGTGAGCACCTTTATTACCAGCTTCCATAATCCCTGGACCACCACCAGTAATCACTCCATAGCCATGCTCAACTATTTTTTGTGCTATGTCTACTGCTAATTGATAATATTTGTTCTCGGGCTTCGTACGAGCCGAACCAAAAATAGAAACACAAGGTCCTATTTTACTCAACTTTTCATAACCATTAACAAACTCTCCCATGATTTTGAAAATTGCCCAAGAGTCGTTGGTCTTTATTTCATTCCAGCCTTTATGTTTGCTTTCTTTTCTCATATGTTTTAGTATTCAGTAATCAGTCTTTAGTCTTTAGTCTTTAGTCTTTAGTAATCGGGACTAAGTTAAGGTATTGCAGTCTATTTTACACTAGTTGGTTTTCAGTTCCTTCTTCAAAAATTTAGCGGTATAGCTTTTTTTGTCATTCACTATTTGTTCTGGAGTACCTTTGGCGACAACCTCTCCGCCACCTTTTCCTCCTTCGTATCCAATATCGATGATGTAGTCTACGGTTTTAATAACATCTAGATTATGCTCTATGATTAAAACAGTATTTCCTTTGTCTACCAGTTTGTTTAGAACTTTCATTAACACTCTAATGTCTTCAAAGTGTAGGCCAGTAGTTGGTTCATCTAATATGTAGAAGGTGTTGCCAGTATCTCTCTTACTGAGCTCGGTAGCCAGTTTAATACGTTGCGCTTCACCACCAGAGAGCGTGGTACTTTGTTGCCCTAAAGTAATGTAACCTAATCCTACATCTTTTATAGTTTTTAGTTTACGATAAATTTTTGGGATATGTTCAAAGAAATCTACAGCTTCTTCAATTGTCATATCAAGAACATCACTAATAGACTTTCCTTTATATCTGATTTCTAATGTTTCTCTGTTAAAACGTTTGCCTTGGCATGTTTCACATTCAACATACACATCTGGTAAAAAGTTCATTTCAATAACACGCAATCCACCTCCTTGGCAGGTTTCGCAACGACCTCCAGCAACATTAAAGCTAAAGCGTCCCGGCTTATAGCCACGAATCATAGCTTCTGGTATTTGCGAAAATAGTTTTCGTATTTCGTCAAAGGTTTTGGTATAGGTCGCTGGATTACTTCTAGGTGTTCTGCCAATAGGGGATTGGTTAATGTCTATGACCTTATCTATATGCTCTAAACCTTTAATACTCTTATAGGGCATTGGTTTTTTAACTCCATTAAAAAAATGGGCATTTAAAATAGGGTAGAGGGTTTCGTTGATTAAGGTAGATTTGCCGCTTCCTGAGACACCAGTAACTCCAATCATTTTTCCTAGAGGAAACTCAACGTCTATATTTTTTAGGTTGTTACCAGTACAGCCTTTTAAAACAATTTTGTTTCCATTGCCTTTGCGACGTTCTTTAGGGATTTCAATTTCCTTTTTACCGCTGAGGTAGTCTGCCGTCAGCGTATTATGCGATAGTAACTCCTTTGGTGTGCCTTCGCTAATAATCTCACCACCATGTTTACCTGCAAAAGGTCCAATATCTATAACATGGTCTGCACGTTCTATCATGTCTTTATCATGCTCAACCACTATAACGGAATTTCCCACATCTCTCAAAGATTCTAACGAGTTAATAAGTTTTTCATTATCACGTTGGTGTAGGCCAATACTAGGCTCGTCTAAAATATATAATACTCCCACTAATTGGGAGCCTATTTGCGTAGCTAAACGAATACGTTGTGCTTCACCACCTGATAATGACTTAGAACTGCGGTTTAGAGATAAATAGGTTAAGCCAACATCCAATAAAAACTGCGTGCGTGCCTTTATTTCTTTTATGATTTCTTCTGAAATCTTTCGCTGCGTTTCTGAGAGCCTATTTTCTAAACCATTTAACCATTCAGCTAATTCTACAACGTCCATTTTAACAAGGTCAGCGATACTTTTGCCGTCAACCTTAAAGTAGAGTGATTCTTTACGTAGTCGTGAGCCTTCACATACATCACATTCTACTTTATCCATAAATTCCATTGCCCAGCGAACCAAGGATGTAGAATCTGATTTGTATTGGTTCTCAATAAATTTTGCTACACCTTCAAAGTCTATATTGTAATCTCGGGTAACCCCTAGTAGCTTGCTCTCTACTGCAAATTTATCCTTGCCACCATATAAAATCATTTGCTTGGCTTCTTCTGGTATGTCTTTCCATGGATCGTTGAGTGTAAAGTCAAAGCGTTGCGCAATGGTATGAAACTGTTTGAAAATCCAGCTCTTTTTCTCTGGACCATGAGGTGCTAATGCGCCGTTTTTTATAGATAAGTTTTCGTCTGGCACTAATTTTTTTTCATTAACTACATAGAGTTCACCTATACCATTACAGTTGGGACAAGCCCCTTTTGGTGAGTTGAAGGAAAAGTTATTAGGTTCTGGATTGGGATATGAAATACCAGAAGAAGGACACATTAAATTACGGCTAAAATACCGTGGTTCGTTGGTATCTTGGTCTATGACCATTAATACATCGTCTCCATGATACATGGCTGTATTGATAGATTCCATAAGACGTTTTGATTGCACTTCGACCGCACTCAGTGTGACATCTTGGGTCTCATCAATCTTTAGGCGATCTATGACAATTTCTATATCGTGGGTTTTGTAGCGATCTAATTTCATCCCTTTTTCAAGGTCTACAATTTCACCATCAGTACGTACTTTTACAAAACCTTGTTTGGCAATTTGTTCAAACAATTCCCTGTAGTGCCCTTTACGAGATCTAATGATAGGTGATAAGATATTAATGCGTCTGCCATTATAGGATTCTAGAATAAGGTTTTTAATCTGCTCATCGCTATAGCTTACCATTTTTTCGCCCGTTTCGTAACTGTATGCATCTGCAGCTCTTGCAAACAATAGCCGAAGAAAATCATAAATTTCGGTTATGGTACCAACTGTGGAACGTGGCGACTTACTAGTTGTTTTTTGTTCTATGGCAATGACTGGTGATAGCCCATCAATTTTGTCTACGTCTGGTCGCTCTAAACTGCCTAAGAATTGACGTGCGTAAGCCGAAAAGGTTTCGATGTAACGACGTTGCCCTTCGGCATAAATAGTATCGAATGCTAGAGAAGATTTACCACTACCCGAAAGCCCAGTAATTACGACCAGTTTTTCTCTTGGTATGGTAATATCAATGTTTTTTAGGTTGTGTACTCGTGCACCTTTTACTTCAATAAACTCGTTGAAATGGCTCATAGATGGTTATCGCTTCTTCTTTAATTCTAGCAAAGTTGCAAAGTTACGATTTTAGATGTTAAATTGATGTGAAGGTTAGGCTTCCTATTTTAGTTTAATATATCTGATGTATCACTTTTTTAATTATCTTATTTGATAGCTATACCTGTAGGAAAAATCGAAGCTTCACCCGAATTAAACCCGACTTAGACCCGACTTGGATATAAATTGAACCTAAAGTAGATGGATTCTGTTGTAATGGAAATAATTCTACATTCTAAATACCCTCTATTGGGTATAGTTTCGTCGCAATAGCATAATTAATTTAGCTTTAAAGAGTTACCGTTTAAAGAGATTATAGTAATCTAAGCGAAAAATAACCTAATGAACGCTTTTCTTTTAGATTTTTTTCTAATTTACCAACATTAATTAGCTATTAATCAATTATGAGATATTATAAACGCCATGCTTTTGCATTGCTTTTTTATTTGTGTATTGGTATAGCTGCCGCTTATAACATATCTAATGTATTTGTAACGGTTCAGCCCAAATCTGAAATAGAATTGCCACCTACGGCTAGTATCTCTGGTACAGCCACAGTATGCCTTAATGAAACGCCACAACCTTTAATAACGTTTACGGGTTCTGGAGGTGATGCGCCTTACACATTTACCTATACTTTAAATGGAGGTGCCAATCAGACTATTGCCACTACAGGGACTGATGATTTTGTTACTTTGCCTGTTAACACTACAACTGTAGGTACATTTACTTTTAACTTAGTTTCCGTAACGGATTCTAATAACGATACTGAAACTGTAAGTGATACGGCTACTATAACTGTTGCCAATCCACCAACGGTGAGTTTTACCTTTAATAACGGTGATTGTTCTGCTGATGGTGTAAATTTTAATGCTACAGCATCTGGTAATGGCCCTTTTACTTACAGCTGGTCTTTTGGTGATGGTAATACCGCCACTGATGAAGACCCTTTTCATATTTACGATGCTTTTGGTTGTGGTTTTTCAAATTATACAGCAACATTAGAGGTTACAGATGCCAATGGTTGTACAGCTTCAGTTTCAAACGTAGTGAATGTAGAACAGCGTCCGGATTTGAGCTTTGAAGATTTAGATGCACAGTTTACACCACCTTTTGATAACTGTGGTAATAATACCGTAGATCCAGCATACACCATTAACGTTGGTAATACTTCAACTTCTACAGCATGTATTACCTCTTATGATATAGATTGGGGAGATGGTACCTCAGAAACTAATGTTACGTTTCCCATATCGCACACTTATGCCAATTTGGGGTCTTTCAATATGGTAATCACTGGGTATGGAGATAGTGGATGTAATGCTACTGAAACTATTTTAGTAAAAAACTCAAGTAATCCTATTGGTGCTATTATTAGTCCAGGAAACACGGTGAATTTATGTTTGCCAGCTAATGAACTTGCATTCGCCATTGGTTCTTGGGGAGCCAATCCACCCGATACAACCTATTTTGTGGATTATGGTGATGGTACCCAGGCAACCTATACGCAAGATGATTTAATTGCAGCGGTAGCCAATTACGACCCAAATAATCCTCAATTGGCAGATCCGTTTCCCATTCCTCATGAATATACTGAATCGAATTGTCCGAATCCTAATTATACCATCACCTTAATCATTGCTACCTCTTGTGGACAAACCGTATTAACAGCAGGCCCCATCATTATTTTGGCGCAGCCTGAGGTAGATTTTGAGTTTGAAAGCCCAAGTTGTGTTAACGCTGAGGTACAGTTTACCAATTTAACAGAAGGTGGTTTTGGTCCTAATTGTGTAACACAAGCATTGCATAACTGGGATTTTGGAGACGGCACTACGTCTAATTTAGAAAATCCAACGCATACGTATACCTCGCCAGGCACCTATACCGTAACCTTAACTGAGGAAAACTTTTGTGGTGTATCTGAACCTGTTGTTAAAACCATTTGTATAGAACCAGATTTGGTTGCAGACTTTTCTTTAGATAGCAATGACGGTTGTATCCCCTTTACAGTTGCTGCAACTAACACAACTGATTTATCGCAATCTTGTGGTGGTGAAACTTACTTGTGGGATGTGACCTATGCCGCAGACTTTTGTGGTACATCAGCGTCTTGGGGATTTGCTAACAATACGGATGAGACTTCAGAAAACCCATCATTTCAATTTTTGAATGCAGGGGTCTATACCATAAGTATGACGATTACCAATTCTTGTGGTGATTTTACAACGACACAACAAATCAATGTAAAGCGTCCTCCAGCTGCAAGTATAAATCCAATAGCAGATGCCTGCGGTACCGCTAGTTTTAATCCTACTGCTACGGTCACTACATGTGCGCCTGCTACGGATACAATAACGTATAGTTGGTCGTTTCCGGGCGGTACACCAGCTACATCCAATCAATTAGACCCAGGAACCATTAGTTACACTACACCAGGTGATTATACCGTAACCTTCAGTGTCACTAATGACTGTGGCACGGCTACCGTAACAGAAAACTTTTCGGTTAATGAAAGTCCAACCATCACCAATACCGATTTTGGCCAAACGTTGTGTTCTGGTAATGACAGTAGTGCCATAGTTCTTACGTCAGATAATGTGAGTATCACATATACATGGACATCTAACAACCCAGCGGGTCTAACAGGCTTTATTCCTAATGGTATGGGAGATACCATACCGGCTCAAACGCTTGTTAATACTTTAGGTACACCTATTGACCTTATATATACAGTAACACCAGATATTAATGGCTGTGTAGGTCCATCGGTGAATTTTACTATAACTATAGAACCAGCACCTTTTATTGATGTGCAACCGCAGCCCGAAACGATTTGCCTTAACGGAACACCTAATGATTTAACGGTAAACTATCAAGGGACAGGCACACCAAGCTATCAGTGGTATGTCAATACCGTTGATGATACCGCCAGTGGTACTGCCATTACAGGAGCTAATGGACCAACGTACACGCCACCAACAGATGGTTTAGGTACCCTTTATTATTATGTAATTATCACCTTTACGACAGGAGATTGTAATGAGATTGTATCCAATACTGCTGAAATCACGGTCGAAGACATTGCGCAAATCGATACAGAGCCTATTGCGACACAGTCTATTTGCGTGGGTGGTATTTCAGACGAACTTTCAGTGACTATTACTGGTGGTGCAGGAACCGTAAGTTACCAATGGTATAGTAATGCCACCAATACGAACACTGGTGGTACAGCTATTGCAGGTGCCACATCTGCTAGTTATACACCACCTGTTTTTACAGGTTCAGGGACTTTTTATTACTATGTTGAGGTGAGTTTTACAGGTAGTGGCTGTTCGGGATTGGTGAGTGCCGTTGCTGAGGTTATTGTGGTTGATGACCCAGAGATTACGAGTCCTGATTTTGGATTGCAAAGTGTGTGTCAGAATACCACTGTAGATCCTCTTGATGTACAAGTATCAGGTGGATTAGGAACTATTTCTTACCAATGGTACATCAATACAGTTAATGATACAACGACTGGAACACCCATTGCAGGTGCGGCCGCTGCAACCTATACGCCACCTTCCGATGTGGTTGGGACCTTCTACTATTATTGTATTGTAACCCAAGATGTCTCAGGGTGTGAGGTCACGAGTTCCGTCGCTACTGTTGAGGTCACTGCTGCTGCTCAGTTTACTACACAACCGCTTTCGGATGAGTTGTGTTTGGGTGAGACCACATCAGCATTGAGTGTATCTTATACCAATGGTACAGGCACACCGAGTTACCAATGGTATGAAAACACCGTGAATGACACTACGACAGGTACACCCATTGCTGGTGCGACTACGGATACGTATCAACCTATTGTTGATTCGGTAGGTATAACGTACTACTATGTCATTATTACGTTTAATACAGGTGGTTGTTCTGAGATTATTTCGGATGTTGCAGAAATCATTGTAAACGATACTCCAAATATTAATGATGGTTCGGTATTGATATGTAGTGGCAATACCTTTGAATTTTTACCAGATGGCATTGCAGGAAATGTGGTTCCAGTAGGGACGACGTACACCTGGACTGATCCCGTTGTCAATCCTGCAGGTAGTATAACAGGAGCCACAGCGCAACCTACTGCAAGTACTATGATATCTCAGTTTTTAGAAAATACAACAGTCAACCCAGCAACGGTGACTTATACGGTTACACCAGATACTAATGGTTGTATTGGTGCTAATTTTCAGGTTGTGGTTACAGTGAACCCTTCGATTTCGGTAGCTTCAACTGTAGTTAACAACAGTTGCTTTAATTCTGATGATGCCTCTATTACCATTGCCATTACAGGTGGAGTGCCTTTTATTACGGGCAATCCGTATCAAGTTAGCTGGACTGGGCCTAATGGTTTTGTCAATAGTGCAACGACGATTTCAAATTTGGAAGCTGGTACTTATACTTTAGATATTTTGGATGATGGTGGTTGTCCGTATAATGAGACTTTTACCATAACCGAACCTGACGAACTTGTTTTTAGTGCCGTTAATTTTAATCCGGACACCATTTCTTGTTTTGGTGCTAATGATGGAGAGATTTCTATAGATGTAAGCGGAGGTACTGAACCTTATATCTACAACTGGACGCGTAATGGCAATCCATTTTCAAACAACGAAGATTTAACTGGTTTAGAACCTGGTACGTATGCCATTACCGTAACGGATGCAAATAATTGTGGTCCGATTAGTTCTACCTTTATTATTGAAGAACCACCATTGTTGGATGTCACCTTACAAAGTCAGACTGATGTCATTTGTTTTGGAGATGCTACCGGAGCGATAACAGTATCAACGGTTGGTGGTCGACCAGATTATACCTACAGCTGGACAGGACCTAATGGTTTTACAAGTGCTACCGCCAACATAGATAATTTATTTGCTGGAGCCTATCTGTTGACCGTCACAGATACTTCTGGTTGTACCGATACCTTGAGTGTTGATATCCTTCAGAACGACCAAATCACAATCGATGTAACCACAACAGAAATCGAATGTTATGGTGACAACAATGCATCCATAACGATTAATAACATATCAGGTGGTGTTGCGCCATATGACGTGGCTTGGAGTAACTTTGGAACAGGGATGAGTCAGTTCAATCTATCGGCTGGCACCTATACCATTACCATTACCGATGCACTAGATTGTGTTCGGGCATTCCCGATTGTTATTGAAGAGGCACCTATTTTCCTAATTGATCCTGTGGTGACGCAAATGTCTTGTGCTGGAGAAAATGATGCGAGTATTGTGCTTAATTTTCAAGGTGGTTTAGATCCAATAACTGTAGTTTGGGATGATGATGCGTCGGCAGGTGTAGAGCGTAATAATTTAGCACCTGGTACGTATAGTGTTACCATTACCGATGGTACACCCTGTGTCATTCAAGAAAGCTTTACCATATTCAACATTTTACCATTGCAATTGTCCGCCAATGTTACCGATGCATTGGATTGCGATGATACCAATAGTGGTTCAATTAACCTGCTTATTCAAGGAGGTACACCGCCGTTTTCGGTATCCTGGTCCAATGGAGCAACCACAGAAGATTTAACAGCCATACCACCAAATACCTATGTGGTTACGGTGACGGATGCCAACGGATGTAGTATTGAAGGCAGTTGGGATGTCAACCGTTTTGAACCCTTAACTTTAGATGTCGATACCCAATCAGAAGTGGATTGTGATACCAAAACCGTGAACCAAACCTTTGTAGCAATGGCCAGTGGCGGAGTACCACCGTTTAGTTATAACTGGTCTAGCGGCACAGTAAGTGGTGCAAATAATGAATTAATGACTACTGATGAAGATGGTTTGGTATTGCTCGAAGTTACCGATGCCCAAGGCTGTACCACTAATTTTAGTTTGAATGTGGATATTCCTGTACTTGGAGATCCGGATTTTGAGTTGTCCTCTTTTGGTTTTAGCAATTTTGGTATCTATTCTATTGAAGACCCAATTACGTTCACCAATTTAGCGACAGGTGATTATATAAGCATTCTTTGGGATTTTGGTGACGGTAGTTTTTCGGGTGAAGAAAATCCAACCCATACCTATAGTGCTGTTGGTTCTTATGTGGTCACTCAGACTGTAACCTATCCATTTGGTTGTGTGTATGAGCGTGTGATTACCTTATATGTTGAAGAGGGTTATAAGTTAATCATGCCAGATGCATTTACACCAAACGACGATGGTATTAATGATTTCTTTGGACCTGTTTATGAAGGATTAAGTAGTTTGGAACTGAATATTTATGACACTTGGGGAAGTCTCATCTATACCGAAAATGATGAGAATTTTACCGGTTGGAACGGAAAGATTAAAGACGAGCTTGCCGAAAATGGAAATTACTATTACACCTTTAGTGCTAAAACCTTTTATGGAAAAACAATTACCGCTCAAGGAGCTTTTGTATTTATAAAATAACCCATGACCTTAAGACCCATATTTACCATCATTATACTTATTTGCTGTTGGGCTGCTCAAGCGCAAGACCCCATTTTTACGCAGTCTAACTATATACAGGAAACTTTAAATCCTGCCTTTTCTGGTTTTGAAGATAACGACCGTATTGCAGCGGGTATTTTAAGCCGGGTGCAATGGCCAAACCTCGATTTACAGATACATACGCAGTATGCCTATGTAAATAAGTCTTATGACTATGGCCCAAGTCTAGGCTTTGGTATTGGAATGAATGCCGTTTGGCAGTACGAATCCTTTAATAATTATAACTACGCTCAGATTAACTTTAATTATGCACATCGCATCAATCTCAATAATGGATGGTACTTTAGGCCTGCTATTGAAGCTGGTATTGGTAATAAAAGCAATCGCTTCAGAAACTTAACCTTAGCCGATCAAATTAATATCAATTCTGGGTTCATCAATCCTGTGTCTGTAGATCCTTTGGCTGGTCGATTAAATAACATCTTCTTTTTAGATATTAATGCAGGATTTATTGTTGAAAAGCAAACCTTTAATGATATCAGTTACTGGGTGGGAGGTTCAGTACGTCATCTTAACCGACCAAACATTTCAATTGTTGAAGGTGAAAAGTTGCCATTGGATATTTTCTATTCGTTTCATGGCAATGTTAGGTTTCCATTCTTACATGAGAATACTATTATGATGACCACAAACCTTATGGTGCAAGGACCCTACAATCGCTTGGATATTGGCACCATAGTACAGCTCGATGCAATTTTATTAGGGCTTACAGCAGCTACCAATCCTGCGCGAAATGATGGTAATGCCCATTTGCTAACTTCAATAAATGCCTTTGTTGGCTTTGAATATGAGACCCTAAGATTTGGGTTCTCCTATGATAAAAACACCTCTAATATTGGTCGTACCGATGGGGTGTATGAGTTGTCCATGACCTATTTATCGCGTTGCCGAAGATGTAATACAGACCGTAGTCGTAAGAAGTAGGATTTTTAGTAGTTAGTAGTTAGTGATTAGGGGTTAGTTTATTAGATTTCCATATTCGTTGCTCACTTACAATAAAGGCTTAGTTGACTATTCAATTTGTCACTTCGAGTGGGTTTTTCAAATACAATATTAATTAATGGTACCATTCTTTTTTATTGGCTAAACCCTTCGACTACGCTCAGGACAGGCCACCAAAAAAGCCTTTTGCTGTAAGAGGAAATTACAAAGTACCGTTCGCTTTAGTGTTTTGTGATTTTTCTTTATAACTAGATTTAGAGGTTGCCTACTTGATTTTGGTTTGCAACACTGTTTTTACAGCTCACTATTTCTGCTTACAGCGGCTTCCGCCGATGTCGGAATTTTAAGATGGGTTTTAGTAGTTAGTGGTTAGGGATTAGATGGTTAGATTTCCATGTTCGTTCCTCACTCGCAATGACACTTCAAACTTAAATGTCCAAATAGCACAGTACTTACGATTCTTAAACCGTCGGAAACTGTTGATGTAAGTATATATAAAAAAATCCATAAAAATAGCGGTAGAAGCTTTCTAAACGAAATACTCCTACCGCCATGATTCAACGTCTGAACCTAATTATAAGGTCTTGAAATGTCTTTGTTTAAATGAATAGAAGGTGCGTGCCTTCCTCGTTTGCACGACTATAAAAGTCTCCTATTGTGATGATGCCATCTAGCTCATCAATAAAGTCTTCCTCTTTAAGATGGAACATTTCAACAGCAAGTTTACAACCCCAAAGCTTACAACCAGAATCCGATAGAATTTCTAAAAATTCACCTACAGGTGGCATATCCAATTTTTCCATTTCTTTCTTCATCATCTTGGTAGCTAAGGCCTCAACACCAGGTAAACCACCCAACATTGTTGGTATGTGCATCGCAGGGTTACCTACTGTAGCCACATGGAGATGGTCTAATTTTTTCTTTTGAATGGCTTCCAACCCAAAGAATGTGAAGAATATTTCAGATTCTATACCTTCCATGCGTGCTCCATTGGCCATGACAAAGGCAGCGTAAACATTTTCAATTGTTGCTTTAGATAGTATAAAAAGCATCTTTTTAACTTTTGTGCCCATAATATTTTATGTTTTTGATTAGTTTAATACTCTTTAGATACAGCTCTTTGGTTTAGGAATACCTGCTATTTTAGTCGATATCTTAAGAGGTCCGCCAGGGAACAGGTTATAAAACTCCTTGATGTCTATCACACCACTTTTTTTAATACCTCTTACGGATAATGGTTCCTCTTTGTGATATTTGTCTTGTAAGTATTCTATGACTTCCCAATGTTTGTCAGTCATTGAAATATTAGACTCTTCGGCAATACCATTACCTATTTCACGATCCCATTGATTAAAGTCGGTTAGATAGCCTTCTTCGTTAACATCGATTTCTCTATTTGCAATTAGTTTTTTCATGATTTCAGAATTTAAAAGGTTTAATTATTAGTGTTATGCTTCGATTTTTTTGCCTCTATACGACATGTTTGTTGATACAAATGGGATAGGTATACCTTTCAACAGCATGTTCCAATACACCCATCTAAAAGCTAATTTTCCCATATGGTTTATTCGGTTTTCTTTTAATAATTGCATTGGTCCAATGCCTGCTATGGGGAAAGTTCCCTCAACAGGCTCTAGTTCATAATTAAAGTCAATTAACAAAGCTTTTCCGTTTCCAGTTTCAACAAAGCAATTGGCATGGCCGTCAAATCCAGCCTCTAAAGGTTCACCATTAATATATTTCAAGATGTTTTCTTCAAGGATTTCGGCCTCAAAATGCGCTACGGATCCCGCTTTTGAAGTTGGTATATTAGTGGCATCTCCAATGACAAAAACATTATCATAGTCTTTAGACTGTAACGTGTTTTTATCTGTAGGGATAAAGTTTAAATCATCACCCATTCCAGAACGTTCTATAAGTTCATCACCCATATTGGTAGGGACGGTCACTAAAAGGTCATAATCTACCTCAGTATTTGCATAATCAATAATCTTGTTATTTTCATAATCAACACGCTCAATATTAAAGCTAGTAACTTCTGCGATGCCTTTTTCTTCTAACAAATGGTGCAATGCCTTTGTGGCTTTAGGTTTTGTAAACGCACCATCTAAAGGGGTCACATAGGTTATATCTACCTTGTCTCTCATCCCTTTGTTTTTAAAGTAAGAGTCTGCCAAAAACGCAAATTCTAAGGGAGCTACAGGACATTTAATAGGCATTTCGGTAATATGAACAACAAGTTTACCACCTTCCCAGCTACGCAATTTATCCCTTAGTGCTTTGGCACCTTCAAACGTATAAAAATCGAAAACACTTTTGTGCCATTCAGGGCCTTTCATGCCCTCAATTTCATCTGGTGCTATTTTAGAGCCTGTAGCAACAATAAGTATATCATAGTTAACAACATCCTCATTCTCTAGAATTACTTTATTGTCATCTGGAGAGATTAATTCAATCTTTTTCTGAATGTAATTCACTCCTTTCGGAATAAATTTCTTTCCCTCTTTTTTTACCTGATCTTCTGTATAAATATCAAAAGGTAAAAACAAGAATCCAGGTTGATAATAATGAGTCTTATATTGATCTATAATGGTAATTTGCCATTCTTTTTTGGGGAGTTTTTTTACAAGGTGGTTGGCCATCATTGTTCCGGCCGTTCCCGCTCCTAAAATCACTAAATTTTTCATAGGTCTTTATTTTTGGTTATGTGTTATAATACACCTCAATTTCTGATGGTAAAGTTACAGTGATGCTTCAAGTTAGTGTATGACAAATGTCATGTATCCATGTAACAAATGTTACATAAGAAGAACATTTGGAAACGCTTGATTTTAAAGGAGTTTTAGAGGCTTCAATTTTCAAAAACCAGACTATGACATTTATCATAATATGTTACGGGCATGCCTTATAATTTTGCTATTGGCTATTTACTAACCAAATTCGAAAACGCGATAAAAACCAATAGTTCTAAAGCCATTTTACTCGCAGAATATAAAACGATCTTATTATGAAAACATCATTTATTAAATTAATTGTATTACTATTCTCACTCGGCCTTTATGCCCAAACAGGTCATATTATGCAAGGTGTGGGATCTGTAAATATGTCCATGGGTGGTGCTGCAACGGCACAACCATTAGACATTTCTGGTGCCATGCACTGGAATCCAGCAGCCATATCTGTGTTTGACGACAACATGTTAAAGTTTGATTTGGGCTTTTTCTTTTCATCACCAGAATTGAGTTCTAGTTTACCGGCTGGATTGTTATATCCTGAGGGCGCTTTTGGCCCAGGGTCACCGGCCTCACCACCAGTTTATGGTACTACTGAAGATGACAGAGGTGTATCTTACATGCCAGCGCTAGGCATGGTTTGGGGTAAAGAAAATAGCAAACATACCTTCGGTGTATCCGCTTTTGGTATCAGCGGGTTTGGGGTTACGTTTCCTCAAGAAACCAATTTACCAATGGATATGAATGGAAATCCAAATATGGACTGGAATCCAAACAACTCAAACGCTATTAACTGGCCACAAGGGCTTAATGGATTTGGACGCTTAGAGTCTGATTATATGTTGTTGCAAGTTAGCGGTACCTATGCCTATGAAATTACAGATAAATTGTCTGTAGGTATACAACCTAACTTTAATTATGCGGCATTAACTTTAAATCCCAATCCAATAGCATCGCCAGATTTCCCAGCGTCTATGGGAGGCACAGGTAAAGGCTATCCTAAAGTAGATAGTACTCCGGCATTTGGTTTTGGCGCACAGTTTGGTGTATTTTACGACTCAGGCTCTGGTTTAAAATTAGGGGCTTCCTATAAAACCAATCAGACCTTTGGTGAATTTGAATTTGATAACAAGTACCTCGATGGTACAGATGCACCAGATGTTAATTTCCAAATGGATTACCCAGCCATCATGTCACTTGGTCTAGGCTATTCTTTTACGAATTTTGACTTTGCGCTCGATTTTAGACGTGTATTTTATGAAAATACTGAAGGTTTTGAAGCTAGTGGTTGGGAAATAGGCGACAATGGTTTTCCTACAGGTGCGGTCAGAGGATTTGGTTGGAAGGATATTTCTATTCTTTCCGTGGGCTTACAATATAAAGGCATTAGCAAATTACCATTACGTTTAGGATATACCTACAGTGGTAATCCAATTGATGATGATTTGGCATTCTTTTCAACTCCTGCAACAGCAATTATTAAAAATGCTTACCAATTTGGATTAAGCTATGAGATTAATGATAATTGGCGACTAGATGCCGTTTACCATTATGGTGATAGCAATGGTTCTACAGAAGGGCGTATTTTAGACCCAAGACAGATTACACCAACTAATCCGCTAGGTGAGATTCCAGGCACTTCAGTATCGTACAAGATGACAACGTCTATGGCGATGTTTGGTATTAATTATACGTTCAAGAAAAAATCAGAAGATTAAGGTACAGGTTCAATAAGTATCGCATACTTTTAATAGATTATTCAAAAATCCAGCATCCCGGTGCTGGATTTTTTGGTTTTCAAGTGTTTTTATAAGCATTATTTTTATGCTATAGTTGCAATCATTTTAATAGAGCTTTATGGCAGGTACTAATTGATATTCAAATTAGTTGCTTACTTTCGTGAAACATATCTCATCACTATGTTAGCTTTAAAACAAAAGCGTTTATTAAATCAATCTTTACCCATAGCAATCATTTGGTTAGTAACGGGTTGGGTGTTTTTGTGGACAGAGCAGGCCATTATTGGCAATACCAGTAATACTCCAGATTCCGCCATTGCAATAACACCCAAAGTATTTTTGTTTGCCAGTATTAGTGTAGCGCTTATAGGGCTTTTAGTAGGATATATTGAATATGGGTTTATCAATAAAGTGTTTAAACCCTATCGCTTTGCCATTAAGCTTTTAGGAAAGTTTGCCTTCTATATACTGTTTATGGAGCTGATAGTTTTTGTAACCTTTATAATAGCAGCAAGTATTGAATTAAACACCTCAATAGGTTCTGGTCTTGTTTGGAATAAGTACAGCGTGTTCTTTTGGAGTATTACACATGCCAGCACCTTGATTCAATTGGCATTTTCAATGCTCCTAACTTTGTTTTATGTTGAGGTCAGTGAACATTTAGGGCATTCGGTCTTGTCTAATTTTGTGACTGGGCGTTACCACCATCCAAAAACCGAAACCCGTTTGTTTATGTTCAGCGATATGAAGTCCTCTACACAGATTGCTGAAACTTTGGGTCATGATACCTATTTTCAATTTTTAGCATCCTATTACAATGACCTTTCCGATGCGATTTTACGTCATAAGGGAGAAGTCTATCAGTATGTAGGCGATGAGATTGTACTCACATGGCCTCATACCACTAAAGACTATGCACAACTAAGTCTAGACTGTTTTTTTGCTATGAAAGACGATTTAGCACAACGGCAATCCTATTATCTCAAAGCTTATGGAATTGTGCCCGACTTTAAAGCGGCCATTCATTTAGGTGAAGTCACAACGGGTGAAATCGGCGCCCTTAAAAAAGACATCTTTTTTACAGGGGATGTTCTTAATACCACCGCAAGGTTACAATCAGAATGCCAATCGTTTAATGTAGATCTGTTGGTGTCTAAAGATGTAGTAGATGCTGTGTCTTCAGACACATACGTGTTTAAAAGTTTAGGCTCGGTTCAATTAAAGGGAAAAACACAGACTGTTGAGGTGTTTTTGGTGAATAGATAGTTGGTTTTATGATTTGGGTTTAGGAGGCTTCTCGATCTGTTTGGAGACACAGAGGCTCGAATTGATACTTCGGCTGAGCCCATTTCACTTTTTTGGTTATTGTAATTACTACAATTCTTTTTTAATGGCTAAACCCTTCGACTTACGTTGTAAGGTATCTTCATTCAAAATATATTTTGAATTCGATAATGCTCAGGACAGGCCACCAAAAAAGCCTTTTGCTGTAAGAGGAAATTACAAAGTATCGTTCGCTCTTGTACTTCGTAAGTTATCTTTATAGTTAGACTTGGAGGTTGCCTACTTCATTTTGGTTGCGAGGGTGCTTTTACAGCTCACTATTTCTGCTTACAGCGTTTTCCGACGTTGTCGGAATTTCAAGTTTGTTTTAAGATTTGGGTTTGGAAGGCTTCTCGATACATCCCGACGTTTGCAGTCGGGACACTCGAAGTGACGTAAAGGGTGTCACATTACACCTAACAAACGGTTGGTTAAAAAATCCCGCACAATAAAACCATTACAAAACATAAAACACAAGACCTAAGTGTCATTTTAATGTTAATACAATGCTAAATCTTTTATATCTAACCGTTTAAGACGTCTAAAAGTAAGTTTATAGTCGTATCTTTATAAACACCAAACACCAATGCTATGAACTCAATACAAAAACTACGATTACGATGGCTAAAGTCCAGATTAGAAAGAACAAATATACCACCACAAAAAGCTGAGGTTTGCGCAAAAGGCAGGCAAGCCACCAAGGCCATAAAGGATGAAGACACCTTCATGTTCATCTAATACATTAGCTACGCAAGCGCTAAGACTCCCTCAGTTTTACCGAAATAGGATAGTGGTCGCTAAAACCATTAGCATCAATCTTTTTGCCCATCCCACCAAAATGTTTGGGCACACCATAATGTCCGGGTTTTACCATTTCAGGAAAACGTTCAATACTTACAGAGCCAGACACCACTTTTATAGCACTATTGCTTTTTAGCATGTTTTCATTCGCCAAAAACTGATCCAGCATATTGGGCTGGTTTCCAAAATAAAAACTGGCAGTACCATAATCCATTAAGGGCCACATCAAGTTTAAAAAATAAGGAATACGACCACGCACCACACGCGCTCTACTGCGTAAAGCCAAAGCAAATCGCGTCAGCGATTCGTTAAAAGGCTCATCGTTAAAGTCGCCCATAGCTAAAACAGGAGTGTCATCACCATGTACCTCTCTAATACGCTGATGAAAATAACTTAAGGTTTCACCAGCAATCTGTCGGTAACCTTCAGACTCATACTGCCCACCACTGCGCGACGGCCAATGGTTGGCAATGAGTACCAAGCGCTGTTGCCCTTGGCTGTGTTTGGTCAAAAAATTAACCTGCAGAATATCCCTAGTTGCCGTACGGCGCAAAACAAAATGATCAAAAACCTTAGGCTCACCATTTTCTTCCTCAACGGTGAATAGATCAGCATCGTATATAAAAGCCACATCGATGCCACGTTTGTCATCAGAATCGTCATGTACCAAAGCATAGTTGCGGTTTAAGCTGCCCATTTTTTGAATCAATAGATGAAGTACATGGGCATTTTCAACCTCACACACTCCAAGTATATCTGGTCCATGGCCATTATTCAGTTGCATAATAATGCGGTTGAGTTGCTCTAATTTCTGATCGAGCTGTGTGGGTCCCCAGCCTTTAACATCACTACCAATAGCACGCTGCAGTTTCTCGGTACGTCTTGGAGAATGTTCAATATCAAATAGGTTTTCTAAATTCCAGAAAGTGATGTGGTAGTCCATATCGTTTATTTTTTTGGGATACGGCTATTGATTAGGTTAGTAAAAGAGGATGATTAAAAGTAGTGGATTTTAAATAAACATACAAGTACCACAATCAATTAAAATATAGCAATATTAAAACAAACCAAGAGCTTTAAAATAACTTGTAATTCCGATACAGTCGGAAACCGCTGAAAGCAGAAATAATGAGCTGTCAAAATCCTGTTTAAAGTTACTGTCAAGGATTGAAAGATATGTTGGTATTGGGTTTAGGCTACAAATGCTCTAGAGCGAGTGGTACGCAGTAATTTC
Organism: Winogradskyella sp. HB-48; assembly: GCF_049942685.1. Lineage (GTDB taxonomy): Bacteria > Bacteroidota > Bacteroidia > Flavobacteriales > Flavobacteriaceae > Winogradskyella. Next base: position 2,545,937 of record NZ_CP187934.1, read on the forward strand.
CTCTTTCAGCAAAAGACTTTTTGGTTCGTTTTTGGTCTTTCAAAAATGAACATATAAAACAAAATCAATAAAGGTAAAAGACATTTATTGGTAGTCATCCCGAGCTTGTCGAAGGGTTTTGCATCAATGTGAAATGAATATATAAAACTAATTAAAAAGTATGGTTTTTAGCTAAAAATCAAAATTAGAGCTCCTCCATATCTCCTCCATGTTTACTCCATGTATACTTCATATATAAGCCATGTCTTTAAAACGGAAATTATGCCACTCATTTTTGTAGATCAACAACTACAAAAATCTAACAGAGATTTAGTATACTTGTTATCCAAAAAAATAAAATAACCTAGCTTTGTATTTTGGTTTCAAAATCATAATCAAGCGTCAGTTCGAGTGATTTTGAAGCATGAAAAATTGTATCGAGAACCAGTTTAAATAAAATTCTATTCTCGATACAGATTTTACTCATTTTCAATCGTAAAATCCACTCGAATTGACGAATTTCATCAAAATTAATAACAGATTAAACTATAATCAACAATGAAATTATTAGGAATAGGATCACGCATCAATCATAATGAACACGGAAAAGGAGTCGTTACCAATGTCACCTCAAAACACTATTGGGTCACTTTTATCGATAAAGGTTTGGAAACTTTGGAACTTGATGAAGACTTTGAAGTGATTGAAGCGGCTGAAGACGATGTAGACACCGTAAGTTTTTATGAAGTTGAGAAAAGCCTGAAATCTATTCTAAAAAAATGGTCAGATGTCTCTGAAGTTGTTTCTATTGCCGATAAGTGGAAGGGCGGCAAGCTAATCCTAGAGCCTGGCGATACCAATTTACAAAGTAAGGAAATGCCAATAGATACTTTCTTTCATAAAATAACCATGGTACGCGATCGCTTACGTGTGATGGAACAGAAGATTAACTCTAGTAATCTTGACGAACAAGAGAAAATAGATTTACAGCAATACATCACTAGAAGCTATGGCAGTTTAACCAGTTTTAACGTGCTGTTTAAATTGAAAACCCAACAGTTCGTAGGGCAGAAATCTAAGTAGATAGTAGATAGTAATTAGTCTAAGTAACTCGATACTATCTAATAGAGCTAATTGGTTACAATTTAAGTCCTTTAACTTTGCCCATATCTAAATTAAACACAAAGAATTTGTGGGTTGTAGGAAGTAGAGCACCGCTTTCTGTGGTTGTCCATTGGTTCCATGACGCTTCAAGACCATCAATAGGTAAAATGTCTACCCACATTTGAAAGCTTTTAGGCTTGCCGGTTTCATCCAAATGCCATAGGTAGGAATCGCCTGGTGTTGTGCCTCCTTTGGTATAAGTTACAAGTAATGCTTTTTCACCCTCGTTGGTAGTTACTAATCTGCGCTCTGTTCCTTTATCAAACACTTTATAAGGTGCTACTAGCCAAAAGGAATCGTTATTAAAATAATCTTGTGCTTTTTGGATGTAGGCTTGTTTTTCGCTACCATTGTATTCCTGCTCACCAGCAAATACTTTTGAATTATTGGAATTTTCAAAATCCAAAATAACGGTCATATCATCCCATAACACTTCGCAAGTTTGGTCTGTTTTGTACCATTTGTAATGGTGAATACCTTTAAAGGTCCATTCGAGGTAATCCGTATTAAGATAAGCTTCTTCATTTAAGGCTTGAAGCATTGAGGTAGCAAGCTGGTCAGCTTCTGCTCCTTGTGTTCCAGTTGGTAAATCCTCATTGTATTTGAGGTACATAAACCCAAAGAAGAGAAGTGTGGGAAGCGTTAGGAAAATGATAATACCTCCAATAATTTTAAGAATGCGTTTTCTTTTTGATGTTTTTGGCATAATTTTTATTCTATTATGTGCAAAGATGCTGAACTAAATTCAGCATGACAATGTCAAAAGTTTTTCTTTAATCCCTTCCGCTAGAATAAGAGCAGCATCAGGATGGTGTCTAAACCATAGTTCTGGTTCCACAAGTTCTAGTTCTGCTAAAGCAATTTGTCCATTATTATCTTTAAAGATATCCACTCTGGCATATAAAGGTAACTCGTTGCAAGCTTTAACTGTGTCTATGGCAAACTGAATTTCGACTTTACTGGGTTTGTAATCGTGGACACTTCCACCAAAGTCATCTTGCACTCTAAAATCACCTGCTTTAGCTTTCTTTAGAATAGCATGCGTAAACTGTCCATTAAATACCATCATTGAGATTTCTCCTTCAGACACTATATTCTTTTGAAAAGGTTGAAGCATCATAGCTTCGTTCGCAATAAGTGTTTCATAAATTCCTTGGTGCTTGGCTCTGTTTTCAGGATTGAGCTTGTAAGTATGTCTTGCTGCACCAGATACACAAGGTTTCAGTACAGTTTCCGTCCAACCTGTTTCTGTATGTAAGTCTTCAAGCGTCTTTTTGTCTCCTTTTTCTAAAAACAAGGTTTCAGAGATATGAACACCTTTTGCTTTAAGATCTTGTAGATAATGCTTGTCAATATTCCAACGTATGATAGAGTCTGAGTTAAATAGATTGGTAACTTTCGAAATCCTATTTAGCCAATTTGAAAACTTAGGGAAATCATCAAAATAATCCCATGTGGTTCTAAATAATACCGCTTTTGTAGAAGACCAATCGAAATGAGGATCACTCCACGCTAATCGGATAACATTTAAACCAAGTTTTCCCATTGCATTGACCACTAGAGCATCTTCTACAATGATGTTTTTGGTGTAATCATTTAACTTAGATGGATGCGCATACCTATGGTCGGTCAGTACAACAACGTCGTATTTTTGCATGGATTTATTATGAGGTTCTCGATACAAAATTGCAAAAACAATTTCACTCGAACTGACAAAAGTCAATATATTAATTCGTCACTTCGAGTGATTTTGAAGCATTAAAAAATCGTGTTTCGATATGCTTTAGCAGAATTCTCGAGAAGTATTCTTGTTAGTTATCATTCTTATATCCTTGTGGTCGTTTCCAACGAACTGGTGCTTTTGGTTCAGATTTTGGTTCAAACTCATTGCCTTTTAATAACTTCATAGCTTCTTGTACTGCGCGTTCCAATTGTGGGTCGTTACCTTTTGATGTTTCCTTTGGATGCTGAATCACTTCAATATCTGGAGCTACACCTTCTCCCTCTACAGCCCACTCACCATCAACGTCATAAAAGCCACCACGAGGCGCTACCATGCGACCACCATCAATAAAACGAGGTGTATCCCAAGTTCCTACAAGTCCTCCCCAAGTTCTGGTACCAATTAATGGTCCAATATTTTTCATCTTAAACATATATGGCAGTAAGTCACCACCAGAACCAGCACGTTCGTTAATCAACATCACTTTTGGACCCCAAATACCAGCAATAGGTGTTGTCCATGGTCGTTTATCACCAGCTTTACTGTTAAAATAACCGAACAATTCACGAGACATAATATCTATCATATAATCGGCAGCAGAACCACCACCATTATTTCGTTCGTCTATTATGACACCCTTTTTGTCCTGTTGTGAAAAATAATATCTGTTGAAGGAAGTAAAACCTCCACCTCCAGTATTGGGTACATAGACATAAGCGAGTTTACCATTAGATAGCTTATCGACTTTACGTCTGTTGCTTTCAATCCATTCTACACTTCTTAAACCACGTTCGTTACTTATAGGTTTTACTAAGATGGTTTTAGCATCGGTCATATTGGGCTGAGAATTGACGGTGATGTTAATCTCTCTTCCAGCCGTTTGTTCTAATAGCTCGTAAGGATTGGTTTTACTGTCTAAACGTTTTCCATTAATCGCTAAAATATAATCCCCTTCATTAACCTCTATACCAGGTTTTGCAAGTGGTGCTTCGGTATTGGGATTCCAACGCTCACCAGTGTATATTTTTGAAATTTTATAATTACCATTTACTTCTTCAAAATCACAACCTAGTAATCCTACAGGTACCCGATTTACATCTGGAAAATCACCACCAGAAACATAGGAATGTCCTACGGCAACTTCTCCACTCATAATGTCAACCACATAGTTTAGGTCTGTTCTATGTCGTACATGATCTATCCAAGGCGCATACCACTTGTAAACATCATCCCAAGGTGCGCCATGTACATTATCTACGTAAAGGAAGTCTCGCATATAACGCCATCCTTCCTTGAAGATTTGATGTGCCTCTGCTTTAGGATCGAGCTTAATTTTGATATCAATTTTTAAGTTATCCTTTCCTGGTTTAGGAGGTGAGGATGTTTCGGTTAAAACCCAATTACCATTTTGAGATAGCAGAATAGATTTTCTATCGTCGGAAGCCACCATTTGCGAAACACCTTCAGCAAAGTCTGTTGCTTTTTCCTTCTCAACATCGTAAGAATGTACTTTAAGACCTCTGGCATTAGGAATAGCTTCAGCAATAAACACATTGTGTTTTGGGCCTTTTAACAATGCTACATAATTTCTATCGGGTAAATTTAATGCTACAGCTCGGTCAAAAATTCCTTCTTCGTCTATAGTTACAGTAACACCATCAGATGATTTTTTATCGTCTTTTTTATCGTCTTTTTTGTCATCCTTTTTATCATCTTTCTCTTCCTTTTTTGCATCTTCCATATCACTTTTTGGGAGGTTTGGAGCCTTATCTTTATTGCTAAGCACTATTGCATATAAACTTCGTGTAAGATTGGCTGCAGGATCATAGTTGCTCATGTCTAGCCAACCACTCTGTAAACCATAATTGGTACTTGCTAATGTGTAAAGGTATTTTCCAGATTCATCCCAAACAGGTGTTATAGCATCAGCAATTGGATCTGTTATTTGGATGATTTTGTTAGCGTCAATACTATAAGCAAAAATGGCTTTAAAATGGCTATCCTGTTGTTTTGCATAGGCAATCCATTTGCTGTCTGGAGACCAAACGGGATTCATGGAACGATTAGGATGCGCATAACGATCGGTATCGACCTGTTTTGTTTTTTTTGTTTCTAGGTTTATGACCCAAATATTGTAATGTGTGTCTGTATAAGCAATGTATTTACCATCTGGTGACCAATCAGGTTGGAAGTAAAATGTTGGGTCTGGTAAGGAAATGGCCTCAGCGTTTTGACCATTTTGGTCAGCGATCATTAATTGGTATTCTCCACTTTTATCAGAAAACCAAGCAATTTTATCACCTTTAGGAGACCATATTGGGCTTCGATCAGCAACACCTGGTGAGTTGGTAAGGTTTATCCAAGTTCCATTTTCTTTAGGTACGGTGAAGATTTCACCACGATGTTCGAATACGACACGCTTACCGGTAGGAGAAACATTAGGGTTGGTTAATTGTCCTGCTGAAACATCATCCCATTTTGTTCTATAGAAATTGAGGTCAGCTTTAACATCTATATTCAATTGTGCTGTATTGCCCGTTGTAGGATTGTAAACATGAAGATATCCACCTTGTTCGTAAACGATTTTATCGTTACTCGCATCTAAGCTTTTTACGTCAAATTTTTTATGAAAGGTGATTTGTTTTTCTTCTTTGGTTGAAGGATTAAACGACCAGATATTCATCGTATAATCGCGTTCGGACATAAAATATACCAATCCATTTAACCAGACGGGATCTAAATGACGTTCTTTAGTAGGCTGAGAAGTTCTTACTAAATCTTTTGTCTTTAGATCTACCACCCAAATTGGCATGGCTTGCCCACCACGGTAATTTCTCCACTCAGCATCCCAACCAGTGATAGGGGTATACGCCACATGTTTTCCATCTGGAGACATTTCACCATAAGCCGCTCTGGGAATATCTAAAGCTTCAGGTAAACCTCCATCAATAGAAACTGTAAAAAATTTGTTAGTCATTGTTGGTTGTGCTTCACGACCAGAGCGAAACAAAACTTTGCCATCTGGAGTCCAACCTTGCACAAAATCACCATCAGGATGATAGGTAAGGCGTTTAGGTTCTCCGCCTTCATACGGCATTACAAACACATCCACATTACCATCGTATTGTGCTGTAAAAGCAATTAGTTTGCCGTCATTGGAAAAGTGAGGATTAGACTCGTAACCGTCATCACTAGTTAATCTTATAGCTGTTCCTCCTTGTATTGATGCCTTCCATAAATCGTTGGCATAAACAAAAACCACATCGTCGCCATGTAATGTTGGTTGTCTTAAGAGTTGTGTCCCTTGCGAAAACGAGAATAGAGAAGCGCAAAGTACTGCAAAGGCAATATAATTTTTCATGTTTGGTTGATTTTATAAAGCAGGTTAATTTAGGCTTGGTGAAGTTAAAGATACAATATCGTAGAGATGTATTTTTTAAAACAATGTTAAAACCCAACTGCAGTATCGTCTCCTCTGTAATCTGCACCACCTTCTAAAGTACCGTCATCTAACACTAAAATTCCGTCTACTTTGCCAATCACAGGTGTTCGTGTTTGATTGATGGTATATCCTAAATTTTCTAATTGTTTGATAAGGTTTTTATCAAAAGCATTCGGTTCCATTCTAATTTCATCTGGCAACCATTGATGATGAAAGCGCGGTGCATCAACTGCACTTTGCATAGAGAATCCAAACTCATGGACATTAATAATGGTTTGCAATACCGATGTAATTATAGTTGATCCACCTGGTGTACCAAGCGTCATGTAAAGCTCTCCTTCTTTTTCTACTATAGTTGGTGTCATGGCGCTCAGCATTCTTTTTTCTGGAGCAATACTATTGGCTTCAGCACCGATTAGACCATATGTGTTGGGTACACCTGGTTTGCTACTAAAGTCGTCCATTTCATTATTGAGAAAAAAACCTAATTCCTCAACATACATTTTAGAGCCATAAGCTCCATTTAGCGTTGTGGTAACAGCTATAGCATTTCCATACTGATCTACAATAGAGTAGTGGGTAGTTTCGTCACTTTCATAGCCTATAATTTCACCATAGGATAATGTCGTTGAAAGAGTCGGTTTTTTGAATGAAAAGTTATCCATTCGTTTTTCAAGATATACGTCGCTCAATAACGTTTCTGTCGGAATATCCACAAAATCAGGATCGCCTAAATAATAACTTCTATCAGCATAAGCTCGTTTTTCTGCTTCGACCATCACCTGAATTGCTTTTAATGAATTATGACCATAATCATTTAAATCGAAGGGTTCTACCATCTTCATGATTTGCCCTAAACAAATACCTCCTGATGATGGAGGCGACATGGACGTAATGGTCAATTCATCATATTGAAAAGTGATAGGTGTTCGCCATTTGGCTTCATATTTGGCTAAATCTTCGAGTGTGATGATGCTGCCATTAGCGTTTAAATAATCGATTAAAATGTTTGCAGTTTCCCCTTCATAAAATTCATTTCTACCACCAGCAGCAATACGTTGTAAGGTCTCTGCTAAAGCCAAATTCCTGAGTGTATCACCAGCTTTAAGGTTCTTGTTAAAAAGGATTTGCTTTTTATTCACGGTTGAAAAAATACTGTCGTACTCAGAAAATCGTTTTGCTTGTTTTTGAGTAACCGCAAATCCATTTTGTGCTAATGCTATAACAGGTTTTAAAATGGTTTTCACATCTAGTTTGCCAAATTTGCGTTGGGCTTCAAAAATGCCGGCAATTGTTCCTGGTACACCAATAGCCATGCTACCAACTGTGCTAAGGTTTTTTATAACATTGCCATTTTCATCAAGATACATGTCTTTGTTAGAGGCCAAAGGAGCTTTTTCTCTGTAATCTAAAGCACCTTTTGTACCATCGGCTAGTCTGTACACCAAAAAGCCACCTCCGCCAAGGTTGCCAGCATAGGGATAAACTACTGCAAGTGCCATTTCGGTGGCCATCATGGCATCAAAAGCATTACCACCTTGTTTTAGTATTTGAATACCAATCTCAGAAGCTTCTTTTCTGGCACTTACTACCATTGCTTTTTGGGAGATAGTACCTTTTGAAATTATTTTGGATTGATTACTTCTTACTTCTTGTTTACAGCCAAATAAGACAAAAATTATAAGTAAGACGGTTATTGTATGCTTCATATACTGTATTGCTTTTCTATTTCGGTTTGCTTGATTTTACTGAACGCTATGAGTTCATCAAAAAAGGCTGTAAATTCTTTTTCAAATTCGGAATAATAAGTCCGAAGTTCATTTGTGGCTTCATTCATTTTAGATTTGCCATTGGTACGATTGTTCATGCCATTAAGTACACTTTGAATACCATCTATTGTAGCATAATTAAAAAGCCAATTTCCTTTTATCATAATAGGTGTGAGTCGCTTAAAACGCTCTGGGAGCATATCAAAATTGGCATTGAGTGTTTGGTAAAAATCATCAACAAATTTAGCTAAAGGTATATCGGAATAGCTTTCCCAGTTTTTTGCCAAGAAATGGTCGTAAAAAATATCTACAATAACTCCACTGTAATGCCCATAATTTTGATGTAAGCGTTTGGTACTTTGCCTGAAGATGTGATGTGCATCTGTAAATGTATCTATTTCCCTATGCAGTAGAATGCCTATTTGCATCTCTTTTGGATAAGTTCTGTAATTTTTACCTCTAATCCCATCTGCAACAAAATTGCCTATGGATATGAGTTTGTTATTTCCTGATAGATATATATGGGCCAAGAAGTTCATTGCCCGAATTTACAAATTCATAATAACAAAATAGGATTAACATCTTATATTTGCTCAAAATCAATAAGAGATGACTTTAATTAAATCAATATCAGGAATTCGTGGTACTATAGGAGGTAAAGTTGAAGACAATCTTACGCCAATAGATGCAGTTAAGTTTGCAGCTGCTTATGGCACATGGATAAAACAACAGCGCAATAAAGAACATTATCGCGTGGTTGTTGGTAGAGATGCACGTATTTCGGGTGAGATGATGCAGGGCTTAGTGATGAATACTTTGGTAGGTATGGGAATCCATGTTATAGATTTAGGTTTATCAACCACACCAACGGTTGAAGTTGCTGTACCCATGGAGCATGCTGATGGTGGTATTATATTGACTGCGAGTCACAATCCCAAACAATGGAACGCCTTAAAATTATTGAATCATAAAGGTGAATTCCTAAATGGTATTGAAGGAAAGAAAATATTAGAATTAGCCGCATCAAATGATATGGTCTTTGCTGAAGTTGACGCCCTTGGTAAGATTACCAAAAATGATGCTTATATCGATTTGCATATTGATGAAGTTTTAGCATTGCCATTAGTAAATAAAAAAGCCATTGAAGCAGCAAATCTTAAGGTTGTGGTAGATGGTGTCAACTCTACAGGTGGTATAGCTATACCTTTACTCTTAGAGCGTTTGGGTGTGGAGGCTGTAAAACTGTATTGTGATCCAACAGGTCACTTTCCGCATAACCCAGAACCTTTAAAAGAACATTTAGGAGATTTGGCAAAAGCCGTGGTAAAGGAGCATGCCGATTTTGGTATAGTGGTAGATCCAGATGTGGATCGTTTAGCGTTTATGGACGAAAAAGGAGAGATGTTTGGTGAGGAATATACCTTAGTGGCTTGTGCCGATTATGTGTTAAGCAAAACGCCAGGTAATACGGTGAGTAATATGAGTTCTACTAGAGCCTTGCGTGATGTTACCGAAAAGTATGGTGGAACTTATGAGGCCAGTGCGGTAGGCGAGGTGAATGTTGTAGAATTAATGAAGAAAAATAATGTGGTTATCGGTGGTGAAGGTAACGGAGGTATTATCTATCCCGAGTTACATTACGGACGAGATGCGCTTGTAGGTGTGGCTTTATTTTTAAGTCTTTTGGCGGAAAAGAAAGTATCCGTAAGCGCTTTAAGAGCTACCTATCCCAATTACTTCATGAGTAAAAAGAAGATTGAACTAACACCTGATTTAGATGTAGATGCTATTTTAAGTACCATGGAATCGAATTACAGTCATAAAAAATTGACAACTATAGATGGTGTAAAGATAGATTTTGCAGATAGTTGGGTGCATCTAAGAAAAAGTAATACTGAGCCTATCATACGTATATATACAGAAGCTCAATCGCAAGAAGCTGCAGATGATTTGGCAGACCGTTTTATTGCTGAAATTAAAGCTGTCGCTAATATTTAGTAAATTTGAATATGATTTCTGAAACGGCAAAACATAATACAACAAGGCTCGAAGCTTATTTTGAGCAATTTAGGAAGCATATCATTGGTTTAAATCAATCGTTTGTGTCTCCCTATGGAGAGCAAAAAATAATCTATACCGATTGGACAGCTTCAGGTCGATTATATAGGCCGATTGAAGAAAAGTTACAAAATGAATTTGGTCCTTTTGTTGCAAATACGCATACCGAAACTACTATTTCTGGTACAGCAATGACAAAAGCTTACCACAAGGCCAAACAAATCATAAAAGACCATGTTAATGCCAACGATGACGATGTATTGATCGTTACTGGAAATGGTATGACTGGCGTGGTGAATAAGTTTCAACGTATTTTGGGGTTGAAAGTTCCAGAAAACTTAAGAGAATACACCGATATCCCTGATGCGATACGTCCTATCGTTTTTATTTCCCATATGGAACACCATTCTAACCAAACTTCTTGGTTAGAGACGATGGCAAAAGTTGAAATAGTACCACCAGATGAGGATGGTTTGTTTAGTCTAGAAAATTTAGAAACTTTATTAGATCAATATAAAGATAGTGCGCTTAAAATTTGCTCTATCGTTGGTGGTTCAAATGTTACAGGCATACAGACCCCTTATCATAAGGTTGCTAAACTAATGCATGAACATGGTGGTGTTTGCTTTGTTGATTTTGCATGTTCTGCACCATATGTAGAGATAAATATGCATCCTAATGATAAGGATGAGCAGCTCGATGCGATTTTCTTTTCACCACATAAGTTTTTGGGTGGTCCGGGAACTTCAGGTGTTTTGGTCTTTAACAAACAACTATACCATAACATGGTTCCAGATTGTCCAGGTGGAGGCACGGTTAGCTGGACAAATCCGTGGGGAGAGCATAAGTATATTGACAATATTGAAGATAGAGAGGATGGTGGTACTCCAGGGTTTTTACAAACCATAAAAGCAGCACTCTCCATAAAGCTTAAGGAGCAAATGGGAGTTCAAAACATTCTTGAGCGTGAGCATGAGTTAATAGTCATTGTCTTTAAGAAATTAAGTACCATTCCGAATATCAATATCCTTGCAGGTCAACATCAAAAGCGTTTGGGAGTGATTTCATTTTATATTGATGATTTGCATTATAATCTTGGTGTAAAATTACTGAATGACCGATTTGGTATCCAGACACGTGGTGGATGTAGTTGTGCTGGTACTTATGGCCACTTCTTGTTGCATGTTGACCAGCAAATGTCTAGAGAATTGACCGATGAAATTTCAATAGGTGAATTGGTTCGGAAGCCAGGTTGGATTCGCATGTCTATTCACCCTACCACAACCAATGCTGAAATTGAGTATGTTTGTGACAGCATAATTGCATTAGCAAAACATCATACAGAATGGTCTAGAGAATACGAATATTCTAGATGTAATAATGAATTTATTCATAAGTCATTGCTTAAAAATCCCTCCGGATCCGTTGATATCGAAGATTGGTTTAGCTTGGATTAGTGTTTAGTTGGGAGCTTTATCCTTGTGTTTCCAACGTTTGTGAGTCCATAAATAATATTGTGGAGCTTCTATAATCTGCTTTTCAACCAAACTAAAAAACTTGTCAGTAATCTCATAATCCTTATGCTCTCTAGGATTTTCGGTAATGGTTTCAAAAGTAGTTTCATAATACCCGCGTTTTAAGCGTTTAACACGAAAAAACACGACAGCCATATCCAGTTTTTTAGCAAGTAATTCTGCGCCTGTATGCATAGGTACTTTAATACCCATAAATTCGTTCCAATGATAGGCCTTATTTATTTTAGGGGACTGATCGGAAGCAAACCCATTAATGGTAAGTTCACCTTTTTTCTGTGTTTTCTCCAATACAGTAAATGTTTCTTTGGTTGTTATTAAATGTGAATTGTATTTGGCTCTTATTCCTTTGACAAGTTTGTCAAAATACTTGTTTGCTAAACGTTTATATATAGCATACCCTTTGTGTTTTATATAAGTTTGAAGTATAAAGATCCATTCCCAACTTCCATAGTGAGCACACATAAGAACAATACTACGCTGTTTTTTACCTAAATCATTTATCAATTCTACATTGGTGAATCGGTAACGTTTTTTCATTTCAGCTTCAGAAATGGTCATAGATTTTATCGACTCAACGATCATATCACATAAATGATGATAAAACTGTTTGGTAATTACTTTAATTTCATCATCAGACTTTTTAGGAAATACCAACTTTAAATTGGTTTTAACCGTAGATGTTCTATATCCAAAGACCTGATAGAGAAAAAAGTAGAGTACATCGGATAAGGCATAGAGTAATCTGAATGGCAATATAGAAACCAACCAAAGAATGGGATAAATGAGGATATAGGCAATTAGTTGCATAAAAGCGAATTCGTTATAAAGCGCAAATATATTATATTTGGCTTAATAGCTATTTATATGTACAAATTAGACCCTGTTACCATCGCAATTATTGCGGCAAATGTTATAATGTCATTGAAAGGTTTTGATGACCGTTTATTTTTTGAAAAATATAAGTTTAATGTAGGCAGTATAAGACGTGGCGAGCAAATAAGAATGTTTAGTTCTGGGTTTTTGCATGTTGACACAACGCATTTGTTATTTAACATGTTGACTTTATATTTTTTTGCAAATGCTGTAATTTTTGAGCTAGGTCAGCTAAATTTTGCTATTATCTATTTTGCAAGTTTGATATTTGGTAATCTACTTTCTCTATATTTTCATAAAGAAGAGTTTTGGTATAATGCTGTTGGTGCTAGCGGTGCTGTTACAGGAATTTTGTACGCTGCAATTTTGCTACAACCAGAGATGAATCTATATATGTTTTTTATTCCTATACCAATACCTGGATATATATTTGGTATAGGATACTTATTATATTCTATTTATGGTATGAAAAACAGAATAGGAAATATAGGCCATGATGCGCATTTTGGTGGAGCGGTTGGTGGGTATGCAGTAACTTTAATTTTGATGCCAAGTTTGTTTAAAACCGATTTAGGTCATATAGGTTTGTTGGCTATTCCAATAATTATACTTTTTGTTCTTTATAAAACAGGTAAATTACATTAAAAAGAAAAGCCTATAATTTGTAGGCTTTTCTTTTTAATATTTGACATCTCTACTTTCTATTGAGGATTACCAAGTAGCTCTTCAATTTTAAGCTCCAAAGCTCTTCCTCTTAAATTTTTTGCTATGATTTTACCTTCTTCATCTAATATGTAAGTAGCAGGTATTGATGTAATGTTATATAATTCAGCAACATCATCTCTAAAATATTTTAAACTAGACACGTGGTTCCATTTTAGGCCATCTTTCTCTATAGCATCTAACCAAGCTTTTTTAGGGTCTTTTTGGTTTGGTGCACCGTCTAATGACACACCTATGATCTCTAGGCCCTTATTATGGTATTGCTCATAAACCTTAACAACATTTGGGTTTTCCCTTCTGCAAGGACCGCACCAAGCTGCCCAAAAATCAATGATGGTGACTTTTCCTTTAAGATCATTAAGGCTTACAGTTTTACCATCTGGTGTTAGAGACTCAAAGTTAGGGGCTACTTTACCAATTTCGAGGTAAGCCGTTTTTTCATAGTCCTTGTAAAGTTCATCTAGCTTTTGTTTTACAATTTGGCCTCTGTTTGAGTTTTTTAGATGTTCTGGAAAACTCTCATAAGCTTCTTTATACTTTAAAATATCAAAATTGGCTCTGCTAGACTCTAATTGAATCAGATTAAGACTAAAGTAGCTGTCATTGTTTTCTTGAACAAACTTCAGTGGGTAAGAGGCTTGACGTAGTCTTAAGTCTTCCATTACTTTCCTAATAGAATCTCTTTTTTCGGGTGTAGGTTCTTGTCCAAGTTCTTTAAATTTTGTCATGATGGTTTCTCCTTCTTCTTTAAACTGTAGCATACCATTTTGAAATGCCTCATAACTCTTATTGGATTCTGATCCTGAGATCTTAGACTCCATAGGAATTTCTTTGTTAAAGTCAATGGTTATGTCGCTATTTTCTAACATGAAAACGACATTGCCAGGGCTTCCATCTGCAGACAAAAAATAGATACCAGGTTCTTCAACTGAACCTTTGATGGTAAATTTATTATCCATCACTATAGCAGAGTCCATAATCACTTGTTGACCTTTTCCGTCTATTTGAGCCAAACGAATTCTAATGCCATTATGTACACCTTCTGCATCACCATTTATGACATACTCTATACCATTACTTTGATTACAACTAACAAATATGAGTGTTAAGACAGATAATATCAGTATTTTTTTCATTCTAAAATTTTCAATTTTTGCAGTAGCAAATATAACAACATAGGCTAATTATTCTAAAATTTAACTGTGAATTAAATCTTAAATTGAACTGTTTACCTTTTAACAATACCATATTTTACAATACTTTTGCAATAAAGTAATTGCATATGCATAATGATACCATCGTAGCCCTTGCCACTCCTGCTGGAAGTGGAGCCATCGCCATTATAAGGCTATCGGGTAAAGATGCCATTGCCATAGTGTCATCTGTATTTAAATCGGTTTCGGGTAAGACATTACAGAATCAAAAAACCCATACCATACATTTGGGTCATATTGTGGATGGTAATAAAACCCTAGATGAGGTATTGGTTTATGTATTTAAGAATCCTAATTCTTATACTGGAGAGGACGTTATTGAAGTGTCTTGTCATGGATCCCTATATATTCAACAAGAGATTATTCAATTATTTTTAAGAAAAGGTTGCAGAATGGCTACTGCCGGAGAGTTTACGCTCCGTGCTTTTTTGAATGGCAAACTGGACTTGAGTCAGGCAGAAGCGGTAGCTGATTTAATAAATAGTGATAGCGAAGCGTCACATCAAATTGCCATGCAACAAATGCGTGGTGGCTTTTCTTCAGAGATTGCTAAATTGAGAGAAGAGCTTTTAAACTTTGCTTCTCTAATAGAATTAGAACTAGATTTTGCGGAAGAAGATGTAGAGTTTGCAGACCGAACACAATTCAAAGCACTAATAGAACGAATTACCTTTGTATTAAAACGGTTAATTGATTCTTTTGCGGTAGGTAACGTCATTAAGAATGGTATTCCAGTAGCTATTGTGGGCGAACCTAATGTTGGAAAATCCACGCTCCTAAATGCACTATTGAATGAAGAACGCGCTATAGTGTCTGAAATTGCTGGAACTACAAGAGATACCATAGAAGACGAAATCTCTATTGGTGGTATTGGGTTTCGGTTTATAGATACCGCAGGAATTAGAGAGACTAAGGATGTCGTAGAAAGTATTGGTATTAAAAAAACGTTTGAAAAGATTGAACAGTCACAAGTAACCATATATCTTTTTGATGCCAGTAAAGCTATAGATTCACTCGAGGAGGTAAGAATTGAAATTGAAAAAATCAGAAACAAGTATCCTCAAAAACCTTTGTTGGTTATAGCTAACAAAATAGACCTATTGGATGATATTCAATTGGCAAACATTAATACTACAATCGCGGATGTTTTATTGCTTTCTGCTAAAACAGGCTTTGGTGTAGAACAATTAACCAATTCGTTGTTGAACCTAATAAATACAGGTGCTTTACGTAACAATGAAACTATTGTTACCAATGCACGACATTACGATGCGCTTTTAAAGGCCTTTGAAGAGATTCAAAAAGTAAAACATGGGTTGGATACTGACTTGTCAGGTGATTTATTGGCTATTGATATTCGGCAGGCACTTTATCATTTTGGTGAGATCACAGGTGAAATCACCAATGACGACTTGTTAGGTAACATTTTTGCCAATTTCTGTATCGGTAAATAGGTGCAGATAATTACTCTACACCTGTATCAATTTTCAGGAAATACTTAAGTTTTTAGAATGTTTAATGCCCTATCTTATTTACAAGATTAGTCAAGAGGTAAAAATGTCAAGGAGAGGAATAGGATGTTTGTTGACATATGTATCAAAAGAGGATATTGAAATCCAAAAGCAATACGTGTGTATCCAGCAATAGTTGCACTAAACAATTGTGGTAAGGTTAATATGGGCAACCATAAAAGATTGGTAAGGTTTAATTCAAAATTAAAAATATGTAGCCATGCAAAACTTATACATGAGAAATAATAGATCATTTTAAAGTGCCTTTGCCAGAAATTCTGTAGCATCATTTTGATGGGCTTTGTGCTACTGAAGAGAAAAATGATCATTAATAAGATAATAGCAGGAATTACTCGATACCAAAACGTTTCATCTACAAGGGATAATCGACTTTTAAAAACGGCTTTAGTAAGAATGTAGTATGTAAATGTGCCGGATGTCAAGGCAAAATAAATAGGGTTGAATTTCAAAGATAATCTAAAGGTTATTTCTTCAAATAATGGCAAGATAATGCCACCAACTAAAAGTAAAAGTAGTGGAGTAAATCGTTCAGCCATACTGGTTGAAGTCAGATTTTTAGGGTCATATATTACCTGTAGAAATGATGCTACTGTTATTGAGAAGATGACTTTTATGAAAAATAGACCTATGGTATCATAAACTTTGTGAGCTGTACTTTTCTCTACTGAAGGCTTAACTGTTGGTAATTTTATAAAATTCACTAAATCAATTAACAGAGACTTATAGTATTTTGGTTTGATCAAAGGATAGGATGGTATCATAACGGTCTAATTTTAAGAGTAAATCGTAGTATAAAAATGGTTTTTGATAAGTAATTGAAATTAGTGGAAGTATTTGTTGAGGACTCATTTAGGTTTGAAGATCTCAGCAGAAGATACCCAATACACTTCACCTATAGTAACACCCTTCCAGCCACTATTTGGAGGAGAGCTATATCTTTTAGAGAAGAAAAAATAGTTATTATCAGGTGACATGTAAGGACAGTAATAGATCCAATCCTCTTCTATGTTTTCACCAAGGTTAAAAAATGTAGGTTTCTGCCATTTGCCATTTTTTTTGAAAGACACAGCGAATCCTTTTTCATCGGTGTAAGTATTAGCAGTGATAAGAAAACTTTCGTCGGGTGAAACATAAGTACTTTTTTCTCCGTTTTCTGTATTTACTTCGGGTCCAATATTTTTAGGGGTGTCAAATTTACCATATCCTAAATATTGCGCACGATAGATATCTCTTTTACCTAAACTGCCAGGTCTATCTGAAGTGAAATATAAGCTGCCGTCAGCTACTACTACAGGGTAGGATTCCGCATATTCCTGGGTAGATATAGGGTATCCTACCTTAGTCGCTAACTGCCATTTACCATCTATTTTTTGACTTTTGTATATATCAGGCTTAGACTTTTTTATATGATCTTCTGGACTAATCCCAAGAAAATACATGGTATTTCCATCTTGACTGATAGAAGGATCAATGGCAACCGACTCTTTTTTGTATTCAGCAAACATTTGTATGGGTTTTGGTATACTCCATTTACCATCAATAAGTTCAGAATGGTGAATGACAAATCTTTTATCAATGATTCTTGTGAAAAACAATTCAGTGAAAGATGAGTTAAATACCGTATTGATTTCAACACTATCGGTATTCACTATTGTTGGAGCAAATAATCTTGGCGTATTTGCCGGTAGGGCTTGATTAAAATAAATAGATTCTACAGTAGGTGAATTATTGAAGTAGGATTTCTCATTATTAGTTTCATCAGCTCTTAAAATCAAGTCCGATTCTTCCAATAAACTTTCTTTTAGGGGTTCAAACTTTACCCAATAAATATTCCCTGTATCGTTGCCTCCTCTATGGAAAAATAAATACTTGCCATCGGGTGAGACACTTGCCGCCATTTCAGTTTGATTGGTGTTTATTTGAGGCCCTAGATTTTGCGGTTTGGACCATGATCCATTTTGGTTAAAACTGATGTACAAATCACTTTCGCCATAACCTGAATCACTTTTAAAATCATATATCATATAGCTTTCATCTGGTGCAATGAATGAATGGGCGATCCATTT
The DNA here is from genome assembly GCF_049942685.1 of Winogradskyella sp. HB-48. GTDB lineage: Bacteria > Bacteroidota > Bacteroidia > Flavobacteriales > Flavobacteriaceae > Winogradskyella. The sequence continues at coordinate 2,564,015 of NZ_CP187934.1, forward strand.
GCCGGTGGCGTTAATTTCTGCTCTCATTCTATCTATACTAACGTAATGTCCATCTTTTTTAATTGATTTATAAATCACCCAATCTTCGGGTTTGTCTCCTTTTTCTCCAGTCGTGAAATATAGGTTTCCATTTTCTGATGAGGTCAAATACATGACAATGGATTTATCCATGAATGGTCTTTCTAATGGAACCGGATTACTCCACCCATTCTGGGTTTTAGTGCTATGCCATTGGTGAAGTCCATTTGATTTTAAAGAGTCGGGTAGTGGTCGTGTACTTCCAAAATATAGCTTATCTCCTTTAGGACTAATATGAGGCTCAAAATCCCAGCCTTCAGATGCCGTAAAAAATGCAGTTTCTGGATTAGACCACTTCCCATCAATCAATTTCATGGTATATATTTTGTTGTCTTCTCCTGGTTTTCTTCGTGTAAAATAAAGTTCATCCATTTCAGGACTAAATGTGATTGCAAACTCGTAGCTATTAGTCGAGATAATTCCTTCTCCAAATATCAAAGGAGTATCTATTGGATTATTTGCATCTAACAACCTTAAATTTGATGAATCTTCTTTTTTACAAGAAAACAAAAGGAAGATCAAGAATAGGAATGTGATGTATAAAGCTTTCATAATTTCATTTTTGTGAACAATACCTTTTTAGCCCTGCTACTGGATACTTCAAAACCGATGACTTTATCGAACGAGTTTCTTACGAAGACTACTTTTAAAAACGAGCCTTTATTACCAATGAAATAGTCGTTTTTGATGGCTTTTAACGGAAAATCTCCAAGTCTTGTGTGTTTTGCAACTAAGGTACCTTCTTTAATAAAAAACGAGTAATAGGCATTTAATTCTGTGCTATAGTACCTTCCGGTAAACTCCTCAAGTGTGGATTCATTATAATTTGCTGGACTATATTTTTCTGAAATAATCTGATAGCCATCATCTAAAGTTACAATCATTTGATTGGAGTTGAACGAAACGGAAACATATTCATCTAGCGCCATTTCAAACTCATTTTCCCCAACAGGATTCAACGCTGTTTTATTCGTGACACTCCTTACATAATGTAAGGTGTCGTTTTCAACTTTAATGTGGCGTGAATATTTATCCCTTTCATCCCAATAATAACCTTCAAATTGCTTTAAATATGCAGTTGTTTTCTTAATAGCCTCTTTGTGGGTAAATAGCTTTGTTATTGATGAATTTGGTTCTTTATTTATAAGATAAGGTTCTAGACAAATATCCATGATATCATACACCATCCTAGCACCATTGATTTCACCATTGGTATTGGTAAAAATCACGCTTAAGTTCAATTCTGGGAAAGTGGCTAAATAAGCTTGATAGCTGGCGTCTTGACCACTATGTTCAATCCGTTTGAATCCTCTATAAGTATTGATGAATAACCCATTGGTATATCCATAGGTTTCTCCATTATTCAAATGCTGTAAAGTTTGCATTTTATTAAATATAACTTCGCTACCGACTGTTTTTATGTCATAGTTAATGGCCCATTTACTCAAGTCTGTGATAGTTGTGTTCAAATTGGTGGCACCAACACTGAAGTTATTAAACAGGTCTTCTACATAAGTTGAATCGACTTTGAAATAGGAAAGACTTTTGTTTTTAACTACCTGTCCTTTTTCATCTACAAACTTTGAGTTATACATCTGTAGGGGTTCAAAAATGCGTTGATGCGCAAATTCTGCGAAGGACATCTTCGATACGCGAGCCACTATTTCGGCTAATAATGCATAGTTGGCATTACTATACATATGTTTTTCGTTGGCTTTGAAATTTAAAGTCTCTTGATTAAAAGTGAGATTCAATACTTGTTCATTGGTAATGACATCATCTAGCGTCCAACCCGAGAGGCGTAATAGGTTGTACTTATCTTTTAGTCCACTGGTGTGATTTAACAGATTGTTAATGGTTATTTTAGGCTCAAACTCATACATCTCGGGCAAATAGATTCTAATATCATCTTCCAAAGAGAGTTTCCCTTCATCTTCAAGTAAGAGTATGGCAAATGCAGTAAATTGTTTGGACACTGAGGCCACATGAAAAGAAGTCTCTTTATGAATTGGGATCTCATAATCAAGATTGGCCATTCCAAAATACCTTTCATACATCAATTTATTGTTCTGTATAATACCAATTGCCACACCTGGTTCATCCTCATTATAAGAACTTAAAAGACTATCGATTTTAGTCGTTATGTGATCAATGTTAATTTGCTCTGTATTGTTTTGAGCCGATATAATAATGGCATGCAAAACGAGTAGTAGAGTTATTATTAATTTCAATTTTGTTCTCATTTTTTTATTTGGGAACTATAGTTATTGTTTGGTAAACAGATAAATATCCGCTACACCGCTTTGTTCCAAACCTAGTTGGTTTTTTTCAGGGTAGAAAATGAAGTTAGCCCCAATCTCCTCATTTGTGAACTTATGATTTCCCTTGTATACCAAAGGTTCTTTAGGAAGTTCGTTTAATTGTGTAAACAAAGTATTATTTTCTTGTGTTATGGTGAATTTTCCACCTCTTTCTTGGGCGGTATAAACACCGACATACTTTTCTAGTTCATCTGACGTAATTTCTACATGGTCGAAATTGGGAAGCTCGAAAGGCTCATTAAAGTAACATTTTAATACATCTGTTAGCAGATTATTTATGTTATAATCAATTGCGTTCGATGAAATAGTTACAGCTAGTTTTTCTTGAGGAATGTAAATGGATATCGAGTGGAAAGCATCAATATGGCCTCCATGTCCAAACCCTTTTTTTTCCTTAAAGTTAAATGGCATGATGCCCATACCATGATTGTCTTTAATCATAGTCATGACATCTAGCGTTTCTTTGGAAATGATCTTCTCATTAAAAAGCGCCTCGATAAACGCGTTCAGGTCGCTAGGATTCGAAATAATCGAACCACTTCCTAAAGCAACGGATAGGTTGGTTTCTGGGAATTCAGTCCATTTTTCTGAACGGCTATAGGAGTAAGATTCGTTATCGTCTATCATTATTAGCCCACCCGAATAGGTGTTTGTTAAACCTAAAGGCGTAATGATTTTTTTAAGTAAAAGATCTTCATAGGGCAAGTCATATACCGACTCTAGAATTAGAGATAATAAGAAATAATTGGAATTGCTATATTCATTATGGCTGTCAGGCTCAAAATTACTTTCATAATTGGAAATAATTTTTAACATGTCCTTTCTGGATTTATGCTCTGTACGATAGTCAAAAAAAGTACCATCCTTCGTGAAGCTTGGAATCCCACTTCTATGGTTCAATAAATTAGCAATTGTTATTTTGTTAGCATTTTCAATTGATGGAAAAAATTCGTCTATGGTTTGATTGATGCTCAACTTATGGTCTTCTATGGCCTTAAAAACCAACGTCGCTGTGAACATTTTGGTGATTGAGGCAATTCTATATTTGGTAGTGGTAGTTGTCTCCTTTTGATTTTCAATATCAGCAAAACCCATCGCATTTGAATAGACGGTATTTCCTTCATGTGAAATGGACACTGTACCCATAAACTTGTTGTTTTTATGAAGAACATCAAACAAATCATTGAGTTTGTCTGTATATGGTTTTTCATTAAATGCTACTTCTGAATCTTTTGAATCGCTTTTATTTCCGCAAGAGCATAGTAGTGCGATAAATACTACTATTAGTAAATTTTGGTTTTTCATTTTTGATTGATGAATTAAAAGCACGAAACTAAAACAAAGAACTTTGTTATGCAAGGTACTAGGTTAATTAATTTAAATATATTATTTGTATAATCTAGACCAACTTTTGTTATTCCTTAATAATCCAGTTTAATGCTGTGTTTATTTTTTTGATGTTCTAGCCTACTAAAAATTAGTATTAGAAGCATAAAACTGATTCCAAACCCGAGAACACCAATATTGATACCCAAAATTGTTTTTTCAGTGCCATCTAAATATTTCATAGAACCTCCATATACATCTCGTATACAATATGCAATTATGAACCCACCAGTAATAAGCATACTCAATAGTATACTAGTTTTCAACTCATTTTTCACCCAAACCAACCATAGGCATAGAATACCTATGGAGGAATTGGTGATAAGTTGCCATACTTCATGAATTTTGGCATGTGGAGTCCAATCTGGATTAAACACATGGGTGTAGTTAATCTCTAAAAATGGGACGGCTACAGTATAAAGAAGAATAACAAGTGATATTGTTACTTTCTTTGTCTTCATTTCAAATATTTTAATTCCAAATACCACTTGCAGCAGTTTCTTTTGCATAGGTTTCAAAATCTTTGGCAGGTCTGCCCAAGACTTTGGCCACATCTTCAGATACCTCTTGATTGTCAGGATTACCTAAAACCTCTTTAAACAAATACCCAAATAGCCAAACATAAGAATCGGGTAAACCGGCTTGTCTCATTCCTTCTTTGAATTCGTCAATTGAAATCGGCACAAACTGTATCGGTTTATCAGAAGCTTCAGCCATAATGTCAACCACTTCTTTAAAGGTTCTTTTTTGAGGACCTGTAACGGTTATCGTTTGTCCATTATATGAATCATCAATTAAGACTTTAGAAACAACGTCAGCAATGTCATCAGCATCTACAAATGGAATTTCTGCCTCTGGCATTGGCAAGGCCACTGCACCATTTAAGACAAATTCTAAAAAAGCACCTTCACTAAAGTTTTGATTAAACCAGGACGCTCTAACCAAAGTGTAGTTTAGTCCTGAATTAGCAACGATGTCTTCACAAGCCTCAGCTTCGGTTTCACCTTTTCCTGATAGTAAGACCACTTTTTCTAAGCCAGCTTCCAATGCTTTTTCGGTCAATGCTGTTATGGCATCCCTTGATCCTGGTACGGCTAAATCTGGATAATATACGATATACGCTCTATCCATATCTTTTAATGCTGCAGCATAAGTTTCAGCGTTATCCCAATCAAAAGCTGGATTGGTTTTTCTTCCCACGACACGTACGTTGTGTCCGGTTTGCGTTAAATTTTGGGCTACTCGGCGACCAGTTTTACCAGTTCCTCCAATAACTAAAATGTTCTGTTTCATGTTTTTTATGTTTTATGTAGTTTGATTTTGTTTGTTAATTCCCAGTTTGATATACCAATACAGGACTGTTATGCCTATAAATTCGAACCCAATAAGCCAAAACCCTAAATCGGTAAAAAATTGATAATAAGAACCGCCATTTGGAATAATAAAAACGGGAACCGTGATTAAGGCATCTAAAGCGGTTGCGGTTAAAAAGAAGGTTTGGCCAACCCAATAGCCATGTGTGTTCGTACCTTTTTTGTAATACTGTTTTGCACCAAACCAGACCAAAGGCATTACTGCAATAGAAAGCAGCATATTGGCTTGTTGTTGTGCATCCTCTACAAACGATATATAAAAGGATAGATTATAAACACTAACCCCTAGAATCCAGATAATAATTCCGATGCCAACTGCTCTTAAATGTTTCATAATTGTTCGTTTTTTAGTATTAATTAGTAAAATTCAATTTGTTTTTATTTGTTGAATAATAGTCCTGTAACCAATAATGCGAATGAGGTAAATGAGCATACGGTTCTAACCATATGCCATCGGTTCCAGGGCTGTTCAAAGGTTTTTCGTAATTCCAAGAGCTCTACATTAGTGGCAGTTTCTAATATTGTTTTATCAAGTATTTCATTAAGAGGGACATTTTTAAAAATTGTGATCAGACCAACGCCTGTAAAAAACAGAATAGCTGCAACCAAATAAGAGGTAAATGTAAATTGGTTTGTGTTTTTGAATAAAAAAGCATTTATAAATAGCAGTAAACATGGAGTCATAAATACGATTATGAAAGTAGGATTAAGGATGGATCTGTTCATCGCTTGAAATGCTTTTAAGAACCCTAGGTCATCTAACCGACCTAACCCAGGTGTCACAGCATTGGACCAGGTAAAGCAAAGTCCAGCAGTTAGTCCAGTAAATAGGATACTTAGTGTTAATACGATTAATTTAAAATTTAGTTCCATTTGTTTATTTTTTTGTGTTTGATATCCATGTCAAAACGTCTTGATATTCTTCAGACGTAAGTTTTATTTTTCGGCCTTTAGGCATACGTTTTTTTACAAATACCTGTTTATAAATATCAGGCGCAAAGTCATCCATGTTTTCAATTGTGAATACTCGTCTTTTATTGCGTTTACTATGGCAAACGTTGCATTTATTGTCTAAAATTTGAAAAGCTTTATCGCGGGGATTTCTAATTATATAATTTGACACATATAATTTAGCTTGTTCATTATTGCTCTCAATAGATGTATAAGTATCTAGTGAATCAGCTGAAAGCGCTATAATAATTACTGTTATAAGTTTTACTATAATTACCATCATTAAATTGTTTAATTAATTTGATGGTACAAAGATGCGCAGTGTTCAAAAGAGTATTTTGACACTTAAAGACAAGCTTTTGACATTTTACGCCAAAGTCTAACTATTAGTTGTTTTTACGAAATTCTGATGGGGTTTGGTCCGTCCAATTCTTAAAAGCACGGTTGAATGCACTTTGTTCTGAAAACCCGGTAAGAAAGGCAATTTCACCTATACTTTGCTCAGTATTATACAGCATATCCTTTGCGATGGTTTCCTGTGTCCTTTTAATTAAGTCACGATAGGTTACACCAGTTTCAGAGAGTCTCCTGGTCAGTGTTCGGTTACTCATGGCTAACAGGTCACTAATATAATGTATGCTTGGAATACCTGTGGGCAGTGCATCCTTTATAAGAGCTTCAACATCGTTTATAATCTTATGACCAGGAATTTTTATGCCTTTTGTTTTTTCATCAACTTGTTGAAGTAAATAGCTGTTTATACTGGCATCCGCCTTTGCGGTTCGTAAATTGAGGTCGGCTGTTTTATAGCTAATCGAATAACGAGGTTGTTCGAATAGTATTGCACATTTAAATGCTTCCTTATGACTCGTGATGTCTTTTGCTGGTTTGTGTTTAAAACTGACTTGTACGGGACAAAGATCTTTTTCAGACATCGCTTGCAATACGACTACGGTGGCAGACAAACTCGCCTCAGTGGACAATTCCATACCTCTTCGATGTGCTTCCCGATTGAGCACCACATGGGAAATATCTCCTTCGTTTTTAATTTGCCATATAAATGTGTTGGATAACAATTTGAAATAGCGTTCGCTTCGTTCAAAGATTTCACCAACTTTGGAACACGTACGCCAAGACAATCCTAAAACACCATAATCTTCAATAATCATTTTTTGACCAACTCTTACAGAAAACCCAGAATCCAATCGTTTTTCAAGTAGTTCATGAAGTGCTAAAAATTCCTCGGCATCAACAACTTGTAGCTCATTAATTTTGCTCATGGGAGTTGGTAGTTTCTCAAATTCATCCGCTGGTATGCCTTCAGCTATTGCGCAATTGAGCATTTTACGGTATAAATGGATTGAGAAGTATTTCATTTAAGCTTCTTTATTAAGACCTTTTCAAAGATAAAACATTATCTGTTTTAATTCATTTTAGCGTGATTTGTAGAACTTATACGTATATTTTGTGGTATTTATTGAGATCCAAGTGAGAAATCATAGTTAGCTTTTGAGTACCTTTATTTATATAGTGCATAAGATTTTATAACTTCGTTTGTGCCTAGTTTTATGCGTTAGATAAATAAAATAACTACTATGAACATTCCTGATGCTAATACCACCTTTCCACTTGAACACTATGACAAGCTTTGTTATTTAAAAAATATAATCGCTAATCCAAACATTATTGTTGGCGAATACACCTATTACGACGATTTTGAAGATGTATATAATTTTGAAAAAAACGTGAAGTATTTATTCGATTTTATAGGCGATAAATTAATTATTGGTAAGTTCTGTATGATAGCCTCTGGTGTGACTTTTATTATGAATGGAGGTAATCATCTTACAGACGCCATAACAACATATCCCTTTGCCATATTTGGTGAAGCTTGGCAGGATGCCATGCAAGGAAAAAGCTATCCCACAAAAGGTGACACTGTTATTGGTAATGATGTTTGGATTGGTCATAATGCCACAATTATGCCAGGAGTAACCATAGGAGACGGGGCTATCATTGCTTCCAAATCTGTAGTGACCAAAGATGTAGAACCCTACTCAATTGTGGGTGGCAATCCAGCAAAAATGATTCGTAAACGATTCGATGATATTAAAATAAATCAACTTTTAGAGCTTCAATGGTGGAATTGGGATATTGAAAAAATCACGAAGAATGTACATCATTTAACTGGTAATGACCTAAATAAGTTAATTGAGTAATTAAATTATGCCTTTTGTTTCTTTGACTTAAAACGTCTAGTGTAACAAAACTGTTATTCACTCGTGTTTTATATCTAATCAATAAAGAAACAAAAAATGAAAAAAACGATTTTAAGTCTAGTCTTATGCCTACCAATGTTGCTACTATCTCAAGTAAATGGCAATCAGAAGAAAGTTTTAATGGTAGTTAGCAGCTATGGTAAAGATATGGGGGCTTCACGACCTGGATATGAATTTGATGAATTTTCACAAGCCTATTTGGTGTTCAAAAACAATGGTCTCACTGTTGACGTGGCCAGTCCGAAAGGGGGAAAGGTGGAGTCGGATGAATATAACAAAGAAAAAGCTTACAATCAGGAGTTATTGAAAGATGAAGAGGCCTTACAATTATTGAATACAACGCGAACAACAGCCAGCATAAACCCTTCGGAATATGATGCTATTTATGTCGTAGGGGGAAAGGGAGCTATGTTCGATTTGCCTTTTGACCCTTCGCTTCAAGATATCATATTAAACCTTTACAACAGAGACGATACAGTCATTGCTTCTGTTTGTCATGGTCCAGCCGTGTTTGCAAATGTTAAAAATAATGATGACTATATCATAAATGGTGTAGCGTTAACTGGTTTTACTAATGTAGAAGAGGAGCTTTTTGGTAAAAAATGGGTAAAGGAATTCCCTTTTAGTTTAGAAACTAAATTAAAATCAAGAGGGGCAACATTTGAACAAGCGGATTTCATGTTACCTAAGGTAGTTGTTTCCAACAATTTTGTAACAGGTCAAAATCCATTTTCAACTGCAAAATCTGCAGAGGCCGTGGTACAATCTTTGGGCTTAAAACCTGTAACAAGAGAGTTATATACTGATGAAAATAGTGTTCTTCTTATACAGGACATTCTAGATGAAACGACTACTATTCAAAAAGGCGAAGAGTTATTGACCAAGGATCCTAGTAACTATGACATGCCACTAATTGCAGTTTATGGATACTATAAAATTTTAGCATCTGATGATGATAAGAAAGGTCTGTTAAAAGGTATCGCACTTGTTGAATTAACTTCACCTTACTTCTTTAATGAAAATCTACAGCTTTTATTAGCTAAGACCTTTGTTTCTATGGGTGAAAAAGAAAAGGCAAAGCATATTGCAAACGAATTGATATCAAAAGAATTACTAGTTGATAAAGCTGAAGATTTGCTTGAAGAATTAAATTCTATAATAGATAACTAATACTAAAGTGATAAGATTATCATGAAAATGTGAATATTTAATAAAGCAGATTTTACCTTAACCAAATTTGTATTTTAAATCAGGTATGACAACAACTACAAGATATTAACACCCCCAAGATATGTTAGTAACTATGTAATTCTTTAATCTGTCCCCAACTTCTTTAACTATTTATTTGAGTGTGTTCTAGATTTTAATTAGCTAATGATTTCATATTGAAATATTTTCATCCAATATTTTACCTCATAACTTAAAAGTTCAATTACCTTTATAAGAAGTAAATTTTATTTATGTCATTGACTAAAAAGGGTGAATAATAATTTTGATATTACGGGTTTAACGCAAAACCAGGTTTTGGAATCCAGAAAAAGATATGGTCAAAACAGTCTGGATTTTAAGAAGGACAGCGGTTTTATCTATGTCGTTAAGAACATTTTCAAGGAACCAATGGTAATCCTGCTTTTGGTAACGTCTTCAATATATTTCATAACCGGAAATATTGGTGATGGTATCTTTCTGGCCTTAGCGATTGTATTGGTTTCAGCTATTTCATTCTATCAAGACTCTCGAAGTCGCAATGCTTTGGACAAGCTAAAAGTTTATACGCAACCCAATTGCAAAGTAATTCGTGATGGAGTGGTAAAGGCCATTAAAAGTCAAGATCTTGTAGTGGGTGACTTTATTATGGTTGAAGAAGGTCATACCATACCTGCAGATGGCACTATTGTCCGTTCCAATGATTTTTCAGTTAATGAATCTATACTCACAGGTGAATCCTTTTCGGTCTATAAAAATGAAGTCTTAGGTAACAATAACATTTTTATGGGCACCATGATTGCCAGTGGTTTAGCTATCGCTACTGTGACCCACATTGGAAATGATACTAGATTAGGAAAAATAGGCAAAAGCCTTGAAGATGTAGCAGATGAAAAGACCCCTTTAGAATTGCAGATCAACAATTTTGTAAAGAAAATGGTTGTTGCGGGCATTATTGTTTTCATTATCGTCTGGGTCATAAATTATTTCAAATCCTACAATGTTCTGGATAGTTTGCTCAGAGCACTTACTTTAGCCATGAGTATATTACCAGAGGAAATTCCTGTGGCGTTCACAACATTTATGGCCATGGGTGCATGGCGTCTCATGAAAATGGGTGTGGTTGTTAAACAAATGAAAACGGTTGAAACTTTAGGGAGTGCAACAATTATCTGTACAGATAAAACTGGGACAATAACAGAGAACAAAATGAGTCTTGCTCGGCTCTATAGTGCAAAAAGTCAAAATATAACCTCACCCGATGAAGACTTAACGCAAGATGAAAAGGAACTGATTAGAATCGCTATGTGGGCTAGTGAACCTATACCTTTTGATCCTATGGAGAAAGCCCTTCATGATAGCTATAGAAATATCTTTGCTGAAGATGAAAGACCGCTTTATAAAATGTATCATGAGTATCCTTTGGGAGGTTTACCACCAATGATGACCCATATTTTTCAGGACGCTTCTGGCCATAGGATTATTGCTGCTAAAGGGGCACCAGAGGCAATTTTAGAGGTGTCTGGCCTTAGTGACAATTTTAGAGGTGAAATTGAAAAGGCCATTCATAGTTTGGCTGCTAATGGCTATCGCATCTTAGGGGTGGCTCAAAGTACTTATGAGGGTGACACGTTTCCTAAGAAACAACAAAATTTTCATTTTAAATTTATGGGTTTAGTGGCGTTTTATGATCCACCAAAGCCTAATATTACATCAGTTTTGAAAGATTTCAATACTGCTGGGATTAAAATTAAAATAATCACAGGCGACAATGCCGTTACCACCAAGGCTATAGCAAAACAAATCGGTTTTAATGATTATGAACATAGTATTTCAGGAGATGATTTAATGAAATTAGCCGATTCAGAATTTAAAAGCAAAGTTTCGCACTATCAAATCTTTACACGCATGTTTCCAGATGCTAAACTTAAAATCGTTGATGCTTTAAAGGCTAGTGGAGAGGTTGTTGCAATGGTAGGTGATGGAGTAAACGATGGTCCGGCACTAAAAACGGCCCATATAGGAATTGCTATGGGCAATAAAGGTACTGAGATAGCCAAGGATGCGGCTTCTCTTATTTTAGTAGATGACGATTTATCTAAAATGGTTGATGCCGTTGCTATGGGCAGAAAAATATATGCCAATTTAAAGAAAGCTATTCAGTATATTATATCGATTCATATTCCAATAATACTCACGGTTTTCATGCCATTGGTATTGGGATGGATCTATCCGAATATACTATCTCCTGTTCACATCATCTTATTAGAGCTCATTATGGGTCCAACTTGCTCTATTGTTTATGAAAATGAACCGATTGAAAAATTTACCATGCAGAAAAAGCCTCGTCCTTTAAAATCTGTTTTTTTTAATTGGAAAGAGTTGACTACTAGTGTCATTCAAGGGGTAGTGATAACGTTTGGAGTACTTTCGGTATATCAAATTGCAGTTGCTGAGGGATATAATGAAGCAACGACGCGTACCATGGTATTTATAGTACTTATGTCAGCAAATGTATTTTTAACCTTTGTTAATCGTTCGTTTTATTATTCGGTATTAACCACCTTAAAATACAAGAATAACTTAGTGCCATTAGTAATAGGTACTACTGTTTTAATAACGGTGTTGTTACTTTTTGTTGCTCCATTAAATCAATTTTTTCAGTTCGAAATTTTGAAACCAAATCCAATACTCATTAGTATTGCTATTGGTTTCATTTCCGTTATATGGTATGAACTCGTGAAATGGGTAAAAAGAATTCGCACAGAACAAATTTGAGTCATTTATATAAATAATTTGCTGATACATAATATACCAGAATTCTATAAGGTCAATAAATAACTGAGTAAAGGAAACGTCGATTTTGCGTATGAAACAATATTCCTTTTGAATATTATTGGAACTTGTTAAAATGTTTTTCTAATTTTAAAGGTATTAGAACTGTTATAAAAATGAATTTTATTATCAGTATATCAAATCTAATGGTCTTAATTATTGGCTAATATATTGTTAACTTAGATGTGCCAAATTAAATTAGTCTTAAAGATTAAATTTTAATATATGTAAATGGAAGACATACTAAAGTTTTTTAAAACAGAATTAGGTCTTAATTTTTTATCAGTAGCAGTTACAATTTTGGTCATCATTTTTGTTTCTGCGGTTATTAAAAGAATAATTCCACGGCAAATTGAAGATGCGAGCTCAAGATATAGAGCTCGGAAGTTTGTCAACATCATAGGGTACATTTCAGCAGTTACTGTAGCGTTGGTAGTTTTTAGTAATCAGCTATCAGCTTTAAGTGTAGTTTTAGGTGTGGCAGGTGCTGGTGTGGCTTTTGCCTTTCAAGAGGTGATTGCAAGTTTTGCTGGTTATCTCGTCTTGCATTCATCCAACTTCTTTAAAGTGGGAGATAGGGTGCTGCTTGGAGGTATAAAGGGAGATGTCATTGATGTGGGACTACTAAGAACGTCACTTATGGAAACTGGTGATTGGATTGATGGAGATCGCTATAATGGAAGGATAACTAAAGTTGCCAACAGTTTTATTTTTAAAGCACCTGTTCATAACTACTCAGGAGATTTCCCATTTTTGTGGGACGAAGTTCAAATCCCTATAAAGACGGATGGTGATTTCGAATATGCCAAAGAAAAATTTCTTGAAATATTAGTTGATGTACAAGGAACCTTTGCTGAAGAGGCAAAAGGATATTGGCATAAAATGACTGAGAAATATATGGTTGAAAATGCTCGAATAGATCCTTTTGTTTTAATGAAATTTAATGAGAATTGGATCACCTTTACGCTTCGATATGTGGTGGATTACAAGTCTAGAGGAAGTGTCAAGGATAAAATCTATACCAAGACACTTAAGGCGATTCGAAACTCAGAAGGTCGACTTGAAGTGGCATCAGCAGCATTTGAAATAACCGCATTTCCAAATAAATAAAAAGCATATATAATTTTATGTAAAAAAAAGATGAGACTTTTAAAAATTACGATAATGTCCTTGCTACTATTAGCATGTAACGACACTACAAATAGTGATAATTCGAATGTAACACTTTACTATAATGGTGACATCATAACTATGGAAACAAATGATCCGATGTATGTTGATGCCGTTGCAGAACAAGATGGGAAAATAGTTTTTGTAGGTGCTTTGGCAGAAGCAGAGGAGACGTTTAAAAATCCAACAAAAGTAGATTTAAAAGGAAAGACGTTATTGCCAGGCTTTATAGATCCTCACAGTCATTTTGAGAAAGTGTCCAATACCATGGGGCAACTTAATATCAGTCCGCCGCCTGTTGGCGATGTGACAAACATTCCTCAGATTATGGAAATGCTTAAAAAATATAAGGTTGACAAAAATATCCCAGATGGGGAATGGATATTTGCCTGGGGTTACGATGAAAATTTATTAGAGGAGGGGCGTCACCCAACAAATCAAGAAATTGATGACGTTCTGCCCAACAATCCGGTTTATTTAGATCATACCAGTGGCCATATGGGTGTGGCTAATAGCATAGCACTTAAAATGATGAATGTGACGGCAGAAAGTAAAAACCCTCCTGGAGGAAATATTGGACGTTATACAGACTCGAACGAACCAAATGGATTGGTACAAGAAACAGCCATGTATCCTTTTGTAGGTAACATGCTTCAAATCCTTGAAACCAAGGCGGCTGGATTCTTTGTTGCTACGCAAAATTATTATGCAGAAAATGGAATCACAACCGCACAGGATGGATTGATTAATAGACGAAAAATTAAATTTTATCAAGAGCAAGCCGAATCAGGAAATATGATGATTGATCTTATTGCCCTCGCTGGATACTCAGAATTAGAGCAAAATTTGAAAGATAGTACGATTACTTTCAAAGCATATAAAAATGGTTTTAAAGTTCAAGGAACCAAGCTCATTGGTGATGGTTCTCCCCAGGGGAAAACGGCATTTTTTACTCAACCATATTTAACACAAGTAGATGGTTGTGAAGAAAATTGTGTGGGATTACCAAGTATTACCCAAGAGGCTATGAACAAACTTTTTCTAGTTGGCTATGAAAATAACAATCAATTGTTTATTCATTGTAATGGTGATGCCGCTATAGATATGGCCATAAAAGCACACGAAAATGCTTGTAACACTTTAGACCAACCTCTAGATAAGGATAGAAGAACGGTGATTATTCATTCGCAATTTGTTCGACCAGACCAACTTCAGAAATATCTTGAGTATAAGATTCAACCATCGTTTTTCACCAATCATGCTTATTTTTGGGGAGATGTACATTTAGAAAATCTAGGGGTAGAACGAGCAAGTTTTTTAAGTCCTATAGCTACGTCAGATAAGTTAGGTATTAAATACACAAATCACTCTGATGCAACCGTAACCCCATTAAATCCATTAATGACGGTTTGGTCTGCTGTTAATAGAACATCTAGAAATGGTGTTATCGTTGGTGAGGCCGAACGTGCTACACCATATCAGGCACTTAAAGCCATTACCATTAATGCGGCCTTTGAAAATTATGATGAGGACCTAAAAGGGTCTTTAAAGGAAGGCAAACTTGCTGATTTTGTAATATTAGAAGGGAACCCATTAAAAGCGGAGCCTGAAACATTAAAAGACATAAAAGTTGCAAAAACCATAAAAGACGGTAAGGTAGTTTATAGCAATGACTAATGAAGGAATGCGGATTTTTTCTTTAAGTATTTTTATTTTCATACTAAGTCTATCCGGTGCTCAGTTATATGGCCAATCTGATACCTTGGTCTTTAATTCTGGAAATAGAATTGTAGGTGAAATTAAAAAGATGGAAAAAGGAATTCTTGAGATTGACGCAGCCTATGGAGATGAGAATTTTAAGATTAAGTGGCTACAAATAGATTACATTCATACCACTTCAAAGTTTTTAATTAATATCAAAAACCAGATCTATGAAGGTCAAATTGCCACGGAGTCGGATAAAACGATTAGAGTATTCCAGGCCGATTCCACTTATATTACATGTGCCTTAGAAGATATAGTATACTTAAAACAGTATAAGGATGGGTTTTCAAATCGCTTTAGTGCAGCTGTGGAAGTCGGTTTTAATTTGACCAAAGCCCAAGATGTTCGCCAATTTTCGTTTAGAAGTTCTGTCGGATATAAAACCAGTAAATCCACATTTAGTGCTTCATATAATATATTACGTGCATCACAGAGTAATACTGAAACCGTTAAGCGAACGGATGGGTTATTAAACTATAGCCGTATTTTAATTAAAGATTGGTATGGTGTAGCCAGTATTTACACCCTTTCTAATACAGAGCAAAAAATAGATTTACGAGCCAATTCCCAATTAGGTATTGGAAATTACTTATACGCTACTAACAGGGCATATTGGGGCATAGTTACAGGGGTAAACAATAATTTAGAGCGTTTCACCAATTCTCAATCCAACCGGAATACCTGGGAGGTGTTCTATGGCACCGAACTAAATTTGTATGATGTTGAAGATTTTAATTTGGCATTCGTTTTTGTTGGCTATTCCGGATTAACCGAAAAAGGTCGATTTCGTGCTGATACCACAATTGATGCCAAGTATGATTTGCCATGGGATCTATTCATCCGTTTAGGGTTTTCGTTGAACTATGACAATCAGCCTGCTATAAACGCAAGTCAAACTGACTACATTTTAAGAACTGGAATTGGCTGGGAATGGTAATCCGGCACGAAGGCTCATAGCCTTAAGAGCCTTCATCGGATTTTTTCTGCGGATATTCTATGGTGTTTTCAATTTTACTTATCGCATTTTCATCAAATTCTGGAATTTGAAGCTCTTTTTTATCAATCCAGTCTTGAACTTTGTCCTCTACAACTTTCCTTTTGGATTCAGATATTCCCTGATCTTTTGATAGATAGACCGTTTGTGATGGGAAAGCAAAACCGCTACCACTAGATTCAATGACCTCTGCAATTCTTAAGTTGATATCCTCTTGAACTGCTAAGAACTCATTATAGTCTGATGATAAAATATAAGCATATAATTCTACATTTAAGGCATCGCTTCCATAACCTATAAATCTGACGCGCGCAGGATTACGATCAACCTTGGGATGCGCGTACAAAATATTTCTTAGTTCTACCAGAATATAGCGCATCTGATGTGTAGATGTTTCATAACGCAAACCGATGGTGGTTTGGAACAGGAACATATCACGTTTAGCAAAATTCTCTATGATTTGTGAAGAAAAATCAGCATTAGGCACTGTTACAACTGTCCTTGCCGTTGTTCTTATTCTTGTAGATCGCATGCCAATCTTTTCAACGGTACCGAGCGTATTACCAAATTTGCAAAAGTCACCAACACTTACTGGCTGATCAAAAACAACAGAAAGTCCACCTACAATATTTTCGACAGTTTTTTGTGCACCCAATGCCAAAGCAATACCACCAACACCTAAAGCGGCAATTCCTGCCGTAACATTGAAACCAAGTGTTTCAAAAATGATTAAAATAGCAATAACAATTAAGGTAAATTTTGCGCTATTCTTGATGAACGATATGGCACTGAGCCCACTAAAAATATTGCGTTCGCGCAGCTGTTCGTCTGCCATTGACGACAATGCGTCAATTAATAACCATATAAAGATGAAAAATGCTGTCCAAACTGCTATTAGATTAACCACACCAAAGGCTTGACGCACTATAATAGAAATACCTAAATACCTTGAAACGTTTAATAAAATTACTACGGTTATCACTAAACGTAACGGTATTAATAGGGTTTTTAAAAATCTACTGTACTTACTTTGCTTAAAATTTCGCCAAAATAATCTTACTAACCACCCAATGACTAAAGTTAACAACCATGCGATTAAATAAGAAACTATTGCTATTGAAATGATAGAAATCCAATCGATAACTGGTGCTCCCAACCATTTTGAGTATTTGTTGGTAGTAAGAGTATCAATGTTGTATTTATCAGGATTATTATTAATATATTGAATGATGTTTTCTGTGGTTTCACTAGAAATCAACCAAATTTCACTTCCTGTTTCCAACACTGTTTTTTCTAATACGATGGGAACATCATTGTTTCCCAAACTTAGGGTTCCCACATTTTCATAGGTTGTGTTTAAGCCATCGTTATTATCTCCTTCGGCAGAATTATTGATAATTCGTATCGGAACAATATTGCCGTGTTTGTTTAAAACAACCTCAATGCGTTTAAGAAGCGCGATAACAATGGAATCATTATCTGTTTGAATATTTTGTGGAAAATCCACGTATTCTGAAGCTCTTAAATAATTATTGTTAGCCATGGATTTAAAAAATCCGTTAACAGCACCTCTAGGGGTTGATCGCCCTAATGGATCAAGCTTTTGGGATTTGGTAGTGACCTCTGAGGAGTCAGTAGCTTTGATTGAAAATAAATCTTGTGCATAAACCCCATCAAAACTTAGGAATGAGTATATAATAAGTGCTTTTAAAATTATTGATTTTGTTGAAATCATTTCTCTAATTTTTATGAGTTTAAATTTTTATAGTTTTTTCTGCTATTACATAAGAGATGAAAACAAATGCAGGGTCTTTTCTAAAAGTTTTATGTAAAGGGGTCTATTGTTCCATTCGTTCAGGTCAACAATATCCGAATCTTTAATATCGTCATTAAATTTGCCTTCTAAGGATTCAGCTATCTTTTTATCATAAACTACAGCATTAATTTCAAAATTCAAATCAAAACTTCGATTATCTAAGTTTGCTGTACCTACGTGAGCTACTGTAGCATCACAAACCATAGTTTTGGCATGTACAAATCCTCTTTTATATCTATAGATACTTACGCCTGCTTCTAATAGTTCTTGAAAAAAGGAGTTCGTTGTTAAACCAACGACTAATGAATCTGATTTTTTTGGAACGATAATCTTGATTTTTACATTACTAAGTGCTGCGATTTTTAAGGCATTTAAAAAAGAGTTATTTGGAATTAAATATGGTGTAGTGATTAAAATTTCTTTTTTTGCAGAGAGTATGGTCTGAATTAATGAGTATAAAATGTTAGGGTAATCAGAATCTGGTCCACTTGATAGGATTTGTACGATTTTATCTCCGTTTTCAGTCTTCAGCTCTTCAAAAGGAAAGAAGTCAAATGAAAATTTAAGGTTCTGCTTTGCACAAAAATTCCAATCTGTTAAAAAGGTATATTGTAGGTTTAACACAGCATTGCCTTCAATCTTTAAATGTGTATCTCTCCAATAAAGATCTGTTTTGGATGGATTGATATATTTATCGGATACGTTTATACCACCAATAAACCCAATTTTGCCATCAACGACAATTATTTTTCTATGATTTCTATAATTTAGTCTGTTGGCAAATTGAACAAAGTTGATTTTGTTGAAAGCAAAGGCTTCAACGCCATTTGATATAAGTTCCTTTACAATATTTGATCTTATATTTTTACATCCAAAGTCGTCATAGATAAAACGTACCTTTACACCATCACGCGCTTTAGCAATCAGCGTCTGGGCGATTTCATTTCCAATGGTATCGTTTTCATAAATATAATATTCTAGATGTATGTATTTTGTTGCTGCCTTTAGAGCCTTTAATACTTCTGGAAATTTTTCCTCTCCATTAAATAAAAGTTCAACCTTATTATTGTCTGATATAATGCTATTTTGGCTGAGGAAACTAGCCAAAGGGTAAAACAACCCTAACTTTTCTTTATGTTTAGAAAGAATACTGTCAGTGTATCTAAGACTTTTTGACTTTAGTTCAGGAAACGCTTCATCATCAATAGCTATTTTCTTTTGATAAAGTTTACGCTTTCTATAATTCAAACCAACACTAAGGTAAAATAGGATCCCTACTACTGGAAGCGCAAAAATCAATAATAAATAGGCTAGGCCTTTACTAGGGGTAGTGGTATTCAAAATTATTCGTATACCTACTGCTACCAATATAGTAATGTAAAGCGCAACGATAATGTTAGATAATACCATTATTTATTTTTTTATTAAAAGGCATTAAATTATGAGACCTCATTAAAATTTAGTTTGGAACCGGCTCTTATTAATTATTAGAATAAAAGTCAATAATTTTATTTAAAGTTTGTATTCTTAGAACATCCTTTTCTATAAGCAATTCATGTTCAGCATCCTTAATTTGATAGTATTCACATTCTTTACCTATTTTCTTGGCGACATTAAAAAATCTTTTATGTGCGGCAGGGTTGACAATGTCTTCGTTTTCAGCTGAAAATAAAACAAAAGGAGTTTGAATTTTATCAATATTATCAAATAGGTAACCGAATTGTTTACATGAATGATGAAGCCAAGAATATGTAGCACCTCCAAGTCGTGCTTTAGGCACTTCTTGATAGGCTTTGATCATTCTATTAAACCGTATTATAGAACCAGTTAAAGTATTATTCTCAAACTCTAAATTACTATCATTATATTCAGACTGGCCAACTGCAAATTTAGGCTCTTCCTTATCTACCAACTTAACAATACTACAAATCGTAGGTTTAAGACCAAACATGGGTGAAGAAAATGCGGCCGCATTGAAGTCCTTTGGATTCTGCTCCAGATAAGTCATACCAATGGCACCTCCCATAGAGTGAGCTAGTAAGTATATTTTAGTATAGGTACTGTCTTGTATATAATTATCATAAAAGTACTTCATGTCATCTACATAATACTGAAAGTTGTCAATGTAGCCCATGTCAGGGTTTTCCACAAGTCTTTGCGATAGGCCTTGACCTCTATGATCATGAATGTAAATTGAATAGCCATTATTAAAAAGGTCGTAAATAAGTTCTTTATACTTTATAGCCGCTTCTGTTCTTCCCGACGAAATTAAGATGGCCTTATCAGTTTTATCTTGCTTAAAAATTTTATAATAAATTTTTATATCGGATTGACCATTAAAAAATCCTTCTATGCCATTATCATAAAATGATTCAATTTGACTTGCGTATACTGGGTCTTTTAATTCCTCTGATGTAGTGAGATTGTACTTGTTATTTAATTCATCAAGCAAAGGACTTTTATTCTCTTTGCAAGACAATAAAACAATGGGCATTACTAACAATAAAAATTTTGAGATGCGCATAATTTGATAAAAAGCCCTTTACTTAGATATCACGACCTAACGTGGAGGAAAACCAGAAAGTATTTTGTTAATGGCTTCTGAAATACTTGAGTTGTTTAGATTTTTATCCTTTACGACATCTGTACCTGAGCCTTTCCATATCAGTTGCTTTTTATCATTGTCAATAATATTTATTAATAGTGTGCCTTCAGTATAATTGATTTCTTTAGAAAAAGTTTTACCGACACCTGTTCTAAATCTCCACCTTTTACCAAAAGTTGTACTTACATTGACATTTGTGTTTGAATAATCCTTTTTGTTTTTTGTTTTTACATCTAAATCGACAAGAAAATCGGGATTATCGGACTTAACAAATCCTTTGTTGTTTAGGTTGGAAGAAATACTATTTATGAGCCTATTTTTTATAATATCATCAATAGGAAGATTATCGGTTTCGTTTGAAAAATTATAAGTTTTGTAGTTTTTAAAATTTACACTATCATCATAATCTGATAAAATTTTTGTTGAAGAACATGAAAATAAGATGGCGATACAAATTAATGAGGTGAAAAAAGTTTTATTTGTCATTTTAAATAAATTTAATGGAATAATTTCTCTTAAAGATAGTGAATTTTCAAAGGATAATGATTAAACATTAATTTGAAATTTTTTGGTTTTTGGAAATGAATTGATTTTCAAAATTTATGTTGTTTAAACAACAATCATTACATTGTAACAATTGTTACTTGTATTAGCAGTGTATAACATTAGCTTTGATGTTCACTAACTAAAGATTTATGGATATTAATCAAGTTTTAGGCTATGTAGGTGCCTTGTTTATTGGAGTCGTTCTTGGACTTATCGGTGGTGGTGGTTCTATTTTAACAGTACCGATCTTAGTATATCTGCTTTTCGTCAATCCCGTAACTGCTACAGCATATTCGCTTTTTGTGGTTGGAGTTTCTTCTTTGGTTGGAGCCATTAGAAATATTCAAAAAGGATTAGTTGATTTTAGAACAGCCATAGTTTTTGCGATTCCAGCTTTTATAGCTGTGTATTCCACACGAAAGTATTTGGTACCAGCTATACCTGAAGAATTGTTTTCATTAGGATCCTTTGTAATTACCAAAGACATTGGGATTATGCTATTCTTTGCTTTCGTAATGCTTGTTGCATCGGTATCAATGATAAGAAATAAGCGTGAAGATAATGGTGTCAATTCAGAAGTCGCTTACAATTATTCCTTCATTATTGTAGAAGGTGTTTTAGTTGGTGTGGTCACTGGAATTGTTGGCGCAGGAGGTGGATTTTTAATAATACCTGCTTTGGTATTGTTGGCAAAATTGCCAATGAAAAAAGCTGTGGCAACATCCTTGCTTATCATTGCTATAAAATCACTTATAGGATTTATTGGAGACGTAGAAAATTTGGATATTGACTGGACATTCCTTTTAGTATTCACATCCATATCTGTTGTTGGTATATTTTTAGGGATTTACCTCTCAAATTTTATCGAAGGAAAAAAACTGAAAAAAGGCTTTGGTTGGTTTGTTTTGATAATGGGTGTCTACATTATTTATAAGGAATTAACAATGTAACTTTTGTTACAGCTTAATTGGATAAACGTTAGTAATTTGAGTGAAATTTATTCTCATTAACCAAAATATTATGAAAATAGAACAGATTTATACAGGATGTTTAGCGCATGCAGCGTATTACATTGAAAGTAAAGGTGAAGCTGCAATTTTTGATCCATTGCGTGAAGTTCAGCCATATATTAATAGAGCCAAGTTAGATGATGCGAAAATAAAATATGTTTTCGAAACACATTTCCATGCAGACTTTGTTTCGGGTCATTTAGATCTTAAAGAAAAAACAGGTGCCAAAATTGTATTTGGTCCAACAGCAAAACCAAACTATGATGCCATTGTAGCCGAAGATGGTCAAATTTTTGAAGTAGGTGATTATAAGGTAAAGGTTATTCATACACCAGGCCATACCATGGAAAGTACAACTTACCTGCTCATAGACGAAAATGGTCAGGAACACGGTATAGTTACTGGTGATACCTTATTTATCGGTGATGTAGGCAGACCTGACTTAGCTCAAAAAGTTGTAGCTGAGCTCACCCAAGATAAATTGGCATCCCTATTATATGATTCTTTACGCAATAAAATAATGCCATTGAGCGATGATTTAATTGTATATCCAAATCATGGAGCAGGATCGGCTTGTGGTAAGAATATGAGCAAGGAAACTACCGATACATTGGGTAATCAGAAGAAAACCAATTATGCATTACGTGCCGATATGACTAGGGAAGAGTTTATAGAGGAACTTTTAGACGGTTTAACTGAACCACCAGGATACTTCCCGCAAAATGTATTAATGAATATTAAAGGTTACGAGAGTTTTGACAAGGTCATGGACAAAGCTCAAAATCCGTTATCACCTAAAGCTTTTGAAGTAGCCGCCAATGAAACTGAAGCGATTGTTTTAGATGTTCGTAACCAATCAGAATTTATAAATGGCCATATTCCACGATCTGTATTTATTGGTATCGATGGTAATTTTGCACCATGGGTCGGAGCATTAATTGTAGATGTAACACAACCTATTTTATTAGTGACACCAAAAGGTAGAGAAGAAGAAGTGGTCACGAGATTATCTAGAGTTGGATTTGATAATGTTATTGGGTATTTAAATGGCGGATTTGAGGCATGGAAAGATGCTGGGATGGATTTTGACACAATAACCTCTATTTCTGCCGAAGAATTTGCAATGAACTTTGAGAATGTTAAAGATGTTGTTTTTGATGTGAGACGAGAAGGTGAATATGTTGCTGAGCATGTAGATGGTGCAAAGAATACCCAGCTCGATTATTTAAATAATTACTTAAGTGAATTTCCAGAAGATAAAACGTTTTATCTGCATTGTGCTGGTGGTTATCGTTCTGTAATTGCTGCGTCTATATTAAAAAGTAGAGGAATTCATAACTTAGTGGATATTGCAGGTGGTTATGATGCCATTAAGAAAACAAACATACCAAGAACAGATTATGTATGTCCTTCAACTTTAAAATGAAAACCCTTAACTTATAATTAATTGTGCATGTACTGCTTATTGTAGTACATGCTTTTTTTTTTTATGTAACAATGGTTACGCTTTAGCAAAGGTTAAACAATTAATTTTACAATAGTTAATATTAATAAATCATTATTCTTATGTCGTTTTTCACTTCGTTATTTGGCTCTAAAACATCACAGAGCAATGCTATAAAGCTATTATCGCCTGAAGAGTTTAAGGCTCAAGTTGAAAACAAAAAAGTTCAATTAATTGATGTTAGAACACCTGCAGAATTTAATGGTGGACACATTAAAGGTGCAAAAAATATAGATTTTTTCTCAGGCAGATTCAATGTCGAATTTAATAAGTTAAACAAGGATAAAGCAGTCTATGTTTATTGTCGTAGTGGCAGTAGAAGTAGACAGACCTCTAAAAAACTTGAAGCTTTTGGGTTTACAGAGATTTATGATTTAAGAGGCGGCATATTAAATTATTAATAATACAATAATGAGATATATTATAGCAATACTTGTACCCATCTTTATTTTGAGTTGCAACAACTCAAAAAACATGGACCT
Source organism: Winogradskyella sp. HB-48 (assembly GCF_049942685.1). Classification (GTDB taxonomy): domain Bacteria; phylum Bacteroidota; class Bacteroidia; order Flavobacteriales; family Flavobacteriaceae; genus Winogradskyella. The sequence goes on from NZ_CP187934.1 coordinate 2,588,335, forward strand.
TTCTGCTTTTGAAAAAAATATGCAGGCCAATAATCATCCTGGTAAAAAACTAATGGAAACCAATTGTTATGTCTGTCATAGTCCAACTGCTAGTCACGATGATAGAATTGGACCTCCAATGATTGCTATTAAAAAGCACTATATTAATGATGAAACGACTAAAGAACAATTCATAGCAGATATTCAATCTTGGATAAAAAATCCGAATGAAGGTGATGCCAGAATGCGTGGTGCAGTAAGACGTTTTGGAGTGATGCCTAAACAGGCTTTTCCTGAAGAGACTATCGAAAAAATCGCTGAATATATATTCGATTTTGATATTGAACAACCTGAATGGTTTGAAGAACACTTTAACGAGGAAATGGGAAAGCAAAATGGTAAAGGTAAGGGCATGGGTAATGGCAAAGGAATGGGACAAGGCAAAGGAAAACACCAACAACAAGTACAGAGCAATGTTGATGATTTACCATATGGAGAACGAGGCTTAAAATATGCTTTAAATACCAAAGCCGTTCTAGGAGAAAACCTAATGGGTGCCATACAGCAAAAGGGAACTTTAGAAGCACTAGAGTTTTGTAATGTTAAAGCTTACCCATTAACCGATAGTATGGCAATAGTTCACAATGCTAAAATAAAACGTGTTAGTGATAAGCCTAGAAATCAGAACAATAAAGCCAATACAGAAGAATTACAGCATATAGAAACATTTAAAAAGCTAATTGCCGAAAACAAAGCAGTAAGTCCAATTGTAAAGGAAACAGATGATGATGTTCATGTGTATTATCCTATTGTAACAAATACAATGTGTCTACAATGTCATGGTAAGCCAGAAAAAAACATCAAACCAGATGTTTTAAAATCATTATCTTTACTATACCCTGAAGATAAAGCCAAAGGCTACTCAGAAAATCAGGTAAGAGGCATTTGGAATGTGTCTTTCCAAAAGAATTAAATAGTAGTTATGAGTAAGTTTTCTGAAATAATCAATAAGGATAAGCTCGTGCTTGTCGATTTTTTTGCAGAGTGGTGCGGACCTTGCAAAATGATGGCACCTGTTTTAAAGCAGGTTAAGGATAATCTCGGAGACCGAGTAAGCATCATTAAAATCGATGTAGATAAAAATCAAAGTCTAGCTGCTAATTACCAAGTTAGAGGGGTTCCCACTTTAATGTTGTTTAAGAATGGACAGCAAGTATGGAGACAATCAGGTTTACTTCAAAAGGATGATCTTATTAATATTATTACGAGTAATGATTAGTTTCTTCAACGTATAGCATCTGTTCATTTTAAGAGATTATCAATTTAAAAGCATAATAAATTTTAAACTTGAAGAAACACCCTTAAGAGTAAGGGTGTTTTTATTTGATTAATGTTTTGTGTAACAAATGTTACATGGTTTCATTTTAATCAACCTAACTTTAATGAGATTGTACGATAACTAACACTAACTAAATCTTTTACATTTTATGAAATCACATTATCAAATTTTGGTCATTGGAGGTGGTACAGGTGGTATTATGACTTCTGCTAATTTATTAGCCAAGGATAAATCTTTGGATATAGGCTTAATTGAGCCTGCGGATTGGCATTATTACCAACCTGCTTGGACACTTGTGGGTGGTGGAACTTATGATTTTGAGAAAACGAAACGGCCAATGGCATCGGTAATGCCAGAGGATGTTGATTGGATTAAAGATTATGCCACAGGGTTTAACCCTGAAGGTGATGCAGTATCGACCAAAGAAAATGGAGATATAACCTATGATTATCTAATTGTCTCTCCTGGTTTGGTTATGGATACATCTCTTATTGAAGGGCTAACAGAAACCTTAGGAAAAGGCGTGGTTTGTAGTAATTATACAGATCCTGAACATACCTGGGAAGTTTTAAGAAATTTCAAAGGCGGAAATGCTATTTTTACGCAACCTACAACACCTATAAAATGCGGTGGAGCTCCTCAGAAAATAGCCTACTTGGCAGCAGACTATTTTAAAAAGAATGGTCTTAAAAACAAGAGCAATGTGGTTTTTGCAACACCTGGTTCTGTAATTTTTGGAGTTAAGGAAATCAGAGAAAGTCTAATGCAGGTGATTAGCAAATATGGTATTCACTTCAAGCCTTTTTACGCACCGATAAAAATTGATGGTGAAAACCAAATAATAACCTTTAAGGGAGTTGGTACTGGTGAAAATAAATGTGTTATAAATGAAGATAATGAACTTAGAGAAGTCATGTCTGGTGAGCAAATTATAGAAATGCCTTTTGATATGCTTCATTTGGCACCACCACAAACAGCACCAAAATTTGTAAAGGAGTCATCCTTGGTTAATGATGCTGGGTGGTTAGATGTCGATATTCATACACTTCAGCATAATAAATATTCAAACATATTTGGTTTAGGGGATGTAGCGGCTTTACCAACAGCAAAAACGGGTGCCGCTATACGAAAGCAAGTTCCTGTGGTTTCCGATAATATTCTTCAGTTAATTGCCTATAACAAAAAAGGAAATAAATCCTATAATGGGTATTCATCTTGTCCATTGGTAACAGGTTATGGCAAGATGATACTAGCTGAGTTTGATTACGATAATAACTTTATTCCAGATCCTAAGTTAAAACAAATGCTTGTATTTAATAGCGAAAAGGAGCATTGGAGGCTTTGGATGCTTAAGAAATATGGATTACCCTATTTATACTGGAACAAAATGATGAAAGGAAAAGAAGTGTAATTAGCTTTTTTTGATTGATAGCCGAGCACCTTAAAAATTATTTTTTTAAGGTGCTTTTTTTATTTAATGACAAATGTCATCTTTATTGTAAAAGATTGAAGCTACCTTAGCCTTGAAAACGATAAATAGTTAACCAATGAACAATTCTTTACTAATATACGATCATAGTAATGGGGTTATAATGATTGCTGTGTTCGCTTTAGTTTGCGTCATTTTAGTAGGCGTACTTGTTAATTTTATGACAAGTGGGAAAAAGAAAAACGATAACAACGAAACTAACTAAACTAATTTAACTTTATTATTACATGGCTTAGTGCTATGTAATATTTTAAAATTCTTCTAGAATTTTGGGCTAAAATGAAGAGGCTCGATTTGTAAAATCGAGCCTCTTTTTAGCTTTCTAAATGTAATGTCTAAAATTTGTATTGCAAAAATGCTGAAAAATTTCGTCCTGGCTCGGTAATTGGTGTCCGCCCAAAATCAGCCTGATTGGTAAATGAAAAATTAAGATGGTTATTGTATGACTCATCAAAAATATTCAATATAGCTACTCCTATAGTAAAATTCTGAAAAGCTTTTATTCCCATACGAGCGTCGAAAGTTTGATAACCAACAGTGACGATTTCATCAAAGCTTTCAGAAATATTATTTTGTTGGGCTACTATATTGTATTGCAAGTTTGCCCAATACTTCTCTTTATTTACTCCAGCTGAAATTCGAGTTGTAAATGGTGGTGTTAGTGGTAAAGACTCGTTCAAATCTTTATTTTTTGCATAGACATATGCAAACTCACCTTTAACAAAATAGTCATTCAAAAACTCTAGTTCTACTTTAATTTCAAAACCAGTTTTATAGGCCTCATCAAGATTTCTAAACACTTTAGCATGTTCTGGTAATGCGTTTGGCATAAATTTGCGGTCCAAGTTTTCATCGACTATAGCTACAATATAGTTTTCAAAAAACGAATAGTAAAAGGATGCTTCGTACTTAAAAGCATCTAAACCATTTTTTAAAGGTTCATAACCTTTAAAACCAATTTCAAATTGGTTGTTAACTTCGGCATCCAGATTAGGGTTACCCACATACTCATAAGGATCTTGGCCAACAGTAAAGTGATTGATGAAACGCTCAATCATATTTGCCGAACGGACACCACGACCATAAGCAGCTTCTAAGGTGAAGTTGTCAGAAACAATTTTCTTTACAGAAACTGTTGTACTTATATTATGTTCTGTTCTTTTTTCTAGATCATACATTTCTGCAAAATCCGCTTCAGGATCATTAATATCTGAAACGACATTATCATATCTAACACCAGCTGTAAGAATGGTGTTTGGACTAATACTATATTTGGCTTCTGTAAAAACGCCTAGGTCATTAATGTAAGAATCTTGCCAGACCTTATCAATAAAAAGCATGGGTTGTGGTAACGGATTTCCATTCATCACTTTAACTAAACGTTCTCTATTACCATCTCTGGCAACATTAAACATGTCAATACCAGAAAAAATGTTTAAACGATTTACCGGTTGCCAATGTAATTCAATTTTACCACCAGTGGTCACGGCATCAACATTAGATGCTGCACCTACCATATTAAATGAAGGTCTATTATTATTAACCATTAAATGATCGACATAGCTATAGTAAGCCTTAGCGTTTAATGATTTAATGACTTTTCCAATATTATCTAGCTTGTAATCTAATGAGATAATACTACTATTATCATAGTCTGTATCCATAGGTAAAGCCGCATGTAATACATCTCTGCCAAAGGATTGTCTCCAATGCGCTTGTAAGCGTTGGTCTTCCGAAAAGTTATAACCCACCTTAACGCCATAATCCGTACTTCTGAAAGACGACGGAATTTCGGTACCATCGCCATCTTCATAATTACCAAAATCTCTGTAGCCAGCATTAGCTACAATATCATACTTTTCTTGTATGTACTGCAATTGGGCCATATTAACAAAAGAGTTTCCGTTACTTTCATAACCACCGGAAATTTTACCGTGTAAGCCATGATCTAAATAGTTTGGCTTTTCAGTTACCATGTTAATAACTCCTCCAAATGTGGCACCATATCTAACCGTGTAAGGTCCTTTTATAATTTCAATTTTTGAAATTTCTTCAGGAATAATATGCGTTGTAATGGGATCCATTCGGTTAGGGCACGCATGCATAGCTTTGGTGCCACCATCATACTGAATATTAAGTTGTTCATATTGAGACGCTCTAAATGACGGATCGATAGCATAGTTACCACGTTTTATGGATGAGAAGCCGATAATATTATTAAATAAATCCGCAACGTTTTTAGGCTGTACAATATTCTCAGCGTATTTATTGGATACTATCGTTAGAACAGGATCGGTCTTAATATTTCCCGTAACGATAACCTCGTTTAATTTTGTTATTTCTTTTTTTAAGGTGTCTTGTTTTGTTTCTTTTTGAGCATAAGACACACCTGCGATTAGTACACATAGCAGTGTACTATACAATGTTTTCATTTATAGTATATTAATAATTTAAAAATGTAAATAAGGGTAGATACTATCTACTATTAAAAAAGAAAACTATACCTGTGGCGGATGAAACCAATCCACAACATTTAGAAAAGAATACAAATTTTTATAAGGATTTTGGGATTGTTTTTTGGGCACGAATTCGGTAATCTGCTTAAAAGATTCTTTAGGGTATGAAACTAATATCAGCTCTTTAAAATCTACAATACTTTCAGGTGTTTTCTCATTACTTTCTTGCGATTCTGCGACCTTTTTAAGATGACATTTACCGTTACATTGTAGCTCAGGTTTATCCTTGTTTTCACATAGTACCTCAATAAAACCAACTGGGTCAAGCTTATAATAAGCATAAGTGATAGGCACTCTTAAACTATTAGATAAGATAAGAGTAGCAAGTAATATGGAAAGAAAGTACGTACCTATTTTCACCCTTGGAAAATGTAGATATATTGTTAATAAATCTAAAGACTTTGATTTATATAATTTTAAAAATCACCCGACAAAGGTCTTTATTAAATTGAGTATACAACGTAACATTCGTTACATAGGTTTGAACTATTGTTTTTTAATTTTGAATAAATTATATAAATAATAAGATATCATGAATACAACAGAAACACCACAAGATCAACAAACATTTTCAATGCCTAAAATAGGCGACAAAGCTCCAGAATTTAAAGCAGTTACAACTCAGGGAGAAATAAATTTTCCATCAGATTATAAAGGTAGCTGGACGATTTTATTCAGCCATCCAGCAGATTTTACGCCAGTATGTACATCAGAGTTTATGACTTTTGCACATTTAGAAGAAAAATTTAATAAAGCAAATTGTAAGTTGGTTGGTCTGTCTGTTGATGGTCTCTATAGCCATATTGCTTGGCTAAGAACAATCAAAGACAAAATTGAATTTAATGGGATGAAAGGTATTGAAGTAAAATTTCCATTAATTGAAGATATTACGATGAATGTGGCCAAGAAATATGGAATGATCCAACCAGGTGAACATCAAACCCAAGCTGTAAGAGCTGTGTTCTTTATAGATCCAGAAAGCACGGTTAGAGCTATCATATATTACCCATTAAGTTTGGGTAGAAATTTTGATGAAATTTACAGAGCATTAATCGCAATGCAAACCTCTGATAAATTTAATGTGGCAACACCAGCTGATTGGGAACCAGGTAAGAACGTAATCATTTCACCAGCTGGTTCTTGTGGAGTTGCTGAAGAACGTATGACCAAAACAGATGATCTAGAATGTAAAGATTGGTTTTTCTGTACTAAAAAGTTAGACAAGGATACCGTTTTAAACGAAGTGTTGAAATAAGTTCTTTAGGTATGAGTAAGTTTTAATCCTTTTTGAGAGCACCAATCTTGGTGCTCTTTATACTTATGTAACATTTGTGACCAAAGTTAGAATACTTCTAATGTATTTTTAAGTCTCAATAAAGAAGTTAAAAAATTATAGTAGTTGCAGGTGGATAAAAAGGAACTCGTAAGATTTACTAGTGTAGTTAACTAGTTTTTTTTGGTTAGTGTTAAGGTGTCTATTTAACACCTTGATTTAAGAGAGCTTTTCTATAAAAGCTCTCTTTTTTTTAATGTAACATTAGTAGCATCTTAATTGTATTTTATTTCAGAACTTTAATTATCAATTTTAAAATTAAAGTAAGATGAAAAAGTCATTATCAACTCAGGTTACAATATTGATTGTATTGATGCTATCATTATCTTTTCTATGTGCATGTAGTAATGATAATGAAGATAATAATAGTGCAAACACTATAAACCAAACTCTAACTGAATCAGATAAAAATGCTTTGCTATTTATGTTAGAGGAAGAAAAGTTAGCAAGAGATACTTATATATTTCTAAATAACGAATGGTACTTAAACCAGTTTGCTAATATTAAGAATAGTGAGCAAACGCACATGAATGCAGTTGAGAGTTTATTAATTCAATACGATATAGAATATAATATTTTGCCAATTGGTGAATTTGCAAATCAGGATCTTCAAAATTTTTATGATCAATTTATTTTAGATGGCTCTGTAAGCCTGATAAATGCACTTAAAATAGGAGCAACTGTCGAAGATCTAGACATAGTTGATTTGCAAAATTATATTGAAGCTACATCCAATACAGACCTAATTTCAGTTTTTAATAGTCTGCGATGTGGTTCTAGAAATCACCTTAGAAGTTTTGTATTTGGTATCGAAAATTCCGGTAGTACTTATGAGCCTCAATTTTTAACTTCAGAGGAATATAATACTATAATTAACGGAAGCCATGAACGATGTAATTAACTATTTAGTTTAATTATAAATTATTGGTTTTTAAGTATTTCTGATTAATATCATGGTAGCAAAATTTTAATAACAATACATTTAACATGTTTAATTTAAATAAATAAAAAAATGAAAAATGCAATTTTAACAATAGTGTTAGTTGCGTTAAGTGCAACAACTATTTTCGCACAAGACAGAGACAGAGACCAAGTTAGGGATCAAGATCGTTTAATGTTGGTGGATGGTGATGTTTTACAAATTAGAGACCGAGATCAAGTACGTTTACAAGATCGAGTAACTCTAAATGATGGAACTGTATTAAATACAGATGGTACATATCAAACAAAAGAAAAGAAAAAATTAAAACTTCAAAACGGGCAATGTTTAGATATGAATGGTGTAATGTACCAAAATGAACACCAATACAGACAAATGGTACAAAAAGAGAATAAAGGTTTAACTAAAGAGCAAGTGCAGGAAAGAAATCAAAACAGATCTCATTACATGCTTGTTGATGGTGAAGTTATTCAAATTCAAAATCAATCTCAATTGAGATTACAAAATCAAATAAAGTTGGGTAATGGTACAGTTGTTAATCCAGATGGCTCTTATCAAACACAACAAAAAAAACAATTACGCTTACAAGAGGGAGAGTGTTTGAATATGGATGGTGAAATGTTTAAAAACACTTATCAACATCGAAAAAAAATAGCCAAAAAAAATAAGCTGAATAAAAAGAACAAGCTAAACAAAAAGGCTAATAAGAAAAATAAGGTTAACAAAAAGACCATGAAGAAAGGTAACTAAAGAAATAAGGGATTTAAGTTTTTTAAATCCCTTTTTCGATTTAACTAAAGTGTAAAGTGATGAAAAATTTTCAATATATGCTGGCACTTTTAGTCCTTTTACTTTTCAGTAATCATGTGATAGGTCAAAAAATTAAAAGTGTAAACCAGAACTCAAAAGCAAAAGATTCTACAGAAGTTAAGCATGAAAAAGACTCAAGCTATGTGTCATTAAATCTCAGCTACATAAGCGATGCTGTTTTTTTAGGAAGAAAAGATTCTGTAGCTATGCCATATTTATATGCTTCAGCAATGTACCATCATAAATCTGGTATTTATGGAATAGGCTCATTATCTTATCTCACAAAAGCAAATGAAAGTAGAGTAGATTTGTTTTTGGCATCATTAGGGTACGATTTATCATATAACAATTTTGATGGTGATATATCCATTACAAAGTATTTTTTCAATGAGGATAGTTATAATGTTATTTCTCAAGTTAGTGCTGATGTAACAGTAGTTTTAAGTTACGACTTTCAGTATTTTAACTTAGCTGCCACAGCCGCAAATTATTTTAATAATAATAGTACTTCAGATTTTTTCTTATCTACAGAAGTAAGTCACGATTTCATAACACGTAATCAAAAGTTTCAAATATCACCTTCTGTTGGTTTGTATTTCGGATCTCAAAATTTCTATCAAGAGTATTATACTAATAGAGGAAGTAGTGGTCAAGGACAAGGCCAAGGTCAAGGAGGTACTGTAAACTCAACAAGTGGTTATAACATAACTGTAGAAGAGAGTGAAACATTTAATATAATGGCTATTGAGTTTGGCTTACCAGTTTGGTACGAAGCAGAGCCTTTTATTTTTATGTTTTACCCTAGTTACGTCATCCCTCAAAGTCCATCAATACTCATAGTAGATGATGTAGTTTATGAAGAAGACTTGGATCCTACATTATATTTTTTATTGGGTGTAAGTTTAAAAATATAAGCGCAGAAAAAAGCTTGTTTATTGCTTTAGTAACCTTTGTTACTAAGTGAAAGTTGAACACAACTTAATTTTGAATCAAATTAAAAAAGAAATGTATAAACTAAAATATCTTATCACATTCGTTTTAATAGGTTCCATATCTGGCAATTATGCTCAGGAAATACAACCTATTTCTAAGACTGAAGTATTGAATAGGGTTTCAGAGGCAAATCAACAGATAAAGATTTCTGTTGAAGCTTTTAATGAGGCCAAAGCAGATTATAGACAGACCAATGCTGTGTTTTTACCAAACATAAGTGTGTCTCACACAGCCATAGCCACAACAAATCCATTAATGGCTTTTGGTTCAAAACTAAATCAAGAGATTGTAACTCAAGCAGATTTTAATCCAGATGCGTTAAACAATCCTAGTCAAATTCAAAATTATGCTACTGTTTTCGAGTTTCAGCAACCCTTAATTAATATGGATGGGTTTTACCAACGTAAAGCCGCTAAGTATAAAATGGAAGCTATGGCTTTGCAAACAGATAGAGTTAAGGATTATGTGAATTTTGAAGTCGAAAATGCCTATATGCAATTGCAATTGGCATACAAGGCTGTAGCTGTACTAGAGAAAGCGTTAGAAGCAACAGAGGCAAATTTACAATTGGCAAAAAACAGTTTTGACCAAGGCTACTTGCAAAGATCTGATGTACTCTTGGTTGAAGTGAGAGTAACAGAGGTAAAGAATCAATTACAAACGGCAAGGAGTAATGTAAAAAACGCTTCAAACTACTTATCATTTTTAATGAATGATACTTCAGATGTGGTTTTAAAACCTCAGGACTCCCTACAGTTGGAAACGACCGTTTTAGAAACGAATAAAAGTCTTAATGAAGAACGTGCAGACATAAAAGCGATGCAATTAGCTGCTAATGCAAGAGAAACTATGTACAAGTCAGATAAAATGACATTTCTGCCAACATTGAATGCCTTTGGTAGTTACCAATTGTACGACGATAGTTTATTCCAGTTTGGTGCTGATGGTTATTTGGTTGGTGCTGAATTAAAATGGAACATCCTTCAAGGTACCAAACGTTTTGGAAAAGCCAAAAAATCTAAGGCTACTCTAGAAAAATCAAAATTAGAGTATCAGCAATATGTATCCAAAAGTCAATTAGAACTGAATAAAACTAAGCGATTACTTCAGGATATGGAAAGTAAACTAGAGTTATCAAAATTAGCCATGGAGCAATCTAAAGAAGCTTTAAGAATTAGAACAAACCGATTTAAAGAAGGCTTAGAAAAAACAACAGATTTGCTTATTGCAGAAACACAATTTGCACAAAAAGAACTCGAATATTATCAAACCATTTTTGAATATAATAGCACAAAAGCGTATTTAAATTTTTTAACCATAAACTAAAATGAAGACATTATCTATACATAAATTATTTGCCGTAGTTACTTTACTTGGAGTATTGAGTTGTGGGCAAGATCAGAAAGAAGGTGTGAAAGACACTTCGAACCCTGTTCCGGTAGTTGTAGCAAAAGTAATTTCCAATAGCAATAATTCACCCTTAATTGTTAGTGGTACCATAGAGGCCGTTAATAGTGCAAATTTAAGTACTCGTTTAATGGGTTATGTAGAACGCATAAACGTTAAGGTTGGTGACAAGGTCGCTAAAGGGCAAACCTTAATTGTAATAAACAATAGTGATTTACAAGCCAAGAGAGCTCAGGTCAATGCTGGTATTTCAGAGGCTCAAGCAGCTTTTACCATTGCCGAAAAGGATTATAACAGATATAAAAACCTGTTTGAGCAAAATTCTGCATCACAAAAGGAATTAGATGACATAACCGCGCATTACAACATGGCAAAGGCCAGATTGGAAGCTGCGCAACAGATGAAAAACGAAATCAATGCGCAATTCGCTTATACTAATATCAAAGCCCCTTTTAGTGGTGTTGTTACAGGAAAATTCATTGACGAAGGTTCGTTAGCAAATCCAGGAATGCCATTGCTTGCTGTAGAATCACCTCAAAATTTTGAAGTGGTTGCCAGAGTTTCTGAGGCTAACATTTCAAGCATTAAAGAAGGTGAAGATGTCAATGTTATAGTGTCTTCAATTGATGCTGAACTCGAGGGGAAAGTTTCAGAAGTAAGTAGTTCTTCCGCAAATTCTGGTGGGCAGTATTTGGTAAAAGTAAATTTAGATTCTAAAAACGAAAAGGTGCGTTCTGGTATGTTCGCTTCGGTTCAATTCCCAAATGTAAAAAATCAAACCCCAAACGCTACTGAAACGATTATGATTCCTGAAGAAGCTATAATCATTAACGGTCAATTATCTGGAGTTTATACCGTTAGTCAGCAAAATACTGCGGTTTTGCGTTGGTTAAGATTAGGAAAATCCTTTGGTGATAAAGTTGAAGTGCTATCTGGGTTAACATCTGGTGAGTCATATATCTTATCATCGGAAGAGAAGCTGTATAACGGAGCAAAGTTAAGTATCCAATAAACAATCGAAGTAAGCAGTTAATTTAAATTAAAAAAAATGAAAGAAGGTTTAGCAGGAAAAATTGCCAAGGGCTTTATAAGTTCTAAACTTACGGTGCTTTTGATGATTGTTTTCATGATCATTGGAGTATACAGCTCCTTTTTAATTCCTAGAGAAGAGGAACCACAAATAGACGTGCCTATCGCCGATATTTTTGTGGGATATCCTGGTGCGAGCCCAACAGAGGTAGAGTCTAGGGTAATAAAACCATTAGAAAAACTCATAACCAATATAAAAGGCGTTGAATATGTGTATTCCACGTCCATGCAAGAACAAGGCATGGTTATCGTTCAGTTTTATGTAGGCGAAGATATTGAGCGTTCGTTTGTAAAGCTTTATAACGAGATTAATAAGCATATGGACATCATGCCACAAGGTGTGACGTTTCCATTGGTAAAAACACGTGCGATTGACGATGTGCCAATGCTTGGACTAACGTTATGGAGTGAGAATTATGATGACTTCCAACTGAAACAAATTGCTCAGGAGTTAACTGATGAAATAGAAAAAGTTAATGATGTTGCGGTGACCAAAAAAATAGGAGGAAGAAATCGTGAGCTGCGTGTGGTTTTGGATAAGAACAAATTAGCCTCTAGTGGATTGGATTTCTTATCGGTTGCCGAAATGATAAAGGCAAACAATCAACAACTAAATTCAGGTAGTTTTGATAGAAATGATACAGAATTCCTTGTAAAAACAGGAGAGTTTCTTCAAACAAAAGAAGATGTTGAAAACTTGGTCGTTGGTGTGTTTAACAATCAACCAATTTATTTAAATCAAGTTGCTAAAGTCATTGATGGGCCTCAAGTACCCATCAACTATGTTAGTCTTGGTTTTGGTTCGGCAAGCGAAAAAATTAAAGACTATAAATCAGAATACCCAGCTGTAACCATCTCCGTAGCCAAACGTAAAGGTGCGGATGCCATGAAAATATCGGATATTATTATTGATAAAGTTGAGCATCTTAGAACGACCCTTATACCAGATGATGTTCATGTAGAAATTACACGAAATTATGGTGAAACTGCATCTCAAAAAGTATCAGAATTATTAATGCACCTTATTGGTGCCATCATTGCAGTAACTATCGTAGTAATGCTAGCAATGGGATGGAGAGGTGGATTAGTGGTATTCTTATCGGTACCGATTACATTTGCCTTGACCTTATTGAGTTATTATTTACTCGATTATACGTTAAACCGTATCACACTTTTTGCTTTAGTCTTTGTTACAGGTATTGTGGTAGATGATTCCATTATCATTGCCGAAAATATGCATAGGCATTTTAAGATGAAACGCTTACCATTTAAGCAAGCCGCCTTGTATGCCATTAATGAAGTGGGTAACCCAACCATTTTAGCAACATTTACGGTTATAGCCTCAGTATTACCAATGGCATTTGTATCTGGTTTAATGGGACCTTATATGAGTCCTATGCCGATAGGTGCATCAATTGCTATGTTATTATCCTTGTTTGTAGCTTTAACCATAACCCCTTATTTGGGCTATATTTTTCTTAGGGAAAAAGATAAGAAAGCAGAAGCTATTAATGATGATGAAACAGCTGGTCTTTCCGATTCTTTGATATTCAAAATCTATTCAAAATTTGAAACACCACTTATTGAAAATAAAACCAAGCGTTGGGCATTTTTAGGAATAACCTTTTTCCTATTACTGGGTTCAGTTGGATTGTTCTTTACTAAAACAGTAGCGGTAAAAATGTTACCATTTGACAATAAAAACGAATTTCAGGTGGTTATTGACATGCCAGAAGGTACAACCTTAGAGCGCACAGCATTGGTGGCTAAAGAAATAGGACAGTATTTGGCAACCAGACCAGAAGTGGTAAATTATCAAAGTTATGTTGGGACATCCGCTCCAATCACCTTCAACGGATTGGTGCGTCATTACGATTTACGTGGTGGTAGCAATATGGCGGATATTCAGGTGAATCTAACTGATAAGCATGATCGATCTGAACAAAGTCATGATATTGCAAAATTGTTACGTCCAGAGATTCAAAAAATTGCCTCAAAATACAATGCCAATGTAAAATTAGTGGAAGTGCCACCAGGTCCTCCGGTGTTATCCACGATTGTGGCAGAGATTTATGGTCCAGATTATCAAGAACAAATTCGTGTGGCAGATTCGGTCCAGTCTATTTTAAAACGTATAACGGATGTTGTAGATATTGATTGGATGGTGGAAGCCAATCAGAAAGAATTCAACTTTAAAATAGATAAGGAAAAAGCCATGCTAAATGGTGTTGCACCACAACAAATTGCCTATACCATGAATATGGCGTTGTCCAATAGACCCGTGACGCACTTATACGATGAGGATGCTTCAAATCAAGTTGAATTAATTTTAGCTCTAGATGAAGATGAAAAATCAACACTTCAAGATATTGCTAATTTAAAGGTGAAATCACAACATGGGCATCTGGTTCCAATTATAGATTTGGTAACTATAGAAGAAGGTGCGAAGCCTAAGAGTATTTATCGAAAAAATCAAAAGCGCGTTGTATATGTCACAGCTGATATGGCTGGTGAGTTGGAAAGTCCGGTTTACGCTATTTTAGGTATGTCTGATAAATTACAAGAGATCAACTTGCCTAAAGGTTATAATATGGATGAGTTATATATAAAACAGCCAGAGTTCGAAGATGATTATACCGTAAAATGGGATGGTGAATGGCAAATCACATTAGAAGTGTTTAGGGATTTAGGAATCGCATTTTTGGGTGTTATCATCATCATTTACATCTTGATTGTGGGTTGGTTCCAAAACTTCAAAGCTCCTGTGGTCATGATGGTAGCCATACCATTGTCATTAGTTGGTATTGTATTAGGACACTGGATGCTCGGAGCGTTCTTTACAGCAACCTCTTTTATTGGCATGATTGCTTTGGCTGGTATCATGGTTAGGAATTCGGTACTACTTATTGACTTTGTGAATTTAAGATTAGCAGAGGGTATTCCATTAAAACAAGCGGTTATTGAGGCTGGAGCCGTTAGAACAACACCTATATTGTTAACTGCTGGTACTGTAGTTATTGGTGCATTTGTGATTCTTTTTGATCCTATATTCCAAGGTTTAGCTATTTCATTAATGGGTGGAACAATAGTAAGTACCGTACTTACTTTATTAGTAGTACCATTGGTGTATTATATGATAGAACGTAAAAATTATAAATAAATAAAGCAGATGAAATTAGTGATTGTAACAGCCGTTGAGGAGTTTCATAAAGAGGCTTTAAGGCTTTTTAAAGAAGCTAAAATTGAAAGTTTTAGTACTTCAGATATTGATGGATACAAGGAAGCGCCCAGCTTGTTGGCTACGTCAAGTTGGTTTCCAAGTGTTAAGGGTGGTAGTGAATCGCATATGTTTTTCTCATTTACCGAAGAAGAGCAAATAGAACGCCTATTTCATCTTATAGCAGAATTTAATTCTACACTTGAAACTAACAACCCAATACGAGGTGTGGTATTACCAATAGAAAAATATATTTAAACTTAAAAATTATGATAAATAGGTATATAAGAGCAATTGCAGGAACATTTGTTATTATCAGTGTTCTTTTAGGTATGTACGTTAACGAAAACTGGTTGTGGTTTACCATTTTTGTTGGTGCAAATTTATTACAGTCGTCCATTACTAAATGGTGTTTGATGGAAGATATTCTAAAAAAAATAGGAGTTAAGGATTCGAAAGAATCTTGTGGTTGATTCGTAGTTTAATAGAGTTTCTAAAAGTCCAGTGCTTATAAAAAGCCTGGACTTTTTTTATGTATAAAAATTTAGAATAAAGGTGTAAACATGACTAATATCATAATATATGGATACTTGACTTAGTACCTTTAATGCATTATTTAGAAACTAAAAATTTCATTATTATGGAACTCGCAAATAAAACTAAAACAAGGGTTTATACCTTCGGAAACAAAAAGGCCGATGGTAACAGCTCTATGCGTAATTTGCTAGGTGGTAAAGGTGCTAACCTAGCAGAAATGAGCGCCATTGGCATACCAGTGCCACCAGGATTTACCATTACTACAGAGGTTTGTACTGAGTACAACCTTTTAGGAAAGGATGAGGTCATTCAGCTTATAAAGCGTGAAGTAGAGTTAGCAGTGGCTAAGATTGAAAAAACCATGAACACCAAATTTGGTGATGCTAAAAATCCATTACTATTATCAGTTCGTTCTGGTGCTAGAGTATCTATGCCAGGTATGATGGATACCGTATTGAATCTAGGTTTGAATGATGACGTGGTTGAAGGTCTTGCTAAAAAAACCAAAAACGAACGTTTTGCTTGGGATTCTTATCGACGCTTTGTGCAAATGTATGGTGGTGTTGTTATGGGTGTCAAAGCTATAAACAAGGAAGATATAGATCCATTCGAAGAAATCATTGAGAACTTAAAAGAAAAAAGAGGTATCACATTAGATACTGAATTTACAGTTCAGGATTTAAAGGATTTAGTTTTCGATTTCAAAAAGGCGATTTACAGACGCATAGGAAAAGAATTCCCTAGTGATCCTTGGGATCAATTATGGTTGGCAGTTATGGCTGTATTTGATAGCTGGAATGGTAAACGCGCCGTTTACTACAGAAATATGCATGGATATCCTGCAGATTGGGGAACAGCTGTGAACGTACAAGCTATGGTATTTGGTAATATGGGTGAAAATTCAGGAACCGGAGTATGCTTCACTCGTGATGCTGGTTCTGGTGAGAATTTATTTAATGGTGAATACCTAATCAATGCCCAAGGGGAAGATGTGGTTGCTGGTGTTCGTACCCCACAACAAATTACTAAAATAGGCTCCCAACGTTGGGCAGAATTAGCTCAAATCACAGAAAAAGAAAGAAAAAATTCATATCCGTCATTAGAGGAAGTGATGCCTGAAATTTTCAAAGAATTAAATGGCTATCAGCAAATCCTAGAAAAGCATTATCGAGATATGCAGGATATGGAGTTTACCATTCAAGAAGGAAAATTATGGATACTTCAAACGCGTAACGGTAAACGTACAGGTGCAGCTATGGTTAAAATTGCCATAGACTTGCTCTCGCAAGGTTTGATTTCAGAAGAGGAAGCCTTATTGAGAATAGAACCCAATAAATTAGATGAATTATTACATCCCATTTTTGACCCAGCAGCTCTTAAAAAAGCTCATGTCATTGCTCAGGGCTTACCAGCTTCTCCTGGTGCTGCTACTGGTCAATTAGTATTCTTTGCTGAGGACGCCAGTAAATTTAAGTACTCTATACTTACAAGAATAGAAACATCTCCAGAAGATTTAGAAGGAATGAATTTGGCTAAGGGTATACTTACCGCTCGTGGTGGTATGACATCTCATGCTGCTGTTGTAGCTAGAGGTATGGGTAAATGCTGTGTGTCTGGTGCAGGTGCTTTAAAAATCAACTATAAAACCAAAACGATGTGGGTAGAAGGAAAAGAATACCATGAAGGTGATTGGATCTCTATCAATGGATCAACTGGTAATATTATAGAAGGTAAGGTTGCTACCGTAGAACCAGAATTAACTGGTGAGTTTGCCGAAATCATGATACTATCAGATAAATACAGTAGTATGAAAGTGCGTACAAATGCTGACACACCACAGGATGCTAAAGTAGCACGTAATTTTGGTGCAACTGGTATTGGCTTAACTCGCACAGAACATATGTTCTTTGAAGTAGACCGTATTAAAGCCATGAGAGAAATGATTTTAGCAGATACTGTTAAAGGTCGTAAACAAGCACTGGCAAAATTGCTTCCAATGCAACGTGAAGATTTTGAAGGTATTTTTGAAGCTATGGAAGGTCTTCCTGTAACTATTCGTTTACTGGATCCACCATTACATGAGTTCGTACCTCACCAATTAGCGACTTTACGAGAATTGGCAGATGAAATGCACGTGTCTTTAGAATCTGTTAAGATTAAAGTTGCGGATTTAGAAGAATTTAACCCAATGCTAGGCCACCGTGGTTGCCGTTTAGGAAATACTTATCCTGAAATAACAGAAATGCAAACACGTGCTATCATTGAAGCAGCTTTAAACCTTAAACAAAGAGGTATTGAGACTAAACCAGAAATCATGGTGCCATTAGTTGGTACGTTTGATGAGTTTGTGGCTCAAGAAACTATCATTAGAGATACCGCTGAGGCTATTTTTAAAGAAAGAAAAGATAGAATTGAGTATTTCGTAGGTACAATGATTGAAATTCCACGCGCAGCGTTAATGGCAGATAAAATTGCCAAGCGCGCAGATTTCTTCTCTTTTGGTACCAATGATTTAACACAGATGACCTTTGGTTACTCTAGAGATGATGCTAGTAAATTCTTACCTATCTATCTCGAACAAGGTATTTTAAAACACGATCCTTTTGAAGTATTGGATCAAGAAGGAGTAGGACAGTTAGTTACCATGGGTACGCAACGTGGTCGTAGTACAAATCCAAAATTAAAAGTTGGAATATGCGGCGAACATGGTGGTGAACCATCTTCGGTCGAATTCTGCTATAATAATGGTTTGGATTATGTAAGTTGCTCTCCATTTAGAGTTCCGATTGCGAGAGTTGCTTCTGCACAAGCAGCCATAAAATCCGTGCTAAACTAATATTTTCTTTTTCACATGAAACTTCCTGAGGCATCCTCAGGAAGTTTTTTATAACCTTATGGCAAGATTTTACTTAAAATGTAGGTTTAAATCTGTAACATTTTAAAATAGTTTGCGTCACATAGGTGTAATTAAATAAAATCATGGAATCTAATTATCATACACTTAAACGTACAGACAACCAATTATTGGTGGTGACACACCTATCTCAAATGTTGACCTATATTACGGGTTTTGGTGGTTTAATTGTGCCACTAATTCTCTGGGCAACACAAAAGGATAGAGTAGATGGTATGGATGCACATGGTAAAGCTATAGTGAACTTTCAATTAAGTATTATTGTTTATTGCTTAATAAGTGTACCGCTTATACTTTTATTTGGATTAGGAATATTACTCCTCATATTAATAGGAATTTTGTCATTTGTAATGCCAATTATAAATGCCATAAAAGCTAGTAATGGAGAATTGCCTAGCTACCCATTATCTCTTGGTTTTATTAGTTAGTTACTCGTGCCGAATAAGTCGGTATTTCATTAAAAGAGGTAATAAAAAATGCTCATCGTTATATGATGAGCATTTTTTGATTTTATAATAATTTTTTCCTAACTAGTTGTTTAACATCACAGGCATAACAAGCATCGTTACATGTTCACCTTCATCTAAACCATCAACGGGTGTTAAAATACCTGCTCTGTTAGGCAAACTCATTTCTAACTGCACATTATCAGAATTCAAATTGTTTATCATTTCTGTTAAGAAGCGGGAGTTAAACCCAATTTGCATATCGTCACCTTGGTAATCACAAGTTAAACGCTCCTCAGCCTTATTGCTATAATCAATATCTTCTGCAGAGATATTTAACTCAGCACCAGCAATTTTTAGACGGATTTGATGTGTGGTTTTGTTAGAGAAAATACTAACGCGACGAACAGAATTTAAAAATTGCGTTCTATCTATAACCAACTTATTAGGGTTTTCTCTTGGAATAACGGCTTCATAATTAGGATACTTGCCATCGATTAATCGACAAATTAATACTGAATTTTCAAATGTGAATTTTGCATTAGACTCATTATACTCTACAAGTACATCATCATCGCTTCCAGCTAAAATGCCTTTTAAAAGATTTAAAGGTTTTTTAGGCATAATAAATTCAGCGGATTCAGTGGCACTTACATCGTCTCTAGTATACTTTACTAATTTATGTGCATCTGTAGCAACAAACGTTAAATTGTCTGTAGAAAACTGAAAGAAAACTCCACTCATGACCGGTCTTAAATCATCGTTTCCTGCAGCAAAAATAGTTTTACTGATTGCAGTTGCTAATATGTCGCCCATGATAGTAGTTTTACTTGCATCTTCAACAGATACAGCATTTGGAAACTCTGCACCATCAGCATAAGCTAGGGCATATTTACCATGATTAGAACTGATTTCTACAGTATTGTTTTCTTCAACAACAAAAGTTAATGGCTGCTCAGGAAAGGTTTTCAGTGTGTCTAGCAATAAGCGTGCTGGTAAGGCAATACTACCTTTAGAATCACTTTCTACATCTATAGTCGAAGACATTGTGGTTTCTAAATCACTAGCCGAAATCGTTAGTTTAGATTGACTTAATTCAAATAAGAAATTATCTAAAATAGGCAAGGTGTTACTATTATTTATAACACCACCTAATACCTGAAGTTGTTTGAGTAAATATGTACTAGAAACTATAAATTTCATAAAAACTGTGAGATTTTCTATCGTTTTAATTCGTCTTACAAATATATCTTAATAGATGTGTTTAGTAAAACAAACTTATTAACAAATTCTAGGTGTATTTCTTCTTTCTAAAGACGTTAAAAGCAAATCCAAAAAGGCCTAGCAGGGCTAGAGGTAATGCAATATTTAGGAGTTGCCAAGTACTTTGTTCTTCTTTTATCCTATCGGAGTCAAGATAAGCAACACGTATTTCCTTCGCTCTAATGTTTATAAGTCCTGTATCGTCTAGCAGATAATTTATAGTGTTTAACAAGAATTCTTTATTACCATAAACAAAGCCTCTATAATCTATACCTAACTCTAAAGGTCTTCTTTGCCTAACGTCATTTTTTATAACATCTCCATCAGAAATGATTACCACTTTTGTAGGTTTACTCTTAGATTGAAAGTTTTTCACCTTAAAAGGTAACACCCGTTGGTCATACACAGAGGTAAACTCACCTTCTAATAAAACGGCTAAATTTTGTGGACCTGAAGTATATAAATTTTCATCCGGTGATTTGGTCACATCAGATAAGGAAACACTCGTTGGTACGCCTTCTAGCTTAGACTTGGAAGAACTTTGTAATAGTATGGTTTTGTCAACATTATTTTTTAACGTGTCTATCGGGCTTGCAAAATCAAATCTTACAAGCTCTAAATTTTTAGTGATAGGATGATCTTGATTTGATGCTGCTAATGGGGCATATTGCCATTGAATAGGTTGCAATTGGGCTTGACTGCCTTCACCAATCGCTAACATGATTGGAGCGGAAAAGAGGTCCTTAACCAAACTAGGATTCACCCTAATGCCATACTTAAAGAAGAAATCATTGAGGTTAAGGTCGCGCATTATAGATACTGAAGATCCAGAATCATTGTATAGACTGTCTTTGTCCATGATTACAGATTCTGTAAGCCACAAGCTTTTACCACCTCTCATGGTGTATTGGTCTAGGACCAGTTTCTCTTCTTCAGAAAAGGCTTGAGTTGGCTTAGCAACTACAATTAAATCATAATGTTTTAGCTTATCTAATGTACCTTGAGGATTAGATGCAACACTATCTAATGTGAAGGGAGCAATATTGTAATATGATTGAGCAGTTTTTAGAAAGTCTGCTATATTTATATCAGCGAGTTCTCCATTTCCCTTTAAAACCGCAATGGTCTTGGATTTTGAATTAATAAGTTTACTAAAAGCATCAGCAAAAGCATATTCAAGTCCTTGAACAGAGTTATTGATTTGTTCGGATAAATCTTGAGTAATGCTCTTTTTTAGTAACGGAATTTTAAGGGTCTGGTCTTTGTAGCTGGCAAATGCCCAAGGAAAGACAATCTCTTGGGTTACTTTACCCATGCTATTGTCAGTATTGATGTAAGGCTCTAATCCAGATCTTGTAAGTTCATCAATGTTACGCTCCCTAGTAGCTTCATCTTCAATGGGATTAATATAATTAACTTTTATATTATTTGTTTTGAGCTGAAATTCTTCAATAATTTGTTTTGTTTCTGTTTGAAGTAATCTAAATTCCGATGGAAATTCTCCTTCTAAAAAAACATCTATGATTAAAGGAGCATCAATTTGATCGACTATAGTATTGGTAGCATCAGAAAGTGTATAACGTTTGTCTTTGGTAAGATCATAACGCCCATAAAACGTACTTGATAGTACATTAACTAATACAAGACCAACTATAACAACGAGTATGTAAACTAATGCTTTATTTTTCTTCATTCGTCTCGTAGGTTAATTCTTCTTGATAATGTCTCAACTCAGACACTTTGTTGTTCTCAAAAATAATCTCTACACATTCTTTTTTATCGTTAAATGCACCTGGTTCTATACCTAAGGCATAGTTCCATTTATTGTCATTGTGCGCTTTTAAGTCTTCATCCCATGTTAACCACTCATAGTTTCCTAAAAGGGAGGTAATTTTTTCTTTAGAAACTCCGATAAGCGTGTCAGATTCAATGGTGCTGTCAATCATTTCGTAACGTAATGCTGGTTTTTCAATCCACGCTTCACTATCAAAATATTTCTGATGATGGTAATTACTTACAATATTGACAAAAGGATAGAACATGTAGAAGTATACAAAAGGTGTTAATACCAAACTTATTAAACCGGTAAGCCATTTGCGTTTGTCTACCGTATTCAAAAACAAAAACAGTAGTACAAAGACCACTATCATAAATATGACTAAAAATGGGGTGATGATCATGATTTTTGAATTCTAAGTTTTGTGAATGCTAAAAATGCTAATGCAATGCTTATAAAGTAAATTAAATCCCTTGTGTCTATCACTCCGCGACTCATACTGTTGTAATGTGCAGACATCCCTATGTTTTCCATATAGACCAAATTGCCAAAAACATTGTAGTTTGAAAGTCCTTCGAAACCAAAATACATAAAGAAACAGATAAATACTGCAATAATAAACGTTACGATTTGATTATCAGAAAGCGTAGAGGCAAACACACCAATAGCAGTATATGCGGCAATGAGAAATAATAACCCAAAGTAAGACCCAATAGTGCTACCCATATCTAAATTGCCTTCTGGATTGCCTAATTGGTACACCGTGTAAACATATAAAAGTGTTGGGATTAATGACAACAGGATGAGTATAAAAGCACCAAAATATTTACCCAACACAATCTGAAAATGTGAAATAGGTTTTGCGATCAACAATTCTAAAGTACCTTGTTTTTTTTCATCGCTAAAACTACGCATGGTTACTGCCGGAACTAAAAAGATAAGAATCCAAGGTGCTAATAAAAAGAATGAGGATAAGCTTGCTACTCCGCTGTTAAAAATATTGAAATCACCCTTAAACACCCATAGGAATAAGCCGTTTAACAATAAAAACACACCAATAACCAAATAACCAATTGGTGAGGCAAAGAAGGTGTTTATTTCTTTTCTTAAGATTGCTAACATTTAAAATTTTATTCAAGACTATGAAGTTTATCTACACTCCAAGCCTCAGGTTTAGCGTTAAACAAAGGTTTGGTTTTGGACCAAACACTTTTAAATAAATCAGAATGTCTATAATTATTCAAATCATTTTCAGAATTCCAATAACTATACGTAAAAAAGATATTGGTATTGTTCTGGTCGCGATATAATTCTAAAAAATTGCATCCTTCAAAGGCTCTAATCTTATGTTTATTAGTTTCAAAATTAGCCAAGAATTCTTCAATTTTTGACGGTTCAAAACTCATTTTTACAATTCTTACTAACACTAACTAAGATTTTAAAAAGTTAACAGTCACGGTGTCCATTGTTTTTAAACCCATCAGAGTAGAAGCACTACCAACTGTGCTACAATTACTTTTGTATACAGCGATTTCTAAATATCCAGAAGAATTAAAAACAACTAGACCTTTACCTTCATCATTGCGTTTGGACTCTTCTATTTCAAAATTTACGATATCACTATACTTACTGTAAATCTTTTTAAACTTATGGTTTCGAGCTGAGATTTCGTACTCTCGTGTTTTTTGAATCTCTTCAAAAAACTTCTTTTTTATGTTTGTAACCACGTTACCGTAATTATCTATATAAATAACGCTTCCGATAATTTGATTTTTGTCGTCATTAACAAACGGATTCAAATTTTTGATAGGTTTAATAGTGTTAATAACTTTTCCAATAACCTCAAGTGTCCCGCCTCTGGCAATATGGCATGCGACTTTTACAAAGACATCCAGAACCGGAAAATTGGTTTCAATTTTATCATGGATATTTATTTCAACTATTTTTTCTGGTGCGATTTCAGCACAAATCATACTCATTATACCATTGTTAGCACATATAAAGTAATGGTCGTCTAAACTAACTGCAATATGCTTATTTTCAGGGTTTAATTCAGAATCAATCCCTATGATATGAATGGTTCCTTTTGGAAAACTACTGTAAGCATTTAGGATAATATAAGCTGCTTCTGAAATATTGAATGGGGAAACAGAATGCGATATATCCACAATTCTAACTTCTGGCAATTCACTGTAAATAGCTCCTTTAATCGCACCAGCAAAGTGATCTTTTTCTCCAAAATCAGTGGTTAAAGTGATAATTGCCATGGATTAATTGTTGATATTTTTTTTAGAATTGAGGTTGTAAAATTGTTAGATTTGTTTGTACACAAACGTTACACAAAACTAAGAAAAGAAAACAGATTAACACACTAAATTCATTAGCCTTTTGAACGAACTTATTCTAGAGTTAGAAGAAATTACCCCAAAAGAATTCTTCGGTGCCCATAATGCCAATATTGAACTATTAAAGAAATATTTTCCGAAACTTAAAATTGTTGCCCGAGGTAATAAAATCAAAGCCTACGGTGATGAAGACCTACTTGAAGAGTTTGATACCAGAATGATGATGCTTATGAAGCATTTTGGAAAGTACAACAAGCTCGATGAAAATGTTATAGAAAGAGTACTTACAAGTAATAGTAGTGAAGATTATACAACTTCTGAAACGAGTGGTGAGGTTATAGTACATGGTGTTGGCGGAAAGCTGATAAAGGCACAAACGGTTAATCAAAGAAAATTGGTAGAAAGCATTCGTAAAAATGATATGGTTTTTGCCATTGGACCTGCTGGTACCGGTAAGACTTACACTGGTGTAGCTCTAGCAGTTCAGGCGCTTAAAAACAAAGAAGTAAAGCGCATTATTTTGACGCGACCAGCTGTGGAGGCTGGTGAGAATTTAGGGTTTTTACCTGGTGATTTAAAAGAGAAATTGGATCCTTATATGCAGCCATTGTACGATGCCTTGCGTGATATGATACCACATGAAAAACTTGAAAGCCATATCGAAAAAGGTATAATTCAGATTGCGCCATTAGCTTTTATGCGTGGTCGTACTTTAGATAATGCCTTTGTAATTTTGGATGAAGGTCAGAATACAACGCACGCACAAATGAAGATGTTCTTAACAAGGATGGGTAAAAATGCCAAGTTTTTATTAACAGGTGATCCCGGTCAGGTGGATTTACCACGTCGTACCATTTCTGGATTAAAAGAGGCGCTTTTAGTATTAAAAAATATTGAGGGTATAGGCATGGTTTACTTAGATGATAAAGACGTTATTCGCCATAAGTTAGTGAAGCAGGTGATTGCGGCATATAAGAGTATAGAAAACAGAGATTAATGAGTGAAAATTACACAATTACAGATACCAACTTTAATTTTCCAAACCAGAAAAGCGTTTATAAAGGAAAAGTAAGAGAGGTTTACAACATTAATGATGAGCAATTGGTAATGATTGCTACTGATAGATTAAGTGCTTTTGATGTGGTGATGCCGAAGGGAATTCCTTATAAGGGGCAAATCCTAAATCAGATTGCAACTAAAATGATGAAAGATACCGAAGATTTGGTCCCAAATTGGTTGGTAGCCACTCCAGATCCTAATGTTGCTGTTGGTCATTTGTGTGAGCCTTTTAAAGTGGAAATGGTCATTCGTGGTTATTTGTCGGGACATGCCGCTAGGGAATATAAAGCAGGTAAGCGCTTACTTTGTGGAGTACCTATGCCCGAAGGCATGAAAGAGAATGATAAATTCCCTAAGCCAATTATTACACCAGCAACCAAAGCGGAAAAAGGTGACCATGATGAGGATATTTCTCGAGAAGATATTTTAAAACGAGGAATTGTTTCTGAAGAAGACTACATTGTTTTAGAAGATTATACCAGAAAACTATTTCAACGAGGAACTAAAATTGCTGCCGAGCGTGGTTTAATTTTGGTAGATACCAAATACGAATTTGGGAAAACCAAGGATGGAAAAATTGTTCTCATTGATGAAATCCACACGCCAGACTCGTCACGATACTTTTATGCCGACGGTTACCAAGAACGTCAAGATAAAGGCGAGCCCCAAAAACAGCTGTCTAAAGAGTTTGTACGCCAATGGTTAATTGCTAATGGTTTTCAAGGTAAAGAAGGCCAGCAAGTGCCTTTTATGAGCGATGCCTATATTGAAACTGTAAGTGATCGTTACATTGAGCTATATGAAAATATCACAGGGGAAACTTTTGTTAAAGCAGATGTGTCTGATATTCAGAGTAGGATAGAGGCTAATGTTTTGGAGTATTTGACTAGTTAATACTTGGTTTTCAAAGTCTCCATATGATGCTCAACATGATGTGCGGTCCACATAATAATTTCTCGAATGGGCATTTTACCCATCAAAGGGTGCGGTAAGATTAAAGTATCTAAATTTTTATCGCTAATCTTTTTGGTCTTGTATTGCAGTTTTTTGCTTTCGGTTTGTAGGCGATTGAGGATATACTGCTTTTCATTAACGGTAGGAACTTTCATGTTCTGCGAACCTTTAAAGGTCTTTCCTTTTGCGTCTTTCAACCGTTCGTGGTAACGGTTAACGATGCTATCATAATCTCTAACAGGCCGATTGGCTTTTCCAAATTTATATCGAATTAAGAATTTGGGAAGACTTAGAGCATTATTAAGAGGAACAATACTTTGCAATAAATGTAATGCCTGTTGCCCTTGTGTCCATTTACCTTCAGGACCTTGAGTCCAAGCGTCTATAGGTTGTTGCTCTAGCCAATGAATTAACTCGGAATGCTTGGCATCAATAAGTTCAGCAATTTCTTCTTTATCCATATGTGTTCCGTTTAGATAAAGAAAAGATAGAAAAAAATGTTTAGTTGTTTAGCTATGGAATTATTTTTTTAACCAACAGCTATTATTCCTCTTCTTTTTCCTGAATCACGATTTTATCTTTCTTAAAGATTGGCACCAAGTACGATAGGTTAAAACCAAAGCCAACACCAAAACGACCACTATCATAAGTGCGATTAAAACCAGGTATGTAGAGATTTTCAAAATTATTAGGAGCAGTTTCAGTAATCAAACCTTTAAGTTGGGCATTGATACCAGCATAGAAGTTATTGAAAACCTCGGCTTTAATGCCAATGATAATCTCAGCCCAAATTGCGGTTAAACCAGAAAACTCCGTTCCTTCTTCTACTGTAAATAAATCGTCATTCCAGTATTGATGATTAACATCATAAATTCTGTAACTATTTAGTGTTTGACTAAATGTACTGGCACCACCTCTAAAACCAACGTAGATCATGTTCTCCATGTCTAGCCAGTTTTTATAAAAGTTAAGATCAATCCCACCTTTAAAATAGCTTCCTTTAGTTGTGTTGCTTAAAACCTCATTTTCTATTGTGCGCTCTTCATTTCCAATCTCACCAGCTAAATATATTTTTTTAGTTAGGCGATAGTCACCCATAACTTCAAAACCAGTATAATTATCATCAAAAAAAGTACGAGCAAGTTTGCTAATATCGGCACCTAAACGTAGTCCATATTTTTGTTTATAGATTAAGGTATCCTTTACAGTTTTTTTCTTTTCTTCTTGAGCCATTGCCATTGTAGAAAACAATAACAACAGAATAATACTTTTAATGTAAGATGCGTACATGTACTGTGTTTTCATTTTCTACTAAAAATTCTAATATTTCCTCATTCTGAATCCATAAATCGTTATCATCTTGGTCAGGATTTACTGTAACGTTTATTAAATTAAAGACACTTTTATAGCCACATGCTCTAGATACATATTCGAAGGTTGTGGTGTATTCAATTTCAATAACATCAATGTTAGAATTTGTGCTAACATTACTGTCTAATCTCAAATTCGTATCTTTTTCGAGAATAAATCGAGATGTCGTAATTTCGCCTTCATTTTCAATTATTAGTGGTAGTTCCAAATCGATAGAGTTGGTGTTGTAAACTAATGTGCCCTCTGTATTGTCATCTGTTGGATTATCTGCTAAACCTTCACCATATACTGTTAAACGTGTAACTGTTTTAAGTTCATGAGGGTCATTAATATCATAAAACTCAACCAAAAGTCTGGGAGTGGTTGGTGTGCTTTCTGCACAAATGTCGTCGCGTTCACAACTAATGAGCGCCACTAAAAGTAAGAGAAATATGAATTTTAACTTTTTCATTAATTATTTTTCAAATAACACCACAGTTTCGATATGAGCTGTATGCGGGAATTGGTCTACCAAACTTAACTTTTTTAGTTGATATCCAGCAAGGTTTAATTGCTCTGTGTCCCTAGCCTGAGTTGCTGGGTTACAAGATACATAAACCAAACGGTCTGCGTTGAGATTTATTATTTTGTTTAGTGTCTTTGGTGCAATACCCGCTCTGGCAGGATCTAAAATAATTGTTCGTATATTATTTTGATATTCAGGATGGTCCGTTAAGAACTTACCAACATCTGACGCATAGAATTCTAGACCATTAATATTATTTCGCTTCGCATTTTCTTTTGCATCTTCGATAGCGGAAGCTACGATGTCTACACCGACTATTTTTGTGTTATGTGCTTTACTGGCAACAATCTGTCCTATGGTTCCAGTTCCGCAGAATAAATCTAAAACGATGGTATTATCTATAGCCTCCTTATTTTCTAAGGCGTAGTCAACTACTTTAGAATAAAGTTTTTCGGCACACTTAGGATTAGTTTGAAAAAAGCTTTTCATACTGATTTCAAAATTGAGTCCTAATAATTCTTCAACGATTTTATCTTCGCCGTAAACAAGAGTAACGCTTCCAGTTGTTGCAATGGTTCTATCTCCAATTTCATCATTAATTGTGTGAAGTAATCCGGCAACTCTATTTCCAAATAATTCAACTAAATAGTTAGCAAAAGCATCTAAATCAAACTGATCTAAATTGTTAGAAGTCGTTACAAGATTAAAAAGTAATTTATTTGTTTTGTAAGATTTTCTAACTACAAAATAACGAAAGAAGCCTTCCTTTTTTGGTCCATGCCAAGGTGCTAAACCTGAATTTTTACAATACGTTCTAATGTCTTTGAGATGGTTTTCTACTTCAGCATCAAATAGACCGGAATCGCTATTTAAGTTATCTCCACACCACCAAAGACCTCGACGTTTAAAACCTAGTGTAAATTCATCCACATCCGTATTTGCTTCACGATCAAAACCAATAGCAGAAAAACCATATTCCATTTTATTGCGGTAATGAAATGTATTCGGAGAGCTTACAAACTCATCAAACTTGGATTCAATATCCTTTACCTTTCCAATACGTTTAAAAAGTTCTAAAGTACTTTGCTTTTTGTATTGATGTTGTTTATTAATTGGAAGCTGAATATATGGTGCACCAGGAATATCTTGATATGGCATTTCTACTTCATCTTCTGAAGGTTTTAAAACTTCTAAAAGTTTACATTCAGCATATTTTTTGCTCGATTTGGTAACTTGAGCCTTTACTAATTGTCCAGGTAATGTGTTGGGTACAAAAACTACAAACTCACCATGATCATTTCTAATGCGGCCAATACCTTTGCCACCAAAAGCATAATCTTCAATTAAGATTTCAATAATTTCTCCGCGATTAACAAATTTGTTTCGTTCCCGTCTTGGCATGAATTGTATTTTAGAGTGCAAATATATGTAGATACCCCAAATTTAGTACTCATATTTTAGGTTATATTTATTAAGTAATTAGTAATGTATTTATCTTTTTTCAGAAAATAATGAACCTTTTTATTTATTCTTCGTCTTTAGGGTATAAAACAGCCATAACAATTTGAACTCAAATAAAAATATAGATGCCGATTTGGTAAGATCATATCTAAAAGGGGATAATTATGCCCTAGCAACTCTTGTAAAACGTTGGCATAAACTATTTTGTGATAAAGCGTATTGGTTGGTTAAGGATAAAGATGTTGCAAAGGATATAGCCCAAGAAAGTTGGACTATCATAATTAAAAAAATAGGTACTCTCAAACAACCTGAACAATTTAAGTACTGGGCTTATCGAATTGTATGTAATACATCGACAGATTGGTTGCGGCTACGAGCGAAGGAAAGAAACAGTTTAGGTTTTAATCAAGATATAAAAGGTGATGATATACATTATACTGAAAATGATAACTTAAAAAAATTACTCTTAAGATGTGTAAACGAACTGCCACTAGATCAAAAAGCAGTCGTTAGACTCTTTTACATAGAATCATACAGTTTAAAACAAATAAGTGAAATATTAGAAATTTCGGTTGGTACTGCAAAATCTAGGCTATTTCATGCTAGGGAAAAATTAAAGAAAACTTTAAAACACAAATATTATGAAAACTAAAATGGAAGACATTGATCAATTAATCAAAGAAACATTAACAGAAGAAGAAGCAAAATTTTATGATGATTTAGACGAACAAAATCTATGGCAAATGATAAGTGGTTTGTACAAAGGAAAAAACTCATGGATGGTTTTAGTTATGAATGCAGTAAATGTTATTGCACTAGTACTAGCTATTTATTGTCTTATCCAAACATTTGATGTTGAAAAAACCAATGATCTTATGTTGTGGATAGCGGGATTCTTTTTTTGTTTTGTGCTAATGAGTATGTTTAAGATTTATGCTTGGATGCAAATCCATAAAAACGCCTTAACAAGAGAAATAAAGCGATTGGAACTTCAGATATCTTCTTTATCTTCAAAAATCTCAGAGTAAATTTTCAATCCATTAGATATTTTATTAATTTGCATGCATCTAGGGATGATTTCTCTCCCACGCTGCTTTTTCAGGGCTTCACCATAACTTCAAAACATGGGTACGCAAAGTCTTCGAAAGAATAAAGGTAGAGCAGGAATGGTTATTTTTTCAATATTAAAAATTTATTAAAATGGCTGTTTTAGACCACATTTCGTCTCAAGAGGCGATGGCACTAGAAAATAAATATGGTGCTCAGAATTATCATCCCTTACCAGTAGTATTAAGCAAAGGAGAAGGCGTTTATGTTTGGGATGTAGAAGGTAAAAAATATTACGATTTTTTATCTGCATATTCCTCTTTAAACCAAGGACACTGTCATCCGAAAATTGTCAATGCAATGACAGAGCAAGCTCAGCGGTTAACACTAACATCAAGAGCTTTCTATAATGATATGCTCGGACGTTATGAGAAGTATGCAACAGAGTATTTTAAGTTTGATAAAATGCTACCTATGAACTCTGGGGCAGAAGCTGTTGAAACCGCTTTAAAACTTTGTAGAAAATGGGCCTATGAGGTAAAAGGAATTGACTTAAACAAAGCAGAGATTGTTGTTTGTAAAAACAATTTCCACGGAAGAACAACAACTATCATATCCTTTTCCAATGACCCTGTGGCTCGCAAAAACTTTGGACCTTATATGGATGGATTTATAAAGGTTGAATATGATAATTTAAAGGAGCTTGAGGGTGTTTTGAGTTCAAACCCAAATGTGGCTGGATTTTTAGTAGAACCAATTCAGGGTGAAGCAGGTGTCTATGTGCCTAGTGATAACTACTTAAAAGAAGCAAAGGCTCTTTGCGAAAAATATAATGTCCTTTTCATTGCTGATGAGGTACAAACAGGTATTGCGCGCACAGGTAGGTTATTAGCTACTTGTGGAAATTGTACTTGTGAAAAGAAAGATTGTTCAAGAACACCTGATGTTAAACCAGATGTTTTAGTTTTGGGTAAAGCATTAAGTGGTGGTTTATACCCTGTATCTGCTGTCATGGCGAGTAACGACATTATGAATGTAATTCAACCAGGTAACCATGGAAGTACATTTGGTGGAAATCCAATAGCAGCAGCTGTTGCTATAGCGGCTTTAGAAGTAGTGAAAGAAGAAAATTTAGCTGAAAACGCAGATTATCTAGGTAAGATTTTTAGAGCTGAAATGAACAAATACATTAAAGACAGTACCATTGTAAGTTCTGTTAGAGGTAAAGGCTTACTTAACGCTATTGTGATTAATGATGATGAAGACAGTGATACTGCTTGGAATATTTGTTTGAAACTTAGAGATAATGGGTTATTGGCAAAACCAACACATGGTAATATTATTAGATTTGCACCACCTTTAGTGATGACTGAAGATCAATTATTAGACTGTGTGTCTATAATTAATAAGACTTTAAAAGAGTTTGAATAAAATCAATTTTCATTCATAAAAAAAGCGATTCTAATTGAATCGCTTTTTTATTAACCAAATGAATATTATTGTCCCATCATTTCTCTCATTCTTTCTTGAAGTAATTCAGGGTCTTGCATAGCTTCCCATCCAAAATATGAAAATATCCATACAATATATATGGTCATTAATACACTTAAAACAACTCCTATAATTCCCATGATTTTTCCGGCTTTTACATTTCCAATTCCTGAATAATTTTCCGGATTTTCTTTGTAAACTTTTTCAGCTTTGCTGGCAACAATAATCGCAACAATACCAAAAACTAATCCAGGTAAACCGTAGCAACAGCATCCTATTATTGATAATATTCCCATTACGAGAGCTAAAGTTGCATTAGGTAACATTTGTTTTTCCATAAGTGTTAATTTTAAGAGTTAAGATGTTTCATTAAAAAACTAGTTACAATAATACTAATATTTAATATAAATAGTCCTAAAATAATTTTATGTCCATTTTTAAAATGAAACTTTAAATGAAATATAAAAAAAATAAACATGCATATAAGAGTGTATATAGCAGGATACATATAAAAGGCAGCAATGAGTTCACCTTTTAATATTAGAGCTATAGACCTTTGCATTCCACAGCCCATGCAATCAACATTAAATGTCTTCTTCCACATGCAGGGCAGCATATAATCTTCAATACTTTTTATTAATAGATGCATGGAGCTAATTTAATAATTTACATTTACTTAAAATGATTCCCTTATCCTTATTTTTGTATATAGCTATTTGATGTAAAATGAGTATTTCAAAACTTATTAATCTTATTTGTGTATTAAGTGGAGGTATTGTGGCAATATATGCACAAGCAGGAGTAAAGCAAAATACCTATCTATTAACAGGTGGTATAATATTATTAATGTTTGGTATTTATAGAATATCTAGAAACATTCCGAGTAAGTACGACAAACAAGAAAGTGAATCTTTCGTAAAATCTGAACCAATTGATGAAGATGAAGCGAGGTGATATTGTTGAAACAATAGATGATGCCATAACAGGAACTGTGAAGCGTGTTTCTGGAACTACCATTACCATAGAAGATGCTAATGGTTTTGAGTTTCAGTTTGAAGAAAACGAATTAGTACTTATATCTTCAAATAAAACGTTAGATAATGCAATATACGATGCGGATATAGAAACTATAATAAAAGAAAAGGAAATTCCTAAACGAAAAACTTCACAGTCAGTAAAACCAAAAGAGCGTCATACACCAAAATTTGAAGTAGATTTACACATACATCAGCTTACGGATTCTACAAAAGGCATGACTAATTTTGACATGATAAATTTACAATTAGATGCTGCTAGACAACAACTAGAATTTGCCATTCGTAAGCGTATCCCAAAAATGGTGTTTATTCATGGAGTAGGTGAAGGCGTGCTTAGACAAGAGCTCGAAACACTTTTAGGTCGTTATAACAATGTTCAGTTTTACGATGCTGACTACAAAACCTATGGCATAGGCGCTACTGAAGTTAGAATTTTTCAGAATATAGAACCTTAATCAGGTAAATTGAAAGAGTAGGTTAAAGTACCAAAATCTATTTCATCAGCAGATAAAATATCTAGGTTAAAATTATCAATTAAAAAATTAACCGTAACAGTTCTTGTATACGTATTATTATCTGTTAAACCTGGATTACCATAATCATTCACTTCTAGTGTATTCAAATAATGAGGCAATATTGTAACACCATCAGGGCCAACATTAAGGTCGTTTCGAGGATTTTTGTCTTGGTCTGCATCTTCTAAAATAGTATTTACCCCATCACCATCGTCGTCTTCATCTAAATAGTCAGGAGTTTCGTCACCATCGGTATCTAATGGGTTTGTTGTCGGATCATCATCACCATCTAAATCATCAGTATCTATCTCACTTATGGTTGGTACGTTATCGTTATCATCATCTTGGTCTAAATAATCGGGTATTCCATCTCCATCACTATCTTGAGCATTTGGATAGTTGCCATTTCCGTCCATTTCACCTCTACCTTCCAAATCCGATGGAATCCCATCATTGTCATCATCTTCAATGGTAACAGTTGCAAACGCTGTACCAGAAGGTGCTTCATAAGGGTTGATAATAATTAAATCTGAAGGAGGTATAAGGCTACACAGTTCATCGCTAGCAAGTGCTCTATTATAAGACCTATATAGAAATCGAATAGATGATCCGTTTATAGTAAATGCTGTCGGTTCATCAATAGGGGTAGGCTCTGTAAACGGATATTCTTCATTATTACTCCTGGGAATAATTAGAGATAAAGATTCGTTGGGATCTTGTCTTGTATCGTAAATAAGAAAAGACTCAGTATTGTTGGAGCATAAATCTAATTCTTTATCAAATTCTAAGTCTACAGTAATGATGTCACCATCATCACAAGTTGTTAAAAATAGAAGGACAAAAATTATATAAAGCGGACGCGTCATAAGCTTACATTTTGAACAAAAATAAGGGATTTGTAAAATTATAACGTTGCATTATCTAAATAATTTTATTTGCAATATTTTTGCAGCATGAAGCAAGTATATTTAGATAATGCGGCTACAACAGCCTTGCGACCAGAAGTGATAAATCGTATGACAGAAGTTCTTGCTAATAGTTATGGTAATGCTTCTTCTACGCATAGTTTTGGACGTTCGGCTAAAGCACTTTTAGAACAATGTCGTAAGAATATAGCAGGTTATTTTAATGTGTCTGCTTCTGAAATTGTTTTTACTTCTGGAGGTACAGAAGCCGATAATTTAGCATTGCGAAGTGCTGTTAGAGATTTAGGTGTCACTGAAATTATTACTTCAAAAATAGAGCATCATGCAGTTTTACACACAGCAGAGCAATTACAGCTAGAATATAATGTTAAGTTAAGCTATGTTAATCTTGATGGATGCGGAATGATAGATTACACGCATCTTGAAAGTTTATTGAAAAATTCTGAACAAGCGATTGTAAGCTTAATGCATGTGAATAATGAAATAGGAAATGTTCTAGATATAGAACGTGTTGCTAAGTTATGTAAAGAAAATAAGGCTCTGTTTCATTCAGACTGTGTGCAATCTGTTGGTCATTTTAAATTAGATTTACAAGCAATACCAATCAATTTTTTTGCAGCTAGTGCACATAAATTTCATGGGCCTAAAGGTGTTGGCTTCTGTTTTGTTAGAAAAGAATCTGGATTAAAACCTTTAATTTTTGGTGGTGAGCAGGAGAGAGGCCATAGGGCAGGTACAGAGTCTATACATAATATTGTTGGTATGGACGAAGCTTTAAAAATAGCTTATGGCAATCTTGATAATGAAAGAGAACAAATCACTTCCATTAAATCATATTTTATAAATCAGTTAAAATCAGCTGTACAGAATGTAAGTTTTAATGGTGGATGCGAAGACAATACGAAGAGTACATACACATTAGTGAATGTTTGCCTCCCTCTGGAACCATCAAAAGCCCCTATGCTTCAATTTCAACTAGACCTTAAAGGTGTTGCATGCTCTAAAGGTAGTGCATGCCAAAGTGGAAGCAGTCAGCAATCTCATGTGCTTACAGAAATTCTAGATAAAGACAAATTAAAGTATCCTTCTGTCCGTTTTTCCTTTAGTGTTTTTACAACAAAAGAAGACATTGATTATACCGTAAATGTTCTAAAAGATATTGTTAGTGCTTAACAATTATCTTTTCAGATTTTACAGTATTGACTTTTGAAGTTACATTAACAATATACACACCATCACTTAAATCTACAGTTGATAATTGGTAACGGTTAGATACAGAATCATAAGCTTGATTAAGCATTCGTTTACCAGCGACATCAAAAACTTCAATTGCTTTTACGTCTAAGCCATTTGGGTTAATTACAGATAATTGTTGAATATTATTATCCTGACGAATCGTTAAATCACTTACTTCAAAGTCATCAATACTTAGAGCCTGGCCAGGTGTAAATACAATTTCAAAACGATCTGTATAGTTTCCTGGCTCTATGTTTAAGTCGTAATCTTGGGTTCTTAAGTCAACGTAAAGATTATCTTGAATATCGTGTATATAAATACCTTGAGAATCATCAAAATTTTGAATATCGAAGATTCTAAAACGTAATGGCTGTTGCTCTTCTATATCAACAATTAAAGGGATTGTAAGTGCTTCATCAAAAGCATAGGCCTGACCAGAATATTGTTTCCCGTCAAGAAGAAAGTAAGCATCAGTATCATAACTATCTGCGCGTTTTGGTTCTAAACCTCTATCATGTCCAGGAGTAGCAGAGTCATGAAAATTGAGCACTACTTGTCTTGTATATTGATTTTCTCCAACTGTAAAGTCTATATTAATTCTAAAACGTTTATAATCATCTGGTACTAAAGAAAGCCCACTATCTTGATAATTTAAGCCTGGATTACTTGTTCTGAAGAAATAACTATCCGCTCCTTCTTTTTCAAAAACACGATGCGAATTCTTAGCTCTCACGGTTCCAGTTGAACCAGTAAGGCCTTCAACCATAAAACCTTGTCCTATTGGTATATACCTTCCAGCAGTTTTAATACCATTGGTAGGTATTGGTAAAGGAAATTGATTGTCTTGTTCGTCATAAGTCATAAATACTGCAGGAACATCTGTAATCACAGTTCCAGCTGCATTGATTGTAAACTCATAATAGCCACCTACATAGTCTTGTAGCACGTGTGAAGCAACTGATCCATCTTGTTCCCAATAATATAGTGTAGCTTCTATAGCATTAACATTGTCGCTATCATGAATAAAAGCAGCAGAATCCATTGCACTTGGGTAAGGGTTACCAACTAAAGTGAATTGTCCGGCAGCAACTGGGCTTCCAATAGTTCCATTGTTAGGTTTTCCCCTAAAATCGTAGTCAGTATTTCCTGTTGGGCCCGTACCTGAGCCCTTCATAGTAAATCCCAATCCAGGCGCTATATCTATATTTGCATTACCAGGACTAGCAGCTGGAATCCATTGGCTATATTGATTAGAACTTACAAACATCCATAGCCATCGCGTAGATACCAATAAAGGATTAGCAGTACCGTTAAATGCAGCGGTAAACGCACTGTCGTTACTATCTATTAAATCTACAGTTCCTAAAAGTGGGTCGTCTAGTTGGTTTATTCTAAAATTATTGTTGCCAAATGAATTTGTCAATATTCCACCAACAGGTGAGCACCAATAATTATATGCCCATTGATTAACCGTTCCGTTTTGATAAACACTTAATTCACCTTGACCTGAATTTCCTGTAGTACCAGAGCCTTGGAGCAATTGCGCTTCGTTACGTAAATAAATATGCGAGTTGGTTTCTAGGTTTACATCATCTGTAACGAAAAGCGGAGCAACATTTAGTCCACTAGAAAATCCTGTACCATCTACGAAGATGTAACTTCCATTACTTACAAATAAATCCGATTGTGCAGTAACCGCACTAAAACATAGTAAAAGGCATGCGATGAGGGTATTTTTCATGCTTAATAAATTTATAACTATAGCTTAGTAGGGTAACCTAAAGTGAATTAGACAATTACAAATTTATAAATTTTACGTAATGTAAGGTAGCATTATAACGAGGATTTAAGCAGTTTCGCTAAAAGTTTGAAGATTTTTATGAATATTTTGAAAAATGCTAGAATCTAGCAGACAATCTCAAGTTAAATACTCTTGGTGTCAAAAAGTTAGGAATAGCAAACTGACGTTTGGTATACACATCTCTCACCCAAGTATTGGTAATTGAGTTTTGATTATTAAACATGTTATAAATCTCAAAACCGATAGAGAGTTCCCTAAATTTCTTTTTCCAATGTGCATCATAAGTTTTTGTTGGGTTTACTAATTCTAGTGAAATTCCTAAATCGGCACGTCTGTAATCCCTGAGTCTAATTTGAAAATCATATGGGTCTGCATAACTTGGGGAACCACCAGGAACTCCCGTATTATAAACTAGGTTAAGATACATTTTTAAATCGGGCATGTTGGGCACATAATCTTGAAATAAAGCACCAAATTTTAAACGTTGATCTGTTGGTCTGGCTATGTAACCACGATTATCTATATTTTCTTCCGTTTTGAGATAACCAAAACTAAACCAAGATTCTGTGCCTGGAACAAACTCTCCATTCAAACGCATATCCAATCCATAGGCATAGGCTTTAGCATTATTATCAGCTCTATATCTAATTCTTACGTTTTCTACGGTATAGCTATTTACATCAGACAAACCTTTATAATAGGCTTCTGTAACCAGCTTGAAAGGTCTATCCCAAATCTTAAAACTATACTCGTTACCAATAACCAAATGAAATGACTTCTGAGCTTTTACGTTTGGCTGTACAACACCTGAAGAATCTCTTAGCTCTCTATAAAACGGAGGTTGGTAGTATAAACCACCAGCTACTCTAAAAAGCATATCCTTATCCCAATCTGGTTTTATAGCAAATTGAGCTCTTGGGCTAAAAACAGTTTGCGTTTTATTTTCTAAATTTTCTCCACTTACAGTCCAATTATGCAGTCTCACTCCAGCATTATAAAATACATCATGGTCTCCCCATTGGGTACGTTTGCTATATTGAGCAAAGGCTTGCATTCTGTCTATTTTTACTCTGTTAAGGGCTCTTATGTTTTCAAAAGCCGTTAGAGGACCTTCAAAAGGTTCGTATGGTTGAAGGTTTGGGATGCTAAAGTTTGGTGGGCGAATGGAAAAACCAGCTGAATCTATAATTTCATACTCTACAAGTCGATCCCTAATGTCTTCATGTGTATATTTTACAGACCATTCAACTGTAGATTCTTCATCTATCTTGTAATCTCCTCTGTGCTCTGCATTAACTATAAAAGCATCTAAATCATTACGAGCATGTGTTAACTGCGATCCAATACCTTCACTAAATTCTACTTCACCTAAGTTTTCATCACCTATGTTAGTGTTGACCTCACCAAGTCTATATTGCGCAAAAATGTCAAAATACTCTTGCTCTAAGGTATGGTACGCAGAACCAATAAATTTTAATGTTAAGTCTTCATTTACAAAGTAGTTGGCTTTTAAAGCACCAAAATAGGTTTGATATTCATCTTCTTCATTACCATCATAAAAGACTAATAACGCTATGGGTTCTTGCAACGTTCCGAAGTTGGTTTGTCTGTTTTCTGGTTGAAAATTATATCTGTTTAATGAAATATTCCCTAGGAAATTTAAATGAAACTTATCCGAAAAGCGGTAGGTTAAATAAGTTTGTGCATCGGCAAAAACAGGTTCTACATTACCTTCGGTTTCAAGGCTATTGAGAATTAAACTATTATCTCTATAACGAACACCAGCAATACCTGAGAACTTACCATTTTTGGAAACCGTTTCTGCAGCAACGCTCCCACCAAGCAGGCTCAAATCTGCACGAATCCCAAAATCCAATGGATTACGATAGGTGATATCTAATACAGACGATAACTTATCACCATATTTTGCTTGAAAACCACCAGCAGAAAAATCGACATTTGAAACTAAATCGGTATTTACAAAACTAAGTCCTTCTTGATTACCAGAGCGAATTAAGAATGGTCTGTAAACTTCAATTTCGTTAACATACACAAGATTCTCATCAAAGTTTCCGCCTCTTACCGAATATTGTGTGCTTAACTCGTTTGAGATATTAACACCAGGAAGTGTTTTAAGGATATTTTCTATACCAGGTTGGGCACCTTTTATAGTTCTTAGTGTTCTAGGAGATATGGTAACAACTCCATCTTCATTTTGTCTTGTGTTGGTTGTAATAACAACTTCCGCAAATTGTTCGGCCTCAACCTTCATTACAGGGTTGTATTCCAACTCCTGCCCATTTTTTAGATTAAACTTTTGTGTAACACGTTTGTGACCAAGATGCGTAAATTCTACGGTCACTTCAATACCAGATGGTATTCTTAGCTCATAAAAACCGTTTGTATTTGTAGCTGTACCTTCACCAGTAGAGACTTTTATATTAACGTTTTCAATAGGAAGGTTAGCCTCATCTAAAATAACACCTCTTATGATTGCAGATTGTGAAAAAGATAGTGTACTAAACAGTAGGCAAAGAAAGAGTGTAAAAAGTAAGCGTTTCAATGAGTGTAGTTTTATTTTCTAAAAAAGGTTGCTTCAAATGTAGAACTATTTCCAACATTATCTGTAACAATTATCTTTAAATCATTCTTTGTATCTTTAACGATATTGTCATTAAAATCATGTACTAACATATTTGTTTTATAATCGTACTCCATTAGAATCCATTTACCATTTACGGTTGCTCTATACTTGCTTATTCCAGATAAATCATCATCTATTTTTACTTTAAGGTAACGATACTTACTTAACCATTTCTTATCCTTAAAATTTACTGGTGTTATAGTTGGTGCAACTGTATCCATAGCTAAAGTGTATGTTCCGAAGGAGTTATTTCCAGCACTTAGGATATTACCTTTTCGGGTGGTGCTTACATAACTTGGCTTTTTGTAATAACCATATAATTTAGCTATAAACATTTTGTCGAGATCTTCAGATTTATAATTACTTAAATCGTAATTGATGTAAAAATTCTTTTGCAATGGAATGTTGTCTTCATGAAGATTAAGTGTGTCAGAACTTACACTAAAATCTATATCTACATCTTCGTAGACTGTGTTTTTATAGAAGTTTACAGTAACCAAACCAGATTTTAGTTCTGTAGATTGGTCTGCATAAATTTTCGTTTTATTAGATGGGATATATTCAGAAGTTTCTAGGGATTCATATTTACCTTTAATAGGGATGTTAACCCAAGTTTCATTGTCCTTAAAATCTCTTATACGGACTTTAAATACTGAAGAAGTACTATCTTCAATGGTAATATAACCATTGTCATAAGTATCTTTGTAAAGGCTCAAAGGATTATTCTCTTCTATAAATAATTTTTGAATTCTTGAATTCTTGGTTTTAAGGTATTCGTAATCAATTAAGCGCTTAATGTGTTTGGTTTCATCAAAACTAAAGCGTTTAAAATCTATTTCTAGACTTTTGTTGCCATTGAAAAAGGTTTGAATGTTACTAACGCCATTATTGTTAGGAGCTAAATCTTGCTTGTCGTAAGAAGTGATTCCAAATCCGATATTACCGTGAGCTGTAATTTTCTCAACTTCGTAGTCACCATTTTGTTGTGGGATTAAACGTAGAGGTACTCGTTCATTTTTTCCATTTATAACTGCATTTTCATCTTTAGGATATGCATAAACAGCCGAAACAAAGGGACGTGTAGAATCTTTAATGTCTATTCCAAAAAGCATAGGATTCATTGGACGTTCTTGATTATCTCTGATTTCAAAATGCAGGTGTGGACCACCAGAACCACCAGTGTTACCAGAATAGGCAATCACTTCACCTGAAGCAACCAGTAACTCTTCAGTACTCGGAAAAACTTCAACTTCGTAGCTTTCTTTTTCGTATTGACAATCCTTAATATACTTTTCAAGGCGGTCAGAAAATTTTTGAAGATGCGCATATACTGTCGTATAGCCGTTAGGATGAGTTATATATAATGCCTTGCCATATCCGTAATGAGAAATTTTTATTCTACTAACATATCCTTCGGCAGCCGCATAAACTTTTAAGCCTACTTTTTGTTGTGTTTTTATATCTAGTCCAGAATGAAAGTGTGCGGATCTCAATTCTGCAAAAGTGCCTGAAAGTACTAAAGTAATATCCAAAGGATTTCTAAAATAGTCTTGAGGATATTCTGATTGAGAGTACAATGAACTTGTCACAAAAAATAAAAGCAAAAATTTTTTCATATAGAGTAACTATTATAGCTAAAATATCAAATTGAATACGAATTGCAAACGAGAAATCTGTATTATTTTTCTGAACGGTTTAATTTTTAAGTTGTTATGTTAAATAAAAATAATTGTAAAAGAATTGTGTTTTTTAAATAGGTATGTTAAATTTGTTTCAACAGTATTGAATTACTTAAATGAGTAAAATAGAAGGAATTGTTGATGCTTTAGAGAATAAGGTTAGCAAGATTTTACATAAGCAAGAAGTCTTAAAACAAACAAATGCAAGATTGTCTCAACAGCTTGAAGAACAAGAGCAAAAACTTCTAGAGCAACAAGAAGAGATTGCTTCTTGGGCTGATAAATACGAAACGCTCAAAATGGCAAATTCAATGCTTGGTAGTGACGAAAATAAACGAGAAACAAAGCTCAAAATAAATGCACTTATCAGAGAAATAGACCATTGTATAGTTCAACTCTCAGAATAAAGTTGT
Organism: Winogradskyella sp. HB-48; assembly: GCF_049942685.1. Taxonomy (GTDB): domain Bacteria; phylum Bacteroidota; class Bacteroidia; order Flavobacteriales; family Flavobacteriaceae; genus Winogradskyella. The sequence continues at coordinate 2,630,868 of NZ_CP187934.1, forward strand.
AAATTTAGACTAGATGTCAGATCAATTAAAAATTAAGCTTTCTATTGCCAATAGAGTATATCCATTGACAATAAACCCTAAACAAGAAGAAGGTTTGCGTAAAGCCACCAAAAAAATTGAGGCGATGATTGGTCAGTTTGAGCAGAATTACTCTGTTAGAGATAAGCAAGATGTGTTGGCGATGTGTGCTTTACAGTTTGCAGCTCAAGTAGAGCAAAAATCTATAGATAAAGAGTATGTTAATGAAGAGGTACAAGAAAAGTTAGAAGCTTTGAATGACCTTTTAAGCAAACATATTTAACTCGTACGTTCTTTAAAATAAAAAGGTTACTGCCTACATTAGTTATATTTTTTTGATAAACTCAACGTTAATTCTTTAAAAAGGGTGAGTTTGAATTGTAAAAGCATGCTGCTAATACTTTAGTATTTGGGCAGATCCTTGATCAGTTTGTTAGCCCTAAACTTGTTTTTAAGGAGTTTATACAAAATTCAAAACTGATGTAGGCTTTTTTTATATACTAAACTAAACATCAAACATGGACACTAACACAATATTATACATAGTTGGAGGAGTCGTATTAGGATTAATACTTGGTTACGTTATTGCGAAGTCTTTAGAGAAGGGTAAGGCGTCTAAGTTAATTGCTAATGCCGAGAGCGAATCCAAATCAATTTTAAAGCAAGCTAATGCAGATGCAGAGGCCTTAAAAAAGGATAAAATACTTCAGGCTAAGGAGAAGTTTATTGAACTTAAGGCAGAACACGAAAAAGTGATTTTGTCTAGGGACAAAAAAATGGCTGAAGCCGAAAAACGTATTAGAGATAAAGAATCTCAAATCTCAAATGAGCTTTCTAAAGCTAAAAAATCAAATCAATCTCTAGAAGATAAAATAAAGGACTACGATTTTAGGTTGGAATTTTTAGAAAAGAAGAAAGATGAGATAGAGAAAGCTCACAAAAGCCAAATAAAACAATTAGAGGTCATTTCGCAACTTTCAGCAGAAGAAGCCAAAGAACAGTTGGTAGAATCTTTAAAGGAGGAAGCCAAAACGGATGCTATGGCTTATGTGCAGGATAGGTTAGAAGAGGCGAAAATGACGGCTCAGCAAGAAGCTAAAAAGATTATTATTAATACTATTCAGCGTATTGGTACAGAAGAAGCTATTGATAATTGCGTTTCTGTATTTAACATAGAATCTGATGATGTTAAAGGAAGAATCATTGGTAGAGAAGGAAGAAACATTAGAGCTATTGAAGCTGCCACTGGAGTCGAGATTATTGTAGATGACACACCAGAGGCTATAATTTTATCTTGTTTTGATTCTGTAAGACGTGAAGTAGCGCGTTTATCACTTCACAAATTAGTGACTGATGGAAGAATTCATCCTGCAAGAATTGAAGAGGTTGTAAAGAAAACACAAAAACAAATAGAACAAGAAATTATAGAAGTTGGTAAACGTACAGTTATTGATTTAGGTATCCACGGCCTTCACCCAGAATTGATTAAAATGGTTGGCCGCATGAAGTATCGTTCTTCTTATGGGCAAAACTTACTACAACACTCTAGAGAAGTGGCAAAGCTTTGTGGTGTTATGGCAGCTGAATTAGGCTTAAATCCTAAGCTTGCAAAAAGAGCAGGTTTATTACACGATATTGGTAAGGTGCCATCTTCTGAGGCAGATATGGAAACACCTCACGCAATCTTAGGTATGCAATGGGCAGAGAAACATGGTGAGAAACCAGAAGTTTGTAATGCTATTGGTGCTCACCACGATGAAATAGAAATGACAACACTTTTATCGCCAATTATTCAAGTTTGTGATGCTATTTCTGGAGCTAGGCCTGGAGCGAGACGTCAGGTATTGGACTCATATATACAACGTCTTAAAGATTTAGAAGATGTAGCATTTGGATTTACAGGTGTAAAAAAGGCCTATGCCATACAAGCCGGTAGAGAATTGCGCGTTATTGTAGAGAGTGAAAAAGTATCTGATGAAAGAGCTGCTAGCCTATCATTTGAGATTTCTCAAAAGATTCAAACAGATATGACCTATCCAGGGCAAGTAAAAGTAACAGTGATTAGAGAAACTAGAGCTGTGAATATTGCTAAATAAAAAATAACTAACTCAAATAGTATAAAAGGGTGTTCTACTAATTTAGGACGCCTTTTTATTTTCTGGGATGATATTTGTTTAGTACATCACTTAAGTGGGAGCGATCTACATGCATATACACTTCAGTTGTGGTAATACTTTCATGACCTAACATCATTTGTATAGCTCTAAGGTCTGCTCCATTCTCTAATAAATGTGTGGCAAAGGAATGTCTAAACGTATGTGGAGACACAGTTTTCTTTAGTCCAGACTTTTTAACCAGAGTCTTAATAATGGTAAAAATCATGGCTCGCGTGAGCTTGTTTCCTTTGTAATTAAGAAAGAGTACATCTTTAGATTCTGGTTGAATATCAATATGGTCTCTTATAGCTTTCCAAATAGTAATATATTTTTGTGTAGAAGGACCAATGGGGACAAAACGTTGTTTGTTACCTTTCCCGGTAACCTTAATAAAGCCTTCAACAAAAAATAAGTCTGATAGTTTTAATTCAATAAGTTCGCTAACGCGTAATCCACAACTGTATAAGGTTTCAATAATGGCCCTATTGCGTTCACCAAGATTAACCCCTTGATATTGGTAACTCAGGTCAATGGTGTTAATTAATAAATCTATATCATCAACAGACAAAGTGTCTGGTAGCTTTCTACCAATTTTTGGCGATTCTATCAAATCCATTGGGTTGGATGTTCTATAGTTTTCAAAGACCAAATAATCAAAAAAATTTCTAAGACCAGAAATTAATCGGCCTTGTGATCTAGGATTTAAAGTATGGGATATGCTGTAGATAAATTGCTTGATAAGTTCGTTCTTAATGTTCTCAGGACTGGTATTGATGTTATGATCTTCTAAATAAGACATCAGTTTTTTAATATCATAACTATAATTTTCAATGGAGTTTTGGGATAAACCACGTTCTATCTGTAGATAGTGCCTGTAATCAGTAAGTGCCTGAGACCATTTCATATTGAAAAATAAAAAAACACTTTACAAAAAGCGTAAAGTGTTTGAATTTTTAATATTTATTAAATCTTAAAAGAATTCGCTTTTGAAATTCGCTTTAGGGTAATTCTCGGTAAATATATCTATAAGATCAATGATCCACCAAACTCCTAATCCACCTAAAGTGAGAATAAATAAAATATTCCAACCTATTGGACTCTTTAGGTACCACCTGTGTGCTGCAAATCCTCCAAGGAAGAACCAGAGAATCAAAGCAATACCCTTACTTTGCTGACCAGCTCTTGCAATTGGAGTTGTCATTTCTGTGGATTCAGTCATTTCTTCAGATGAAGTAATATTCTCTGTAGTTGTAGCTGTTACAGCTCTCTTCACAGGGAATGATGCATAAGATGCATTTAATGAAAGCATGATAATAAATGCCGATAAGAATAGTTTAATTTTCATAAAATTTTGGTTTAAGTTTAGCCTAAATTAAAAAAAATCTAATAATATTTGACATTTACTCATAAAATGTTAAAAGAAATTAACCTTATCTCATTAAAATTTTAAAGTATGATAAATCGAAAATCAAAACCTTTTGTTAATAGCTTAATCGTAGCTATATTTTTTTTAGCTGGTTTTTCTAGCAAGTCTTGGGCGCAGGAGACATTTATGGGCTTTATAAAGATTCAAGATTCACTATTAATAAAATACAAGGTTGAATTCGAACGAAAAAACGATAAAATAATTGGTTATAGTCTTACAGATTTTGGTGGAGAACATGAGACAAAGTCAAAAATTGAAGGCGTGTTTGACCAGCAAAAAAATTTGTTGTCATTTACGGAAACTGAATTGATTTACACTAAATCTAACTATGCTGAAAAGGATTTTTGCAACATTCACTTGGCGCCTACAAAATATAAGTGGGGCGATACTAAACTTATGGGAAGTTTTAATGGAAGGTTTAGCGATGGTACTGAGTGTATTAATGGTGAAATCGCCATGAACTCTATTGAAAAAATTGATAAAAGGATAACGAAATTCACAAAGAAACTGAAAAAATCGCGGCGTGTTCCGGATAGTATAAAGCAAAAATTAGATAACATTAAACTTGTTGACACACTTAATCTAAATATATTAAGGAAGGATGAAGTTACTTCAATAGTAACCAAGGCCAATACAATTAGCTGCACTATTTATGATGGTGGGCAAATTGACCAAGATGTTATTACAGTTTACAAAGATGACAAGATACTTTTATACAAATACGAAATATCAGATACAAAAAAAGTACTTACAATACCCTTGGATAGTAAAAAATCGCGTATAACTATAAAGTCAAATTCTATTGGCACAGTCGGTGAAAACACAACATATATTGAGATTTTTGACGGATTTAATACTATAAAAACGGTTACTAATCTTAAAATCAATGAAATAACAAATATTGATATTATTAAAAAATAATCCGCTTTAAGTGAAGTTATTGACTATTAATTTAAATTATAATGGAAAGTTTTATAAAATAATGTTAATAACTTTGAGTTTTAAACAATTGAAAAACAGATACATATATATAAATGTTTATAAAAATGTTAATAACTCCAGTTAAAATTTTTAATATTTTGAAAAAAAGACTTTAGTTTGCAGTAATCAATTTTAAAACTTAAAAGATTATGAAAAAATTATTTTTAGCTGCTTTTGCAGTTTTCGCTTTTGCAAGTGTTAATGCTCAGGACGATAGTTCTGGTGGTCAAACATCTGAAGGTACTTGGCTTATTGAAGCTAATACTGGTAATGCTATGTTAGGTACAACAGGTATTTATTTTTCTTCAAGTGATGGTTCTTCTAGCTATAATATTGGTCTTGACGGTGGTTATTTCATCATGGATGATTTAGCTATTAAAGCAGGTCTTGGTTATGGTGGTTTTAGTCCGGATGGTGGTGATAATGTTAGTTCATTTTCTTACCGTTTAGGAGCTAAATATTATGTAAATAGTATGATTCCTGTAACCTTAGATCTTACCGGTGCATCTGGTGACGGTGCTGAAAATGGTGCTGGTGAAACCCCATTATGGTTAGGTATTGGTGCTGGTTATGCTTGGTTTTTAGGTGATATGGTTGCTATTGAGCCTGGCATTAGATATAACCACTCTTTAAACGAAGACTTCACGGATAAGGGTGTTTTCCAAGTTAATATTGGCTTCACTTTATTCTTATAAGATTTATCAAGTTGTAGTGACATAAGTAAAAAACCGAAGCAAGTGCTTCGGTTTTTTTTTTTAAAGGGTTAATAAAAGTTTATCTTATCGATAAATTGTAAGAAATTTTAACAAATATAATTATTTAAAATGTAAGTAAAGAACTACGTTTGCTGTAAATAAACTATTAATTAAAAGGACAAATGAAAAAATTATTATTTTCTACTGCTATGGCAGTATTTTTTTTAACTCATGTAAACGCACAATCAGATTCAGGTGATTTTACATTAGCACCCCAAGTTGGTTTAAACTTATCAAATTATACAAGTTCTGAGAATTTAAATAATAGAATCAGAACAGCCTTTAATTTTGGTGTAGTGGGCGAATATTACCTTAATGACCGTTGGAGTCTTCGTTCTGGTTTATTTTATGATTCTAAAGGAACTAAAATTAAAGAATCCGGTGAAGAGTATATTGATAAACTCAATTACTTAGCAGTACCAATTCATGCAAACTGGCATTTTGGTTCTAAAAGAAATTGGTTCTTAAATTTTGGACCAACCTTAGGGTTTTTATTAAGTGCTAAGGCAGATACACCTGAGGGTGAGTTTGATGTTAAAGATGAACTTGAAAGTAGTTTTGATATTGGCTTGGGTCTAGGTATAGGTTATAAGTTTAATGTTTCTGAAAACACAGAGCTTTTTATTCAGTACCAAGGCTATAATGGATTTATTGATTTATTTGGGCTTGATGAGTTTAGCGTATTCAATGCAACATCTGCTTTTAACGTTGGAGTAATCTTTCAACCATAGTAAAGTCTAAATATAATTTAAAAACGGTACTAGGTTCTAGTTCCGTTTTTTTATCTTATTTTTAGAAAGCAAATAATATTAAAGTTGGCTCAAGTATAAATCGTCTCACATAAGTAGTATACTAGAGTTCCAAGGTTTATGACGTCTGAGAGAATTTTTATATACTTAATCAAAAACCGAAGCATAGTCTTCGGTTTTTTTATGCCCTAATTTTTCTATATTTACTCTATGAAGCAACTGATTATAATTAACGGACCAAATTTAAACCTTCTAGGAAAAAGAGAGCCTGAGATTTATGGTAAAGAAACTTTTGAAGATTATTTATTACTACTCCAGAAGAAGTATAGTGGTATTAAGATAGGTTATTTTCAGTCTAATATTGAAGGTGAGCTTATAAACAAATTACAGGAAGTCGGTTTTAGTTATGATGGTATCATTTTAAATGCTGCTGCTTACACACATACTTCTGTTGGTATTGCTGATGCTGTGAAGGCTATAGAAACACCTGTTGTAGAAGTGCATATTTCTAACACATTTTCAAGGGAAGAGTTTAGGCACCAATCCTACATTTCACCAAATGCTAAAGGTGTAATTCTTGGTTTTGGCCTTAAGAGTTATGATTTAGCTATTGAAAGTTTTATTTTTTAAGCATGAAGAAAGCAGTTCTATTATTTTTATTCTTTTGTTTTAGTCTTATCGGTTCTGCCCAAGCCACTTTTGGTGTTAAGGGTGGTTTAAACTTTACCTTTTTTAAGGTAACAGAAGGCGATTTTGGTACAAATCCAGATATAGAAACTGGCTATTATGGAGGTGTTACAGTAGATTTTCCAATAGATAATGGCTTTCATATTCAACCAGAACTGCTTTATAAGGGTATTGGTGATTTTAGGTTTATAAATGCTCCTATTTATTTAAAATACGATATCTATAATACCCTTCATATTTTAGTAGGGCCAAGTTTAAATTATTTTTTTGATTTTTTCTCGAATAAATTTAAAGTTAGGGCAGACTTAAGTTTGGATTATGACTTTTCTTCAAAACTAAGCATGCACATGAAATATACCATAGGCCTAGAAGAGTTCTCGCCAAACGTTTTGTTTCTAGGTCTTGGTTATAGATTATAAAAAAAGCGATTCAATTGAACCGCTTTTTATTTAAGTGTTAATTTGTTTTATAAGTGTATCACTTCACCATAAGCATCTGCCACAGCTTCCATAACGGCTTCACTCATCGTTGGGTGAGGGTGAACCGCTTTTAATACTTCATGACCTGTGGTTTCTAACTTACGACCTAATACAGCTTCTGCAATCATATCGGTTACCCCTGCACCAATCATATGGCATCCTAGCCATTCGCCATATTTAGCATCAAAAATTACTTTTACAAAGCCATCTTTATTCCCTCCTGCACTAGCCTTACCAGATGCAGAGAACGGGAATTTACCCACTTTAATATCGTAACCTTGTTCCTTGGCTTGAGCCTCAGTAAGACCAACACTTGCTATTTCTGGCGAGCAGTAGGTACAACCAGGAATGTTACCATAATCTAAAGCTTCAACATGCATGCCTGCTATTTTTTCAACACAAAGAATGCCTTCGGCAGATGCGACGTGTGCTAATGCTTGTCCTGGAGTAACATCTCCAATGGCATAGTATCCCGGAATATTGGTTTGGTAGTAATCATTAACCAAAATTTTATCGCGATCTACTGCAATACCAACGTCTTCTAGACCTATATTTTCAATGTTTGATTTTATACCAACAGCAGAAAGCACGATGTCAGCCTCTAAAACTTCATCTCCTTTGCTGGTTTTTATAGTAGCTTTAACACCATTACCTGAAGTATCAACAGAAGTAACTTCGGCAGATGTCATAATTTTTATTCCAGATTTCTTAAAGCTACGCTCTAATTGTTTAGATACTTCATCATCTTCAACAGGAACAATTTTTGGCATATATTCTACAATAGTCACTTCGGTTCCCATTGAATTATAGAAATAAGCAAACTCAACACCTATGGCACCAGAACCAACTACTATCATTTTCTTTGGTTGCTTTTCTAGAGTCATGGCCTGTCTGTAGCCAATTACTTTTTTGCCATCTTGAGGTAAGCTTGGTAACTCACGAGAACGTGCACCAGTTGCGATTATAATGTGGTCAGCAGAATATTCTTTACCGTCAACATCAACTTTTTTTCCAGGTTTAACTTTTCCGTAGCCTTCAATAACGTCAATTTTGTTCTTTTTCATTAAGAACTTTACACCGTTACTCATGCCATCTGCTACACCACGGCTTCTTTTTACAACTGCATCAAAATCATGTTCTGCATCTTTTACCTTTAAACCATAATCTTCTGCATGTTTAAGGTATTCAAAAACTTGAGCAGATTTTAAAAGTGCTTTGGTTGGAATACAACCCCAATTTAAACACACACCACCAAGACTTTCTTTTTCTACTATGGCAGTTTTAAACCCTAATTGAGATGCTCTAATTGCCGTAACGTAGCCACCAGGACCACTTCCTAATACTATGATATCGTATTTACTCATGAGTAATTTTTTAGTTGAATTTTTGAGAGTACGAATTTACAAAACCAAAATGTAATATTAAAGGTCTTCGGTAAAATGTCTTTTGCCTTTATCTTTAGCAAATTTTTCTTGATTGTAATCTTTTGATTTCCCTTTGGGAATTGAATGGGATTGCCAATTTTCTCCTTTGGCAAGTTTTCCTAAAAATACAATCTGACCAACGTGGTAGGCATAATGCATCATTTGTCGGTTGATAGCTTCAACTACAGTATGCCCTTGGTTTCTTATGTAAATAACACGTTCTAGGTCTTCAGTTTTAATTGGCTTTATGGCGTTAAATAAACAATTCCAACCTCTGTTCCATGCATTTAATAATTCTTCTTTAGAGTGAAATGAATCGATAAATTCACCATCTCGCTGTCTCCATTCTTTTTCACCATCTTCGGTCAAGAAATTTGTCCAACGACTTAGCATGTTGCCAACAATGTGCTTTACGATAATTGAAATCGAATTAGAGTCTTTTTTAAACTCTCTTTTTAGCTCTTCAAAAGTTAACTGTTCAAAAGTTTTATCTCCAAGACTTTTATAGTATTCAAATTGTTTTATACTACTTTCAAGATAACTATTCATCTTTTTTGGAGTCTTCTGGTACAAATTTTAAAGCCACACCATTAATACAATGACGCTTTCCAGTGGTCGCTTTTGGGCCATCATCAAAGACATGGCCTAAATGTCCGCCACAAGTTGCACAATGCTCTTCAGTACGTTCATATCCGATGTTATAATCTGTAGAGAAAGCTACATTGCCTTTTATTTCTTGGTCAAAGCTTGGCCAACCAGTGCCAGAATCAAATTTGTGCTCACTTTTAAATAGAGGTGTATCACAAGCAGCACAATGATAAACTCCTTTCTCATAATTTTTATTTAAAGGACTAGAAAATGCACGTTCGGTACCAGCTTCTCTCAAAACATAATACTCCATTGCGGTGAGTTCGGCTTTCCATTCTGCATCGGTTTTGGTAACAGGAAACGTTTCATCTTTAGTTTCCTTTTTTTGGGCAGAGCCATTACAACTAAATAAAATTGTAGTTAAGGCGAATAATAAAATCTTTTTCATAGCTTAAATTTACAAAATTTTTGATTAATTTTTGTCGTACTAAGTTTTGAATGATTACAAATCAAGCAGTGCAATTTTTTATTAAGTATTTAAATTAAAGAGTTGATAAAATCATAATAATTCTTTAATTTACAATGCAGATATTTTAGATACTTTTCTCATTTAATTTCGTTATACAGCTTTAAGCAATATTATATGAAAGCATTATTTCTTACAAGAGAATTTCCTCCTTATGTTTATGGTGGTGCAGGTGTGCACGTAGAATATTTAGCCAAAGAGTTATCAGAATTAATGGAGGTTGAAGTTAGAGCTTTTGGCGATCAGGATGAGTCAAGAAACAACTTAAGTATTAAAGGCTATCCTTTTGAAGATGGATTTTTTAAACATAGTGATGGTAAATTAAAGTCTATATTTAAAACTCTAAGCACAGGTCTGCACATGAATGCCGATATTATAGATGCAGATATTGTGCATTGTCATACTTGGTATTCTCACTTTGCAGGTATTATGGCAAAATTGTGCTATGGTATACCTATGGTCTTGACCACACATTCGCTTGAACCATTGAGGCCTTGGAAACGAGAACAGTTGGGTAGAGGATATGATGCCTCGTCTTGGATTGAAAAAACGGCCATAGAAATGGCAGATTGCTTAATTGCTGTGTCTGAAGAAACCAAGCAAGATATTATTAAACATTTTGATGTTGATGAGGATAAAATTGAAGTGGTTTACAATGGTATTGACTTAAAAGAATATGCTGTTGTTAAAGAAACAAATGTGCTTGAAACATATGGTATTGATAAAAACAAACCCTATGTGCTTTTTGTTGGAAGGATTACAAGGCAAAAAGGAATCGTTCATTTAGTTAATGCCATTAAATATATTGATGCTGACACTCAAATTGTCTTATGTGCTGGTGCCCCAGATACAGAAGAAATAGCCAAAGAAATGGAAGATGCAGTAGCGGAAGCGTCTAAAACAAGAGACAATATCTTTTGGATCGATAAGATGTTAGATAAAAAAGACGTCATTCAGCTCTATTCGCATGCAGATGTATTTTGTTGCCCTTCAATTTATGAACCCTTCGGAATTATAAATATTGAAGCTATGGCATGTCAAACTGCTGTGGTAGCTAGTGCTGTTGGTGGTATAAAAGAAGTGGTCGTTGAAGGTGAAACGGGATTACTTATTAATTTAGAGCAACAAAATGTTGCTCCTTTTGAGCCAGTGAATCCGGATCAATTTTCTAGAGATTTAGCAGAAGGTGTAAACAAAGTGATTAACAATAAAGAACTTAGAGAGAAAATGGCTAAAAACGGAAGGCATAGAGTTGAAGAATTTTTCGACTGGAAGGCAATTGCAAAACAAACTAAAAATATATATCAATCATTAATCATTAAATAATGATAAACGACAAAGTTTTAAGTATAATTTTGGGTGGAGGACAAGGGTCTCGTCTTTATCCATTAACAGAAAGTAGATCAAAACCTGCTGTTCCAATTGCTGGAAAATATCGATTGGTAGACATTCCAATTTCAAATTGTATCAACTCAGATATTAAACGAATGTATGTGTTAACACAGTTTAATTCAGCTTCTTTGAATAGACATATTAAAAACACATATCATTTCAGTTTTTTCAGTTCAGCATTTGTAGATGTTTTGGCAGCAGAACAAACTATAGCTAGCGACAAATGGTTTCAAGGAACCGCTGATGCAGTTAGACAGAGTCTACACCATTTTTTAAGGCATGAGTTTGAATACGCCTTAATACTATCTGGTGATCAACTTTACCAGATGGACTTCAATGAAATGATAAAAGCACATGAAGCTAGTGGTGCAGAAATATCAATTGCAACACAACCAGTAAATGCTAAAGAAGCAACATCTTTCGGAATTTTAAAAACAGATGAAAATAATTTTATTTCTTCTTTTATAGAAAAACCAGATGCATCTCAATTGGCTGATTGGTCATCACCTGTGAGTCAAGAAATGCAAAATGCAGGTAGAAATTATTTGGCATCTATGGGTATTTACATTTTTAATAAAAACTTACTAGTTGATTTATTGAAAGATCCCAATACTGTTGATTTTGGTAAAGAGATTATTCCGGATGCAATAAAGAATCATAAAACCTTAAGTTACCAATTTGAAGGTTATTGGACCGATATAGGAAATATTGATAGCTTTTTTGAAGCAAACCTTGGCTTGACAGATGAAATACCAAAATTTAATTTGTATGATAATGAACAAAGGATTTATACAAATGCCAGAATTTTGCCAACTTCAAAAATATCAGGTACGCTTTTAGATCGTACGGTAATTTCGGAAGGCTCAATTATTCATGCTGCAAAAATTGAACGTTCGGTAATTGGAATTAGGTCTAGAATTGGCGCAGAATCTACAGTTATTAATTGCTACATGATGGGTTGTGATCGTTATGAATCCCTAGAAGAAGTAGAATCAAAGAATATTAAAATCTACATGGGAATAGGTGAGCGTTGCTTTATAAAAAATGCAATTCTCGACAAAAACTGCCGAATAGGAGACGATGTTAGAATCAATGGCGGCAAACAATTAAAAGATATAGAAACTGATACCTATGTTGTGAAAGATGGCATTGTTGTAGTTAAAAAAAATGCGGTTATTCCACCAAAAACTATAATTCAATAAGTAATAGAGTTTGTAATTCTTTTTAATTAAAAAAGTTATATTATTCATCGTTATTTATTCCTTTCAAATGTCGATAATGTATAGTATTTTCGTTAAAAACTAAACAATCAAAATAGCAATATGCAGAACCAAAAACGTGTTGTCATAGACGCAGTTAGCCCTCAAATAAATTGTGGAGAATTTTATATAAAACGTATCGTAAATGAAATTGTAAAAGTGGATGCTCATGTCCTTGGAGATGGACATGATGTTGTAGCGGCATCAGTACTTTTTAAGCACGAGAAAGATAGAAAATGGAGTGAAGTAAGAATGCACCATAGCGTTAATGATGAATGGGAAGCATCTTTTACAGTAGAAAATCAAGGTTTTTATAGTTATAAAGTTGAAGGTTGGGTAGATTATGCATTAAACTGGCAACATGGTATTGTACGCAAAATTGATGATAATCAGCATGTAAAGTCTGAACTTTTAGAAGGTATAACTTACCTAAAACCATTATTAAAAAAAGTTTTAAAAAAGGAAAAAGAGTACTTAGACTATTGCATAAATTGTTTTAATGATGAAGAAAAGTATAACGAAGCAATCAAAGAAGCAAAATCCCATAATCTTCATGATATTTTTGTAAGATATCCTGAGAAATTTCTAGCTAACGAATCTAAAGAGCTAAAAATCTATGTAGATAGAAAAAAAGCACTCTTCAGTACTTGGTATGAGTTCTTTCCAAGATCATCTTCTCAAAATAAAGGACAACATGGAACATTTAAAGACTGCGAACGCCTTCTGCCTAGAATTGCCGAAATGGGCTTTGATACTTTGTATTTTCCACCAGTACATCCGATAGGCGAAGTCAATCGTAAAGGAAAAAATAACACAACAGAAGCTAAAGATGGTGACGTAGGTTCAGCTTGGGGAATAGGTTCGCAGTACGGAGGACATAAAGATATTCACCCACAATTAGGAACTGTTGAAGATTTTAAAGCTTTGGTAAAAAAGGCTAAAGACTTGGGTATTGAAGTTGCAATGGATTATGCCTTGCAGGCAGCACCAGATCACCCTTGGGTAAAAGACCACCCAGATTGGTTTAAATGGCGACCAGATGGAACTGTACAATATGCTGAAAATCCGCCTAAAAAGTATCAAGATATTTTACCTATATATTGGGAAAGTAAAGACTACAAAAATCTTTGGAAAGAATGTTTGGATATTTTGATGTACTGGATAGATTGTGACATCAAAGTATTTAGGGTAGATAACCCTCATACCAAACCGTACTATTTTTGGAATTGGATTATTGATGAAGTGAAAAAGAAACATCCAGATGTTCTTTTTCTTGCTGAAGCATTTACTAGGCCAAAGGTAATGCAACAGTTAGCAAAACAAGGTTATACGCAATCGTACACGTATTTTACTTGGAGAAATACAAAGCAAGAGTTTATTGAGTACATGACTGAACTTACCCAAACAGAGCAGCGCGAATATATGCGACCAAACTTTTGGCCAAATACACCAGATATTAACCCATACCATTTACAAGGCGCTAACGAATCTAAATACATACAGCGTTACGTTTTAGCAGCAACACTTAGCTCTAATATTGGAATTTATGGTCCAGTCTTTGAGCAGCAGATAGATGAGGCAATTCCCGGAAAGGAAGAATATTATATGTCTGAAAAATTTGAAGTAAAACATTACAATTGGGATGTGCAAAATAAACTGACGGCTGTTATATCAAAGGTCAATGCCATTCGTCATCAACATGAAGCTTTACAACAGACCAATAACATAAAGTTCTGCAATGTAAATAATGATAATCTAATAGCTTATTACAAATGGAATGATGCTAAAACCGACGAATTGTTAATTGTTGTTAGTTTAGAGCAGTACTATGTGCAACAAGGAACAGTTCAATTACCTTTGCAAGATTTAGGCATTCATTCTGGTCATCAAATTACTGTAAATGATTTAGTAACGGGAAGTAGCTATAACTGGTATAACGAATGGAACTTTGTAGAGTTGCACCCAACCCTTCCATTTCATATATTTAAAATAAATAAATAGAAATGTCCAAAAAGAAATCTACAACAGTCAATCTCAAAACACTGTACAATTTTGATGTACAATGGGAAGAATTGATGGAAAATAAAGATTTTGTAAAAACATTTCTATCAGACGTACTAGAAAAGTATATCATTAAACAGCGTTGGTATGGTGGAAAATCTAGTAAGCTAAAATACATTGAACTAGCTGAATATTTCAGAATCCAACAGAATGAAGAAGTGTATTACGGACTCATTTTAGAAGTGAATTTTTATGAAGCTTTTTATCAACATTACTTTTTGCCAATAGCTTTTGTATCTGATGAAAACTTTGCTAAAGATGACCGTATCCTTCCAATAAGCATCCAAAAACAAGAAGGCTTTATCATAGATGCCATTAACCTTGAATCTTTTAGAAAAGTAGTTTTTGAGCGCATACTCAATGCTGTGCCTAAAGACCGTACTCGAGTGCAGTACAAAAAGAGCTCAATATTTACGGATTGTCAATACGAGTCTTCCAGATTTATGGGTATGGAGCAGAGTAATACCTCTATTGTTTATAACAATAAATATGTTTTAAAATTCTTTAGGAGAATTTACGCAGACCGTAACCCAGATTACGAGATGAGTCGTTTTTTATCCGAAAAGAAAGATTTTAAAAATACGCCAGCTTATTTGGGAAGCATGCAAATTAAAGATCATGAGAATACCAATATAACCATAGCTTTAATGAACGAATTGGTTCCAAATGAAGGAGATGCATGGGATTACATGCTTAAAGAGTTGCATAAAGTATTTTCAAATTTAGAGTATAAAAACATCAATATTGGTCGTCTTCCACATACAGAACCATTTGAAAGATTGATGATTAGGGATATTCCTGCGCAAATAATTGATTGGGCAGGTTTAAATGTGTTTACCAAGATACAAACACTTGCTAAGCGTACAGCAGAGATGCATATTGCTTTAGGGTCAGAGTTTGAGGACACATCCTTTACGCCTGAACGTTTTAATGGTGATTATACGGTTTGGTTAAAAAATAGATTATTATACCAATTTCAAAATAGGCTGAATGCGGTTGAGAATAATCTTCATAAACTTGATGGCTTGGCATTGGAGTTGGCACATGAGTTTTTGGAACGTAAAAATGAAATAAGGAAACGTTTTTTAAATTTTGATTGGACTAAGTTAAAAGGTGAACGGTTAAGAGTTCACGGCGATTACCACTTGGGTCAAATACTTGTTAAGAATGATGATTTCTATATTCTTGATTTTGAAGGAGAACCAGAAAGTACAATTAGAGACAGAAAGGTTAAACAACCACCACTTAAGGATGTTGCCGGATTGTTTAGGTCATTTCATTATGCCATTTATGCAACTATTTTTAACAATCAAGATAAATATAAGCATAATCAAGAAGAACTTTTTAAAGCAGGTGAAATTTTGTATCAATACTTTATTGGTCTATTCTTGGGAACTTATGTTGTAGAAATTCAGAATGCAAATATCAATATAGGCTACCAACAAGAACGTATCTTTTTATTAAAATACTCACTATTAGAAAAAGCGGTTTACGAACTAGGTTATGAGCTTAATTCCCGACCACTTTGGGCAGTTATTCCATTAAAAGGAATTTCAAATATTATCAACCACTAATTTTATGGCAGAAGTTATAGTACACAGTTTATTTACCGATTTTGATATCAATCTGTTCAAATCGGGTAAACATTATCGCCTTTACGAAAAATTCGGTTCTCACATCATAACGGTTAATGGTGTAGAAGGTACGTATTTTGCAGTTTGGGCACCAAGCGCAAAATCAGTTTCAGTAATTGGCGATTTTAATTTTTGGTTAGAAGGAGATCACAAACTTAATGTT
This sequence comes from Winogradskyella sp. HB-48, assembly GCF_049942685.1. Taxonomy (GTDB): domain Bacteria; phylum Bacteroidota; class Bacteroidia; order Flavobacteriales; family Flavobacteriaceae; genus Winogradskyella. The sequence goes on from NZ_CP187934.1 coordinate 2,647,166, forward strand.
CGTTGGGACGAAAGTGGCATATGGGAAGGCTTTATACCAGGTGTGGGCAAAGGAAATCTATATAAGTATAAAATTCACAGTCATCATAACGATATAAAAACCGAAAAGGCAGATCCTTATGCAAGACGCTGTGAGCATCCTCCAAAAACAGCTTCAATAGTATGGGAGGATGATTATAAGTGGAAGGATAGCAAATGGATGAAAAAACGAAAAGACCATAATGCTTTAGATGCCCCTTTTTCAGTTTACGAAGTTCATTTAGGCTCTTGGAAAAAGAAGGTTGAAGAAAATAAGTTCTTAACTTATGAAGAACTCGCAAAAGATCTTGTAACCTATGTTAAGGATATGAACTTTACACACGTAGAGCTTATGCCAGTTATGGAATATCCTTATGACCCTTCTTGGGGCTATCAACTCACCGGTTATTTTGCGCCAACATCTCGTTTTGGTTATCCTGAAGGGTTTAAACTTTTAGTAGATAAGCTTCACCAAAATGATATTGGAATTATTTTAGATTGGGTGCCTTCTCACTTCCCTGAAGATGCTCATGGATTAGGATTTTTCGATGGTTCTGCTTTGTACGAGCATCCAGATAGGAGAAAAGGCTACCATCCCGATTGGAAAAGTTTAATTTTTAATTATGGTCGTAATGAAGTAAAATCGTTTTTAATAAGTAATGCCATTTTTTGGCTAGATCAATACCACGCTGATGGATTACGTGTTGATGCTGTGGCTTCAATGCTCTTTTTAGATTATAGTAGAGAAGATGGGGAATGGGAACCAAATATGTTTGGAGGGAGAGAGAATCTTGAGGCTATTTCCTTCATGCGAGAAATGAATGAAGCAGTCTACAGTACCTTTCCAGATGTTCAAACTATCGCAGAAGAATCCACTGCTTTTCCTATGGTTTCAAAACCAACGAGTATTGGAGGTTTAGGCTTTGGAATGAAATGGATGATGGGTTGGATGCACGATACCTTGCAATACTTTGCTAAAGAGCCAATTTATAGGCGGTTCCATCAAAATGATTTAACCTTTAGTATGACCTATGCTTTTACAGAAAACTTCATGCTTCCATTAAGTCACGATGAAGTAGTTTATGGTAAACATTCTATTTTAGGGCGTATGCCAGGAGATGAGTGGCAACGTTTTGCAAATCTTAGATTATTATATTCCTACATGTTTACGCATCCAGGCACTAACCTGTTGTTTCAGGGTGCAGAGTTTGGTCAAAGCGGCGAGTGGAATTTTCAACAAAGTCTAGATTGGCATTTATTACAGTATGATCCTCATAAAGGTGTGCAAACATTGATTAAAGATTTAAATAAGTTTTACAGTAGCGAGCCAGCTTTATACCAAAAACAATTTTCAGGAGAAGGCTTTGAATGGATAGATTACAATGATTCTCAAAACTCAGTACTACTATACATCAGAAAAGGTAATGATACAGATGATGATCTTATAGTTGCTTGTAATATGACACCAATACCAAAAGGCAATTATAAAATGGGTGTACCACGAAAAGGTAAGTTAAAAGAGATTTTTAATAGTGATTTAAAAAAATATTTTGGAACAGGAATGTATAAAAATAAAACACAAACTGTAAAAACAGAACCTTGGCAATATAGAGATTATTCTGTTGAGATAAATATCCCACCTTTAGGAATGGTTGCATTTAAATATTCAAAATAATAGCTTGGTATTCAGTTGAATATTTGTGATTTAAGCAAAATTAATGTCCGAAAACGTTATAGTTGACAATTCTATATAATTAGAGGGCTAACCACTTTCTTAATTTCTAATTTTTCCGTTTTTTTACACGCCCTTAAATATTAAATCATACTATGATTACAAATACAGAATTAGAAAATAAAGGAAATCAGTTTCCTTCAAAAATAATAAGCTTTAAGAAAGATGTAGATAAACTCTATTTCTCAACAGATAATGATGTTATTCTACAATTAACAGTTGTCCGCGATAGCCTTTTAAGATTTAGATATACTACCGTAGGTAATTTTGATAATGACTTCTCTTATGCTATAACCAAATACGCTAGTATTGGTTATAATAAATTAGAAATTGAAGAGAATGAAGATTGTTATGTAGTAATAACCTCTAAATTACGATGCGAAATTTCTAAGGAAAGCCTTCGCGTCTCTGTATACGATGTAAAAGATAATATTTTAATTAACCAAGATGAAATAGGTTTCCATTGGGAAGAAAGCTATGGATTTGGTGGAAACATCGTAAAAATGAGTAAAGTTTCTAACGATGGTGAGAGTTACTATGGACTTGGGGATAAACCTAATCATCTCAATTTAAAAGGAAAGCGTTACGACAATTGGGTTACGGATTCTTATGCATACGGAAGAGATACAGACCCAATTTATAAGGCTATTCCATTCTACACTGGGCTTCATCATGGTAAGGCTTATGGAATTTTCTTCGATAATTCGTTCAGAACTTCATTCGATTTTGCTCATGAAAGACGTAATGTCACAAGTTTTTGGGCGCAAGGTGGTGAGATGAATTATTATTTCTTCTACGGTCCAAAAATGAGCGATGTTGTAGAAAGTTATACCGATTTAACAGGAAAGCCACACCATTTGCCACCATTGTGGGCACTTGGCTTTCATCAATGCAAGTGGAGCTATTATCCTGAGAGTAAAGTAAAAGAAATAACATCGACCTTTAGAAAGCTTCAGATTCCATGTGATGCTATTTATTTAGATATTGATTACATGGATGGCTTCCGTTGCTTTACATGGAATAAAGAGTATTTTCCTGATCCTAAGGGTATGGTTAAAGAATTAAAAGAGCAAGGTTTTAAAACCGTTGCCATCATAGATCCTGGTATTAAAATTGATAAAGACTATTCGGTTTTTAAGGAAGCTTTAGAAAATGATTATTTCTGTAAACGTGCTGATGGTCCTTATATGAAAGGAAAAGTATGGCCAGGAGAGTGCTACTTTCCGGACTTTACAAATCCAGAAGTAAGAGATTGGTGGTCAGGTCTATTTAAAGAATTAATTGAGGAAATCGGTATTAAAGGCGTATGGAATGATATGAATGAGCCTGCGGTAATGGAAGTGCCAAATAAAACTTTCCCTGATGATGTAAGGCATGATTACGATGGTAATCCATGCAGTCACAGAAAAGCACACAATATTTATGGAATGCAAATGGCTCGAGCTACCTATCAAGGATTAAAGAAGTATTCATATCCTAAAAGACCATTTGTAATAACAAGAGCCGCTTATTCTGGCACACAACGTTATACATCTACATGGACTGGAGATAATGTTGCAACATGGGAACATTTGTGGATTGCAAATATTCAAGTACAGCGATTAGCAATGTCTGGTTTCTCATTTGCCGGTAGTGATATCGGCGGTTTTGCCGAGCAGCCTCAAGGTGAATTGTTTACGCGCTGGATTCAATTAGGTATATTCCATCCGTTCTTTAGAGTTCATTCTTCTGGTGATCATGGGGATCAGGAACCTTGGGCTTTTGATGAGGATGTTACTAATATAGTACGCAAGTTTATTGAGTTAAGGTATCAGTTATTACCTTATTTGTATACTGCTTTCTGGAACTATGCAGATCACGGCACACCATTATTAAAATCTTTAGTAATGTTCGATCAAGATGATGTTCAAACCCATTATAGAACAGATGAGTTTATCTTTGGTGAGCAGATTTTAGTTTGCCCTGTTTTAGAGCCAAATGCAAAAGGACGTAGAATGTATATTCCAAGAGGGAATTGGTATAATTTCTGGACAGATGAAATTATAAAAGGTGGTAAGGAAATGTGGGTAGATGCAGATATAGATGATATGCCAATTTTTATTAAAGAAGGGGCGATTATTCCTAAATTCCCAGTACAGCAATATGTTGGTGAAAAAGAAATAAAAGAGATTACTCTAGATGTTTATTACAAAAATGGTAAAGAAGCAAGTGAGTTATTCAGTGATGCTGATGATGGATATGATTATACAAAAGGGAGATATAGCTTGAGAAACTTTAGTCTTACGGGCAGAGAGAATGAGCTTATTATAAATCAGCATAAAGAAGGAAAATTTATTACTGATTATGAAACATTTAATGTTCATATTCACGGATTACCTTTTGATATTATTGAAATTCAAATAGACAATCAAGTTATCTCTCTAGAGCATTTAAAATCTAATGGCACTAGTTCTTTTGTAGTAGACAAAAACTTCTCCGAGCTTCATATTCTTGGAAAAAGAAGTAAAAACTAAGTAATCATATTATACAAGAAGTGTCCTATAATTAGGAATAGATTTAGTATTTTAGTAAATACATAATTAAAACCATTAGCTATGACTTTAAAAAAAGTAATTTCAATATTAGGAATAGTAGCAATTGTTGTATCATGCGCTACAAATCCATTTACAGGGAAAAAAACCATGGCATTTGTTTCTAATGACCAGTTATTTCCATCTTCATTTGCACAATATAATCAGGTTTTAAATGAAAGTAAAGTTGTTACTGGTACCAAAGATGCCGAGATGATTACACGAGTAGGCCAACGAATAGCCGTTGCTGCTGAGCGTTGGTTAAACTCTAATGGATATCAAGGCTATTTGGATGATTATAAGTGGGAGTATAAATTAATTGAGTCTGAGCAGGTAAATGCTTGGTGCATGCCAGGTGGTAAGATTGCATTCTATACAGGCATACTTCCTATTGCACAGAACGAAACAGGTGTTGCTGCGATTATGGGACATGAGGTTGCACATGCCTTGGCAAATCATGGACAACAACGCATGAGTTCTGGCATGCTTCAACAACTTGGTGGTGTAGGTGTAGCTATAGCAACTGGTAATGAGAGCCCAGAAAAACAACAAATGTGGATGCAAGCTTATGGTTTGGCTAGTAACGTGGGTGGAATGTTACCATTTAGTAGAGCCCATGAGACAGAAGCCGATAAAATAGGTATATACTTAATGGCCATTGCTGGTTATAATCCAGATGAAGCGGCCGAACTCTGGAAACGTATGAAGGCGAAGAGTGGAGGACAAGCGCCCCCAGAGTTTATGAGTACGCATCCAAGTAATGATTCGAGAATTGCGAATTTACAGGAGTTAGCACCAAAAGCAAAGTCTGAGGCAAAAAAATTCGGTGTTACTTCGTTTAGACCAATAAATTAATATTGGCTTAAAAATAATTGATTACTTTAGAAGCTGTTCAACAAGAGCAGCTTTTTTAATTTACATATATGAGCGAACTTAAAAAGGGGAGTAAAAAACTTCTAAATGCTTGGGCATTTTATGATTGGGCAAATTCAGTATATACCCTTACAATAGCATCGTCTATTTTTCCAATATTTTATTCTGCATTGTTTATTTCAGAGGTTAAAAAAGTTACCGCATTTGGATATGAATTTAAAAGCACTGCGTTAATCACTTTTGTAACAGCTTTTACCTTTATGGTAGTTGCAGTAATGTCTCCTATTCTGTCTGGTATTGCTGATTATATTGGTAATAAGAAGAATTTTATGAAGTTCTTTTGCTATGTTGGTTCAGCAGGTTGCATAGGTTTATATTGGTTTAGTTTAGATAGAATTCATCTTAGTTTATTATTCTATTTTATGGGGCTTATAGGGTATTGGGGAAGTCTAGTGTATTACAATTCATATCTACCAGACATAGCATATGAAGAGCAACAAGATAGTATAAGTGCAAAGGGTTTTAGCTTAGGGTATATAGGTAGTGTCATTTTGTTGGTTATTAATTTAGTGATGGTTATGAGCCAAGAAAATGGTGCAGATAAAGTACAGATGATGCGCTATTCATTTATAACAGTTGGTATTTGGTGGGCAGGATTTAGTCAGTATACATTTTATATTTTACCAAAAGGAGCTTCTTTAGGGCACAAGGTAACGAAGGATGTTATTTTCAATGGTTTTAAAGAATTAAAAAGTGTTTGGATAGACCTAAAAGGCAACTTAAGATTGAAACGTTATTTAAATGCCTTTTTTGTATTTAGCATGGCTGTTCAAACCATAATGTTGGTTGCTGTTTACTTTGGTGAAGAAGAAATTAATTGGGGAAGTGATGAGGCTAAAACAATGGGGTTAATTGTAAGTATATTAGTGATTCAACTTGTAGCGATAATAGGTGCGGTATTAACATCGAGGGCATCTTCAAGATTTGGAAATATACCAACACTAATTGCTGTTAATTTTATTTGGATGTGTTTATGTTTCTACGCCTATTTTATGAAAACACCCGTGCAATTTTACATAGCAGCATCTTTGGTTGGATTGGTTATGGGAGGTGTGCAATCTTTAGCCAGATCTACCTATTCTAAATTTTTACCAGAAACAGAAGACACAACATCATATTTTAGTTTTTATGATGTTGCCGAAAAAATAGGTATAGTTATTGGAATGCTCATTTATGGTTTTATAGATCAGATTACAGGAAGCATGCGTAATTCTATATTATTCTTATTTATCTTCTTTTTAATAGGCATTATTCTACTTTATAGAGTGCCAAAAAAATAAATTCAAAATTAATTCTTAACTTTAACATGCTATGGTTAAGAAAATATTTTTATTAGGCACATTTGCCATACTATTTATGGCAGTAAACTGTGATAATGAACCTTATGAAGGTGAAATTATATTTGAAGATACTGCTTGTTTAGATGCTACTCAAATTACATCTATTGCTCTTGGAAATTTTCTAAACGCATCTCAAGAAGATTACAATGAATTTTGTTTCAACTATAAAGAAGCTTTATTAAATCAGATACAAGTTTGTGGTGACGAAGATGGTGGCTTGCAACTACAAGCAGACAATCTAGGTAATTGTGAAGAAGAAGTTAATTTATGTCAGGAAGCAACTGAAGCAACCGAACTTGCACGTATTATTTATGAGAGCGCAGCAGATGAAACCATAGAAGATTTGTGTAATGCTTACAAGGATGCTATACTTTATCAAATAGAGGTTTGTGGCGATGATGGTACTTTACTCTCTATTTTAGAAGAACTTGGCAGTTGTGAAATAGAAGTAGTAGATGTTTTGGGCACATGGAAATTGATTTCATGGAATACTGATGAACCGAGAGATTTAAATAATGATGGAATAGTAACTAATAATTACCTTGAAGATATAGATTGCTATGAAAATGAGACCATTGAGTTTAATCCTGATGCAACAGGCACCATGTTTTTGAGATCTATGGCTGAGTTTACATATACACCTACAGCAGATGGGGAAGATTTTTTTACTAACTGTATACAAATTAATGTAGACAGAAACTTTACTTGGTCAGAAACCATTAATACGATTGATTTATTATTTACTGATGGATCAACAATTAGTTTATTTAAAAACGGAAACCTATACGTTGCTATTGATGATGGTTTTTATGCCGAAAGCAATATTGATAACTCAGTAATTACTGAACGTGTTATTTTTGTTTATGAGAAAATCTAAATTTCTGGTAATCTAAACTTAGGTTGTTGATTCATAAATATTCTTATATTGGAAGTCACTAAAAAATCAATAATGAAGAAGCTATTTGTACCTTCCATCTTATACCTAAAGGTACTTTCATCTTTAGTATTAAAGTTGGAGCTAAACCTTTGCCAAAAGATTTAAAATATCTTAACCCTAACCAAATAGAACAAGCCTTTATTTTTCCTAAGGATATTACCATTGCTAAAACCAAACATAATACTTTAGACAACCCAATTATCCTTAACTATTTCTTAGACGAGTGGGAAAAATGGAAAGTTGATTTTGAAGCTGGAACGAATTAGATTTCTGATTAACATAAATATAACAATTTCTATTCTTCTGAAAATCAATTAAATATTATTTTTGTATAGGATGTGGATATGATTTTATAAATTTCTTTATTATGATTAATCATGCAAAATTCTATGCTAATCCATGTTCGACTTTAATCGACTTTTTAACTTAAAACTATTTTGCTATGAAAACAACTTTAAGATTCTTTTCGCTTGTAGCACTACTTATTTTTGTGAGTTGTGCATCAAATGTTAAATCAAAAAAATATACTGATGACGATTTTAAGAACTTTAAAACGTTTGCTTATCTGCCAAACACGTCTATAGAATTGAATGAATTTAATGCAAATGTAGATCGATCTGTTGAAGAATCTTTAATTGCTACCATGAATACCAAAATGGTCGAAAAAGGATTTTCCGTAGATACAGATAATCCAGATTTGTTGGTTCTATTAAGTACATCCAATGAAATAAGAAGTAACCTTAGGGGTAGAAGCAACAATTATTATGAGCAAGCGCCAACCGATGGAGGCTCTACATCTGGTAATAGTCCAAACTATGCTTCTGTATCGACAACAGATTATAAACGTTATTTCACTAATAGTGAAAATGCACTTAATAACCAACCTTATAAAGAAGGTACCTTGATTGTACAGATATTTAACAAAACCACCAAGGAACTGGTTTGGTCTGGTATGGCCGAAAACTTTAAAGCTCATATTTCAGATCCTACTCTTATGACCCGAATGATAAATGAAATCTTTAAAAAATTCCCCGTTTAATAACACTATTATACCTCTACTCATAAATTTAAAAAGGACAAGCAAACACTTGTCCTTTCTTCTTTTTGGTTGATTAAGTACTAGTTGCTAACGCTACCAGAGCCAGTTACTTTAGTGTCTTTGTTGGTTGGTTTTCCAGAATATTTTACATCACCAGAACCTGTAATTCTTACTTTAAGTTCACCATTACAAACCACATTAGCACCACCAGAACCGGTAATTTTAGCAGTAACATTAGTGCTGTCTAAGTCACTGCCATCAAAATCACCAGAGCCTGTTATTTTTGTCGTTAAATCTTTTGTGGTGCCTGTTAATTGTATGTTTCCAGAACCTGCAATACTGCTTTCAACAGAATCACAGTTAATCTTTAAATTGATATCTCCAGATCCTGCTAGTGATACATCAAAATCATCAGCTTCTATAGTTCCAGAATTTTCTATATCACCAGAGCCAGCTAAGGATACAGAGTTGATAGATTCATAAGGAATTGTTACAATAATAGTCTTTGTTGGTCTTAGATTAATGCCATCTTCAACTTTTACTACAAGTTTGCCACCTTCTACTTTTGTAATGATGTATTCCATTAGATTGGCATCACCTTCAATGGTAATGCTTCCTTCTTTACCTTGCACCAATTTAAAGTCCATCGGTCCTGCAGATTTTAAGCCGTCATAATCGCCAGTAGATCTGTTTTCTGTAGTGATGTTTCCATCGCCTTTAACTTTTTTCCATTTTCCCCATTGTGCACAAGATGTTGTAACACTAAAAAGGAAAGCTACTAACGTAATTGATTTTAATAATTTCATGTTTCTGAATTGTTTGGTTACTGTTCGTTTATTGATTATTGTTGTTGAAAGCTTACGCTTCCGTACTGTGATTTAATTTTTACATAGTTTCCAGAGCCTTTAGTGCCATGGTAACCATTGTATTTTTTTTCAAAAGAGCCTACCTCTTTATTAGTAAAATTAAAAGCATCTGAATCTCTAAGTGAAGCATACTCTAAATCGATATCAAAATCAAAACTATAATTGCTGTCATACCCAATAGTAATTCCCATAAACTCAGAATCGATATCAATGTTTTGCGCATTTGAAGCCATACGGTCTATTTTTAATGATCCGTAATCGGCATTTAAACTAACACTTTTGTACAGGTTAACTACACGTAAAGTAAGATAATCCGCATCGCCTTTAAGATTGTTAATATTATCTATTCTTAAGGAACCATAGTCGCAGTTAAATTCTATATTTTCTGAATTTTCGATTATAGAATTTGTGTAGCCAGTATTTAAGTAGAGATTTTTTGTTTTTACTAAGGTAAAGTCACTGTAATCTGCATATAATTTTCCGCTTTTAATAAATTCAAAATAGCATCCTTTACTGTAATCAAAATTAATGTAGTTGTCGTCTGCCATAAGCTCTTTTGTTGTTATTTTCCCATAGCTACAGTGTATTTTGGCCTTACCTTTTAGCCTATCTAAATTTATACTTCCGTAATTGTTATCTAAATCTATATTGTTGGTTATTGGCATTTTTACGAGGTAATGTATTTCTACCTTTAGTTTTTTGTTATTATTCCAGCTCCACCAATTTCTATCTTTATTTTTAAAATTCGTTTTAGCCGATACTAAATCTGACGTATTTTTAAAAGTAACGGAAATTTCGTTTAGACGTTCTTCAACTTTTTCGGCATTGTTGCCAGTCACTTCAATCATAATATCGAACTCAATACGGTTTTGGTCCCAAGTCACAACTTCTATGTTGCCATAGCTATTGTCTATTTTTAATGTTGCGTTAAAAGATACATCAAAAGACTTTTTAATTTTACGTTCTTTTGTAGTTTTAGCAACTTCTGGTTTTGTATTTGCTAATGTTATGAAAGGCATCAACAAAAATAGTAGTGCTATTCTAAAGTGTATTTTTCGGTTCATCACTGGTGGTTTTTAATTCTTTAATAGTTTCAATTTGTTTAAGAACTGTGTTTAAAATGTCTATCCTGTTCTGAAAGTTGTTGATCATAGCGTAAATAACGCGCTGGTCTTTATTACTTTCTGTTAAATCTGTTTTAAGTTTTTGATAGTCTTTTTCTAACAGTTCAATTTGGTCTAAAGCGTCGGTTATAACTTGCTCAGTAAAAGGAGAACGTTCACTGTTTAGTTTTTTTAATTCAGCATTAATAGTAGCTGTAAAGAAATCTTGAGTTTCGGACATTTCAGGTGAGACACTTGCTAAATCCATAACTTCTGGTTGCGCATTTATTGTGGTAAATATGCCTAAGCAAATAATTACAGATGCAGCAATGGCTATAAATGGTTTCCAGTTGATGCTTATGATTTTTTTAGTCTCAACTGAAGCCAAATCATTTGCATTCAGCTTATCTAAAAAACGATGTTCATGACCTTGTTTAGGCTCGTTGATATCAAACTCACCTTTAAGGTTGTCAAATAATTCATCTAGAGTATATTTCTCCATAATTGTTCGTTTTTAGGCGGTTTGCATTAGCTTTTTACGTAAACTTTCTTTTGCTCTTGAAATCATGGTTCTGCAATTAGCATAAGAAATATCCATAATCTCACAGATTTCATCATAATCATAGCCTTCGATAAGATGAAGTGTTAAGCCTAAATTATAATTGGGTTTTAAGGTTTTCATAACGCTTATGATTTGCTTCGCTTTATCACTATTTTGGCTATGCTCTTCAATGCCGTTATCATCTTCAACTTTATACATCACAGGTTCTAAAGGCACTTCATTTTGTTTTATGGTTTTATTGTAATGTGCAATACTATTATTCACCACAATACGTTTTAACCATGCACCAAATAATTTGGTGTCCTCCAGAGTTTCAAGTTTCGTAAAAGCCGTTAAAAATGACTCTTGCATAATGTCTTCAGCTTTGTAAGAATCTTTTACAATTCTCAAAGCTGTGTTATACATGGCTTTGTTGTATCTATTGTATACTTCTAACTGCGCACGTTGGTTACAAGATTTACAAAGCACTAATAACTGCTCGATATTTTGATTGGTTGGTGTCAAAAAAACATTTGCTTTATTCTATAGATGGAGGTGTTTACACATTGTTACACTTTTGGTAAAAAAACTTTTAAGAAGCACTAAAGGTAATGGCATAACAATTGAATTATCATAGGTGTGAATAACTTTGAATATCTTGTAATGTATTGATATTCAATATAAAGTTAATTATTAATACATTTAAACAGATGCTATTCTGCTATTTTTTAATGACAGAATGGCTTAAAAATAATATGAAGAAATCAAATTTTTTAAGTCTTGACAGTTTGTCATTTCAGGATTTTGACGAAAATTCAGAGTTAATTCCGTTGATGACACCTGAAGATGAGGAATTAATCAATAACGAATCTCTACCAGAGTCTCTCCCAATTCTACCATTACGAAATACGGTTTTATTTCCAGGTGTGGTCATTCCGATTACGGCAGGTCGAGACACCTCAATAAAGCTAATAAATGATGCCAATAAAGGTGGAAAAGTTATTGGTGTTGTGGCACAAAAAGATGAAACTGTAGAAAAACCATCGGTAAATGATATTTACAAAACAGGTACAGTTGCTCGTATTCTTAAAGTGCTAAAAATGCCGGATGGCAATACAACGGTGATTATCCAAGGTAAAAAGCGCTTTCAGATTAACGAAATCATTTCTGAAAAGCCTTATTTTTCTGCAACTATTTCAGATTTACCAGAGGCTAAGCCTAATGACGACAACGAAGAGTTTAATGCTATTATAGATTCCATTAAGGATTTATCCTTAGAGATTATAAAGGAAAGTCCAAACATTCCTACAGAAGCCACTTTTGCTATCAAAAATATTGAAAGTAATTCGTTCTTAGTAAACTTTGTATCTTCAAACATGAATCTTAAGGTCGAAGAAAAGCAAGAACTTTTAAAGATTAACGATTTAAAAGAGCGTGCGCTTCAGACCTTAAAATACATGAACTTAGAATATCAAAAACTTGAATTAAAAAATGATATTCAGAGTAAGGTTCAGAGTGATATGAACCAACAACAGCGCGAATATTTCCTGCACCAACAAATGAAAACCATCCAAGAAGAACTGGGTGGTGTGTCTTCAGGTGAGGAGATAGAAGAGATGAGAGAGCGTGCTAAAGAAAAGAATTGGGATGATAAGGTAAAGGAGCATTTTGATAAAGAACTGGCCAAAATGCAGCGCATGAACCCTCAGGTTGCAGAGTATTCTATACAACGTAATTATCTCGATTTATATTTGGATTTACCTTGGAATGAGTTTAGCGAGGATCAATTCGATTTAAAACGAGCTAGAAAAATCTTAGATCGTGATCATTTTGGTTTAGATGATGTTAAGAAACGTATCATAGAGTACTTGGCAGTATTAAAGCTTCGAAATGACATGAAGTCGCCAATACTATGTTTGTATGGTCCTCCAGGTGTTGGTAAAACATCATTAGGAAAATCTATTGCAGAGGCTTTAGGTAGAGAATATGTAAGGATTTCACTTGGTGGATTAAGAGATGAAGCCGAAATACGTGGGCATAGAAAAACATACATTGGTGCGATGCCAGGTCGAATTATTCAAAGCCTAAAGAAAGCTGGTACGTCAAATCCTGTATTTGTTTTAGATGAGATTGATAAGTTGTCTACAGGTAATCAAGGAGACCCTTCTTCTGCTATGCTAGAAGTTTTAGATCCGGAGCAGAATAATGAGTTTTACGATAACTTCTTAGAAATGGGTTATGACCTGTCTAAAGTAATGTTTATTGCAACTTCTAATAGTCTTAATACCATCCAACCAGCATTAAGAGATCGTATGGAAGTTATTAATGTTACAGGTTATACCATTGAAGAAAAAGTAGAAATTGCTAAGCGTCATTTATTGCCAAAACAATTGAAAGAACATGGTTTGGATAATAAAGCATTAAAAATAGGACAGCCACAACTAGAAAAAATAGTTGAAGGTTATACGCGTGAATCTGGAGTGAGAGGTCTTGAAAAGCAGATAGCAAAAATGGTACGTTATGCTGCCAAGAATATTGCGATGGAAGAAGATTATAACATAAAAGTTTCTAATGATGATGTTATTGAAGTTTTAGGAGCCCCAAGATTAGAACGCGATAAATACGAAAATAACAATGTAGCTGGTGTTGTCACTGGCTTGGCTTGGACTAGAGTAGGAGGCGATATTCTGTTTATTGAATCTATTTTATCTAAAGGAAAGGGTAACCTCACTATTACGGGTAATTTAGGTAAAGTAATGCGTGAGTCAGCTACTATAGCTATGGAATACATAAAAGCCAATGCGGACACCTTTGAGATAAATCCAGAAGTCTTTGAGAAATACAACGTACACATTCACGTACCTGAGGGTGCTACACCAAAAGATGGACCAAGTGCAGGTGTCACGATGTTAACTTCTTTAGTGTCTTTATTTACACAACGTAAAGTTAAAAAGAGCTTGGCTATGACGGGTGAAATTACTTTAAGAGGTAAAGTATTACCAGTTGGTGGTATTAAAGAAAAGATTTTAGCAGCTAAAAGAGCAAAAATTAAAGAGATTCTTTTGTGTGAAGATAATAAGCGCGATATTGACGAAATAAAACCAGAATATCTTAAAGGCTTAACTTTCCATTATGTGAAAGATATGAGTGAGGTTTTAGATATTGCGATTACAAATCAAAAGGTGAAAAATGCTAAAAAGCTATAAGCTCTTTTTTGTTATTTATTTCCTGCTGTTTTCCTGGCTATATAGTTTTGGTCAGGAAGATAGTCGGTTTAAAGATGTCATGCTAGATGGTAAACCTGCAAAACTCAATGTGGTTACAGGTGAAATTACTCTATTAAACTCAAAAGACGAATCGACTATTAAAACTGATAATATTTTAGAACACACTAATAAGGTAGATGATTCTTTAGTATATAATGCAGAGTCCAATTACCATATTGTAAAAGAGAACGAAACACTTTTGGACATTGCTAATAGTTATAAGACAACGCTAACTACCTTAAAAGAAGCTAATAATTTAGAAACGACTTTGGTTGATGTAGGACAAAAACTTAGAGTTAAGAATTTTGATACACAAACTGAAAATACTGTAATTGTTAATGCATCAGAACCTATTCCGAAGCTTGTAACTTCCTCAGAGAATAATTCTAGAACCCATATCGTAGAAATTGGTGATACGCTATACAGTTTAGGCAAGAGATATGGTTTTACGGTTGACGAATTAAAAAGCAAAAATGGCTTAACATCTAATTTGATTAAAGTAGGTCAAGAGTTAAATGTCTCTCATTCTGAATACATAAAACCGTCAACAGACAAATCTACTTGGACTGTATCTAAAGGAGATACTTTATACAATATATCCAAACGAAATGGACTTACAGTTGACCAGCTAAAATCTCTAAACGGGCTTTCCGATAACCTGATTTTGATCGGACAAATCTTGAAGTTAAAGTAGAAAGCAAATACCTCAAAAAATAAAAAAATCATATCATCGTTTTAAGATAGATTTGTTTATTTTGCAAAATCTATGATAAAGAGGGTTACCCAATTCTGTATTATGCTTTTAGCGTTACCGTTGTTTGCACAATTGGGTGGTGAATCTACTTATCAATTTCTTAATCTCGTATCATCACCAAGACAAGCTGCATTAGGTGGTAAAATTATCACCAACTTTGATCATGATGTTACTGAAGCACTTTACAACCCAGCTTCTTTAAACTGGCAAATGCATAACCAATTGGCGGTAAACGTTTCAAGTTTTTTGGGTGGTATTACTTATGGTACAGCAGCTTATGCTTACACTTGGGATAGACATGTGCAAACGTTTCATTTTGGGGTTACTTACATTAATTATGGTACATTTGATGGTTACGATGTTAATGGTAATCCCACAGGAACATTTAGCGGAAATGAAGCTGCTATTTCTGCTGGCTATAATTACAATATTCCTTTTACCGATTTTTACGTAGGTGCTAATGTAAAAGTTATTACATCCTTGTTAGAACAATACAATTCTGTTGGTGGTGCAGTGGATTTGGGTATTATGTATATCAATGAAAAATTGGATTTTCATGCAGCATTGACTGTAAGAAATATAGGTACTCAGTTTACCACCTATGCTGGGCAAAACGAACCTCTACCATTTGAAGTAAATTTTGGAATGTCTCAAACATTAGAAAATGTTCCTATTAGATGGCATTTAACTATGGAGAATTTACAAGAATGGCCAATAGGTGTATCAAATCCAGCTAGAGCGACAACAGATTTAGATGGAAACCAAACTCAAGAAAAAGTAGGTTTTTTTAATAATGCATTGCGCCATCTAATTTTGGGTGCGGAACTTTGGCCAGAACGTGGATTTAATCTAAGGTTCGGTTATAACTTTAGACGAGCAGAAGAATTACGAATTGTAGATCAAAGAAACTTTTCAGGTTTATCGGTTGGTGTAGGTATTCGATTAAACTCTATGCGATTTAGCTATACACATGCCAGGTATACCAGTGCATCAAATACAAGCTTTTTTGGACTTCAAATAGATTTAGATGGCAGAAGACGATAAGAATATAACCATGAAAAAGATTGTAATAGCCATAGATGGTTTTTCTTCAACAGGCAAGAGTACTATTGCTAAGCAATTGGCAAAACAGCTTAATTATATTTATGTTGATACTGGTGCTATGTACAGAGCAGTAACTTATTTTGCCATGAAAAACAAATTAATAGGTGAAGATTTTTTTCATTCACAACAACTTATCGAGCGACTCAATGAAATACATATCAGCTTTAAGTTTAATGAATCGTTTGGTTTTGCTGAGGTATACTTAAATGGTGAAAATATAGAAAAGGAAATAAGAACTTTAGAAGTCTCAAAATACGTAAGTCCTGTAGCAACAATTTCTGAAGTTAGACAGAAACTGGTTGAGCAACAACAATTGATGGGAAAGGATAAGGGCATAGTAATGGATGGTAGGGATATTGGTACTGTTGTATTTCCCGATGCTGAGTTAAAAATATTTATGTCAGCTTCTGCAGAAACTAGAGCAAAAAGACGTTACAAAGAGTTATTAGAGCGTGGCCACAACCTTAGTTACAACGAAGTTTTAGAAAATGTTACTACAAGAGATCGAATAGATTCAACCAGAGAAGATTCTCCTTTAGTAAAAGCAGATGATGCTATAGAAATCGATAATTCAGATTTAACCATTGAAGAACAAATTGAAACTTTGCTAAAACTAGCAAAGTCTAAAACATAAAAATAAAAAAGCGACCTTTCGCTTACTGAGCGTAGTCGAAGTAGGTCGCTTTTAATTTTTCTTATCTAATTCTAATTATAGATTAGGAATCACTAATTCTTGGTCTGGATGAATTAAATCAGGATTTTTAAGGATATTGGTGTTTGCCTCAAAAATTTGCTTGTATTTCATAGCGTCACCATAATAATGCTTAGCAATTTTTCCTAAAGTTTCACCTTTCTTTACAGTATGTCTTGCATAAACAGAGTCATCAGCAACTTTGATGTCTGCCATTATATCACTAGGATTATCACCACCAATTCTTTTGATTTCATCCCATAGTAAGTTTTTCTCATACTGAGTAGCGGCTGTACCCCAAACTTTGAGTTTTCCACCTTCTACTTCAACTTTACCGTCTTGAATGTTTAATTGTTCCCCTAAATCCAGAACGTCTTGGTATTTTGCTTTAACCATGATTGTTTAATTTTTAAGTATTAATAGTTATGTAAATATACCAATTTAAATGCCAAAAATCAGATTTATTATGCATGAAAAATCGTATTTATTCTTATGACGCTTAAAATGAATTTTGGTCACATGCCTAATGGATTTCTTACTTATTTATTGTTTATTATAAGTTGTCCAATTACGACCATTCTCATCAAAATACCAAATTTCTAATACATCATTGTTTACAGTAAACTCTATGATATTTGTAATGTTGCTTTCTGTGGTGTATGTAATGGTGCTGTTTTCTGAACTAACTGTATAAGTACCATTTGTAATTGTACCATATTCATCAAACACATATGAGCCATTAAGATCTTCTTCATTGTCATCATCAGAGAAGCTTAAAGTTTCACAGCAAAGTGCTTCTAAAGATGAAATATTATTAATACCTCTTCCACTAATTTCCCAATCACCAATAAGTCCGGTTTCTATCAATGGATTTGATGTGTTGCTGTCGTCATTATTACAACTTATAATTAGAATAGCGATAAAAAACAAAAGGAATTCTAGCTTTTTCACTTTAAATAGTTTTCAATAAAATTAGTGTAATCATTAATTTCAGACATTAAACCAACATTATCTTTCGGTTAAATAAGATTTAGCAATATTAAATAGGCTATTTTGTTTGTTAATTATTTGAAAATGATTAATTTTGCGCTCCTTTTAGCGGACTTGTGAAAGTAGAAAAGGTTAGAAACAAATTTTAATAAACTTCTGTAGGTTTTTCCGCATCACTTTCAAAAAAATGCAGAATACAAATTTATAATCAGCAATGGCTGAAAACAAAACAAATCAAGCTGAGGTTGAAGCAACTGAAGCAAAAACAGTTGAAGCTCCAGTAGTTTCTGAAGCTCAAGCAAATCCAGAAAAATTCTTAAAAGAGTTCAATTGGCACAATTACGAAGAAGGAATTGAGCAGGTAGAAGACAAAAAACTTGCAGAATTTGAAAAATTAGTATCTGAAAACTTTGTTGACACTTTAGACGATGAAGTGGTAATAGGTGAAGTAATCCACATTACAGATAGAGATGCTATTATTGACATTAACGCTAAGTCTGAGGGTGTAATTTCTCTTAATGAGTTCCGTTACAATCCAGATTTAAAAGTTGGTGATAAAGTAGAAGTACTAATCGATGTTCGTGAAGATGCTACAGGTCAATTAGTATTATCTCACAGAAAAGCCCGTGTAATCAAAGCATGGGATAGAGTTAATAAAGCTCACGAAACAGGTGAAATCGTTAATGGTTTCGTTAAGTGCAGAACTAAAGGCGGTATGATCGTTGATGTATTCGGTATTGAAGCATTCTTGCCAGGTTCTCAAATCGATGTTAAGCCAATTAGAGATTACGACCAGTACGTAAATAAAACTATGGAATTCAAAGTTGTTAAAATCAACCACGAATTTAAAAACATAGTAGTTTCTCACAAAGCTCTTATTGAAGCTGATATTGAGGAACAAAAGAAAGAAATCATTGGCCAGTTAGAAAAAGGACAAGTATTAGAAGGTATTGTTAAAAACATTACCTCTTACGGTGTGTTTATCGATTTAGGTGGTGTAGACGGTTTAATTCATATTACAGATTTATCTTGGTCTCGTATCAATCATCCAAATGAGATTGTTGAGTTAGATCAAAAATTAAATGTTGTAATTCTTGATTTTGATGAAAACAAATCCAGAATTCAATTAGGTCTTAAGCAATTATCTAAGCACCCTTGGGAAGCTTTAGGAGAAGACATTAAAGTTGGTGATAAAGTAAAAGGTAAAGTGGTTGTTATTGCAGACTACGGTGCTTTTGTAGAAGTTGCTGATGGTGTAGAAGGTTTAGTACACGTTAGTGAAATGTCTTGGTCTACTCATTTACGTTCAGCTCAAGATTTCGTTTCTGTAGGCGATGAAGTTGAAGCTCAAGTATTAACTTTAGATAGAGATGATCGTAAAATGTCTCTTGGTATTAAGCAATTAACACCAGATCCATGGACAGATATTACTGCTAAATATCCTGTAGGTTCTAAGCACACAGGTATTGTACGTAACTTTACTAACTTCGGTGTATTTGTTGAGTTAGAAGAAGGTATTGACGGATTAATATACATCTCTGATTTATCTTGGACTAAGAAAATTAAGCATCCATCTGAGTTCTGTAACGTTGGTGACAAGCTAGACGTTGTAGTATTAGAATTAGATGTTGAAGGACGTAAATTATCTTTAGGTCACAAACAAACTGAGGAGAATCCTTGGGACAAATACGAAACTGAGTTTGCTGTAGGTACGTCTCACACTGCTGCTATTACTGAAATGGTAGATAAAGGAGCTACAATAGAGTTTAATGATGACATCGTTGCTTTTGTTCCTGCTCGTCACTTAGAGAAAGAAGACGGTTCTAAACTTAATAAAGGTGAAGAAGTAGAATTCAAGATCATTGAGTTCAACAAAGAATTCAAAAGAGTTGTAGCATCTCATACTGCAGTATTTAGAGAAGAAGAAGCTAAGATCGTTAAGCAAGCTGTTAAGAAAGCAGAAGCACAAGCGGCAGAAGCTAAACCAACTTTAGGTGATGCAAACGATGCCTTACAAGCACTTAAAGATAAAATGGACGGAAAGAAGTAATTTTCTGAACATTTGAAATAGTTTAAAAGCCTCTCGGAATCCGAGAGGCTTTTTTTATGATATTATATTAGTTTGAAACTCTCATAAATTAACTTAACTTTGTCAACCAATAACGTTTGGATACTCCATGAGTCAAAAAGTATTACTCAATTCTAAGGAAGTCAACATAACTCTACACAGATTGGCTTGCCAACTTATTGAAAACCACGATGATTTTTCTGAAACAGTTTTAATAGGCATTCAACCAAGAGGTAAATTTTTGGCAGATCGTTTGGCTTTAATGCTAAAAGAAGACTATAATATCAAAAATATTAAGTTAGGCCACCTAGATATTACTTTTTTTAGAGACGACTTTAGAAGAGGTGATAAACCTTTAGAAGCTAATACCACAGAGATTGATTTTATTGTTGAAGGGAAAAATGTTGTTTTTGTTGATGATGTATTATATACAGGACGAAGTATAAGATCTGCACTTACTGCGATACAATCCTTTGGAAGACCAAACAATATAGAATTACTGACTTTAATAGATAGAAGATTTAGCAGACATCTACCAATTCAGCCTAATTATAGAGGACGACAAGTTGATGCTATAGATAATCAAAAAGTAAAAGTGAATTGGATTGAGAATGGAGGGGAAGATGCTGTGTATTTAATTGATAAATAGAAAATTAACTAGCAATGAGTGAACTAAGTGTTAAACACTTATTAGGGATAAAATATCTTGCCAAACAAGATATCAATCTTATTTTTGAAACTGCAGATCAGTTTAAAGAGGTTATTAACAGACCAATTAAAAAAGTTCCTTCACTTAGAGATATTACCATTGCAAACTTATTTTTTGAAAACTCAACTCGTACTAAACTATCATTTGAACTAGCTGAAAAAAGACTCTCGGCTGATGTTATAAATTTTTCGGCTTCACAATCTTCAGTAAAAAAAGGAGAAACATTGATTGATACGGTCAATAATATTCTATCTATGAAGGTCGATATGGTGGTAATGCGCCATCCTAATCCTGGTGCTGGTGTATTTTTGTCTAAGCATGTTAATGCAAGTATCATTAATGCTGGTGATGGTGCGCATGAGCATCCTACACAGGCCTTGCTTGATTCTTACTCTATAAGAGAAAAGTTAGGTTCTGTAAAAGGAAAAAATGTTGTGATTGTTGGTGATATTTTGCACAGTAGGGTAGCACTTTCTAATATCTACGCTTTACAATTGCAAGGAGCCAATGTTATGGTTTGTGGTCCTAAGACATTATTGCCAAAATACATTAAGGATTTAGGGGTTAAAGTTGAAACTAACTTAAGAAAAGCACTAGAATGGTGTGATGTTGCTAATATGCTCCGTGTTCAGAATGAACGTATGGATATTAGCTATTTCCCTACAACACGAGAATACACACAGCAATTTGGTGTCAATAAAGAGCTACTCGATAGCTTAAAAAAGGATATAGTAATAATGCATCCAGGACCAATAAATAGAGGTGTAGAAATCACCAGTGATGTTGCAGATTCTAAGCAAGCCATAATATTAGATCAGGTTGAAAATGGTGTAGCGGTTAGAATGGCTGTTATTTATTTGTTAGCTTCTAAAATAAAACAATAAGTTATGATTGTAGATAGAGACGGTAATATTACCATTATTACTCAAGAAAAAGCTTCGGTTAAAACTTTAGTAAATAATATTGAACAGGCTTACGATAAGTATAAGAATTACCACATCATTGTAAATCTATCTAGTATAGATAAAATTAGCTTAGAGGATATTATTGAGTTTTTAAGGCTCAGCAATAATCACCGAGGTGATAAAAAATCTTTTGTTGTAGTTACCGACAAAGCAGATTTAGATCAAATGCCAGATGAAATAGTTGTTGTGCCAACACTTCACGAGGCTTATGATATCATAGAAATGGAAGATATTGAACGTGATTTAGAGTTTTAGTATGAAACATCTTTTAAGATTTCTTAAATCATATACAGAAATAATAAAGATGTTCCATCTGACCATTGAAAAACGATGAATATCTGCAGATGAAACTCACCATTTTAGGCTGTCATAGCGCTACACCACGTACCAATACCAACCCCACATCTCAGGTATTAGAGATTAAAAATCATATGTTTCTTATAGATTGTGGTGAAGGTACTCAGGTAGAACTTCGTAGAAATAAGGTGAAGTTTTCTAGAATTAAACATATCTTCATTTCTCACCTTCATGGAGATCACTATTTTGGTTTAATAGGCTTGGTAAGTACGTTTCGTTTATTAACTCGCGAAACTGAGCTTCATATTTATGGTCCAAAAGGTATTAAGGAGGTTATAACGTTACAGTTAAAACTTTCAGATTCCTGGACAAATTTTCCATTGATTTTTCATGAGTTGACTTCTAAAGAATCAGAGTTAATTTTTGAAGACGATAAAGTTGAAGTCTATACTATTCCTTTAAATCATCGTGTGTATACTAATGGATTTTTATTCAAGGAGAAAGAAAACGAACGTAAGTTAGATATCAAAGCAGTTTTGGAAGCTAATGTGGATAAAGCATATTACAGAAAATTAAAACAAGGTGCAGATGTTGTAAATGAAGACGGAGTATTAATTAATAATGCTTCTGTTACAAAAAAGCCTATTCCATCTAAAAGTTATGCCTATTGTAGCGATACAGTCTATAACGAAGATATTATTCCTCTTATAAAAAATGCAACTGTTTTGTATCACGAGTCTACGTTTTTAGATAAAAATGAGAACCTTTGTGAACGTACAAAGCATAGTACAGCCAGACAAGCGGCAATCATTGCAAAAAAAGCAAACGTAGAGACTTTAATTCTTGGTCATTTTTCTACACGTTACAACGGCTATGATGAGTTTAAGTCCGAAGCCAAAGAAGAATTTGAAAATGTTCTTTTGGCTGAGGATGGTAAGTCTTTTGAGTTTTAATTAAACTCTTTTAATTGCTGTACCCAGTTTATTGCTTCACCTAAGCTATGCGCTCTTTTAAGAGGTATTGAAGCCATCTGCTTTTCGATATTAGCATTCATAAAAGAAGAATCTCTATAACTAACAATAGAAGCAGCAATTAAGATGCTGTCATCCTTATCAAAATAAGACCAAAGCACAGGATCAATAGAATAAGAGTTAACTCTATTAGCAATGTATGCCAGTGTTTTATGATTTCCGTAGTAGTCTCTTAGCGAATCTAAAAGTGTATTTAGTTTGTCCCAATTAAAATGTTCGCCTTCATTGACTTCCATGATAAAAAAATCATCAAGTAAATAGTAAGTGCCAAAGTTTAATTCAACTTTATTGTAGTTTAATTTTTTTGAAAAATCAGAGTCTTCAAAGTGCATGTTAGGGTTATTATATAATTAAGGGTACTCAAAACTACACTTTTTTTGATAGAAACAAAATATTGATTTAACTTCGTGAAACTATGGAAAAAGACTTAAGCAATTACAGAAAATCTTACGAAAAAGGGGAACTCATTTTAGATAATGTTTCAGAAAATCCAATAGAATTATTTAGGGATTGGTTTGTAGAAGTAGATAACCACTTTGATATAGATGAGGCTAATGCAATGACCATTTCTACTATAGGGTTAGATGGTTACCCTAAGAGTAGAGTAGTGCTATTGAAAAAATACACCTTTGAAGGTTTTATATTCTATACCAATTACAATAGCGAAAAAGGAAAAGCAATAGAGTCAAATCCAAATGTTTGTTTGTCTTTTTTTTGGCATGCAGCAGAGCGACAAGTTATTATTAAAGGAAAAGCAGAAAAAATAGCCGAGAACATGAGCGATGGTTATTTTGAGTCGCGTCCACGAGGAAGTCAGTTAGGTGCTTTAGTATCTAATCAGAGTGAAGTTGTTGAGAATAGAATAGTGCTCGAGGAAAAATTAAAAGCCTTAGAGCTTCAATATGAAGGAAAAGAGATAGAGCGTCCTAAACATTGGGGAGGCTATATAGTAAAACCTGTTGAAATGGAATTTTGGCAAGGTAGACCCAATAGATTACATGATAGAATCCGTTACCAATTACAAGAAGATTATAACTGGAAAATAGAGCGACTATCACCTTGATACTTCATCGTTTAAGTGATTATTTTACCGATTAAATCACTAATTTTTCTTTCAAAAAGTGCATTTCATCGATGTTTTACATAAAAAATCGACAAAATGCATGTTTTTAATCGATTTTAACATTTCATTAACAAATAAGCATAAGTAGTCTGTTAAATTAGTAATCCCAAACCTAAATTTAACCTACTATGAAAGCTAAAAAGCTATTGCCGTTATTGGCTATCGTTGCCCTCTTAGGCTTTACTTCTTGTTCTACAGATAGTGCTGCTGAGGATCAAATTAATTCTATAGAAGTGCCTGTGGCACCTCAAGCTAAGCAAATAGAAATAGAAATTATGGAGCTTATCAATGCTCATAGAATTACTGAAGGTCTAAACCCCTTAAATGATCATAGTACGGTAAAAGCGGTAGCATATACCCATACTGATTATATGGTAGAAGTAAACAATGTATCTCATGATAACTTCTTTCAGAGAAAACAAAGTTTACAACTTAATGCTAATGCTAATATAGTATCAGAAAATGTTGCTTACGGTTTTAGCTCTGCTGAATCTGTAGTAAATGCTTGGTTAAACAGCCCAAGTCATAGAGAAAATATTGAAGGCGATTTTACGGATTTTGATATCTCAGCCGAAAAAAATAATGAAGGCAAGTGGTACTTTACTAATATCTTCATTAAGCGTTAGACCGCGTTAAAAGTTGATTAATAGCCCCTAAGAGCCATGACGATAGTTGTGGCTTTTTTAATTTGTATTAACTAACTTTTCAAATTTGGCTTTAGAACTCAAATAGTTATTTAATACAACACTTTTAATATTAGTTTTTGCAACCTCAATATCATCTAATCTATTGTTGTAACTGAATTGAAAACTCATATCGAATAAACAGTTACAAAAGCAATGAGATCCATAAGCATTATAGATTATGTTTAATGTATCATTATTAATTATTTCAGCTTCACATAAAAACTCAGAGCAACAATTTTCAATAGCTTTAAAACTTATAGTAAATGAATCATTAGTAAAGATGATACTGTCTATCTTTTTATCAAATTTGTGAATAATTTCACCTGTATTTGAGTTATCGCATTGTGATATATTTATTGATTCCAGTATATAACCGTTCTTCCATTTAAGATTATAAAGTTTTTCACTATTCTCAAGTATTTGATTTCCTTTAGGACTAATAATTTTTTGTTCTTTTATTGTACGAACAGAATCAATTATTATTTCTTTGCTAGATTTTTGTGAAGACTCTTTTTTATAGTTGTTACTATCACAACTTATTAACTCAGTGAAGACAAATATTAGTTTAGAAAGTTTATTGACAAAAAGAGATTTCTTCATTCTTTTTTAATGCTAAAAAAAAAAAAAGCAAGCCCAAATGAGCTTGCTTTTCAGTTATAATTTTGAGGGTAAAATTATTCGTTTACAATATAGAAGTAAGAACGTCTATTTAACTGGTGCTCTTCTTCTGTACATTTTACACCATTAGAGCATTTGTTAAGGAGTTGAGATTCACCATAGCCGATAGCGCTTTCAATTCTGTTAGCATCAATACCTCTAGAGATAATATAATCTCTTGTAGATTTTGCACGTCTGTCCGATAACTTCATATTATAATTATCACCACCACGACTATCTGTATGAGATTCAATTTTAATAACCATTGTAGGATGCTTACGCATTACATCTACAATGTTTTCTAATTCATATTGTGCATCAGTTCTAATATTCCATTTGTCAAAGTCGAAGAATATAGGGTTAATAACAATTTGATTATCAATGATTAGTGGTTCTAAACTTAAATCAACAGTAGTAACTTTTTCGTTTTCTGTAGTTGTAGTTACCGTTTTTTGATCGTCCTTATAATCAGGTTTACTACCAACAATAGTATATGTTTTGTTACAATCTACAGTAAATGTATATTCCTCTCCATTTTTGGTAAAGAATTCTTCAACTACTTTCCCAGTCTCATCAATTAAACGTACAGTTACACCAGTAAGAATAATGTTGGTTTTACTATCTCTAGCAACACCAGAAATAACTTCTTTACACTCTTTGGCATTAAAACTATAAATATCATCACTTCCTTTGCCGTTTGGTCGGTTAGAGGAGAAATAGCCTCTTTCTGTGTCAGAATTAATAAAGAATGCAAAATCATCGTAACCACTGTTGTAAGGCGAACCCATATTTTCCGGATCATTACGCATTCCTTTTAAAATATCCGATTTAAAAATATCAAGAAGACCTAAGTTTAAATGGCCATCAGAAGAAAAGTAAAGCGTACTGTCTTTAGCTACATAAGGAAACATTTCGCGTCCTTCAGTATTTATTTTTTCACCTAAATTTTCAGGTTTACCGTAAGAGCCATCTTCATTTATTGCAACCGAATAGATATCGGATTGGCCCAGTCCACCTTCGCGATCTGATACAAAATATAAAGTCTTATTATCTGGGCTTAATGCAGGATGACCAGTTGAAAATACTTCATCATTAAATGGAAGCTCTACAACATTGGTCCACTCATCATTTTCTAAAGTCGCCTTGTAAAGTTTTAAATGCGTTGTACCTTTTTTATCATATTTTATACGGTTACGTTTGTTAACGTTATCCCTCGTAAAATACATAGTTTTACCATCGTTGGTTATGGCCACGGACGCTTCATGATATTCTGTATTTATATTTTCAGGTAACTCAGTTGTCGATCCATAAGTAACAACTCCATCATTATCTGTAAGAGTAATTTCATATAAATCTAAGAAAGGTTCTTTATTCCAGCTGTAAATTTTGTTATCACCACCTCTGGCAGAAGCAAAGTAGAGTTTGTCTTCAAAAATATAAGATCCAAAATCAGAGTTTTCAGAATTAAAATCTAGGTTTTCAACTTTTACAATAACTTCATTTTTAGAAGTTAATTTAGCATATAAATCTACTTCATCAGGATTATAGCCCTTAAGTCTGCTGTCACCTTGTTGCGCAGCACTAAGTTCTTTAAACCATTTATCTGACTCTTCGTAATTACCTATACTTCTAAGGGACTGAATATATTTATACAAATATTCAGCATCTATTTTTTTGTGCTCTTTTAGAGCCTCACCATACCAATAAGCTGCTTTTTCTGAGTTAGAGTTGTTATAGTAAGCATCACCAAGACGTGTGAGTACATGGGCACTATTATCTCCATTTTCTACAGCTTTTTCATAAAGCTCAATAGCTTTTATATAGCCGTAATTATCGAAGAATTTATCAGCCAACTTCGTTTGCGCATACGATAACGAACAGCTAAGTATAAGAGTTAGAACTAATATTCTTGTTTTCATAATGCGATTCTTTTTAGAAGTATCTAGGAGATTTTATACGTTTACTTTTAAATACTTCAAACATCAATAAAACTTCATGTGTACCACTTGTGTAAGGTCTTAAATCTGAAATTGGATATTCATAGGCATAACCAATTCGTAATTGTTTTGATACCTGAAAGTCAGCTATACCACCAATGGCTGCTGCATTTTCATTAATTCTGTAACCACCACCAATCCAAAAGGTTTCATTAAATAAGAAATTGGCAGAAATATCAAATGATAATGGTGCACCGTTAGTAGCTTTAAGTAAAACTGAAGGTTTCAATTTTGTTGTTTCACTTAAATCAAACACATAACCTCCGGTTACATAATAACTGACACGTTCTAGAGCAATATAATCCAACTGACCTTGACGTCCATTATTATAATCTGTATTCAATATTCTAGGTGCTGAAAGACCAACATACCAACGTTGCGAATGCCAATACAAACCAGCTCCAACATTTGGACTCCAACGGTTAGAAACATCGTTAAAGAAAGGGTCATTAACAACAGATGGATCATTTAATAATTCCTCATCTAAATTATAATGTGTAAAACCACCTTTAATACCAAAAGCTAACTTCGTTTTGACGCCAGTTTGAATGGTATATGAAAAGTCTGCATATATATAGGAAAAGTTTTCATATCCCAATTTATCATTTATAAATGATAATCCTAAACCAATCTTTTCATTCCTTAACGGAGTATGAACAGATAATGTTTGGGTTTCTGGCCCACCTTCTAATCCAACCCATTGACTTCTATGTAAGCCAACAGCACTGAATGTTTCTCTACTGCCAGCATAGGCTGGATTAATAGAAATGGTGTTAAACATGTATTGTGTAAATTGAGGTAACTGCTGTGCAAAGGCAGAAGAAACACCCAAAACAAATATTACAATACTTAATGATTTAGATAACTTCATCTCGGTTAAGTTTATTTATCAGTTGCTACGTAGATTGGACCTGCAAAAGGTTTCAATCCACTATTTCTTAAATTAATAATATAGTAGTAAGTTCCGGTTGGGACTTTTCCAGAGCTTCCTACAGACGAGCTATGAGCATCGCCATTCCAATCGTTTTGATAATTATTATTCTTATAAATTTCTGCTCCCCAACGATTGAATATTTGAAGTTCTACAACAAATCCACAGTCTTCTACACCAGTTATGGTAAAGAATTCATTATAACTATCACCATTTGCGGTTACAGTTTTAGAGATTACAACATCCTCAGCACCACAAGGTAAAACCACACAATCATCATCGATAGTCACATTTACTTCTACTTCGGTAGGACAAGGTCCGTCAGTGATAGAGTACATAAATGTATACATACCAACGTCTACTGTTGAAGGATCAAATAAGCTTCCATCAATAGTTGCATTACCAGAAACAACACTCCAAGTACCATTCATATCAAAATCACCAGATAATAATTCGAATAAATCAAACTCAGAATCTAAAACACAACGGTTGGTATCAAAAGCATTGATGACATTACTAATTTCTACATCAATATTTTGGGTGAAAATCGCTTCATTACCACAATCATCAGTAACAGTCCATGTTCTTGTGATTGAATAATCTTCAAAGTCATTCGTTTGTGTTGAATCTTCATTAAAAGAAACACTTATATTGTTAGAACAAGCATCTTCAAATACCAAGTTAGGTACTTCAGGAATATCGTCACATGAAGCTGTAATATTCTCATCTATAGGAGTAACTACTGTTGGAGCAGTAGTATCCTGTACTGTAATGATTTGAATGTGGGTAGTATCATTACCACAAGCATCAGAAGCTGTCCAAGTACGTTCTATAATATAGTCACCTATACATGCTCCGCTTGTAATTTCTTCTTCAAATGTAACCGTTGCATCACCACAGTTGTCATTAGCAGTCAATGCTTCAGCCGTAGGAACAGCATCACACTCAACAGTTACATCCGCAGGAAGCGTTTCATTAAACGTAGGTGCAGTAGTATCCTGAACAGTGATAGTTTGTGTATGCACAGTTTCGTTGCCACAAGCATCAGAAGCCGTCCAAGTACGCGTTAAGGTATATTCATTATTACAAGTACCAGCAGTAGTTGTTTCATTGAAATCTACCATTGCATTACCACAGTTGTCATTAGCCGTTAAAGTTTCAGCCGTAGGAACAGCATCACACTCAACGGTTAGATCCGCAGGAAGCGCTTCGTTAAACGTTGGTGCAGTAGTATCCTGAACAGTGATAGTTTGTGTATGCACAGTTTCGTTGCCACAAGCATCAGAAGCCGTCCAAGTACGCGTTAAGGTATATTCATTATTGCAAGTACCAGCAGTAGTTGTTTCATTGAAATCTACCGTTGCATTACCACAGTTGTCATTAGCCGTTAAAGTTTCAGCCGTAGGAACAGCATCACACTCAACAGTTACATCCGCAGGAAGCGCTTGGTTAAAAGTCGGCGGAGTGGTATCGACCACGGTAATGGTCTGGTCGGCAGACACGCTGTTGCCACACTCATCGGTTACGGTCCAAGTACGTACAATAGTCTTTGTATTGCCACAAGCCGCAGTCTCTACGTCTGATTCGGTAACGGTTACCGCGCCACAGGTATCGGCACCTGTAGCCACACCAGTATTGGCAGAGGACTCATCATCAGTACACTCAATCGTAATATCAGCAGGCACAGAGATCGTAGGTGGAGTGGTATCTACTACTGTAATCGTTTGATCAGCAGATACGCTGTTGCCACACGCATCGGTAGCCGTCCATGTTCTTGTTATCGTTTTCGTGTTGCCACACTGAGCCACTTCAACATCACTGAAAGTCACGTTAGGAACCGCACAATCATCAGTTGCGGTTGCAGTACCAGTACTAGCAGGTGAAGTATCCTCGGTACATTCCACTGTAGCGTCGGCAGGAATGGTCAATACAGGGTCAACCGTATCGATAATAGAATATGTAGCCGTAGTATTCGCGGTGTTGCCACACTCATCGGTAGCCGTAAAAGTCACGGTAATAGCACCATTGGCACAATCCACATCGGTATTGGCACCATAGTCATTGGACCAGGTCACCGTACCACAGGTATCATTGGCAGTTGCACCAGCATTGTTGGCAAGCCAAGCTTCTAATGTACCATCAGGAGTCACGCCACACTGGATGACGATGTTATCCGTATTTGTATTATCTATAGTCGGCGGAGTGGTATCGACCACGGTAATGGTCTGGTCGGCAGACACGCTGTTGCCACACTCATCGATTACGGTCCAAGTACGTACAATAGTCTTTGTATTGCCACAAGCCGCAGTCTCAACATCGGACTCGGTAATGGTCACCGTACCACAAGTATCGCTACCTGTAGCCACGCCAGTATTGGCAGAGGACTCATCATCAGTACACTCAATCGTAATATCAGCAGGCACAGAGATCGTTGGTGCAGTAGTATCCTGAACAGTGATAGTTTGTGTATGCACAGTTTCGTTGCCACAAGCATCAGAAGCCGTCCAAGTACGCGTTAAGGTATATTCATTATTGCAAGTACCAGCAGTAGTTGTTTCATTGAAATCTACCGTTGCATTACCACAGTTGTCATTAGCCGTTAAAGTTTCAGCAGTAGGAACAGCATCACACTCAACGGTTAGATCCGCAGGAAGCGCTTCGTTAAACGTTGGTGCAGTAGTATCCTGAACAGTGATAGTTTGTGTATGCACAGTTTCGTTGCCACAAGCATCAGAAGCCGTCCAAGTACGCGTTAAGGTATATTCATTATTGCAAGTACCAGCAGTAGTTGTTTCATTGAAATCTACCGTTGCATTACCACAGTTGTCATTAGCCGTTAAAGTTTCAGCAGTAGGAACAGCATCACACTCAACGGTTAGATCCGCAGGAAGCGCTTCGTTAAACGTTGGTGCAGTAGTATCCTGAACAGTGATAGTTTGTGTATGCACAGTTTCGTTGCCACAAGCATCAGAAGCCGTCCAAGTACGCGTTAAGGTATATTCATTATTGCAAGTACCAGCAGTAGTTGTTTCATTGAAATCTACCGTTGCATTACCACAGTTGTCATTAGCCGTTAAAGTTTCAGCAGTAGGAACAGCATCACACTCAACGGTTAGATCCGCAGGAAGCGCTTCGTTAAACGTTGGTGCAGTAGTATCCTGAACAGTGATAGTTTGTGTATGCACAGTTTCGTTGCCACAAGCATCAGAAGCCGTCCAAGTACGCGTTAAGGTATATTCATTATTACAAGTACCAGCAGTAGTTGTTTCATTGAAATCTACCGTTGCATCACCACAGTTATCATTAGCCGTTAAAGTTTCAGCAGTAGGAACAGCATCACACTCAACGGTTAGATCCGCAGGAAGCGCTTGGTTAAAAGTCGGCGGAGTGGTATCGACCACGGTAATGGTCTGGTCGGCAGACACGCTGTTGCCACACTCATCGGTTACGGTCCAAGTACGTACAATAGTCTTTGTATTGCCACAAGCCGCAGTCTCTACGTCTGATTCGGTAACGGTTACCGCGCCACAGGTATCGGCACCTGTAGCCACACCAGTATTGGCAGAGGACTCATCATCAGTACACTCAATCGTAATATCAGCAGGCACAGAGATCGTAGGTGGAGTGGTATCTACTACTGTAATCGTTTGATCAGCAGATACGCTGTTGCCACACGCATCGGTAGCCGTCCATGTTCTTGTTATCGTTTTCGTGTTGCCACACTGAGCCACTTCAACATCACTGAAAGTCACGTTAGGAACCGCACAATCATCAGTTGCGGTTGCAGTACCAGTACTAGCAGGTGAAGTATCCTCGGTACATTCCACTGTAGCGTCGGCAGGAATGGTCAATACAGGGTCAACCGTATCGATAATAGAATATGTAGCCGTAGTATTCGCGGTGTTGCCACACTCATCGGTAGCCGTAAAAGTCACGGTAATAGCACCATTGGCACAATCCACATCGGTATTGGCACCATAGTCATTGGACCAGGTCACCGTACCACAGGTATCATTGGCAGTTGCACCAGCATTGTTGGCAAGCCAAGCTTCTAATGTACCATCAGGAGTCACGCCACACTGGATGACGATGTTATCCGTATTTGTATTATCTATAGTCGGCGGAGTGGTATCGACCACGGTAATGGTCTGGTCGGCAGACACGCTGTTGCCACACTCATCGATTACGGTCCAAGTACGTACAATAGTCTTTGTATTGCCACAAGCCGCAGTCTCAACATCGGACTCGGTAATGGTCACCGTACCACAAGTATCGCTACCTGTAGCCACGCCAGTATTGGCAGAGGACTCATCATCAGTACACTCAATCGTAATATCAGCAGGCACAGAGATCGTTGGTGCAGTAGTATCCTGAACAGTGATAGTTTGTGTATGCACAGTTTCGTTGCCACAAGCATCAGAAGCCGTCCAAGTACGCGTTAAGGTATATTCATTATTACAAGTACCAGCAGTAGTTGTTTCATTGAAATCTACCGTTGCATTACCACAGTTGTCATTAGCCGTTAAAGTTTCAGCCGTAGGAACAGCATCACACTCAACGGTTAGATCCGCAGGAAGCGCTTCGTTAAACGTTGGTGCAGTAGTATCCTGAACAGTGATAGTTTGTGTATGCACAGTTTCGTTGCCACAAGCATCAGAAGCCGTCCAAGTACGCGTTAAGGTATATTCATTATTGCAAGTACCAGCAGTAGTTGTTTCATTGAAATCTACCGTTGCATTACCACAGTTGTCATTAGCCGTTAAAGTTTCAGCCGTAGGAACAGCATCACACTCAACAGTTACATCCGCAGGAAGCGCTTGGTTAAAAGTCGGCGGAGTGGTATCGACCACGGTAATGGTCTGGTCGGCAGACACGCTGTTGCCACACTCATCGGTTACGGTCCAAGTACGTACAATAGTCTTTGTATTGCCACAAGCCGCAGTCTCTACGTCTGATTCGGTAACGGTTACCGCGCCACAGGTATCGGCACCTGTAGCCACACCAGTATTGGCAGAGGACTCATCATCAGTACACTCAATCGTAATATCAGCAGGCACAGAGATCGTAGGTGGAGTGGTATCTACTACTGTAATCGTTTGATCAGCAGATACGCTGTTGCCACACGCATCGGTAGCCGTCCATGTTCTTGTTATCGTTTTCGTGTTGCCACACTGAGCCACTTCAACATCACTGAAAGTCACGTTAGGAACCGCACAATCATCAGTTGCGGTTGCAGTACCAGTACTAGCAGGTGAAGTATCCTCGGTACATTCCACTGTAGCGTCGGCAGGAATGGTCAATACAGGGTCAACCGTATCGATAATAGAATATGTAGCCGTAGTATTCGCGGTGTTGCCACACTCATCGGTAGCCGTAAAAGTCACGGTAATAGCACCATTGGCACAATCCACATCGGTATTGGCACCATAGTCATTGGACCAGGTCACCGTACCACAGGTATCATTGGCAGTTGCACCAGCATTGTTGGCAAGCCAAGCTTCTAATGTACCATCAGGAGTCACGCCACACTGGATGACGATGTTATCCGTATTTGTATTATCTATAGTCGGCGGAGTGGTATCGACCACGGTAATGGTCTGGTCGGCAGACACGCTGTTGCCACACTCATCGATTACGGTCCAAGTACGTACAATAGTCTTTGTATTGCCACAAGCCGCAGTCTCAACATCGGACTCGGTAATGGTCACCGTACCACAAGTATCGCTACCTGTAGCCACGCCAGTATTGGCAGAGGACTCATCATCAGTACACTCAATCGTAATATCAGCAGGCACAGAGATCGTTGGTGCAGTAGTATCCTGAACAGTGATAGTTTGTGTATGCACAGTTTCGTTGCCACAAGCATCAGAAGCCGTCCAAGTACGCGTTAAGGTATATTCATTATTGCAAGTACCAGCAGTAGTTGTTTCATTGAAATCTACCGTTGCATTACCACAGTTGTCATTAGCCGTTAAAGTTTCAGCAGTAGGAACAGCATCACACTCAACGGTTAGATCCGCAGGAAGCGCTTCGTTAAACGTTGGTGCAGTAGTATCCTGAACAGTGATAGTTTGTGTATGCACAGTTTCGTTGCCACAAGCATCAGAAGCCGTCCAAGTACGCGTTAAGGTATATTCATTATTGCAAGTACCAGCAGTAGTTGTTTCATTGAAATCTACCGTTGCATTACCACAGTTGTCATTAGCCGTTAAAGTTTCAGCAGTAGGAACAGCATCACACTCAACGGTTAGATCCGCAGGAAGCGCTTCGTTAAACGTTGGTGCAGTAGTATCCTGAACAGTGATAGTTTGTGTATGCACAGTTTCGTTGCCACAAGCATCAGAAGCCGTCCAAGTACGCGTTAAGGTATATTCATTATTGCAAGTACCAGCAGTAGTTGTTTCATTGAAATCTACCGTTGCATTACCACAGTTGTCATTAGCCGTTAAAGTTTCAGCAGTAGGAACAGCATCACACTCAACGGTTAGATCCGCAGGAAGCGCTTCGTTAAACGTTGGTGCAGTAGTATCCTGAACAGTGATAGTTTGTGTATGCACAGTTTCGTTGCCACAAGCATCAGAAGCCGTCCAAGTACGCGTTAAGGTATATTCATTATTACAAGTACCAGCAGTAGTTGTTTCATTGAAATCTACCGTTGCATCACCACAGTTATCATTAGCCGTTAAAGTTTCAGCAGTAGGAACAGCATCACACTCAACGGTTAGATCCGCAGGAAGCGCTTGGTTAAAAGTCGGCGGAGTGGTATCGACCACGGTAATGGTCTGGTCGGCAGACACGCTGTTGCCACACTCATCGGTTACGGTCCAAGTACGTACAATAGTCTTTGTATTGCCACAAGCCGCAGTCTCTACGTCTGATTCGGTAACGGTTACCGCGCCACAGGTATCGGCACCTGTAGCCACACCAGTATTGGCAGAGGACTCATCATCAGTACACTCAATCGTAATATCAGCAGGCACAGAGATCGTAGGTGGAGTGGTATCTACTACTGTAATCGTTTGATCAGCAGATACGCTGTTGCCACACGCATCGGTAGCCGTCCATGTTCTTGTTATCGTTTTCGTGTTGCCACACTGAGCCACTTCAACATCACTGAAAGTCACGTTAGGAACCGCACAATCATCAGTTGCGGTTGCAGTACCAGTACTAGCAGGTGAAGTATCCTCGGTACATTCCACTGTAGCGTCGGCAGGAATGGTCAATACAGGGTCAACCGTATCGATAATAGAATATGTAGCCGTAGTATTCGCGGTGTTGCCACACTCATCGGTAGCCGTAAAAGTCACGGTAATAGCACCATTGGCACAATCCACATCGGTATTGGCACCATAGTCATTGGACCAGGTCACCGTACCACAGGTATCATTGGCAGTTGCACCAGCATTGTTGGCAAGCCAAGCTTCTAATGTACCATCAGGAGTCACGCCACACTGGATGACGATGTTATCCGTATTTGTATTATCTATAGTCGGCGGAGTGGTATCGACCACGGTAATGGTCTGGTCGGCAGACACGCTGTTGCCACACTCATCGATTACGGTCCAAGTACGTACAATAGTCTTTGTATTGCCACAAGCCGCAGTCTCAACATCGGACTCGGTAATGGTCACCGTACCACAAGTATCGCTACCTGTAGCCACGCCAGTATTGGCAGAGGACTCATCATCAGTACACTCAATCGTAATATCAGCAGGCACAGAGATCGTTGGTGCAGTAGTATCCTGAACAGTGATAGTTTGTGTATGCACAGTTTCGTTGCCACAAGCATCAGAAGCCGTCCAAGTACGCGTTAAGGTATATTCATTATTGCAAGTACCAGCAGTAGTTGTTTCATTGAAATCTACCGTTGCATTACCACAGTTGTCATTAGCCGTTAAAGTTTCAGCAGTAGGAACAGCATCACACTCAACGGTTAGATCCGCAGGAAGCGCTTCGTTAAACGTTGGTGCAGTAGTATCCTGAACAGTGATAGTTTGTGTATGCACAGTTTCGTTGCCACAAGCATCAGAAGCCGTCCAAGTACGCGTTAAGGTATATTCATTATTGCAAGTACCAGCAGTAGTTGTTTCATTGAAATCTACCGTTGCATTACCACAGTTGTCATTAGCCGTTAAAGTTTCAGCCGTAGGAACAGCATCACACTCAACGGTTAGATCCGCAGGAAGCGCTTGGTTAAAAGTCGGCGGAGTGGTATCGACCACGGTAATGGTCTGGTCGGCAGACACGCTGTTGCCACACTCATCGGTTACGGTCCAAGTACGTACAATAGTCTTTGTATTGCCACAAGCCGCAGTCTCTACGTCTGATTCGGTAACGGTTACCGCGCCACAGGTATCGGCACCTGTAGCCACACCAGTATTGGCAGAGGACTCATCATCAGTACACTCAATCGTAATATCAGCAGGCACAGAGATCGTAGGTGGAGTGGTATCTACTACTGTAATCGTTTGATCAGCAGATACGCTGTTGCCACACGCATCGGTAGCCGTCCATGTTCTTGTTATCGTTTTCGTGTTGCCACACTGAGCCACTTCAACATCACTGAAAGTCACGTTAGGAACCGCACAATCATCAGTTGCGGTTGCAGTACCAGTACTAGCAGGTGAAGTATCCTCGGTACATTCCACTGTAGCGTCGGCAGGAATGGTCAATACAGGGTCAACCGTATCGATAATAGAATATGTAGCCGTAGTATTCGCGGTGTTGCCACACTCATCGGTAGCCGTAAAAGTCACGGTAATAGCACCATTGGCACAATCCACATCGGTATTGGCACCATAGTCATTGGACCAGGTCACCGTACCACAGGTATCATTGGCAGTTGCACCAGCATTGTTGGCAAGCCAAGCTTCTAATGTACCATCAGGAGTCACGCCACACTGGATGACGATGTTATCCGTATTTGTATTATCTATAGTCGGCGGAGTGGTATCGACCACGGTAATGGTCTGGTCGGCAGACACGCTGTTGCCACACTCATCGATTACGGTCCAAGTACGTACAATAGTCTTTGTATTGCCACAAGCCGCAGTCTCAACATCGGACTCGGTAATGGTCACCGTACCACAAGTATCGCTACCTGTAGCCACGCCAGTATTGGCAGAGGACTCATCATCAGTACACTCAATCGTAATATCAGCAGGCACAGAGATCGTTGGTGCAGTAGTATCCTGAACAGTGATAGTTTGTGTATGCACAGTTTCGTTGCCACAAGCATCAGAAGCCGTCCAAGTACGCGTTAAGGTATATTCATTATTGCAAGTACCAGCAGTAGTTGTTTCATTGAAATCTACCGTTGCATTACCACAGTTGTCATTAGCCGTTAAAGTTTCAGCCGTAGGAACAGCATCACACTCAACAGTTACATCCGCAGGAAGCGCTTGGTTAAAAGTCGGCGGAGTGGTATCGACCACGGTAATGGTCTGGTCGGCAGACACGCTGTTGCCACAATTATCTGAGGTAGTCCATGTTCTAATTATGGTTTTTGTATTGCCACAGTTATTGATTACAACATCAGATTCAGAAATAGTTACACCACCACATTCATCTTCAGCTTTAGCCAAACCAGTATTAGCAGAAGATTCATCTTCTCCACATTCAATAGTAATGTCATTTGGCAGAGTTAAGATAGGTGGAGTTGTATCCTGAACCGTGATAATTTGATCGGCAGATGTAGAATTACCACACTCATCAGTTACCGTCCAAGTTCTGACAATCGTTTTGGTATCACCACAAGCCGCGGTCTCTACATCAGACTCGGTAACGGTTACCGTACTACAGGTATCGCTACCTGTAGCCACACCAGTATTGGCAGAGGACTCATCGTCGGTACATTCGATAGTGATATCCGCAGGTACTGTAATCGTAGGCGATGTTGTATCTACTATATTTATTGTTTGTATAGTAGTTGTTGTATTATTACAATTGTCTGTAATAGTGAATGTTCTTTGAACTGTTACTGGACAACTTGTAGATGTAATAACATCAATGTATGTTATAGATGATATATTAAAATCATCAGAAGCATTATAATTTGGATTACTGTCAAATGTACTTTGAACATCAGAAGAACCAGAATCATTGAAATTGAATACAGAATTTCCTGTAGTTATATCAGAAGTATCGCAACCTTCAATATTAATTGTACTAGGAACTGAGATTTGAGGATCTTCATTGTCACTTACTCCAATGGTAGCTATAACCGTAGTTGTACAGTTGTTTAAATCTGTTACTAAAACAGTGTATGACCCATTAGCTAAATTTTCAAATAGGCCACTAGCTTGATTATTGGTTCCATTATCGATAGAATACTGGTAAGGGGATGTTCCGTTTATAGCACTTACTGTAAAACTTCCTGTGTTATCGACAGAACAATCAACATTGACAATGTTTGAAACAGATGCTGTTAATGCATTACTAGGCTGATTAATAGTTGCTTGATTTGTAGTTGTACATCCATTTGCATCTGTAATAGTAACATTATATGTTCCAGCTAATAAGCCGTTTATATCTTCATTTGTAGAACCATTATCCCATAAAACTGAATACGGAGCAGTACCTCCACTAAT
Source organism: Winogradskyella sp. HB-48 (assembly GCF_049942685.1). Taxonomy (GTDB): domain Bacteria; phylum Bacteroidota; class Bacteroidia; order Flavobacteriales; family Flavobacteriaceae; genus Winogradskyella. The sequence goes on from NZ_CP187934.1 coordinate 2,686,102, forward strand.
AGTTAAGTCAATAGCACCTGTTGCTTCACCATGGCATAAAATATCAGTAGTTGATGTAATAGTAGAGGTTAAGGATTCAGAAGGTTGATTAATAGTATAGCTATCTGAAATAGAACAACCATTAGCATCAGTAACTGTTACGGTGTAAGTACCTGCAAATACATTAGATATGTCTTCTGAAGTTGCAGAGTTACTCCAAGAATACGTGTATGGAGGTTTTCCGCCAGATACAGTTATGTCAATAGCACCAGTATTTTCTAACTTACATCCAACATCTGTAACTGATGCAGTCAATTCTAAATCTTGAATAGTAATTGGTATTGTGTTTTCTGCCTCACATTTTGTAAACACATTTCTTATAGATAAAACATATGAGCCTTCAGTTAGGCCTGTAAAACTTGTGCCAGATTGAAATGGTCCGTTATTTAAAGAGTATTCATATTCAGGGCCAATAGGATCATCAATATTAATTATAAAATTGTTTACACCTGTACCGCAAGTAACGCTTGCTGTCGGTACTGGTGGAATATCTACATAATTCAAGGTCACTGTAGCTTGATCACAAACAGATGTATTTGGTGCAGGTAAACAAACCTCATACTCGAAAGTTACACTTCCTGTGAAACCAGTAGTAGGTGTATAGCTGTAGGTACCATCTGTGTTTAAATTAAATGCTATACCAGCAGGACTTGGCCCTGAAACTAATGAGTATGTAGAACCAGAAGGTGCATTATTAACCAAACTTATGTCACCTGAAACTTTATCATTGATACAACCTGTTTCATAATTATCAACAGCATATTTTTGGAGTAGAAAAAATTTACCATCTCCATGATCGTTTGTTGCACCTATAAATTCTATCCTAGTAATTTGTGAGCCAGTAGGAGCTATATCATTTAAGTAAAAAAGACCAATACCTATGGTTTGCCCATTATCGTTACATCGACCAGATTGCCAATAGTCTGAACCAGCATTAGGTACACCAAAATTACAACCTGTATAATTTCCTGAGTTTCTTACAAAAGTTTCTCCTAATTTTTGTTCTGGGCCACCACCGGCTGGTGTTCCCCAAACTTCTATATAGAAACAGTTATTACCACCACGCTCTGTTACAGCGAGTACACCACCATCATTAGATGGTATTGCTGGGCTGTAAAATATGGTTTGTTTTTGGGCATCAGTTGTAAGAGCTGCACTAAAATCAGAACATATATTTCTACCATTGGAATTTGATGTAAAATAATGATTTAAGTTTTTATCTTGAAAAGCAGCAGTTGCATTTGTAACCCAATTGGCAGCATTACTATTACCACCTACAAACGCACCATTCTCTCTAATTCGGTTTTGGCTATGACCGTTTGGTCCCAAACGTGTCAATTCGTAGCTGGTAGGTACAACAAATGTGTTGTAAACTGTGCCATCAATGGTGATTGACTGAATAGTTGCTGGATCACTATTATTAGATTGTGTATCAGCCCATTGAAACGTTACACCAGTCTGAATAGAAGGTGACTGCTGGGCGAAAAACACATTTGGTAGCATAACCAATAATACGATTAGTATATATCTAGCCATACTTAAGCCTGAAATACAATTGTATTTGTTTCTCATACTATACATAATAACTTATAAAGTCTATGTAGCAGAAACATTGGATGACAACAAGCTATCGAATAACGATAGCACTTATCACTTAATGTTTAAGCAACATTTTTGTTTTGTTAATTGCAAAAAAATAGAGGGAAGTATTATTAATGCAAATGAAATCTTGAATGGATTAATATATTTTTGATTTGGGGTCATTTACATTAATTTTACGTAAACAAAAGAACTTATATCTAATATTTTAAACAAACATTAGAGTTAAAGCGCCAAAATAGTCGTTAAAACGGAATTATGCAACATTTTATCGAAAAAAATTGCATTTAATCGAAAATCAATGAAATCAATTACACTCGTAAGACACGGAAAATCATCATGGGAATTTAATGTTTCAGACTCCCTAAGACCTTTGAAAAACAGAGGGATAGAAGATGCTAAATTAGTTGCTAATCAATTTATTAGGGTAGGTGAGTTACCCGAGATTATATATTCAAGTCCGGCTGTAAGGGCTTTCTCAACTTGTAAGATATTTTTAGATATTTTTAATTTATCAGAAGATTCTGTCATTGTTACAGATGATCTTTATGATTTTGGAGGGGAAAGTGTTATAAACTTTATTAAAAGATTATCCAATAATTATAATTCGGTTATGTTGTTTGGTCATAACCATGCTTTCACATCTATCGCTAATATATTTGGTGATAAGTTTATAGATAATCTTCCTACAAGTGGTCTAATTAAATTTAATTTTGACATTTCTGATTGGAAAGATTTAAAAAAAGGAACTACTGAACTTATAATTATTCCTAAGGATTTAAAAGCATGACAAAACACAAAAATACTTATATAAATAGAGAACTAAGTTGGTTACAGTTTAATGCAAGAGTACTCCAAGAAGCAGCAGATGAAACAGTACCATTGATTGAACGCTTAAGGTTTTTAGGTATTTTTTCTAATAATTTAGATGAGTTCTTTAAAGTTAGATATGCAACTGTAAAGCGAATTTATGATGCTGGTAAAGGTGGTAAAAGTGAGCTTGGTGGTATTAAAGCAGATGAGTTGCTAGAAGAGATTACCGAGGTAGTTATTGATCAGCAAAGAGAAAGTGTTGAAATTTTACATAGCGTTGAACAGGAGCTTGAAAAAGAAAATATTTTTATTATCAATGAGACTGAGATTGAAAAAGATCATCATGAATTTATAATTAATCATTTCTATCAGGAGATTAGCCCTGCTTTGGTTGTAATTATATTAGATGAAGATATAGCGCTTCCAGAACTTAAAGATAGTGCGGGATATCTAACCATAAAGATGTCTAACTCTGGTGGAAAAGATCAATATGCGCTTATTGAAATTTCTAAAAGTATGGAGCGTTTCATAGTTTTACCAAATAGAGGCGACTCCAGCTACATTATAATGGTAGATGATATAATTAGGTATTGCTTAGATGAAATTTTTAATATTTTTAAGTATGATTCTATTTCTTCTCATATGATAAAAATAACTCGAGACGGCGAATTAGATTTTGATAGTGACTTGAGCAAGAGTTTTGTAGATAAATTATCTCGAAGTGTAAAGGATAGGCAAAGTGGTGATCCTGTTAGGTTTGTATACGATAAAAACATAGAGCCAGATACGTTAAATTTTTTGTTAGAACGAATGGAAATCGATTCTAGGGATAGTATTATACCTGGTGGCCGTTACCATAACCGAAGAGATTATATGGATTTTCCTAGCTTAGGAAGAACAGATTTACTTTATGACAGAATAAAACCATTACCAGTTAAGGGCTTAAGCTTACAAGAAAGTATATTCACAACAATTGCTAAAAAAGATTATTTAGTTTACACTCCTTTTCATACCTTTTCCTACATAGTCAAGTTTTTGAGGGAGGCTGCATTAGATCCTAAAGTAAAGACTATAAAGATTACGATTTATAGATTGGCCCAAATATCGCATGTTGCTAGTTCTTTGATAAACGCAGCCAAAAATGGTAAATATGTAACCGTTTCCATAGAACTTAGAGCACGCTTTGATGAAGAAGCCAATATTAATTACGCTGAGCAAATGCAAGATGCAGGAGTTAATATGTTGTTTGGTGTACCAGGATTAAAGGTACATAGCAAAATGTGTGTTATAGAACGTGAAGAAGATCATAAACTAAAACGTTATGGCTTTATAAGTACAGGTAATTTTAACGAGTCAACGGCAAAATTCTACACAGACTTTACGCTTCTTACTTCTAACGCTAAAATTTTAAAAGACATAAACAAAATGTTCGACTTTTTAGAAGTCAATTACATTGTTAATAGATACAAACATATTATAGCATCACCTCATTATACAAAAACCAAATTATTCTCTCTCATTGACAGAGAGATTGAAAATGCTAAAAATGGAAAGAATGCTTATATAAAGCTAAAGATGAATAGTATAAGCAGCTATAAAATGGTAGATAAACTTTATGAAGCGAGTAGAGCAGGGGTTAAAATCCAAATGATTGTTAGAGGCTTGTGCTGTTTAGTACCTGGTGTTGAAGGTATGAGTGAAAATATTGAAGTTATTAGTATTGTTGATAAGTTTTTAGAGCATACACGTTTATATGTATTCTCCAATAATGATAATCCATTAGTTTATATTTCATCAGCTGATTGGATGACCAGAAATATAGAACATAGAGTAGAGGTAAGCTGTCCAATTTATGACGAAGACCTAAAGCAAGAGTTACAAGATTTATTTGAGATTTGCTGGAATGATAATGTAAAAGCTCGTCTTATTAATGAGATACAAGACAATACGTATCGTAGAAACGAAAAACCAAAAGTGCGTGCTCAGTTCGATACATATAATTATTATTTAAAAAAGTTAGAAGGATAATATGCTGAAGATTCAAAAATACGCTGCTATAGATATTGGTTCCAATGCAGTAAGATTATTAATTTCAAACATTATTGAACAAAAAGGTAAGCCTACAGTATTTAAGAAAAACTCTCTAGTGCGTGTTCCTATAAGACTCGGTGCGGATGTTTTTATTAATAGTGAGATTTCTGAATACAACCAAGAGCGTATGATTAGTACCATGATGGCGTTTAGCTTACTTATGAAAGCACATGGCGTTGTTAGATATAAAGCTTGTGCTACATCTGCGATGAGAGAGGCAAACAATAGTGATGAGTTGACCAAGAAGATTATTGATAGTAGTGGAATTGCTATTGATATCATTGACGGTGAAGAAGAGGCAGCAATTATAGCAGCTACTGATTTGAGTACCTATATAGATGAAAACAAAACTTATCTATATGTAGATGTAGGTGGTGGTAGTACCGAATTTTCTATTATCCATAATGGCAATAAAGTAAAATCAAAATCTTTTAAAGTAGGAACTGTTAGACTTCTAAATGATATTGTTACTAGAGAAACTTGGAATGAACTTGAGCAATGGATTAAAGAAAATACTTCAATTTATGATAAAATAGATTTGATAGGCTCAGGTGGTAACATAAATAAAATATTTAAAGTTTCAGGAAAACAACTTGGTAAACCTTTAACCTATTTCTATTTGAGTAATTATTACAATATGCTCCAACAATACTCGTATGAAGAGCGCATTACTCAACTAGACCTTAACCAAGATAGAGCAGATGTTATTATTCCCGCTACAAGGATATATTTATCTGCCATGAAATGGAGCGGTGCAAAAGATATTTATGTACCTAAAATTGGATTGTCTGACGGAATCATTAAGAGTATCTATTATGAAACCGTTTCGAGTGTTGATGTTTAGTGTTTATATTGAAATTAACCGTTCAACTACTTTTTTTCTATTAAAATCTATACATTTACTCCAATATTAGAATTTAATTTATATTCGCTGTCTCAAATTGAAGATTATGAAAAAAATTTTACTTACCTCACTTTTAGTATGCTTTACAACAATTTGTTTAGCTCAAGAAGTTCGTTATGGTGTTAGAGGTGCGCTTAACGTATCTAACCTAGACTTTGATCCAGATGCAACTTTTGAAAACAAACACAGAAACGGATTTGCTTTTGCAGGTTTTGTAGAGTTTGGCTTTTCTGAGGAGTTTTCATTACATACTGAACTACAATGGTCTGCAGAAGGTGGAAAAGATGAAGACCTTAGGGCAGACTACATACAAATGCCAATTTTATTAAAATTATCAACTTCAGATAGATTGTCTTTTGTAGCAGGACCACAAGTTGCATTAAAAACATGGCAAAACAATGATGGATTTTCAACATTTGCGTTTTCTGGTGTTGTTGGTGCAGAATATATGATAACAGATGAGTTGTTTGTAGACGCAAGATTTTCTTATGGATTAACAAACATCTTGGATGAAGATGACCTACCAAATTTAGAAGCTAAAAACCACGTTATGCAATTCGGTTTTGGTATAAAGATCTAAAATAAGATTTTAGCTAAATAAAATAAGGCTTTAACCAATGTTAAGGCCTTTATTTTTTTATGAACTTTAGAGTTTTAGCTGAAGAATCCTCACTTACGAAACTAATAAAGTAAACACCAGAAACCATATCTTCAATATTAATAGAATCACTATTCAGAATAGAAGATTTTACTTGTTTGCCTTCTATTGAATAAATGGTGTATTCAATGTTTTCTGACAAAATTTGATTCTCTAAATTAAGGATAAGTTTGTCTTCAACAGGGTTTCGTAGTAAAGAAATATAATATTGATTCTCATCATATTCATCTATGGATAAAGCTTGTTGACTAAACGTAAGACTCGTTTCGGTTAGGTTTATAGATCTGCCGCCAACGTTAGGAATGCTAGTAAGAACTAAGTTGTTACCATTATTGATAATTTCAAAGTTAAATTGGTTGGTTTCATCATTACTTAATATTGAGAAAAAAGAATCCTCAAAATCACTAGGAGGATCACAAATATTTGATGTTGGGACAAAACTAGAAATACTTAACTCGTCACCATTTCCAAAATACATATTATATGCACCAGTAAAATCATTACAATCACCAGAACCAGAGAAAGGGATGGATCCTGAAAAGTAATCAATATTTACATCTAGGGTCAAACTAGGTGAATCTGTTGAAGATATATTAAGAGTGATGCCACTTTCTGTTATTGATTGTAGATACCAAGTATTATGTAAAATTGAGTTAGGATTAGTTTTGCTATATATAATATTATCACCATTAGATTTGGTTAACATTAATGTTTGATTATTACCGTTGCCTTCAATGATGTAATTGAATATGGTATTATAAGTAAAATTATTACTTAATATTGAGAAATATAAATCTTCAAACTCACCACTAACTAGGTTGTAGCAATCAGCGCCCGACGAACCTAAATCAAAAAAAGTAATAGTGTTATTTGTTACTGAATAACCACCAAAATAATAGTTACAAGTAGAGCCACCATTGTATTCTAATTCATCAGCTAGATATGTATCCTCAGTAAACTCAATAGAGCTAACATAATTATAAACATTTTTATAAGTACCTCCACTTATAGTGAAAGAATCTAAATACCAAGTACCAATTAAATCAGATTGGCTAGAAGCATTAAAAGAGATTAAAGTAAATATGAAGATAAAGTAGTAAAGGTTTTTCATGAAAGATTAGAGCTAATTATGTCTCTAATTTATAAAATATTATCCATGAACAGTTTCTTTTTTGCCTAAATCTTTCATGATGTTTGCTTCATATTCAAGGAGTTGCTGCCATTTTTGGTCTACTTCTTTTCTGTTACCATATTGCCTTGCAAAGTTTAAAAACATGGTGTAGTGGTTGGCTTCACTAATCATCAACTTTCTGTAGAATTTAGCCAGCTTTTTATCTTCAAGTTCTTCAGAAAGTAATCTAAAACGTTCACAGCTACGTGCTTCAATTAAAGCTGCATATAATAATCTATGTACTAACTGTGTGGTTCTGCTACCACCTTTTGGGAAAAACTTTAATAGAGCAAGTACATACTCATCTTTACGATCTCTACCAAGCGTCCAACCACTTTCTAAGATAAGGTCATGTACCATTTTAAAATGGCTCATCTCTTCCTCTACCAAATCAATCATTTCTTGTACAAGCTCTGTGTATTCAGGGAAGCCTACAATCAATGAAATAGCTGTACTCGCAGCCTTTTGTTCACAATAAGCATGGTCAGTTAGTATTTCTTCAATATTTTTCTCTACAATGTTTACCCATCTTGGGTCTGTTGGAAGTTTGAGACCTAACATAGTTTTAATGTTTTTCAGTTTGAATGAAATTTGCTTTTCCTTTATCGTTAATCAAAATTTTATGATAAGATACCTTGTCGGTTTCAGGTATCGTATAGATAACATCTATGGCTACAATGTTGGTATAACTTGGGTCATCATCAACTTGTATAGCGCTTAATATGGCAAGTTTATCAAAGTTATAGAGATCTGAACCTTTAACTAGATTTGAATTAAACTTAAAGGCCTTATTGGCGTTTTGCTTATCAAAACTCTTATCATAGACAATCTTGTTGTCTTTTTCAACTAAAATATCGAACTTAAAATTTCGGTAATACGTTTGATAGTTAATGGTGTCTTTAATTTTAGTAAAAAGTACACTATTGTCCATATCAGTGTAAGTTTTAATTTTTACTCTAAAACCATTGCTCAGTGTAGTATCGACTTCTCGCTCTACATAGTTCTCAGGCTTATAAACATCTATTTGAACAGTTACGGTTTTTTTAAAATGTTCAATATCCTCTGCTAATGCTTGATTTTTTGTTATACGACCCTCGCAACTTGTAAAACCAATAATCAAAATTAGAAGTACTCCGAGTAAATTTCTCATATGCTTAGATATCAAGGCCAAAGGTTTTCTTCAGTAATTCAATATTAGGGTTTTTTTCTTTCAGTTTTTCGTACTTCTCTCTAGGTGTAAAGGCATACTTCTTCGCGACTTCTTCATTAACGGTAATATCTAAATGTAGATCGTAATTTTTTAATGTTTTGCGCAGATAGGTGAGAAGTGGATATTGGGCACGCTCTAACTCAATTTTATTGGTATTGTTAGAGTAAGTAAGGTGAATGGCAGTACCCTTTAGTTTTGGGTTATCCATCTGAAGTATGGATGCCAATATTTTTTCACCTTTCTTGGTTATGGAAGCCGTATAGTCATTCCAGGCTTTTGTTAATGCCTCTTGATAAACAGGCTCTTTAGGCAAATCTTCCTCGTCAATTACAACGTCTAATTGTCGTATTTGATGCTCTTTCTTTTCTATAATACTTTTTAATGATAAACCAGATGTTGACTTCTTAGCCTTGTCGATTGAAATTTTTGGAATTACTAAAGGTTCAGAAACTGAAGCAACAGGTGCCTGCTGTTCTTCCTTTTGTTCAACTTTTGGTTGTTGAGCGATTGGCCTTTCTTCTTCTTTTGGTTTATTGGCAGGAACAGGAGTAATCCCTTTTGCCTGAAAGTAAGACGGAGGAATTATGAAATGTCTGTCATTTTTTTTTTCTCCATCAAAAGTGATAGAGGCTAATTGCATAAGTGTTAACTCAACAAGTAATCTTTGGTTTTTACTTGTTTTGTATTTTAAGTCACAATCATTAGCAAGTTCAATACCCTTAAGTAAGAAAGTATTTGAAGTTTTTCGGGATTGATCTATATATTTTTGCTTAGTTTCTTCACCAACTTCAAGAAGGTCTATTGTCACCTGATTTTTACAAACCATTAAATCTCTAAAATGAGAAGCTAAACCGGCTATGTAATGATGACCATCAAAACCTTTCGATAATATGGTATTAAATTGAACTAGTAAATCCGGTATTTTATTTTCTAAGATTAAATCAGTACTTTCAAAATATGTTTCGTAATCTAAAACGTTTAGATTTTCGGTTACAGCCTCTCGAGTTAGATTTTTACCAGAAAAACTTACAACTCTATCAAAAATAGATAAGGCATCTCGCATAGCACCATCTGCCTTTTGTGCAATAATATGCAAAGCATCATCTTCTGCATTTACACCTTGTTCTTCTGCAATATACTTTAAGTATTCTTTAGCATCATTTACGGTAATACGTTTAAAATCAAATATTTGACAACGAGACAAAATTGTTGGAATGATCTTGTGTTTCTCAGTAGTTGCCAAAATAAAAATGCAATGTTTTGGTGGCTCTTCTAAAGTCTTAAGAAATGCATTAAAGGCCGATTGAGAAAGCATGTGCACCTCATCTATAATATACACTTTGTATTTGCCAACCTGTGGAGGTATGCGGACCTGGTCAGTTAATTCTCTAATTTGATCTACACCATTATTAGATGCGGCATCAAGTTCAAAAACATTAAAGGCAAAATCTTCATCAGCCTTTGTGTTCTCATCGCTATTTATCATTTTCGCCAAAATGCGAGCACAAGTTGTTTTACCTACACCACGAGGACCTGTAAATAATAAAGCTTGCGCTAAATGGTTGTTCTCAATGGCATTGAGCAACGTATTTGTAATAGCTTGTTGCCCCACAACATCCTTAAAGGTTTGAGGTCTATATTTACGTGCGGATACTACGAAATGTTCCATTGAAAACTAATTGAACCACAAATTTAAGAATAACCTCTAAATACTCATTTTCTATGGTTAAAATTTAATAGGAGTTATTAACAATTTGTGTAATTTTGCAGCTAGTAAATCGCCTTATCGATTCTAATTTATTAGGGTAGGAAAGTCCGAACACCATAGTGCAAGCATAGTGGTTAACAGCCACCAGCCGAGAGGTTAGGAAAAGTGCAACAGAAAGTATGTACAGGTAATGCTGTAGTGAAATCAGGTAAACTCTATGTGGTGCAATGTCATGTATACCAACGTTTTAGAGCTGCACGTTCGATGTTGGAGGGTAGACAGCTAAAGTTTGCTGGCAACAGTAAATTCAGATAAATGATAAGGATCGAGGCGCTATGGTCTCGATACAGAATTCGGCTTATAGATCTGCTTGTAAATAAAAAACCTTCTGAAATTCAGAAGGTTTTTTAAATTTTTAGACTTTGTTAATTACCCTCATTTTCTTCAGCCTCCACCATATTGGATTCAGCTTCAGCTTGCATTTCTCTCATAGCTTCGTTCATTTCTGTAGCATCAAAATATATATGCTCTTCGGTAATTTTACCATTGTTGAACTGAACTGCTAGGTGAACAGGCATGGACAATTCCTTACCATTAACCAAAGTGCCACTATGAAGACCCCAGTAGTAAACCCAGGTTTCATCTTCCTTATCCAAAACCATTTCAATGTAGTCTGTTTCCTTGTCAAATCCATAAGATGACCATGCTTTAGTAGTTTCATCTAGATTTTTCATTCTTGCTTCTACTGTCATGGCGTCCCTTGAATTTACATATATCTTGGCAGTATCTGCAAAATGGCTTCTCCATTTGTCCCAATCACCACTTTCATAAGCAGCAATACCTGATTCTAAAGTTTTAGTTTCGGCAGATTCTGCGAAATAACGTTGCTTTTGTTCATTGCAAGCCGCAAGGAATATAAAGGCTATTCCTAATACAAATAATTTTTTCATAAGAATTGATTTAATTGGTTAGTAAAATTTTTAAAAACTTATACTAAATAGGTTAATTAAATCGTAGATGATTAGGAGAGTCTTAATTCTAGAATAGAATATTTATTCTAAGGTAGTGAAAATTATTGATCTACAGTCTAATAACCAATTTTATTTAATAAAGGTTGAAATAGGATAAAAGGGCTAGCATTTATTCATGATTGCTTAATTCGAAAAAACTAAACATATTACCACCATACTTTTTTGAATGAGAGTAATGCTCTAAATGGCTTAAATCTGTGTGCTTGGAATGTTCAATTATTAAAAGACCTTCATCTTGTAGCAGATTGTTTTCAAAAATTAATTCAGGTATTTTTGAAAATAATTCTATTTCAAAATCGTAAGGTGGATCGGCAAAAATGATACTGTAGTTTTGGTTGTTGTTCTCAAGGAATTTAAAAACATCACTTTTTACAGTTTTTATGGGCATTTTAAAACTTTCTGCTATATCATTTATAAATTTAATACAGCCGTAATGGTCATCTATTGCTGTAATGTCTACAGTACCTCTAGATGCAAACTCGTAACTTATGTTTCCTGTGCCTGAGAATAAGTCTAGTACGGCGATGTCATCAAAATAATATTGATTATTAAGAATGTTGAACAAAGCTTCTTTTGCCATGTCTGTAGTTGGCCGAACGGGTAATTTAGCAGGTGCTATAATTTTTCTGCCTTTGTATGTTCCAGAAATTATCCGCATTAAAAGGTGTTTAAAATCAAAAAATGATGATGTAGCTTATCAGTATCGATATTTTCTGAAAAGTTATAGCTAAAACTAAGTTTTTCTAACTCTACGTGTCTTACATAAGTGTAAAGTAAATCATACAATTCATTATTTTTATCAATATTGCCACTTAGATGAATTGTTGTTGTTTCAACATCTAGTTTTAGTTGTTCAAAAACAAAAAGAACATAGTAAATAAAATCTTCTTTGCTATGATATTCAAAAACATTAAACAATTGAAGTTGCCGATTCTCTACAATTGACACCTCAATCATAAAGCTATTAACATGTAGATACATTTCGGCATTACTATTTTGAGAGGTTTTCTGCAAAATAGTATCTATTAAAACTGTTGAGGAATGTTTATAAGTAAACTCACCAAAAGTCTCAAAAATATAGTTGTTTAAATTTACATAGGGTATATATAAATTAACACTATCATTTATTGCTACATCATCATCTGCTATAAAATCTGTTTTTAAGATTTTTGTATTGAATTTTAAATAGTCTGCTTTATTGTTTTCTGAATAAAGTTTTTTTGGTACTAATGTGGATAGTTCATTCTGATGTACAACTGTAATAGCATCAAACTCATCTGAAAATACTGAGTTAGCACTCAATTCAGTTTTAAGGCGATTTAGAACATCAAAAGGGTTTAATTTATGTTGAAATTGAATATTGTTAAGAAATTCAATAGTATTGGATGTTCTGTTTAGTATACAAAAAGAAAGCCCATTCAAATTAACTTGAATGGACAGTTCTTTAATGTTATTTTTTGTCAAAACTACTCCTTTGTTGAAAGGTCTTTACCCCAATTCCCACTAGTATTAACTTCTTGCATAGAACCGATTTTTACCGTTTCTCCTTTAACACCTGCTATGGAAATAGCTTGCTTTTCTTTTTCTATTAGATACTTTTCCTGACCATCTAAGACGATTGCCTTATCTACGCTAGCTTCAAACACTGGAATTTCTTCTATTTTACCAGCTTCTAATTTAAATTTAGCACCCTCTTTACCAACACCTACATCAGCTAAGTTTTTATAACGTGTATCACCTTTAAAAATGGAATCTTTAACATTCCAGTAAGATAAGGTATCTATGAGGGTAATGGTTTTAAATGTTTCTACACCGCCAAAAGCACGTGTACGCTCTACATCTAATACTGTACTGTCTCTTCTCTGTGTAATAGGAATGCTGTCGTTTTCAATAAAACTTATAAGCTTGTCAAAACTACCAGCATATTCACCCTTTACTTCTTTATATGCAATTTGAGAATCTCTAATATCTACTAATCGGTCAATTACAACTTTGTAGCGTTCAACCTTTAATTGGTTGAATTGTATCTCTTTGTAAACAGACATAAAAGTCATGTACCCAAGCAGAATAATAAGTGCCCATAGCACAATATTAATTACTGGTTTTAATTTTTTAGGAACAAATTTGTCAATTAACCATACGATTAGAATCGTTAAAAGAATAATACCAATTATTGCTGCAATTACCATTTTTAGTTTTTATTTATTAATTAGGTCTTTCGCAAATCTACAATTTTTTTTTATTGGGTAAAACTATACTAAATAAAAATCATTCAAATTTCAGATAGGTTTTTAATGACGTTATAATAATGCTATATTGCTCATAATTTAATTCTCTATGATAACTAATGCTTCTGCATTTTACTCGCTTTTAAAGTCTAAGTTTCCTTTTGCGCCCACTTCTAAGCAAGACAAAGTACTAATGCAGTTGTCCCAATTTATTTTCGATAAATCTTCAAACCAAATTTATATATTAAGAGGATATGCTGGAACTGGCAAAACAAGTATTATTGGTACTATAGTTAATAACCTGTGGGAAGCAAAAAAAAGAGCTGTTTTATTGGCGCCAACTGGTAGAGCGGCTAAGGTAATCTCTAACTATTCTAAAAAAGAAGCGTTTACAATACACAAGAAAATTTATTTTCCTAAAAAAGAAAAAGGTGGAGGAGTCAAATTTGTTATGCAACCAAATAAGCATAGAAACACCATTTTTATTGTAGATGAAGCCTCTATGATACCAGATACACCTTCAGATTCTAAAATATTTGAAAACGGTTCTCTACTAGATGATTTAATGCAATATGTATATTCTGGCCATCAGTGCAAATTATTATTGATAGGTGATAAGGCTCAATTACCACCTGTTAAGTCTGATATAAGTCCTGCTCTAAATGTGGACAAAATAAGCCTTAATTACAACAAGGAAGTTTTTGGTATTGAATTGGATGAGGTTGTACGTCAAGAGCAAGATTCAGGTATTTTAGAAAATGCCACTGAGCTTAGGGCCACTCTAGAAAATGGTTTCTATGAGAGTTTTAAATTCAATGTCTCGCCCTATAAAGACATAGTTCGGCTAATTGATGGTTATGAAATTATGGATGCTATTAATGATGCTTACAGTAGTGACGGCTATGAAGAAACAACAATAATAGTTCGGAGTAATAAAAGAGCATACCTTTATAATAAGCAGATTAGAGAACGTATTTTATTTAATGAAAGTGAATTGTCTGCTGGTGATTATCTAATGGTAGTCAAGAACAATTACTTCTGGATTAAACCAACAACTGAAGCTGGTTTTATAGCTAATGGTGATATAGTGGAAGTATTGGAAATTTTCAACATTAAAGAATTATACGGTTTTAAGTTTGCTGAAGTCAAAGTGAAAATGGTAGATTACCCACGTATGATACCTTTTGAGACGGTTTTGCTTTTAGATACAATAAATGCTGAAAGCGCATCTTTAAGTTATGATGACTCTAACAGACTTTATCAAGAAGTTGCTAAGGATTACGCCAATGAAACAAGTAATTACAAAAGATTTCTTGGAGTTAAAAACAATAAATATTTTAATGCATTACAAGTTAAGTTTTCCTATGCCATAACTTGCCATAAATCGCAAGGTGGACAATGGAACACCATTTTTGTAGAGCAACCTTATTTGCCAAATGGCATGGATAAAGATTACTTGCGCTGGTTGTACACTGCTGTAACTCGTGCAAAAGAGAAACTTTACCTCATAGGTTTTAAAGATGAAATGTTTGTTGAAAACAACTCTAATTAAAGGAGAATACTTTATTTTTGAATATAGATAAAGCAGATATATGAAGATTATATCCATGATTCCTGCACGTTATAGTGCTTCTCGTTTTCCGGGTAAACTAATGCAGAATTTAGCCGGAAAATCAGTTATATTGAGAACTTACGAAGCTACTGTTGCAACCAATCTATTCAGTGAAGTTTATGTTGTAACAGATAGTGACATTATTTATAATGAAATTGTAAATAATGGTGGTAAAGCTATAATGAGCCAAAAAGAACATGAATCTGGTAGTGATAGAATTGCAGAAGCTGTTGCAAATTTGGATTGTGATATAGTCGTAAACGTGCAAGGAGACGAGCCTTTTACTGAGCGTGAAAGTTTAAAAAAGGTTTTAGAAGTCTTTAATGAAGACAGGCAAAAGGAAATTGACTTAGCGTCTTTGATGGTAGAAATTACCGATTGGGAAGAAATCAATAACCCAAACACCGTAAAGGTTATTGTAGACCAAAATAACTTTGCATTATATTTTTCTAGAAGTCCAATTCCTTTTCCAAGAGATAAAGAAGCAGGAGCGAGATATTTCAAACATAAAGGAATTTATGCGTTTAGAAAACAAGCTTTGTTAGATTTTACCGTTTTACCAATGCAATTTATTGAAGCTACCGAAAAAATTGAATGTATCCGATACTTAGAGTATGGTAAAAAGATTAAAATGGTTGAAACCAAAGTACAAGGTGTAGAGATTGATACGCCAGAAGATTTAGAAAGAGCAAAAAAATTGTGGAAATAACAAATAGTAACATAAAAGTAATTGGCTTTGATGCGGACGATACACTTTGGGTAAACGAAACTTATTTTCGGGAGGCAGAAGAAGAAGTAGGACGTTTGCTATCGCATTATGAAACACCCAACAAAATAGACCAAGAGCTTTTTAGGATGGAGATAAAAAATCTACCAACCTACGGTTATGGTGTTAAGGGTTTTGTTTTGTCTATGATTGAGTTAGCCATTGAATTGTCTGATGGTAGAGTTTCAAACGAAATAATTGGTAAGATTTTAGATATTGGTAAAAACATGATTAATAAACCAATTGAACTGTTAGATGGAGTAGAAGATGTTTTAAAAACCTTATCTAAAAATTATAGATTAATCCTAGCAACCAAAGGTGATTTGTTAGACCAAGAGCGTAAATTAGAAAAATCTGGCTTGTTGGATTATTTTCATCACATAGAAGTCTTAAGTGAAAAACAGGAAGCGAATTACAAAAAGTTGCTAAAGCATTTAGATATTAAACCTTCTGAATTTTTAATGATAGGTAATTCATTAAAATCAGATATTTTACCATTGGTTAATATTGGTGCAGAAGCCATACATGTACCTTTTCATACCACTTGGCAACATGAAAAAGTAAGTAAAATGGAAGCAAATGGTTTAGATTATAAAACCGTTGACAATCTAAAAGAGATTTTAAATTTTATAAAAACTAAATAAATAAACTAAGTTTTTATTTTTGTTAAAGATTAAATAGTAAATGATATATAAAAATTATCCAATGGTGTCCAGAGTTGTTTTCGGACGCGGAAGTTTCAACCAATTAGATGAAATTTTAGCGCCAAAACGAAACGGACGTAATGCACCATTTATATTTTATGTAGATGATGTCTTTAAGGGCAATCATTGGTTAACTTCAAGAATAACATTGTCTTACAATGACAAAATTATCTATGTTCCAACAATAGATGAACCTAAGACCTCTCAAATAGATCAATTAGTTGAAGATATCATTTTAGAGTATAGTGAGCTGCCATCGGGCATCATAGGCATTGGAGGAGGTATTGTTATGGATATCGCCAAGGCAGTGTCGCTAATGCTTACTAATAAAGGTGAGTCTAAAGATTATCAAGGTTGGGACTTAATTAAAAATCCTGCAGTATATCATGTTGGCATACCTACCATTTCAGGAACAGGTGCAGAAGTCTCTAGAACAACAATTTTAACAGGTCCAGAACGAAAACTGGGTATTAATAGTGATTTTACGCCATTTGACCAAGTTATCTTGGATCCTGAATTAACAAAAGACGTGCCCAAAGATCAATGGTTTTATACAGGTATGGACTGTTTTGTTCATTGTGTAGAGTCATTAAATGGAACTTTCTTAAATGCCTTTAGTCAGAGTTATGGGGAAAAAGCTTTTGAACTATGTCAGGAAATATTTTTAGGTGATAAATTGTCTAAAGAAGAGTCCCAAGATAAATTAATGATGGCTTCTTGGCATGGAGGAATGAGTATTGCATATTCCCAAGTAGGGGTTGCGCATGCTATGAGCTATGGGTTGAGTTATTTATTGGGAGTAAAGCATGGCTTAGGTAACTGCATTGTATTTGATCACTTAGATGACTATTATCCTGAAGGTGTAGCTATGTTCAAAAAAATGAAAGAAAAGCATGGTATCCAATTGCCACAAGGAATTTGTAAAGACTTAGATGATAATCAGCTCAATACTATGATAGATGTGGCGCTTAGCTTAGAGCCATTATGGGAAAATGCTCTTGGTAAAAACTGGAAAACTAAAATTACCAGAGATACATTGCTAGAGCTTTACAAAAAAATGTAATATGCGTTGGCTTGCAAAATTAATCTATTTCAAATTACTGGGTTGGAAAATTGTTGGTAATACTAACTTTTCAAAAGATAAAATTAAAAAAGCAGTAATCATTGCAGTGCCTCACACGAGCTGGCACGATTTTTATATTGGTATTTTATTACGAAAAATTACAGGCGTTAAGACAAATTTCGTAGGAAAAAAAGAGCTTTTCCGTTGGCCTTTTGGGTATTATTTTAGAGCGGTAGGAGGAAAGCCCTTAGATAGAACCTCAGGTCAAAATAAAGTTGAAGCCATCGCCAAATTATTTGAAGAGGAAGAAGAATTTAGGTTAGCACTGGCACCAGAAGGTACTCGTAAGAAAGTAGACAGTTGGAAAACGGGGTTTTACTACATAGCCAAAGCTGCAAACGTACCTATTATTATGTTTACATTAGATTTTAAAAATAAGCAAAACAAGGTTTCTGAACCTTTTTATCCAACCGATGATGTTGAAGCCGATTTTAAGTATATGATTTCTTTTTTTGAGGGTGTGGAGGGTAAAGTTAAAGCCTATAGTTAATAATTTGGCATATGATTTGCCTTGTAATTTATGCAATGAAACATAAAGTAAACTATTAAGTCCCTAAAAAGAAACATTGCCTCAAAGAGCTATCAAGTTAATTTGATAGCTTTTTTTCTGCCATAAATTTATTTAGTAGGTAGTTTGTTTGTGACTGAAGTTTCTTTTTAAAAAAGTAGGTACCACCTAATAACCAGCCTTTAAATCCAATAGCTTGTTTTGCCCAATTATGAAGATTAAAAACATCTATGTGTTTGATTATTAAACCATCTTTAAACTCAAAAGTTGCATCAATTTTATTATGAACTTTTCTTTCTGTTTTACTAAAGGTATAGAAGGCTTCCCAATGTGCTGAATTTTCAGTGATGTTTGTAGCTTTTACTCTAAAGTCTTTTCCTTTTTGAGATTCACAAAGCATTTGCCACATTGCTCTAGCTCTTTCTCCTTCTAAAATACCAAAAGCAGGATCTTCAAAAACAATGTCCTTGTGATAGCAAGAGACCATTTTATTAGCATCAAGTTGATGAAATGCTTCGTAAAAACTACTAATTAAGTCTTTCATAATCAATTATATAAATTGCAAAAGTGTTTTTGATTTTTTAAAATCCAACCTTCCATAATTACGTCAATAAAGTACAAACAAAAAACTTATTTAATCAAGATAATTTAAAATGTAATAAAAAAATCAAACGTCAAGATTAATAGTAGAATAAGTAGAGATATCAAAATTTATTAGTGTTTACAAAGCATCTACTTAGTTGGTGTATTTATCTAACAATTAATATTTTTTGAGTTTTAAAATTGTTATGAAAAAGAAAAAGGCTTTCCTTAATTTGGAAGCCTTTTTTATTTTCTAAAATATAGAACACATTTGTATAATACATAGATACAAAGGCATGCCAAGTGTAATGTTGAATGGGAATGTAATTGCCAAAGCCATAGGTAAATACAAACTAGGATTTGCTTTTGGTACAGCGATTCGCATAGCTGCGGGTACTGCAATATAAGATGCGCTTGCCGCTAAAATTGCAAATAATAGACGGTTGCCTTCACTTTCTGTAAATAAAGAACTTATAACCGCTACTAAACTTCCATTTATAAATGGGATTATAATGGCAAATACTAACGCAAACCATCCCTTCTTAAGAAAAGAAGATAATTTTTTACCACTTGTAATTCCCATATCTAATAAAAATACAGCTAAGAATCCTTTAAATATATCGGTTGTAAATGGTTTTATACCTTCAGCTTGTTGTTCACTGGCCAAGAATCCGACCACTAAACTACCTAAAATTAAAAGTACACTTCCATTGGTTAAAGCATGTTTAGCTACCTTACCCATTGATATCTTTATGGCGTTTTCTTTGTCATATATTGAAATGAGTAAAAGACCGATAATGATTGATGGTGCTTCCATTAAAGCCATTACAGCTACCATGTGTCCACCAAATGTTATCTGCTCAATCTCTAAGAATGAAATTGCCGTTACAAATGTCACAGCACTAACAGAACCATAAGAAGCCGCAATGGCGCCAGCATTAGCTACGCTAAACTTTCTCCTTAAAATGAAATAAGTGTAAATAGGTACGGCAACAGCAAGGAAAATACCAAATAAAAGCGACCAAATTATTTCCATATTAAGGTCGCTGTGAGAGAGTTCTTGTCCGCCTTTAAAACCAATAGATAAAAGCAGATAGAGCGAAATAAATTTTGAGGAATTGGGTGGTATTTCCAAATCACTTTTTAACTGTACTGCAATGATACCTAGGAAAAAGAATAATAAGGCAGGATTAGTTAAATTATCGAATAACAGATGTAAATTCATTGAAGAATATTTTCAGAAATGATATTCTATTTAGGGTAATATTATTTTACAAACGAGATATTAAGTGTGCCATTAATAACCACATTATAGCCTTCTTTTCTAGCGATAGAAATGTAGTCTTTAGCAATTTGTTTTTCTTTTAAAAGTTCATCAATTCTGTTGTTTTCATATTTTGTATCGGCTTTTTCTTGCCCTATGCATAAACTTAATCTTTGAAGTTTGTGAAAGTTTATTTTCTCCTCAATGAGTACATTTATTAAATAATCTGCTTCAGATGGTCTAAATAAACCTTCAACAAGATTAACCTCTTGGGTTGCTTTATCTATTTTATTTTGTGTTTTTGTGTTTGACATGATTAAGTGTGTTTAGTGTTATTTAATTTCTGTAAGTTTTATAATGCATATGCATGATACTATAAAGGCACATACAGCTATGTATTCTAAAAAAATATTGTCGTTCATATAGGACAATGTGATTAGGCCAGATAAAATTAATAAGGTAATAGCCACTTGAGTTTTAGTTCTTTGCGATGCTTTTTTTTCATCTAGCTCAACTTCTTTTAGATTGGTATTAGACTCAATTCTTTCCATTTTATTTTTTTATTAATTTTTAAACTTTGGGCAAAATTGTAACATTTTTTTTATTTATTTTTATATATATTTTTAATTATATATATAATTAATATTTATGAATTATACTTTACATCAATTACAGATCTTTTTAAAGATTACTCAATTAAAAAGTATTACTAAGGCATCTGAGGCTTTGTTTTTAAGTCAGCCAGCGGTCTCAATCCAACTTAAAAAATTTCAAGATCAATTTTCTATACCACTTACAGAAGTAGTTGGCAGACAACTTTACGTTACAGATTTTGGATTGGAAATTGCAGAGGCTGCTGAAAAAATTCTTAATGAGGTAGATGCTATAAACTATAAAACAATGTCTTTTAAAGGGCAGGTTGCAGGCAGATTAAAAATTTCAGTAGTATCAACAGGAAAGTATGTTATGCCATATTTTTTATCGGACTTTACAAACCAAAACAAAGGTGTTGATCTTATTATGGATGTCACCAACAAACAAAGTGTTGTAAAAAGTCTTGAAAATAATGAAGTTGACTTTTCACTTGTTTCTGTAATACCAGATCAACTTAATCTAAGTAGAGTAGAACTAATGGAAAATAGATTGTACCTCATTGGATCTAGAAAAGATAAATTTAATCGTAAAGTATCAACTAAGAAAATCTTTGAAACTTATCCGATGTTGTATAGAGAAGAGGGCTCCGCTACACGTAATGCCATGGAGTCTTTTATTGCAAGTCATAACATTAGTACACCAAAACGTATGGAGCTTACCTCAAATGAGGCATTAAAGCAAGCTGTAATAGCTGGTTTAGGCTATTCAATTATGCCATTAATAGGTATTAAGAATGAATTAAAAAATGGTGATTTAGAAATAATACCATTTAAGGGTTTGCCTATCATTACCAATTGGAATTTGGTTTGGCAAAAGTCTAAAAACCTATCGCCAGTTGCACTAGCTTATCTCGATTTTGTAAATAATCAAAAGGCGAGAATTATCAAAGAAAATTTTGACTGGTACGAAGCTTACTAAATCCGTTTTATTTTATTTAACAAGGAGCGAATACTATGATATAGAAATGTATTTGTTTTAACATAATAAAATGAGATAAAACAAACTGTGGTTAAAAATATGACTGCTCCTACGATAGCTTGCCATGGCAATAAGGTTTTACCTATAAGTTGGTGTAATCCTACACCTGTAAAACTTCCATAAATAATTATGAAGTGGATAACATAAATAGATAATGTTTTTTGTCCTATTTTGAGCAAAAGCGGTTGTTTTATATAATCTTCAGAAGCATAGAATATAGCAAACAATAATAGTACATTTCCTAACCTTATAAACAGATAATTATAGTTAGCTACACCTTTAAAAATCTCGAAATCTGTTAAGTGATAAAGTTTCATCAAAAGCCAACCTGATTTAAATATTAAAGCGAGTCCAAAAACAACAAAACCTAGGATTATACCTGGCTTAAACTTTGGACGCTCGATATATCTATAGAAAATTGTAGCTATGAAGGCACCAAAAGCAATATAGCCAAACCATGGTAAAATTGTAAAAACTGAACCATAATCCTTAGTTAACCAATTAGCGAATACTTTTGGAACATTGGGTAGATCTAAATATCTATAAAGTGGTTCCGTGAGGAAAATAATTAACCCTAAAACACACATTAAAATTGAAAAGACAAGGGTTTTCTTTAGCGTTAGTTTATAAATACCAACAACTAATATCAGAGATAAACCTATGCATTGAAGCACATCTATAAGTAAAAAATATGGAGAATTAAAATCACCGTATAACCATTGGAAGATAGGTGCACGCAAAAGATAACCAATTCCAATAAGTAATAAACCTCTGTAAAAACCTTTTTTCATTCTAAAAGCTACATCACCACTTTTCTTAGCTTTTATTAGCAGGTAGGAAAATATCAATCCTGAAATTGTAAAAAATGTTGGTGCTGTGATACCTCTAAAATATTTCCAAATGGTAAATGCCATATTATTATCGTCCCTATAGGATACGTCCAAAAGCGTATCTATAAAATGACCTTGAAGCATCATTAAGATAGCAAAGGCTCTTACAGCATCTATGAAATAAAGACGTTTATTATTCAAATGTTAAGTACTTGTTTTACAAATATAGGATTTAGTGCCTTATTGAATCTTTTAATTTATTTATGCAAATAAAAAGAGGGCAAAACCCTCTTTTCTGTACATTATTTCATAATAGACTATTCAGTCGCTTCTTCCATGGTATGATAAACGTTTTGCACATCGTCATCTTCTTCCAATTTTTCAAGAAGCTTTTCTACATCTTCAGCTTGTTCTGGTGTTAGTTTCTTAGTGACTTGTGGTATACGCTCAAAACCAGATGAAATAATTTCTATATTATTTTCTTCTAAATAGGATTGTATACTACCAAAACTTTCAAAAGGCGCATAAATCATTACACTTTTTACTTCATTTCCATCTTCATCCTCGTCGATGTCTTCAAAGATTTCTTCAACACCAAAATCTATAAGTTCCAATTCTAATTCTTCTAAGTCTAAATCCCCACCTTTTATCTTAAAATTACAGGTATGGTCGAACATAAATACTACAGAGCCAGATGTTCCTAAGCTACCGTCACATTTGTTAAAATAGCTACGTACATTGGCCACAGTACGAGTATTGTTATCTGTAGCAGTTTCTATAAGTACTGCTATACCGTGTTGTGCATAACCTTCAAAAACGACTTCCTTGTAATCCCCTTGGTTTTTGTCTGAAGCGCGTTTAATAGCACGTTCTATATTATCTTTTGGCATGTTTACAGACTTGGCGTTCTGTATTACTGCTCTTAGACGAGAGTTACTATCTGGATCAGGACCACCTTCCTTTACAGCCATAACAATATCTTTACCGATACGAGTAAAGGCCTTGCTCATAGCAGACCATCGCTTCATTTTTCTTGCTTTTCTAAACTCAAAAGCTCTTCCCATAGTGTTTAAAATTTATTCGCGTAAAAGTAATTAATTAAGTTAATTATTTAAAGCCTAATCTTCAGCTTCAACAATAGCTTCTATGGCTTTTGCTAAATCAAAATCCTTTTGTGTAACTCCGCCAGCATCATGCGTAGATAGTGATATTTTTAAAATATTGTAAACATTGCTCCAGTCGGGATGGTGATTTAATGCTTCACACTCAAAAGCGATTCTGCTCATGGCGCTAAAACAATCCTTAAAGTTGTCGAACTCTAGTTCTACGTGTATGGCATTATCATAGTATTCCCATTCAGGAAAGTGAAGTAATTTCTTTTCAATATTAGATTCGTCTAATTTCATAATTTGAATGATTTATTAACCGAATTTAATAAAATACCATTTGGTAGTCAAGCTTATTTAGTAAGTTCTTCTAGAACTTTATCGCTCGTGATTTGAAGATGCTTAGGCAATTTGTTAAATTTTGGTAGCACAGCAAGATAACGATCATCATTGGTAGTATAAACATGTTTCAGAAGTACTTTTTCAGGACTTATAGCTTGTAAAATTTGCTTTACAAATTCGTCATGATGAACTAAATCTGTACTGCCTAAATGAAATATACCATACTTTTCACGGTTAATGATGTAATGAATTTGTTGTGTTACTTTTCTATCCAAAGTAACGTTCATTATCAGATTTGGAAAAACTTCAACCGATTCGTTTTCAGAAATGAATAGTTTAATGTCTTGTATTCTAGGACATTGTTGTCCAAAAACCATTGGTAATCTTAGTATGGCTACTTGCCTTTTAGGTAGTCTGAGAAGCATGTTCTCAATTTTGATTTTGAAATGGCCATAAATACTGTTACTTAGCGTTTTGTCTAACTCATAACTTGGGTATTTGCTGTAAGCATCAAAAACATTAGCAGAGGACAAGAAGATAATTTTAGTACCATATTCTAATGCATATTCAACTATGTGTTGATGGACAATGGTTTGTGAATTAAAATCTCCTCTGATTGCTGAAATAACTATTGAAGGTTTTGTAGCTTCTAGGATTTCATATACATCGTCTTCTTCTAAGTTGTATTGAAATAATTGCTTATTGTTTTCAAATATTTTTTTTGAAGTTCTGTAAGTCCCAAAAGTTTTAAAATAGGGAGCTAATTCTTTGTAAATGGCATTGCCTATGTATCCACTAGCACCAAGAATTAGGATTCTGTGTTTACTTAAATTCTTCTTCATTAATTCCTACAACCTAATTTTTAAAACTTTTATACTTTGTAAAATGGCAATTTTACTACTGTTGCAGGAATTGCATTTTTGCGTATTTGGATGTTTATTTTGCTATCGACTTCAGAAAAAACACTTGGCACATATCCTAGACCAATACCAATGCCCAGACTTGGACTCATAGTACCGGAAGTAACATTACCAATGGTGTTACCATTATTGTCTACAATATCATAGCCTTGACGAGGAATACCTCTTTCATCTAGTTTGAAAGCTACCAATTTACGCTCTGGTTTGCGTTCTTTTTCGGCTTGTAGAGCTTCACTGTTTGTAAATTCTTTATTGAATTTGCAAATCCAACTTAAACCGGCTTCAATTGGAGAGGTTGTATCATCTATATCATTTCCGTATAAACAGTAACCCATCTCTAGGCGTAATGTATCTCTAGCAGCTAGTCCAATTGGTTTAATTCCAAAGTCAGATCCAGCTTCTAATACTTTATCCCAAATTTGTTTAACTTCAGAATTTTTGCAATAAATCTCAAAACCTCCACTACCTGTATAACCTGTTGCGGAGATAATTACATGTTCTACACCAGCAAAATCACCAACTACAAAATTGTAAAATTTTATAGCAGATAAATCATGGCTAGATAAAGATTGCATGGCTTCTACGGCTTTAGGCCCTTGTATTGCTAAAAGCGAATAGTCTTCACTCAAATCTCGCATATTGGCACCGACATCATTTTTTGAAGCTATCCAATTCCAGTCTTTTTCAATATTACTGGCATTAACAACAAACAGGTAGGTTTCTTCTTTGACTTTGTAAATGATAAGATCATCTACAATACCACCATTATCATTAGGTAAGCAACTATACTGTGCTTTGCCAATTTCTAACTTTGATGCATCGTTACTCGATATTTTCTGAATGAGTTCTAAAGCGTGGGGCCCTTCTATTAAAAACTCTCCCATGTGAGATACATCAAAAACACCAACAGCTTGCCTTACAGTATCATGTTCGATATTAACACCTTCGTATTGTACTGGCATATTGTAACCAGCAAATGGAACCATCTTTGCTCCTAAAGCTATATGAGTCTCTGTTAAAGCAGTATTTTTCATCAATAGTATATTTTATTTCCTAAAAAAAGGGGTTTTAGTCATTATTTTAAAGCTAGGCTAAATTAAAGAAATTTTATGGCTTATCACCATAAAAAAAGCCACCTAAAATGTGGTGGCTTTTAGATATTATTATGATTTTAGAATTGATATCTGATACCTAGTGCAATATCAAAATCTAAGTCGTCTCTAAAATCTCCAAATCCTAGTTCTGGTCTAAAATCCAATGACAATAATAATGGAATATCAAAATTATATTCAATACCAATGTCACCAGCAACAAAGAAGAATGTTTCGTCATCAAAGGCATTATTGTCAAAACTGTAAGACCCAACACCTCCACCAGCACCTGCATACCAGTTAAAGTTGCCATCTAGTTCCCAAACCCATTGGTATAGGCCTGTAAGTTTAAAACCATCAAAACCATTACCGCTTCTCCAGCCTAAATCTGCTTCAAGTCGGTTGTTGTCGCCTAATGCGCGTTGATATGAAATTTCTGCACCAAATCCATCACTATCACCAAGTCTAAGGCCGATTGCGTTGTCTGCAATTTCTTGTGCACTCGCAGCAAAAGTGAAGGTTGCAAAAACGGCAAATAATAAAATTAATTTTTTCATAATGTTTTTAAGTTTTAGTGTTTATATTTCCAACAATAAGTTGTGTTGTTGTATGATTACAACGACAAAATTATGTTAAAATTGAGTCTCAGTCATAGATTTTAAGACAACATTATAATTTACAAGTCCAGATTAATTAATTAAAGATGCAAGGTATTTCACGCCAAAATTTAACTTCACTAAGCACAAAACTAGAAGGCGAATTATATTTTGATGATTTAATGCTGAAGCTTTATGCAACAGATGCTTCTGTATATAGAATGATGCCAACTGCGGTTGCAATTCCGATGACTATTGGGGACATTAAATTATTAATAGATTTTGCTAATAAGAACAACATATCGTTAATACCAAGAACTGCAGGAACTTCTTTGGCGGGACAAGTAGTTGGTAAAGGTATTATAGTCGATGTTTCTAAATACTTTACCAAAATCATAAAACTCGATAAGGTTAAAAAAAGGGTAACAGTACAACCTGGTGTTGTTAGAGATCAATTAAACAATTACCTAAAACTTTATGGATTATTTTTCGGACCAAATACATCAACATCTAATCGTTGTATGATTGGAGGAATGGTTGGTAATAATTCCTCGGGAACCACCTCAATCCGATGTGGTGTAACACGAGATAAAGTCATTAGTTTAAAGACGCTTTTAAGTGACGGAAGTGAAGTTGAATTTACAAGTATATCTAAAGTAGAATTTCACAAAAAAACAAAACAGCAAACTCTTGAGGGAAAAATATACAGAACTATTTATAAGGAACTAAAATCTGAAGAAGTTCAACAAAGAATCAGAGAACACTTCCCTAAAGAACAGATTCATAGAAGAAACACTGGTTATGCGATCGATGAATTAATCAAGTCAGAAGTATTGACCAATTCAGATGAAAAACTCAATATGTGTAAGCTGTTGGCCGGAAGTGAGGGTACGCTTGCCTTTACAACAGAAATAACACTTCAATTAGATGAGTTGCCTCCTGATTGTAGTGCCATGATAGCTTTTCATTTTGAAAGTATAGCCAATTGCATGAAAGCAGTAAAACCCTTAATGCAACATAACTTGCATACTTGTGAAATGATGGATGACTCTATTTTAAGCCTCACAAAGCATAACAAAACTCAGCAAGAAAATAGAGCCTTTATAGAAGGAAATCCTGTAGCTATTTTAATGTGTGAGCTAAAAGCTGAAACCCAAGAATTATTGGATATTGAGATTAAAGCAATTATTAAAACAGCTGAAAATCTCAGCTTAAGTTACGCAGCTCCAATTCTCAAAGGCGTAAACATTACCAAAGCACTAGAGTTACGTAAAGCAGGTTTAGGTCTTTTGGGCAACATAATTGGTGATAAAAAATCAGTAGCTTGTATTGAAGATACTGCTGTAGCTCTTGAGGATTTAGATAGTTATATTGAAGAATTCACAGCCTTAATGAAAACGTATAATCAAAAAGCTGTGTATTATGCCCATGCAGGAGCAGGTGAACTGCATTTAAGGCCTATTTTAAATTTAAAGACATCTGATGATGTAAAAGATTTTAGAGTCATAACCACAGCTGTTGCTAAACTTGTTAAAAAATATCATGGCTCTATGTCTGGGGAACATGGAGATGGTATTGTTCGTGCTGAGTTTATTCCATTGATGATTGGTGAGGACAACTATCAACTGCTGCGGAGAATAAAATCAGCCTTTGATCCTAATAATATTTTCAATCCAGGGAAGATTGTAGATGCTTTTCCTATGGACAAAAATTTAAGATACGAGCCAGATAGAGCAGAGCCAGAGATTGAAACTTTTTTAGACTTTTCACATTCGCAAGGTATTCTTCGCGAAGCTGAAAAATGCAATGGCTCTGGCGATTGCAGAAAATTACCTGAGTTTGGTGGTGTAATGTGCCCAAGTTATAGAGCCACATTAAACGAAAAAGATACCACAAGGGCACGAGCAAATGCACTACGAGAGTATTTGACTAACTCTGAGAAGTCTAATAAATTCAATCATCTAGAACTAAAAGAGGTCTTTAGTCTATGCCTGAGTTGTAAGGCCTGCGGAAGTGAATGTCCAAGTAGTGTAGATGTAGCAAGTTTAAAAGCAGAATTTTTATACCAATATCAAAAAGCAAATGGCGTAACGTTTAAAGACAAATTTTTTGCAAACGCAACTAAGTATAACAAATTGGTATCTCGAACACCTGGATTAGCTAATGCGCTTTTTAAAACCAAATTTGTCAGAGGCTTTATGAATGCTTCTTTAGGGATTCATCCTCAAAGAAGTTTACCGGAAGTGACGAAATCTTTTTCAAAAATTACTCAAAATACGCCTATAAGTAATGTTGAAAAAACCTATAAAAAAACGGTCTATTTATTTGTTGATGAGTTTGTCAATTATCTGGAATCTGATATTGCTTTAGACTCTAAATTGTTACTTGAGAAATTAAGTTATAAAGTAATTATTATCAATAATTTAGAAAGTGGCAGAAGTTTTATATCAAAAGGCTTTTTAAAAGAGGCCAAATCTATTTCGAACAAAAATGTAGACTACTTTAAACACTATGTCAATGACGACTTTTATTTAGTAGGTATTGAGCCTTCTGCTATCTTAACTTTTAAGGATGAATATCTAAAATTAACAGATGACAGAGTTGCTGCAAAATCTATAGCTGAGCGAACTTTTCTTATTGAAGAATTTATTCAAATGGAAATTGAGTTAGGCAACATTGCATCAAATCAATTTATAAGGGAAAGTAAAACGATTAAGTTTCATGGGCATTGTTATCAAAAAGCATTAGGTAATCAAAAATCGAGTTTTGATATTCTTAATTTACCTGAAAACTACAAAGTAACTATAATACCAAGCGGTTGTTGCGGTATGGCTGGAAGCTTTGGTTACGAAAAAGAGCATTACCAAGTTTCTATGCAAATAGGTGAACAAACCTTGTTTCCAGCAATAAGAAAGGCTTCAGAAGATGTTATAATAGCAGCTAATGGAACAAGTTGTAGACATCAAATTAAAGATGGTACAGGACGCATTGCAAAGCACCCAATTTCAATTTTGAGAGAAGCTCTACTTTGATTTTTTCTTTTTAGGTTGTTCAACTATTGTAATAGCCGCAATAAGATCTTTTACATCCATATCCTTTAGCTCTTCATCTGCAAAGAATGGTGAAAGTTTGTCGTTGTTATAGTTGTAGACCTTCCAACGTTTAAATTGGTATTCTAAAGCAGTAAAATTTTCAATCCAATCACCAGAATTTAAGTAAGTTGTTTTACCATGCTTATTTTCTTTAATGAGCATTTTTGGAAGATGAATATGACCGCAAACTACATAGTCGTATCCATTTTCAATGGCTAAATCAGTAGCAACTTTTTCAAAGTCGCTAATGTATTTTACAGCACCTTTTACACTATTTTTTATTTTTTTGGATAACGAATAGCGTTCTTTCCCCATTTTTTCTAAGCACCAATTCACAAATCGGTTTAAGAGAATGAGTAAATCGTAACCCCAACCACCAAGTTTTGCTAACCATTTTGCATTCTGTATAGAAATATCAAAAACATCACCATGAAAAAACCATGCTTTTTTTCCATCTAAATCCAGCACCAATTTGTTGACTATTGAAATATTGCCAATCTCAGTATCTGCAAATTTCCTTAGCATTTCATCATGGTTTCCTGTTATGTAAATTACTTCAGTACCATTGGCAGCAAAGTCCATTATTTTCTTGATGACACTAAGGTGAGATTTTGGAAAGTATCTCTTTTTAAATTGCCAAATGTCTATTATATCACCGTTGAGGATAAGCTTTTTTGGTTCAATACTGTTTAGATAGGTCAATAGCTGTTTAGCATGGCAACCAAATGTGCCAAGATGTACGTCTGATATGACCGCTATTTCAACTTTTCTTTTTAGATTCAAGACATGCTATTAATAATTGCAAATAACAGACTAGCATATTAACTCATTGTAACCTCAGAATTAATATTTTATAATGAGAATGTTACCATATTGTTACTAATATTTTAGCCTACATAATAGATAGCTTTTGTAAATGTAAAACCATAAAAGCGATTAGTGCATTTTGGTTTCTGTAATAATACATTTACATTAGCGTAAAATAAGAATTAATGGCAGGAAATTCTTTCGGAAAACTATTTAAACTTACCACATTCGGTGAGTCTCATGGAGTAGCAATTGGTGGAATTATAGACGGTTGTCCTTCAGGTTTAAAATTAGATTTTGAAGCAATTCAGAGTGAATTAGATAGACGTAAACCTGGACAATCAAAAATTGTAACACAACGAAAGGAACCTGACACGGTAGAATTTCTTTCAGGAATTTTTGAAGGAGTTACAACAGGTACACCTATAGGCTTTGTAATAAAAAACACCAATCAAAAGTCTAAGGATTATTCACATATTAAAGATGTTTATCGTCCTAGTCATGCCGATTATACTTATGATAAAAAATACGGAGTGCGAGATTATAGAGGTGGTGGTCGAAGTTCTGCGCGTGAAACAGCAAGTAGAGTAGTAGCAGGTGCAATAGCTAAGCAACTATTGTCTTCTATTAAAATTAATGCATTTACATCTTCGGTTGGGGATATATTTTTAGAAAAACCTTATCAAGATTTAGATTTTAGCAAGATTGAATCTAACATCATTCGTTGTCCAGATGAAGCATCTGCAGAGAAGATGATAGCTAAGATTAATGAAGTAAAAAAACAAGGAGATACCATTGGCGGAACCATAACTTGCGTTATACAAAACGTACCTGTTGGATTGGGCGAACCAGTATTTAACAAACTTCACGCCGAATTAGGTAAGGCTATGTTATCCATAAATGCAGTCAAAGGTTTTGAATATGGAAGTGGCTTTTGCGGATCAAAAATGATGGGTAGTGAGCATAATGATAAGTTTAATGAAGATGGAAGCACAAAAACTAATTTATCAGGTGGTATACAAGGCGGCATAAGTAATGGTATGGATATTTACTTTAGAGTCGCTTTTAAACCTGTTGCTACCACATTACAAAAACAAGACACCATAAATAGTAAAGGCGAAACTGTTGAAATGCAAGGTAAAGGACGTCATGATCCTTGTGTTGTACCCAGAGCTGTGCCTATTGTAGAAGCTATGGCTGCTTTGGTTTTGGCGGATTTTATACTACTGAGAAGAACAGAATCTAACGATTGGAATTAAAATTAACTTAAGAGGTTACCGATTTATCGGCAAAAATTATGAAAAAACTCGCATTACACTGGAAGATTATTATTGGGATGGTACTCGGAATTATTTTCGGGTTTATAATGAATGTTGTAACCGGTCAGCAATTTGTAACCGATTGGATAGCTCCATTCGGCACTATATTCATAAATCTTTTAAAGTTAATTGCGGTTCCATTAATACTCGCTTCATTAATAAAAGGAATTTCAGACTTAAAGGATATTTCAAAAATTAGAGATATGGGTTTGCGGACTATCTCTATCTATATTGGTACAACACTAATCGCAATAATCATAGGACTATCCATAGTTAACGTTGTTCAACCAGGAACTGGTATGCCAAAGGATACTATTGAAAAAATCAAAGAGAAATATGAAAATGATGAAGGTGTCACCGACAAGCTTAATAAAGCTAATGCACAAAAAGATGCCGGTCCACTTCAACCTTTGGTTGATATTTTTCCAAGTAATATTTTTCAAGCTATGGGTGAAGCCAAAATGCTTCAGGTAATCTTTTTTGCACTATTTGTGGGTATTTGTTTACTGTTAATTCCTGAAAATAAGGCCAAACCAATGATAGATATTTTTGATTCGCTCAATGAATTGATAATGAAGATGGTAGACCTTATAATGCTATTTGCTCCTTATGCTGTTTTTGCGCTTATGGCAAACGTCATCATAGCGTTTGATGATACCGAAATATTATTGAAACTACTTCAATATGCATTATGTGTAGTAGGTGGTTTATTATTAATGATAAGCTTCTACATGTTATTGATAAAAGTTTTTACAAAAAAATCACCCTTATGGTTTCTAAATAAATTAAGTCCTGCACAATTATTAGCATTTTCAACCAGTAGTAGTGCTGCTACATTACCTGTAACTATGGAGCGTGTAGAAGAGCATTTGGGTGTGGACAAAGAAGTCTCTGGGTTTGTACTGCCTGTTGGTGCAACTGTAAATATGGATGGAACAAGCTTATATCAAGGTATAGCAGCTGTGTTTATTATGCAGGTCATTTGGCCAGAAGGATTAACCTTTACCAATCAATTGGTAATTGTATTAACAGCACTTTTAGCGTCCATAGGTAGTGCTGCCGTGCCAAGTGCTGGCATGGTAATGTTAGTTATTGTTTTAGAGTCTATTGGTTTTCCTGCTGAATTATTACCAATTGGACTAGCCTTAATATTTGCAGTAGATAGACCATTGGACATGTGTAGAACGGTTGTAAACGTAACAGGTGATGCCACAGTTTCAATGATGGTCGCTAAGTCTTTAGACAAACTTCACGACAATCCAAAACCTAAAGAATGGGATGATAATTACCACAATCCAAAATAATTTTCAGTAATTATAATTTCCTTAAATTAGGCTACTCATAAACAACAAAACCAACACTATAAATGAATATTTGCTTTATAATGTATCCATGGGATACAATAGATCCAGAAAATGATACAAGCCTGGCTTTAATAAAAGAATGTTCTAAGAGAGGTCACGGTGTAGCCATGTGTACACCTTCTAACTTAACCATTAGAGACAGTGTTACTAATGCTTTTTGTAATGTAGTTGGCAGAATGGATAAGGTGCCTACATCACTAAAATCGTATTACAATAAAGTAAAATTGAGAGAGGAAATGCTACCTCTAGCAGGTTTTGATGCTATTTTCTTTAGAGCAAACCCACCTTTAGACCCTATAATGCTCAACTTTTTAGACTCGGTAAAAGATGATGTGTTTATTATAAACTCATTAGAAGGTATGCGAGAGGCTAATAATAAACTCTATACTGCAGCCTTTGGCGATGCTCATAGTAATATTATACCAAACACTCATGTGTCTAAAAATAAGAAGTATTTAATACGTCAGATTAAAGAGTCCAAGTCTGATAAAATGATTATTAAGCCACTTAATGGCTTTGGTGGTTCCGGTGTTATTCTGATTGAAAAATCAGCCATGAGCAATATCAATTCGCTATTGGATTTTTATATCTCAAATTCTGATGGCACATCTAATTATGTGATTTTACAAGATTACATTCAAGGTGCTGACCAAGGTGATGTAAGGATTTTAATGCTAAATGGAGAACCTGTTGGTGCCATGAAACGTGTTCCGGGTTCTGACGATCATCGTTCTAATGTTTCGGCAGGTGGCAGTGTACAACGACACACACTTAACAAAGCAGAGAAGGCTTTGTGCAAGCAAATAGGTCCAAAATTAGTTAAGGACGGACTGTACTTTGTTGGTATTGACGTTATAGGTGGTAAATTGGTTGAAGTTAATGTGATGTCTCCTGGTGGAATCACATACATCAATAAAGTTTACAAGAATAAAGTGAAAGTTGAAGAGAAAGTGATTGACTTTTTAGAGAGTAAAGTCTTAGATCAATTACAAGCTTTTGATAGACGTACAAGACTTCGTAAAACGGTTGATGAGGCATAAATTTTATAAAGATGAAAAGTAATGCTCTAATCATTTCTTTAATTACCCTTTTTTGCTTTTACAGTTGCGCAACTAAGAAATATAAACAATCAAAGTTCCAAAATGGTAAATGCGAATATTTATATGTCAATGATTTTTCAGGAACGTCCATCTCAACTTCAGATTTTATAGTTCTAAAAGATACTATATCGGTCAGTTCTTTGAAGTTTGAGTGTACTTACACAGCATTTTATACTTCTTGGGTAATGTATAATAATTATGGGGAATGGGATGATGGTGTGCAACCAGAAAATAGTTACAACACCTATCTTGTATGGAAAGATATAGATTTATTTTCTAATGGTGATAAATATACTGTAGTAACATATGGTGTAGAAAAACCTGGTGATATTTATTCATCATTGATGGTGTTTGATGATAAGGGAGGAGACATGCTTTCTAAAAACTCTGAACTTAAAACTAAATTGATTGATTTATTTTCAACTGAAATTAGGAAAAAAAAGAAGAAAAAAATAAAATCTATTTTTCATCAAAAATACATTAAGCAATTTAGACCTGAATTTTGGGAAACATACAAGACTTATCCTAACATTAAAATCTATATAGAATAAGATTTTTGATAAAGAGTAATTTCCTTCTATGTCTATAGCCACTAATATTTCTCTAGTCTCTGTAAAATGGTTAAATACTAACTTAAACACTGAGAACTTAATAATACTTGATGCTACAATTAACAAACAGATAGAAAATAATTCTGAAAGAATCCCAAATGCTCGATTCTTTGATATAAAGCAAAAGTTTAGTGATACTAGAGCCAGATTCCCAAGTACTTTACTTAGCACACAACAATTTGAAACAGAAGCCAGAGCTTTGGGTATAAATAATGGTTCATTTATTGTAGTCTATGATGACAAAGGCATTTATTCTAGTGCAAGAGCTTGGTGGTTATTTAAGACCTTTGGTTTTAAAAATGTAGCAGTTTTAAATGGTGGTTTGCCAGAATGGAAGAAACACTATTTAAGAGTAGAGCCATATAAAGAAGAGCTTATAGAAAAAGGGGACTTTACCGCTAGTTTTCAAACAGAATTAATCACAGATTTTAATGGTGTTAATCAATTTTCTCAAGATAGTAAAACACTAATTATAGATGCTCGATCTGAAGCTAGATTTAATTGCCTAGTCGATGAGCCACGGCAAGGCTTAAGACGTGGAACAATTCCAAATTCTAAAAACTTACCATACACAGAATTATTTAATGGTAATATTTTAAAATCTAAAGAAGAACTTTTAAAAATCTTTGATAACTTAGTAAGAGAAGAAACACATTTAGTTTTTAGCTGTGGCTCAGGAATTACAGCTTGTATTCTAGCTATGGCTGCTTCAATTTGTAATTATAAAAATTTAACGGTCTATGATGGCTCATGGACAGAATATGGAACTTTAACCTAAAATAAATGAAACACCCATTATTAAACTTTAATCACATAGCTGAATGTTAATTGGGTGTTCCATGTGACCTTTGAAAAAAATAAATATTAACACATGAAAACAATCGATTGGACAAGAGACGAACTCGTTGCCTATATCTTACTGTTTGCTGCTCATTCAGATTTTAAGGAGGATAACCACGAGCGCAATGTTATTATCTCTAAAGTAGACATGAAAACTTTTCAAGAAATCCATGATGAGTTTGATAAGGATAATGACTATCAAAGTATTCAGAAAATAATAACAAGTCTACGTCAGCATAATTACGATAGAGAAGATATTGATGTACTTTTAGAAGATATTAAAACGTTATTCTTTTCAGATGATGATTTCAATATTAACGAACGTAATATGCTAAAATCCCTTGAACGACTCTTTAAGGCTTTATAATGGAGCGATTACCAATTAATACTATTATAGCAAAAATAGAGGCAGAAGAAATCTTCCACGCGGTTTCGGATGATTATTCATTTACTTTAAAATTAGATGATTATGTGCCTTATGTATGCGGATCGGTACATGATGGACACCAATTTAGAAAAGACCTTTGGGACAATTGCCTACATTCAGAATATGATAGATGGTACGAGGAAGATCCTGAAACTAAAAACATGGTGATTTCGCATCCAATCTTAATATCTGGTTGTGATTCTCGTTTTGAGTACGATCTTAATCGCGATCCTGAAAATGCAGTTTTTGATACTGCATGGGGAAAACAACTTTGGAAAAATCCATTGCCAGAAAAAGAAAAAACCAAAAGTTTGCAGAAACATGCTAATTTCTACAAAGTGGTTAAGACTTTAATTTCTAAGATTGAAGACAAGTTTGGTGTATGTGTCGTTTATGACATGCATAGTTACAATTGGCAACGATGGGATAGGGAAGTTCCGACATGGAACCTGGGAACCTCTAATATAGATAATGATAGATTTGGAGAACAGATAGAGTCTTGGCGTCAAATGCTAGCAAGTATTGAATTGCCAAATAACATAAAGCAAACAGCAAAGATTAACGATACCTTTCAAGGAAATGGATATTTCTTAAAATTCATTACTAATAACTTTGAAAATACTTTAGTTTTGGCAACCGAAATAGCTAAGGTGTATTGTGATGAGTATAAGCAGGTTATTTATCCTGAGGTTGTTGCGGCAGTTGAACAACAGTTGAAAACACTTATACCAAAACACGCAGACGAATTTTACAGAAAGTTTAAAGGCTAATGTCCCAAATTAAGACTACAGAAGAATTTCAAGATTTATTTGATATTGATGCCAATCTTAATCGATTGGTAAAAAATATTGAATTACTAAATTATATAAACCCTCTAAATATAGCTTTTGAAAAGAAAAAATTCTTTTCTGCAAAGTATAACTATGAACCAGAGTTTAATTATCCCAAAATGCGGTTTAATGGTTATAAATTACATCGTTTATTTTTCTCTCAGCGTTTAGAACGTATAGAGGATGACGACATTAGACAGCTATATGAGGATATTATCTATGAATATTCTGGTTTAATTGAGTGTATAGAAACCATAGGTCAAGGACGTAAATTTTATTTCAATAGCCTTAAAAGTTTTGGTACACCAACCGAAAAAGATATTGAGAATGCAAAGTTTATTCTTCGTTTTGATAATTCCGAGTTTAATGAAGAAATGCTTCCTATGTATAATGCTAGTGAAGCTAAAGATTATTTTGCTGAATTTTCAAAACGTTACGACTTTAAGTACAACATAAAGATTTCTAACAATCTTTCTGCAGCAGCCATGGTTTTGAATAATACACAAACCTTAGTATTACGAAAAAGCCATAAATACAGCTTAAATCAGCTTAAAGTATTAACCAATCACGAAATCGGTGTTCACATGGTTACTACATTTAATGGTTTAGAGCAGCCTTTGAAAATTTTTTCTAATGGTTTTCCCAACAATGTTGAAACTCAAGAAGGCTTGGCTGTGTATTCCGAATTTATGGGTGGGTGTTTAACTATTGAGCGTTTAAAGGAGTTAGCGTTTAGGGTTATTTCCGTAGATAGCCTTAATAAAGGTTATAATTTTTCGGACACATTTCATTTGTTACACAACCAGCATAAGCTAAATAGGGATAAAGCATTTGCCATTACTTTAAGAGTACACAGAGGAGGTGGATTTACAAAAGATCATTTATACCTTAAAGGGATTAGAAATATTTATAAGTATGTTAATGAAGGTAACGATTTAGGTATCTTATTGACTGGTAAGGTCAGTCTGGAATACATCCCAACAATGAAAAAGTTAATTGATTTGGGCTTAGCAGTAAAACCTAAATATTTTACTGATGCTTATATTAAAAATGATAATACTAATGCTAATTTAGAATTCATTTTAAAAAGTTTGAAATAAAACCTCAAAGCTAAATACAAATTCCATCCTAACAAGGTACCTTAAGGAAGTTAGACATGCTTCCAATAAAGAGTTTAACTCGTTCCTAACTAACGGAAGTTAGGGTTAAACTAAATCGTATTTCACTTTGAGGTTTGTAATTACTAAGCTTAAACCATCAACTAAAAAAGCTTACTTTAAAAGTACTTTTATTTACTTGCATAGCAAGTCGAAAATGAGCAACATGGTGTTTTGATAAAGTGATTACTGGTTTTTAATGAGTAAGCTAACACCTCATAGAACATATTGTCACTTTTAACATTTAAAACAATTATTATGGGTTTATGTCGATTTTTTTAAAATGGTAGGACAGATTGATTTATTTTTGAACAAACAAAATAGGTGCTATTAACCAATTCGAAGTTTTCCCTCAAACCGAATTCAATTTTGTTGAAGTTAAATTAGTTTTAAGTAAGTTGTTAATTTTAAAAAAGCCTTTTAGGATGTATCCTAAAAGGCTTTTTTACATTAGGAATTTAGCTTTTAACTCAGGTGTAGGAATCATGCAAGCATCTTTCTTGCCAAACCATTTGTAACGGTTTTTAGCCACAAAATCATACACCAAATTTCTTATGAAAGTTGGTATAATAAGGAATACGGTCATTAGTTTAGTAGGAAAGTTAAGTTGCTTAGCAACTTGTAATGCAGCAGTAGATTTAGAATAGACTTTTTTCTTAGCAGGATTGTATAGAAGAATGGAATCTATTTTAGTAGTGTCTATTTGAAATTGTGAGGAGATGGACTTTCCAACTTCGCCTTGAAGTGGTGCAAATAAAAATTTATCCTTTTTATCTCGTTTGATCACATACAATACGCTATTGTTGCATAAGTTGCATACGCCATCGAATAGGATTAGTTGTTTGTTATTTGGTATATTGACCATACTTGAAGCAAAGATACGTTTCAAAAATTACAGGGTGTTTAAAAATTCCGTTAAATCCTCATCCTTATCCAAGTCTAGCTTCTTTTTTAAGCGATATTTTGATTTTAAAACACTGTCTGGCAGTACGTTAAGCATGGATGCGATTTCTTTTGTGGATAAATTCATCCTTAAAAAGGATGCCAATCGAATTTCTTTTTCTGAGATTTCTTTGGAAATAGCTTTGATCTTATTGTCAAAATTATTGTGTACTTCAGAAAAGTAAGATTTAAACACTTCCCAATCTTTATCTTCGGCACTTTCTTTTTTGAGCAACATCACCAGTCGTCTAAATTCAACTTTAAAAAGTTCTGGCGAATGCTTAATTTTTTCCAGGTTTTCTTTTAATTCCTGAATAAAGGTGTTTTTCTGAACAAGATGTAATGTTTGGCTTGCCAGTTCTTTTTGTTTAAATTCAATTTCTTGCTTATAAATTTCCTCTTGCTTTTCGCGCTCTGCTTTGTTCTTTTTTATGCGCTGATTAAAACTAAAATATAGAAGGCCGGCAATAGCTAAAAATGAAAACATCCCAATGGCATAGAGTGTTTTGGTTAGTTGGTCGTTAGCGGATTTGGCGTTTAATGTTTTTATTTCTTCTTGCTGCAGTTGTATTTTGGTGTTTTTCACCTCGCTTTCGTAGTATTCCTGTAGATTTAGAATTTCTTTCTGTTTTTCTAATGTATAAAGCGAATCATTTAAAACCTGATAGGTATCAAGCGTTTCTGTAGCTTCCTTCCATTGATTGTTGGCTTTTAAAGCCATTGCTTTTAGTTTGTAGGCATCCAGGACCTGTTCGTCTATACTGCCTTTTGATTTTTCGCTATTTAATGCCATTGCTGCATACTGCAAACCCATGTTGGTTTTACCCATTTTTAAATAGTTTTCGCTTGCCATTCTGCTATTTAAGCTCACTAAATTTTGATTATTGATGGTTTTTGCTTTTTCTAAATTAGTCAAGCTTAGTTGCAGACTTTTTTCATAATCGCCATTAAGTAAAAAAGCTTTTGCCAACTGTGTATTTGCAGAAAGCTGATTGTTGTCACCTTCTAAAAAAGCAATCGTTTGGGGCAATTGGTCAATGACTTCTAACGGTTGATTCAAAAAATTCATGGTCATACACCAATTAATCTTGGAAAAATGATACATGATTTCATCTTTACCAAGCGACATTTCCAGTGCTTCTTCAAAGCGCTCTTTCGCGAGTGTATAATCTTTGTTGGCCAAATAAATATTACCCATAACATAAACAATTCCAATGCGTTGACGATAATTAGGACTTTGGTCTGCATAGGGTTTTGCTAAGGTCAACATTTCAATAGCACGCTTAGTTTTTCCTAGTCTATGATACACATCAGCCATGAGTATGTGTGCATCTGTAATTTGTAAATAATCATTGGCCTTTTTAGCCCATTCTAAGGCTTTTTTGTAGGCCGGAATCACACTATCTGTCATTTCAGTTTTTACAAATACTTCTCCAAGGCGCTTGTATAAATAACTCATGGTAGTAGGATAGGATTTTGCATCTGAGGTAGCAAGACCTTCTCTTGTATAGCGCTCAGCGTCTTTAATGTTACCATACCATAGCAAGCCGCCTGTTATTTCTTTGTAGGTCATAATTAAGGTAGAATCGGGCATATTTTTAGCCATCTCAATGGCTTTATCGTAATACGATAAACAATCTTCGCCGTTTTGCTTTAAACAATCGTCACCTGCCAGTATGGATTGTTGTATGGATTCGTTCAGTAAAGGCATAAAATCTTGACCCAAAACAAGCGATGGCAATAGTAAGAAGAGATATTTTAGTTTCATAGTACTCTTAATATTTAGTGTTTTGCTAAGTTAACGTATTTAAGTACTGTATAGACACCACTATTAAAGGTATCGTATGTTTAAAGTCCTAATGTCTATGATCTGTCCATGCAATTCTTATCAAGATACATATTTAATTACCACATATTCAATATTTTATAATTCTAATTATTTATTAAGTCCTTGCTAGGATATATATTTTTTTTACAGGTCTGTCCATACTTTGTCCATGCCAAAAATTAGTATTCCGCATGATCTTCCAATAGTTTTGAACCATCGTTAATGCGATAACACATTTTGTGGTGGATTAATTTGGACTTGGCTGCAGACAGTCCAAATTTAGTGTCATCACAACCTATTAACCACAAAATCCTTTTAATTATGAAACCAAGCAGATTAAATGTTAGAATTTCCCTCAAAGTATGTTCTTTTTTAATGGTCTTAACGCTGGTAGCTTTAAGCTGTTCTAAAGAAGATGATACACCACCACCTG
Organism: Winogradskyella sp. HB-48; assembly: GCF_049942685.1. Classification (GTDB taxonomy): domain Bacteria; phylum Bacteroidota; class Bacteroidia; order Flavobacteriales; family Flavobacteriaceae; genus Winogradskyella. Next base: position 2,727,380 of record NZ_CP187934.1, read on the forward strand.
TTGACAATAACGGCGAATTGGTAACCTCTAACGGTGTAAACGCCGATGACTTTGAGCGTTACAAAGGCGCCCTGGGCATGATTGTGAGTGCGCGTAACGTGGCCAAAAAAGGCTACAAGCCTGTAACCGCAAACCTAACCATACAAGGCTCGCAAGGCGACTACTCACAAACCATAGAGATTGACCCATTCTCTTTTATGGGTAAAGTGCAGCTGGAAATAGAAGGCCTTAGTGATGCTGCCAAAGAAGAGCTCGTAAACGGTATTCCTGTAACGGTTGATTATAAAGATGCTACAGGTGCCACCATATTCTCAAACACCATAAGTGCCGTAACATTTAGTAGTAATCCGCCACCTACAAGTGTTAATGTAGCCGCCTTGGCCGACACACCAGATAGTGAGGATGTATTCTTCGGGGATTTGGATTATGTTCTTCAACGTGTTGATCAAGAAGGAAATCTTACAAATTTGGTGTTTAGAGTTCAAGAAATATCTGGGGACGATGTCATTGTTTTGTCTGGAGTTGAAGATTTTAACATGAGCAATACAAATGATGAATTTAGAATAGACATCATTAGCTCTAATGCCTCTGAGACTATAGTAGCATTTAAACATAAATCCACAGGTAGATACATTGAATTTGGAACGACACCTTCTTTCCCATCATCGATTGTCAGTTCAAGCATCCCGTTAGTCTTGGGTGCAACCTCAATTCCATCAGCTTCAGCCGAGGATTACCATTTTAAAATACAAAAGTATCAGGATGGTGTTTATAGGTTGCGTTCTATTGGTTTCAATGATTTTGTAGGGTTTACTGGTCAAGATGTGGTTGGATTAAACTTGATTGAAAGTGATCTATATATACGTCCCATTGCCACCAATGCCAATTGGAGTATAGAAAACATTTCTGCCTCTTTTGTGGCACCGATATTACCCGAACCACAAACCAGTTTTGGTGCCAATAGTACATTAACCAATTGTACTTCTGCCGGCACACTAAGCCAAACTATAGGCTTTTCGTTAACGGAGGAATACTCTAATACCATTGGCTGGTCTGAGTCTTTGTCTATAACTACCACAAATACTGTTAACGTAGAAGTCTCTGCAACAGTTGGGTTTGAAGCCTCGTTTTTTGGTACGGGCGGTAATGCTTCTGCCACAGTTTCGGCAGGGTACCAATATAGCCGTGCCGCTACGGAGTCTTCCAGTAATTTTGGTGAAGGCACCGCTACTGTATCAGAAACTATTTTCCAGGAACGTACCGTTACAGTGCCACCCCAAAGTGCCTCATTGGTTTACGATGTGGCGCAGTATTATCCTAATACCAAAGTACAAATGGCACAACGCCTTAGAGTACGCGCGACTAATAGCAGCGGTGTGGCATTAAGTGGCGAGTTAATTAGAGCACTGTTTAGATACTCAAGATTTAATGGGGTCGTTACACAAGTTGGTTCAGATTTTATTGAAGTCAGTCTTCAGGGTACCATGACCTTAGAACGTATTTTAGAAACCCAAAGTTCGGTACAAGAAGTAGAGCCTAATTGTAATTAAATATATAAAACTGTAAAAAAGCAATATTTTAAAAATTATTGTTTTTTATTTATAAAACTTTTTAAATACGTGTGGCTATATCAGTACAAGTTAGAAATAAGAGGATTAGTTGTTTGATACTCTAATAAAGCTTTTAAATTCTATAGTATGTTTTTATTATTTCTGCCTATTTTGTATAGCCTCTACAAGTTCTAATAAATCAATACTAACATTAGTTGTAAAAAGGCCATAGTTCACTATGGCTTTATTTTTTTCTATAGCGTCTATTGAGCCAACCGCCTTACCATCGTGTATACGTACACGATCTCCAACTTTTAAAATTGGTTTTGGTTTTTCTACAACCACTTCTTTCTTTCTAGCAGCTTTCTTAGTTTCACGAATAACTTCTACTTTTTTCTCTGCTTCAAGCTTTATTTGTTCTTCCTTAGCTTTTTCTACTCGCTTTTGCTTTAAAGACATTTTTTTGCGTTTGGTATTTTCAATTTGAACTAATCGGAATAACTCAGACATCAACTCGCGTTTCCGATTGTTTTCAAAAAACTTCTCAGCAAGGTCATTTACTTTCTGGCCTAAATGGATAAGACGTTGGTTACTATCATAGAGTTCTTGGAAACTTTCAAGTTTCTTTTGAATTTTTGCATTGGTCTCTTCAAGTTTTTCAGCCTCAGAAAGTTTTTTCTTTTCATTTTCTTTTAAAGAACGTTCGGTACGTTCTAGCTTACTTCGTTCTTTTTGTAATTTTGCAATAGTAGCATCAAACCTAACTTTACCTCGCTCTATTTTCTTTTTTGATTTGTTGATTAAGCTATATGGAATGCCATTTTTTTGTGCGACTTCAAAGGTAAAAGAGCTTCCGGCTTGTCCTGTTACCAACTTGTACATAGGTTCTAGACTCTTTTCATTAAAGAGCATATTGGCATTTTGCATGTGAGGCAACTCATTGGCCAAAAGTTTTAGATTGGAGTAATGGGTTGTTATAATTCCGAATGCATTACGTTCATAAAATACTTCGAGGAAAGTTTCGGCAAGAGCACCACCAAGTTCAGGATCACTACCCGTTCCAAATTCATCTATTAAAAAAAGCGTTTTACTGTCTACTTTCTTTAAGAAATAATTCATCTGTTTTAGTCGATAGCTATAAGTGCTTAAATGGTTTTCAATAGATTGATTATCTCCTATATCACTGACCACACGGTCAAACAAACAAACCATACTTCGCTCGTGTACAGGAATAAGAATCCCGCTCTGAAGCATAACTTGAAGTAGTCCGACAGTTTTAAGGGTAATACTTTTTCCTCCAGCATTAGGTCCTGAAATAACAATGATTCTATTTTCGGTACTTAATTCTACAGTTTGGGGAAATGTAGTTTCACCTTTCGCTTTGTTGGTTAAATAAAGTAATGGATGGTAGGCATACTTTAAAACCATTTTACGGTCATTGGTTAACTCTGGTAAAATGGCATTCATGCTTCTAGCATATTTTGCCTTAGCAGCGATAGTATCTATTTTAGTTAAAAAGTTTTGGTAATCATTTAATAGTGGTAAAAAAAGTCTAATATAATCCGTCAGTTCTTTTAGGATTTTGATGACTTCTTCTTTTTCTTCATACTCCAGATTGTTCAACTCTCTAGAATATTGCAAAGTGGTTTCTGGTTCTATGTAAACGATACTTCCTGTCTTGCTTCCACCCATTATGGCACCTTTTACCTTTCTTCTATACATGGCTTTTACAGCCAATACGCGCCTATTATCAACAACGGATTCCCTAATGTCATCAAGGTAATCTAAGCCATGATATCGAGTTAAAGCTGATGAAAAACTGCTATTGATTTTTCCTTTTAACTTTCCAATTTCTTGTCGTAATGTTAATAGCTGAGGTGAGGCATCGTCTTTTATATCTCCAAAGCGATCTACAACAGCATCCACTTGCTCTATAATTGACGTTGTGATTTCTACATGTTGACTATATTGATATAACTTTGGATAATAGTCTTTATACTTCTCAAAAAACTTTACCAGAGCATTAGAAGTCAACGATATACTTACCAGTTTTTGCAAACTGGCGACTTCTAAGTAAGTATTTTCTATTTTAAGAAGTTTAATTTCCTTTGAAATCGATTCGAATCCATGGTTTGGGATACGATTATCATTGTCAAAAGAAGACAAATACTCATTTACGTAATCCAATTCACGAACCAATTGTGTTTCAACCTCAATAGGTCGTAGGCTAAGAACCGCTTCTTTACCTAAAGCGGTTGTTGCATATTCGGAAATCTGTTCTAGAACCGTAAAAAATTCGAGATCTTTTAAGGTCTTTTCATGAATGCGTATCATGAGAATTTTTTAATTTTTAGAATTGCAAATTTAGGGTAAATGTTGTGATATGCCCAACACTATAATAAACTGCTATTCCTTATTTTTGAGAAAATATTTTATATGAATGTTGATATTCACCCGAGTTGGAAACCTTACTTACAACCAGAATTTGATAAACCATATTTTAAGAGTCTTGCTGATTTTGTAAAATCTGAATACAAAAACTATAAATGTTTTCCAAAAGGATCTGAAATATTCAGTGCTTTTAATCATTGTTCTTTTGATGATACGAAAGTAGTTATTATAGGTCAAGATCCATACCATGGTGTTGGACAGGCTAATGGTCTTTGTTTTTCTGTTAATAACGGAATTCCTCATCCACCTTCACTAATCAATATTTTTAAAGAAATTGAAACTGATTTGGGCATTCCTTATCCAAAAAGTGGTAATCTTATACCATGGGCAGATCAGGGTGTGTTGTTACTAAACGCTACGCTTACTGTTAGAGCTCATCAAGCTGGAAGTCATCAAAATAAAGGATGGGAACAATTTACAGATTCTGTTATACGCTTGATAAGCGAAAAAAAGAAAAATGTGATATTCTTGCTTTGGGGAGGGTTTGCAAAAAAGAAGAAAAACTTAATTAATAAAGACTCACATTCAATATTAGAAACAGGTCATCCATCTCCACTTAGTGCAAATAGAGGCTACTGGTTTGGTAATAAACATTTTAGTAAAACTAACTACCTGTTACAGCAAGTTGGCCAGTCTGTAATTGACTGGAGACTAGAGTAGGTGTAGGTTTTTTAACGTGTATGATACTTGATTTTTTGTTTTCAACTTTTTTAGAAGTTTTGTTGCAACTAAACCTTAAGAGTAAAAAATTTAAGGTAACTAAGAAAGACAGAATCAGAGTAATTGTTAGAATCATATTGATCTTTTTCTTGATGTTAATAGCTTAGATTTGGTCTTACAAATGTAACTAAAAATTTGAAATACTGAAAGTTATGAGCAAAAACTGTAAGATTTAACTTTAATGCCTTTAACAAAATTTAACGTTTTTAGTCGATATTTACTAGTGTTTCAATGGTTTTAAAACCAAATAAATTTGATAAATAGTATTGATTTTTAAACAATTAATCGCTAAATCTTGTAAACTAAATCTGTATAATCAACCTTTTTTGGAATGATGTCTAAGTTAAAAAGTTGTTCTTGTACATTATTAATGGTCTTTTTGTCAATTAATTCTTGAGACCATTCAGTTAACGAAAGCCATTCTTGTACATCTTCAATTTCTTGATCATAGCGATTAGCTATTGTCCTGTCTATACTTGGTATGGATTTAAAATCTGAAGTCGTAGTGTTGATAATATCTAAAATGGTCTTAAGCTCTTCTTCGTTATTTTCTATAAACTCATTCCGTACAGCTATAACGAAACAAGGCCATGGCGTAGGGCATTCCGCAATACGTCTAAAAATACCATCATCTACAATTGGTTTTGTCGTAAATTTCTCCCACATAAAGTAGTCCGCATCACCATTTGTTAAACCTTCTATAGCACCATTTAAATTCTTAATAACTTCAAAATTTACATCAGTATCCAAATTCCAATTGTTGTTTTGAGCATTTATGTAAGCCATTAAATGTGAGCCAGAGCCATATCTGCTTATTGCAGCTCTGGTGCCTCTAATATCATCTATTGTTTTAAAGCTTGATTTATCAGCAACGTGAATTCCCCAAATTAATGGTGTTTTTACAAAGGTCTGAACGATGCTTGAGGGATTGCCATCAATAATATCCTTTATAATGCCCTCAGTTAAAATCACTGCAATATCTATATCGCCAGAGCGTAACGCTTTGCACATAGCCCCAGTTCCGCCATAGTAATCGTGCCAACGGAGATTAATGTCTTCGGCTTTATATTCACCATTTTTAAGGGTTAAATACCATGCTAAATTAAAATGTTCTGGAACTCCACCTATGTTTACTTTCTTCATTTATGCTGAACTTGTTTCAGTATTTTATTTAAATATTTACTATACGTTCTAACGCATATACTATTAGCTTTTCAACTGTACTTTTTGGATTTTTGCTAAAATCACCAGTAGCTCTGTTAGCAATAATAGCATTAAGTGATAACGCTTCATGACCCAATAATTTTGACAATCCATAAATTACAGAAGTTTCCATTTCAAAATTTGTAATTCTAAATTCTTTATAATTGAAGTTATCTAACTTAGCGTTTAAACCAGCATCATGAAGTGGTAGGCGCAATACACGACCTTGCGGTCCATAAAATCCACCTGCAGTACCTGTCATACCTTTAAACATTTTGTCGCTTTCAAAATATTTTTCTAAGTATTTGCTATTTTTAATGATTATGGGTCTTGCTTTGTTCTTATCCCAATTGGTATGCTCTATGAATGCATCTTCAATCTCAGGATTACTAATTCCATCAATCTGATAAAAATGAAGCATACCATTAATATCTAAACCATGTGTACTCATTACAAACGCATCAACAGGTATATCAGCCTGTAGAGAACCAGAAGTGCCAATCCTTATAATATTAAGGCTAGTTAATTCAGTTTTTGGCTTACGTGTTTTTAAATCAATATTAACCAAAGCATCGAGCTCATTAAGTACAATATCGATATTGTCCGGTCCAATTCCTGTAGACAGGACTGTAATTCTACGGTCTTTGTAGTAGCCTGTTTGAGTTTTGAATTCTCTTTTTTGAATACTGAACTCTATACTGTCAAAATGTTTAGTGATTTTCTCAACTCTATCTTGGTCACCAACAAATATGATGGTGTCTGAGATATTTTCTGGTTTTAAGTTTAAATGATAAACACTACCATCTGGGTTTAATATAAGTTCTGAATCTTTAATTGACATGTAATATGGTTTTTACAAGTTTGTTTTGGTCTACACTAAATTGAAACTCTAAACGATTTACACCTCCGTAAATCATGTCATTATTAACTTCAGCAGCAAAATTGTGTTGTCGCAATAGAGCCTCATGTCCTTTTCTGTTAAGCTTTAGGCTGTTTTCGCCTTCCTCAAAAAAGATGCTTAGCTTTTCAATTATACGATTGTGCTGAGAGTCTCCAAAACCATAATAGCCTTGATAATTGAGACTGTACCCTAATAAATGATGTTTAGATTTAATATCATTGTCCCTTACCAAACGAAGTATGTTGTCTTCTAATACACTAAGTCCACTTTTTTGATGGGGAAAACGTTTTAAGTGAGCTTTTAAACAACTGCTCATATATTTAAAACTGGACTCTTTTATAATATATGGCTTAAGAATATTATGGTCTTTGCCACAATAAGTTCTCCATAGGGTAATAGCTAATTCTTTGTCTTCGTTAGTTAATCTTACACGTTTGTTATAATGATCTAACAATTGGGACTGAGTGAGTTCTGCGAGTCCTTTAAGGTTTTTCTCACCTTCAACACGTCCACTACAAATAAGATAAAGAGGTTTATTAATTTCCTTTTGGTGTAATAAGTTTAATACACCTAATAAATTGATATGGCAAAACAAATCATACTCAAACCAAAGATGGATTTCGTCATATTTATCTGCATAATCCAATTTAGATAATTCTTTCTGAAGTTCATCTTCATCAACTTCCATGTCATAGTATTCTTTTAAGAATTGACTTCTTATTTTGAAAAACTCATCGGAATCTATCTTTGGGATGGTAGGGCCTTCGCAAAGCATTTCTTGCCAGGTTAAAATATCATTTTTAAAATCTAGTTCTCTTAAATACTCTGTAAGAACATTACCGTTGGTAATATGAAGGATTTGCTTTGTCATAAAATTAGCCTCCTACACGTTTTACATTAAACCCTTTTCCTTTAAGAATTGTCATTATTTTATCTCTATAATCTCCTTGAATGATAATTTTATCATCTTTAAAACTGCCACCCACGCTAAGCTTGGATTTTAGTTCCTTAGCAAGTTTTTTGAAGTCTTCGGTATCACCTGTATAGCCTTCTAAAATAGTAATTGGCTTTCCTTTACGCTTTTCATACTTACAAATAATAGGATCATCTTGTAGCCAAATGTCGCTTTTATCATCATTTTCGTCTTGTGATGGCTCAGGGACGTGGTCTGGAAAGAGATTTTTTAATTGGTCTTTAAGATCCATTATTTTTTAATCAATCCTAGTTCTACTAAACGCTCATTTAAAAATTCACCAGCAGTGATATCTTCATATAATTTTGGATTGTCCTCATCTATACAACTCTCTAAAACATCCAGTTTCATTTCGCTTATCGGATGCATAAAGAAAGGAATAGAATAGCGGGATGTACCCCAAAGTTCTCTAGGTGGATTCACAACACGGTGTATTGTAGATTTTAATTTGTTATTGGTATGTCTAGATAACATATCTCCAACATTTATCATGAGTTCATCAGGCTCTGCAATAGCATCTAGCCATTCACCATCATGGCGTTGTACTTGAAGTCCACGCCCTTGAGCACCCATTAAGAGAGTTATAAGATTAATATCACCATGAGCTGCAGCTCTTACAGCATTTTTAGGTTCTTCAGTAATAGGAGGGTAATGGATTGGTCTTAAAATGGAGTTTCCGTTGTGGATATAATTATCAAAATAAGTTTCTTCTAATCCTAAGTGCAATGCTAAAGCACGTAAAACATATTTAGCGGTTTTTTCTAACATTTGGTAAGTTTCTTTACCAACTTTATTAAATTCCGGAAGTTCCTTTACTTCAACATTTGCAGGGTATTCCTTTTTACGCTCTTCATCATCTTCAACATACTGGCCAAAATGCCAGAACTCTTTCAGATCCCCTTCTTTTTTACCCTTTGCACTTTCCTTTCCAAAAGACACATAGCCTCTCTGACCACCAATGCCAGGTATTTCATAACTTTCTTTCACCTCTAAAGGTAGATTAAAAAAGTTTTTTACTTCACCATAGAGTCTATCTACTAATTTGTCATCTAAGAAGTGACCTTTTAAAGCTACAAAACCTATATCTTGATAAGCCTTACCAATTTCATCAATAAATTTTTGCTTTCTATTTGGGTCTTCTGAGAGGAAATCTTTTAAATCTACGCTGGGTATTCTATCCATTGGAATTTTATTTAAAATTTAAGTCTATATACAAAAGTAAAGAAATAGTCCTAAAATGTGAATATCTATTGAAGACATTTACATCGTCTATTCCATAATATTAATGCATTTTATTTTACATTTGATGCATTAGAATTTTAATATATGCCTACCATTACCAAAAGCAATATAGATTACGATAAGCGTAATTTGAACGATAAAGTATTGCTTAAGCTTTATTACAACATGCTGAAGCCTCGACTAATCGAGGAAAAAATGCTCATACTCTTACGACAGGGAAAAATATCCAAATGGTTTTCGGGCATCGGACAAGAAGCCATTTCTGTTGGTGTAACTATGGCTCTAAAGCCAAGCGAGTATATCTTGCCTATGCACAGAAATCTTGGTGTATTTACTACCAGAGAAATTCCACTACACAGACTGTTCTGTCAATGGCAAGGTAAGGCCAGCGGTTTTACAAAAGGAAGAGACCGTTCTTTCCATTTCGGTACCCAAGAGTACAATATTGTAGGGATGATTTCTCATTTAGGCCCTCAACTTGGTGTAGCTGATGGTATTGCATTGGCCAATCTTTTAAAAAATAATGGTGAGGTTACTGCTGTTTTTACAGGTGAAGGCGGGACAAGCGAAGGTGATTTTCATGAAGCATTAAATGTAGCTTCTGTTTGGCAGCTGCCAGTAATTTTTTGTATTGAAAATAATGGCTACGGACTTTCCACACCTACAAATGAGCAGTACTATTGCAGACACTTAGCAGATAGAGGCAAAGGCTACGGTATTGAGTCTTTTATTCTTGATGGTAATAACATAATTGAAACTTATTCTAAAGTTAAAAAACTTGCTGAAAGTATACGGAAACGACCAAGGCCAATTTTAATTGAGTTTAAAACCTTTAGAAGACGAGGACATGAGGAAGCTAGTGGAACAAAATACGTTCCTAAAGATTTGATGGAAGAGTGGGAAGCTAAAGACCCTATTGAAAACTACAGAAGCTTTTTGTTTAGCAAAAAAATATTGTCAGCTGAAATCGATGATCAGTATGTTTCTGAAATCAAATCTGAAATAGACGCTTCTCTTGAATCTGCTTATGCGGAAGCGGAAATAACTCCTAATGAAACTAACGAGTTAGATGATGTATATAAATCATTTGACTATGAGGAAATTAGTCCAAATGGTGATTTAAAAGAACTACGTCTAATTGATGCTATTTCTGAAGGTTTGAAACAATCCATGGAGAAGCATAAAGATTTGGTTTTAATGGGGCAAGACATAGCCGAGTATGGAGGTGTTTTTAAAATTACTGAGGGCTTTGTAGATCAATTTGGTAGAGATAGAGTACGTAATACTCCCATATGTGAATCTGCTATAGTTGAAACTGGCATGGGTTTATCTATTGCTGGTATGAAAGCTGTTGTAGAAATGCAGTTTTCTGACTTTGTAACCTCTGGTTTCAACCCAATAGTAAATTATCTTGCAAAATCGTATTATCGTTGGAAACAAAATGCTGATGTTGTAGTTAGAATGCCATGTGGTGCCGGTGTTGCTGCAGGTCCATTTCATTCGCAAACTAATGAAGCTTGGTTTACCAAAACACCTGGTTTAAAGGTGGCATATCCTGCTTTTCCGTATGATGCAAAAGGTTTATTGGCCACCGCAATAAACGACCCTAATCCTGTAATGTTTTTTGAACACAAAGCATTATACAGAAGCATTAGACAAGATGTACCATCTAATTATTATACGTTACCTTTTGGTAAAGCTACACTGCTAAAAGAGGGTAGTGTGGTTAGTATTATAACTTATGGTGCTGGTGTACATTGGGCTTTAGAAACTTTAGAAACCAACGCGGATATCTCAGCAGATTTAATTGATTTGAGAACACTACAGCCTTTGGACAATGTTGCTATTATCAATTCAGTAAAAAAGACTGGTAAAGCTATAATTCTACAAGAAGATAGTATGTTTGGAGGTATAGCAAGTGACATTTCTGCACTAATAATGGAAGAGTGTTTTGAGTATTTAGACGCACCTGTTAAACGTGTGGCAAGTATGGAAACACCCATACCATTTGCTCCTCAACTCGAACAACAGTATCTAGCTAAAGGAAAGTTTAAAGAGGCCTTAATGAAGCTATTAGAGTATTAGTTTATTTTACTACTTACTTGTTTACTAGTAAGTTAACTGAAATATTGTCAGTATTCCTGAAATTTTTTCAGTGAGTTTTTATTGGCATTTATTTTGTAAATGTAGATGTAAAATAAATGTTTAATTTAAATTTTAAAACTTATGAGCAATTTAATTCCAACTGTAAAAAATGGTAGTGAATCGAATTCTGGTTTGGGATTTAAATCATTACCTAGTCTATCATCTTGGATGGATGATATTATTAATAAAAGTTTCGGTAACGAATTCATGTCCAATTTTAATACTGGCATCACTTTACCAGCTGTTAATGTATTGGATAATAACGAGGAATATATTGTAGAAATGGCAGTGCCAGGCCTAAAGAAATCAGATTTTGACATTAGTTTAGACAATCAAATGCTTTCTATTTCTGCTGAATTAAGTACAGAGAATGACGATGTTAATGAAAACTATACAAGACGTGAGTTTGGTTATTCTTCGTTTAAACGTACATTTTCATTGCCAGAATCAGTAGAGACTGATAAAATAAATGCTAAGTATGAAGATGGTATTCTTAAAGTATTACTACCAAAAAGAGATGAAGCTAAAAAGAAACCTTTAAGGCACATAGAAATTTCATAACATCTGAATTGTTTTATTTAAAAAAGCCAGCAGTTTTGCTGGCTTTTTTACATTGGATTTAACTAATTTATAGCTAAAACTTTTAATTTTTATCAATTATCATTCTTTTTAACTTCATCGAAATAAAATGCTGTTTATCGATTGTTAAAAAATAGTTAATTGATTTTGTTGCTTTAATCTCTATATCTCTTAATTTTAAAAATTCTTAAATAATAAAATCAGAGTTATGAGACTAAAATTACTTTATGTGTTAGCGCTTTTTATGTCTTTCACATTTGCCCAACAAATTCCTAATGACATTAAACCACCAAGTTGGTTTAAGGATGATTTAAAAGCTGTTAAGCCGCATAAATTAGCTAGCTTTGACCTTAAGAAGCTTCAAGATGAAGACAAAATCAATGATAAGGACAAATCTAAGCCTTGGCGTTTTGGTCATGATATTTATGTTGATCATAATTTTAACGACGTAGGCGAGTGGACGACTTTTGAAAATGGTGATCGTATATGGAGGATGACCTACAAATCTGAAGGAGCTTACACACTAAACTTTTTGTTTGATGAATTTTGGATTCCAGAAGGAGCTACACTTTACGTATATAATAATGAAAAAAATGATCTTTTGAGGCCATTTACTCATCATAACAACAATCCAGAGGACGTTTTAGGAACTTGGCTGGTAAATGGCGACCAAGCTTGGATAGAGTATTATCAACCTGCAAATGTTGTTGGACAAGCAAGAATTACTGTAGGATCAGTAGTTCATGGCTACAGAACAGCCGAAACTTATCAGAAAGCATTAAACGATTCAGGTGATTGTAATCATGATGTTGATTGTGATATAACGCCTTCTGGTTCAGATCCATATCAAATAAACACAAGAAAAGAAGAAGTTAAAAAAGCTGCTGGTATGCTAGTTGCAGGTGGTAGTGGTTTTTGCTCGGGAACCTTAGTAAATAACACAAATAATGATGGCACACCTTATTTTTTAACTGCTAATCATTGTGGTGGTGGAGAGGCTAGTTGGGCGTTCAGATTTAATTGGAGAAGTCCAAACCCTTCATGTGGTACAACTACCAATAGTACAAATGGATCATTTAATCAAACTGTAAGTGGTTCTATAGTAAGAGCAGCTAGTTCTCAATCTGATATGGAACTTGTTCAAATAACTGATGCTAGTTTTTTTAATAATAATCCTGATGTAGTTTGGTCTGGATGGAATAGATCTACTACAGCTGTTCCTCAAATTAATTTTGGTATTCATCACCCAAGTGGTGACATTCAAAAAACATGTAGGGATGATCAGGGTGCCACAAGAACCTCTCAATCTTTTAATGGTAATCCTAATACACAAATGTGGCGAATTGCAGATTGGGATTTGGGTGTAACTGAAGGTGGTTCTTCTGGTTCTGGACTTTTTAATGAAAATGGTCATCTAATAGGTATGTTATCTGGTGGTAGTGCAGCATGCTCTGGAACTAACGATAATGGAGGTTTTGATGTGTATGGACGTTTTGGAGTAGCGTGGGCTTTTGGAAGCACTCCTGCAACCAGATTAAGTGATTGGTTAGATCCAGGTAACACAGGAGTAATGACATTAGATATTTATCCTGCTATACAGATATTTGACAATGATGCTTCAGTAAATGGCGGACCTGGTCTAGAAGCTGAGTTATGTGGAGCCGATTTTTCACCTCAAATAACTGTAGTAAATAGAGGAAGTTTAGCATTAACTTCTGCAACCGTTACATATAGCTTTGATTCAGGGGCAAATACAGTTGTAGATTGGACGGGTTCTTTAATGACTGGTGAAGAAGCTGTAGTTGCAACACCAACTTACAGCAATTTATCAGCTGGTAACCATGTTTTAAATATTTCTGTATCTAACCCTAATGGTGTAACCGATGAGAATATGGCTAACGATAATTTTGCCCATAGCTTTAATGTTTCTCCTGGATATTCAACTAATACAGTTATTTTTAATCTGACTACAGATGATTGGGCTGGTGAAACCTCTTGGGAATTTGTAGACAGTAATGGTACCGTGGTTGCTAGTGGTCCTGCTACTCCTTATGCAGACTTTACTACTTATCAAGAAACAATTACCATTCCTACTTTAGATGAATGTTACGTATTCACGATATTTGATTCGTATGGAGACGGTATATGTTGTGGTTTTGGTAATGGATCATACGATTTGCAAGATGAAAATGGCAATATTATTATTTCCGGTGGTGATTTTGGAAGTAGTGAGTCTGCACAATTTAATGCACAAGACCCTCTTAGTATAGATGAATATGGTTTAGAAAATTATATTTCATTTTATCCAAATCCTGTTAATGATGACTTGAATATTACAGTAAGACAACTAAATGAAGATTTAAATTATGAAGTATTCAACGTGATGGGACAAGTTGTATCTAATGGAAGTTTAGAGGTAAATAGTACAAGTGTAATAAATATGACGAACTACCAATCTGGTGTTTACTTTGTCAAATTATCTACATCGACTAATTCATTAACTAAAAAGATAATGAAAAACTAGGTAAAACCTTAAATCATAAAAAGTCAGTTTCATTTAGTTGAAACTGACTTTTTTCTTTTCTGGAAGTTTAATTGATTGCATATCACATTTTAATGTTTTCTAAGTCATCATCTAGGCTGTGAGATGTATTAACAATTTTAGTTAAGGTATTCATAACTGATAGATTTAATGATTGATGAATTGCGTTATTATCTGTAACGTCTTTTACGGTTCCAAGTATAACTTCTTGTTTCTGTTGTTGTGCTTGTTAATTGATTGTTGTTTAAAGTTCTCATAATTTTTCGTTTTTTAATTGATTACACTATATAGACGACCAAAATTTCAATTTGTTACAGTACTTTGTATAACATAGTAATAATTTAACAACTTTTAACTATTTCTTATCTTTATTACATGAAATTCAAGGTCTTATTATTTGTTTTGTGCTTTATTTTATTGAGCTGCAGATCACAAGTGAAGGAGGATTGCAATTCAAAATCGTTTATTGTTACGGCAACCGCATACAATTCCTTAGCTTACCAAACCAATTCTAACCCAAGTATTACAGCATTTGGGGATAGCTTAAAACCAGGTTTAAGATACATTGCAGTATCTAGAGATTTACTTGATTCTGGCTTAATACATAATACTAAAGTTAAAATTGAAGGGTTTGATAGTCTATTCATTGTAAAAGATAAAATGAATAGACGTTGGAGAAGACGTATTGATATTTATATGGGTAATGATGTAGGTAAAGCAAAAAAATGGGGCAAAAAAAAGGTAAACATAGAATATTGTATTCCTGTTAAAGATTCTCTTCCTTAGTCTCTCTTCACCATAACTTCAGAAACGACAAATGGATACGCTTTTTTTACAGCTTTAAACTCTTCATCAGTTATTTGACTAGGTATTTTATTGAATTTACTTTCAATATATCGCGCTCTCAAGTCGTAATAGGCTTTTGTAATTTCATCTTGTACTGAAATAAACAATTGATACTTTGTAAGAGCATCATGACTTAATGAAATGACTGCTTCTCTAGGATGATCAGATGATATTGATAGTCTTTCTCCAGTACAATAATCGCAATCAGATGCTCCATTATTATCTACAAAAGCTCTTACAATAGTTTCAACCTCTTCAAGTTTTACAACTTTATTTTCAATATATATTTCTTGTTTGCTATTAAGGCTAATTCGTAGAATATTACGTTCATTAATATTCTCCTTACAATCTTCAATATTAGGACAATCACTAGGTAATTGTCTTAAAATACCCTTATCCGCTGAAATGGTCGTAGTTACCAAAAAGAAAATGAGTAACAAAAAGGCAATGTCTGCCATAGATCCTGCGTTGACCGTCGCAGAGTGCTTTCGAAATGATTTCATAATGTAATTATTTAAAATGTTAATATTTTCTTAAGCACAAGAACAGTACCAATCTTGTTAAAGGTTATTAACAATTCACATCAAAAACACTTACATTATGTTATTTTTGCAAAATTAACGTTCGAGCGAGTAATTATATGTCTACAGACACCATAAAGGATACTACATCAGAAAAGAGGCTTTACGATTATCAAATTAAAGATTTGTATCGCATTTTTGATGTTATGGCAGAAGAAGCTGATAACTTCAATCTGCTGTATCAATTACCAACAGGTGGAGGTAAAACGGTTATCTTTTCTGAGATCGTTAGACGCTATATAGAAAAGCACAATAAAAAAGTAGCGATACTTACACATAGAATTGAGTTGTGTAAGCAAACGTCTAATGTGCTTTCGGGTTTTAATGTTAAGAACAAGGTTATAAATAGCAAGGTTAAAACATTGCCAGATCAAGATGAATATCAATGTTTTGTAGCTATGGTAGAAACCTTAAATAATCGTCTGTCTGATAATGATTTTCAATTAAAAAATATTGGCTTAGTTATTATTGACGAAGCGCATTACAATTCTTTTAGAAAGCTATTTAAATTTTTTGAACATTGCTTTATACTTGGAGTTACAGCTACACCTTTAAGTAGTAACATTAAGCTACCAATGAAAGACAATTATGACAGACTTATTGTTGGCGATGATATTTCTACACTAATAAACAATGGATTTTTAGCAAGTGCTGAAGTTTATCATTATGATGTTGGGCTTACCTCATTAAAAATAGGCATTAATGGTGATTATACCGTAAAGTCATCTGAAGCGCTGTATACCAATTCCTTGATGCAAACAAAACTGCTTTCTGCTTACGAAGAGTTAGCAAAAGGCAAAAAGACGCTGATTTTTAATAATGGTATCTACACTTCAAAAGAAGTGTATTATACCTTTAAAAAAGCTGGTTACAATGTTAGGCATTTAGATAATACTGCTAGTAAACAAGAACGTAAAGATGTTTTAAAATGGTTCAAACACACACCAGATGCTGTATTAACGTCTGTGAGTATATTAACCACTGGTTTTGATGAACCTTCTGTAGAGTCTATTATTTTGAATAGAGCCACACGTTCTTTAACCTTGTATTTTCAAATGATTGGTCGTGGCAGTCGTATCTATAAAGATAGGAATACCTTTCAAGTTATTGATTTAGGTAACAATGTATCTCGTTTTGGTCCATGGAGTCAACCTGTAGATTGGCAACATATTTTTAAATATCCAGACTTATATCTTGAAAATATTATAGATGACGAAGCTTTAGAACGTGACTTTGTCTATATAATGTCAGACTCCTTAAAAGAAAAATTTAAAAATTCTGAAAACTTAGAGTTTGATGTTAAAGCAGAATATAAAGAAGTTATAGGTTCTGGTAAAAAATCTTTTACGGTTATAGAGCGTTCCATAGCTCAACATTCGCAAATATGCATAGAAAACAGCATGGATGTTTATGAAGCAAGAGCTTTAGCAAAGTTATTACAAGATGAGATTGCTTATCGTATAAAGCAATATTGCTACTGTATTATGAATAGTACGGATAATTATAAAGATTGGTTGTTTGAAGAATACAACCGTAAATTGCGCATTAGTTTTAACGGTAAGTTTTAACGTTTTTTTGTAAGGAAATCCATTTTTATACGTTTATTTTGAGGTAGGTATGATTTTTGTACCACAAGTTTAGAACGAATAACACATCTAAATTTTAGTGAAAACTTTTAAGCACATATTAATTTTATCTTGCCTGCTTTTTGGTACAATAATTTATGCACAAGTACCTGACAAAGAAAATAAAACCATACGTATTCCAGCAGAGCCTTCTGAAACAAAAAAAGATACCTTACCAACTAAAATAAAGGTAGCTCCAAAGCTTGATAAAAAAGAAGATAAATCTAGTGGTGAAGATGAAAAGAAGAAATTTATAGTCAAAAAATCAGATAAGCCATTTTCAATGACAGATGAGGATGGTCTAAAAAGTCCCGCAGAAATCTTCGAAAAACGTTGGAGTAAAGATTTAGAGAAAGGTGGAGTCATAAAAACAATGTCGGATCAATTTTTAGGTGAGCACCGTGTAGATACCAAGTTTGTGAATATTATTTGTAGAGACCACGAATATCCAGATGGTGACCGTGTCCGAATTTATATCAATGATATTATCGTTAATGAAAATCTTTTACTAACTAGTAGTTACCGACGTGTTGAAGTAGATTTAATTCAAGGAAAGAATACTGTTGTAATAGAGGCTTTAAATCAAGGAGATTCTGGTCCCAATACTGCTGAATTTATTGTTTATGACGATCAAGGCAAACAAATTTCTTCTAAAGAGTGGAACTTACTCACAGGTGTTAAAGCTATCATTGTTTTCAATAATGAAAAAACGGTCATAAAAGAGAAAACAGAAGAAGAAAAAGCGGAAACAGCTTCTAATAACTAATGGTTTCAATATCGCCTGGTTTCATTACCTCTAATTTAAAATCACCTATTCTTACTCTTACCAAGCGTAATGTGGGGAAGCCTACTTTAGCGGTCATTTTGCGTATCTGTCTAAATTTACCTTCTGTTAGAACTATCTTAAACCATGAGGTTGAACCATGCTTTTCATCTCTAACAAAACGCTCAACAATATGAGTTGTGTCTTTTAGTAGTTCTGTATGACAAGACTTTGTGAGATATGGTTTACCGTTCACGGAAATCTCTACACCTGTTTTTAAAGCTTCAATCTGTTCTTCAGTAATTGTGCCATCAACCATAACATGGTATTCCTTTTCTATGTTAGAACTGGTGATGTAATTACTAAACTTTCCATCTGTTGTAAGTAGCAACAAGCCTTCAGACTTCTCATCTAATCGACCAACTGCCATAACATTTATAGGAAGATCAAATAATTCAGATAACAACTTTTTATTCCTCCGTTTATTCTGATTATTAACAAATTGACTTAAATAACCATACGGTTTATAAATCTTATAATAGCTGTTATCTACAGTCACTTCTGTAATTGTCTTTATTAAAAAACCTATTCAAAACTCAAAAATATTGAAAACCTAACTTATATCATGTTTTTTCTTTTTTATGAAGTTTACCTTTAAGGGTATAATTTTCAAGGAGTTTTAATATTCAAAATCAAATGACATATGAAAGTATTCGATAACAAACACATCAAAAATGTGGCATTTGTTGGTGCGCATCGCTCTGGCAAAACCACTTTATCTGAGACCATGCTCTTTGAGGCTGGTTTATTAAATAGAAGAGGTACCGTAGAGCAACAAAATACAGTTTCCGATTATCATGAATTTGAGCACCGCAGAGGTGCTTCTGTTTTTGCAACACCTTTGCATACTGAGTGGCGCAACTATAAGATTAATATTATTGATACTCCAGGTTTAGACGATTTTATAGGTGAAATTATGTCTTCCATTAGAGTAGCAGATACCATTGTTACTGTTATTAATGCCAAGCATGGAGCAGACATTGGTACAGAAATTATATGGAATTATGTAGATAAATACCATAAACCAACACTTTTCGTGATCAATAAAATAGATAGCGAAAAAGCCAATTTTGAAAAAAGTTTTAATAGCCTAAAAGAACTTGTAGGTAATAATGCTGTTTTAGTACAATATCCTATTAAAATTAATGGTGCACAATGCATTATTGATGTATTAAAGATGAAATGCTACAAGTTTGGACCAGAAGGTGGTAAACCAGAAAAGTTGCCAATACCAAACGTTCAATTAGATTATGCTAACCAACTTCATAATGAACTAGTAGAAAAAGCAGCTGAGAATGATGAAGAATTGATGGAGCTCTATTTTGAAAAAGGAACATTAAATGAAGAAGAACTCCGCAAAGGCATTAAGCTAGGAATGCTTAATCACGATTTCTTTCCTGTCTTTTGTGTGTCTGCATTAAATGATATGGGAACAGGAAGACTTATGGGCTTCATAGATAACGTAGCACCTGCTGCCGCCGATTTAAAACCAGAACAAACTTTAGAAGGAAATCTGGTAAAACCAGAACTTGAAGCAGATACATCTTTGTTTGTATTCAAGACTGTTTATCAACCAAATTTAGGTCAGATTACATTTTTTAAAGTGAAGTCTGGTGAAGTTAGCGTTAATGATAAGCTCTTTAATACAAGAACAGGCGAAAGTGAAACCTTGAACCAATTGTACATTATGGACGGTAAAGAAAAACATTCTGTACAAAAATTGACTACAGGCGATATTGGTGCAACGACTAAATTAAAATATACTGAAACCAATGATACGTTAGCTTCAAAAGCTGAAGCAGGAACTATTAAACCAATCAAGTTTCCGCAACCGAGATTAGTAAAAGCCGTTTTTGCTGAAAATTCGAGTGAAGAAGAGAAACTAAGTGAAGCTTTAAAACGTATTCATAGCCAGGATTTAACAGTAGATTTAAGTTATAATAACGAAACGCATCAGACTTTAGTTGGTACACAAGGCGAGTTGCATTTAGCAACGCTAACATGGATTTTAGAAAACATCTACGATGTTAAAGCACGATTTGAAGCTCCAAAGATTTCGTATCGAGAAACCATTCAAAGAAGTGCAACGGCAAACTACAGACACAAAAAGCAAAGCGGTGGTTCTGGGCAATTTGGACAAGTTCATCTAAAAATTGAACCATATTACGAAGGTATGCCGGAACCTGAAGGCTTCTCAATTAGAGGAAAAGAAGAAGTAGACTTACCTTGGGATGGTAAGCTGGTATTTTATAACTGTATTGTTGGTGGTGTCATAGATCAACGTTACCTACCATCCATAATGAAAGGAATATTAGAGGTTATGGAATCGGGTCCGTTAACCAAATCTTTCATCAGAGATGTAAGGGTAATGGTATACGATGGTAAAATGCACGCTGTAGATTCTAACGATATTTCATTTAAAATAGCAGGTGCTCACGCTTTTAGAGAAGCATTTTTAAATGCAAATCCTAAGCTTTTAGAGCCTATTGAGCAAATGACATTACGAGTACCAGAACAAATGGTGGGTAATGTTATGACAGAATTGCAAAGTAGAAGAGCGATTATTCAAGGTGTTGAAACTGAAGTAAATTATCAAATACTTAAGTGTACTATTCCTTCAGCTGAATTATCAGATTTTTCCACGCAACTACGTTCGTTAACACAAGGTAGAGCAACGTATTCTACAAAGTTTGAAGGCTACGCATCGGTACCAAGTCACATTCAAAAAGAATTAGTAAAAGAACAAGAATTAATAACCACATAAAATATTGAGATATGATAAGTAAAGTAATGTATTTAAGCGATTTAAAGTTTAATATAGAAACATGGAAACGAGAGTTGAGATTCCATTTTAATGAAATGGATACATTTCAGGAAAAATTAGAAGAGATTGTAGAGCGCATTGATGATCCAATAGCGTTAAAGAAGTTAGAAGTTTTTCAAAATAGAATAATGATTGAGAAAAACGAAATTTCTAAACTTTTACATAGATGCCGAAATAAAATGGCAAATATTAACAATGTAGACTTTAATGAAAATATAGATGGCAGACTTCAAAATGAACAAAACACATTAAAAGAAGATATGCGTACCTACATTAAACTACATTATGATCTTAAGGAAGAAATGATGGATTACTTTTTAGAAGTCCTTTAGTTCTATTTATAGCTTAATAATTAAAAAGCCATGACATACAATCATGGCTTTTTTTATTTTGTAATATTGAATTCCTATAATCGATAATAACTTTGACTGCTACCTTTTGTACATGGACAATTACTTGCACTTTGTAAAAGATTAAGACCTATTGTTATAACATGCGTACCTGAATTAAAACCAGATAAATCATTGAATGTTAATTGGTAAGAATAAGCAAAGTATAGTTGATTATGTAATATTCCAGCCATTGGGCCAAGGTTTAAAGGATCTAAAAACTGATCATTTAAAAAACGGTAGGATGCACCAATCCAATAATAATCACCATTTCTATTAAACTTTCTATACTTAAAATTTAAATCGGTAGCAGATCGATTATCACTATCAAAAAATTGAAAAAAAACTGATGGTTCAAATTCTACATCTTTATTACCCTTAGGACTAAATACATACCCTGAATACACCTGGTAATTTAATAGTAAGCGTGGCTCTATTCCTCCAGTAAAATCATCAATATCCTTGGAAACTAAATTATTAGCATTAAAACTTAAATAAAAGTTATTCCAACGATAAAGTAATCCAGCATCAAAATTATTGTTGTTTATGGCTCTGTCTCCATTGATAGCAGGATCTAAAATTGGAATTTCATAAGTGGTATTAAAGTTTTCAATGTCAATTCTAAAATTATTAATGTTATAAGACAAACCAAACGATAAGTACTGTTTAGATTTCCAATCTAAAATCAAATGATGCGCAAAAGATAGTTTAAGACCTTTTTGACGTGTATTACCGTTTTTGTCATTGTATGCAGATACACCAATTCCAGAGCGGTTAGAAATTCTAAAATCTGCGTAAATAGACTGGTTGTCTGGAGCATCTTTTATACCAACCCATTGTGTCAGTCCATTAGCTCTAATCTTTAGATTATCACCAATACCAGCATAGGTTGGTGAAATCACAAAATCATTATCTGCTAAATATTGTGTCCAAACAGGTAAGTTAAGCTCTTGGCTAAAGCCTTGGGCTACTGCTAGGAATAATATATATATTAAAATTCTTTTCATCTTAGTAGGTTTAGTTCATTAGATTAAGGGGTTATCTATACAGCGTAAAGTGGCCGACAAATTCTTTATTGACATTTGGGTCGTTAGTTTGTACAACAAACCAGTAGTCACCAGTAGGTAATTCGTGACCGTTGTATCTGCCATCCCAAACCTCACCAACTCTGTAGGTTGCTATTTTACGACCATAACGGTCAAAAATATCGAAGGTTAGGTTAGGGTAGTTGTCTACACAACCAGGAGCCCAAGTATCGTATTCGCCATCACCATTTGGTGTAAACCAGTTAGGTATACATGGTCCAACAAATTCCAGTTCAATTTCTGCCTCAGCAGTACATCCAGCGCTATCTGTCACAGTTATAACATATACACCTGTTTCTGTAATGGTGTATACATTTGTACTGCCATAGTTTTCATCATTCATAGTGAATGTATAATCGCCTGTTCCACCAGTAGCATTAGCAATAATTTCATTAAGGTTACCTTCAGCTAAGGTTAAAGTAACAGGTTCATAACCTTCAATATCAAATAGCTCTGTTCTTTGGATACAGCCATTAGTATGTCTTACGTCTATGTAATGTCCAGTTCCTACAGGTACATTTTCAAATACATTGCTTAATTGATAGTCACCACCATCCAAAGAATAATCAAATTCTGATAATTCTTCATCAGACACATCAAGTATTACGGTTACCATATTACTTTGTGAATTATTCTCACAGGTATACTCTAAATTAATTTCAGGATCAAAGACTATAGGTTCTGGGAAAGTAATGTTCCATTCAGATTCACAACCTTGTGCATCTCTAACATAAACGATGTGATCACCACCTTCAAGATTAGTAAAGTCAAATACGGTTTGTGTAGTACCTCCAGTAGTGTAAGGTCCTTCATAGCTATCAAGGCTTACGCTGTATGGTAAATTACCACCATCTATTTCGATACTAAACTCTCCATTGCCATCACCCTCACATAGTTCTGGGAAGAAAGCATCAGGTAATATGGTTATGATGACTGGCTCTGGATCTACGATTGTAAAATCGAACGTTAAGTAACAACCTAATTGATCTTGAACAATCATCGTGTAATCTCCAGCAGATAGATTTTCAAACGTATTCGTTTCAAAAAACTGGTTTAACTGTGGAGAAATCGCATACTGAATGGTTCCCGTTCCACCTGAAGCCGTTACGACAACCGAACCATTATCATTTCCAGCACAAGTGATGTTATTCACTTCGAGAGTGGCATCTAAAGCAGTAGAAGGCTCTGTAATTGATATTGGTGCAGACGTAACCTCACAATCTCCACTTTCTACCATTACTACATAATCACCTGCCACTAACTCAGTAAAATATCCAGGTGTGTTCTGTGTGGCATTTATATCATTTCCAGACGTATCCTGAAGTGTATAACTATAATCTCCTAATCCACCTTGGGCAGTGGCTAAAATTGATCCTGTATTGTCACCAGCACAATTAATGGTTGGATTAGAAGATTGTAGATTAATCACTAACTCAGGTAGTGGATCAACTGTAATATCATTGGATACGTTTGAGATACATCCATTAGCATCTCTCACATAGTAATTGTAAGTACCTTCAGAAACTGAAAATGTTATAGAGGAGGCAAAACTTCCTAAAACACTTGTAAAACTACTTGTACTACTATACTCATATGGTCCTGTTCCTCCAGAAGCACTTAACGTTAATGTAGATTCAGTTAAACAGGTTTGTGTTGTTGTTCTTACTAAATCAACATCGAGTGGACTAGGATTGGCAATTTCAATTTCAAGAGACGTCATTTCACAGTCAAATCCATCAGTAATAGTTACTGTGTATGTTCCAGCACCTAAATCATTAAAAACATTTGAAGTTTGCGGACCAGAAGAACTCACAACTGGCGAAATAGTATTTAAAGTATAAACATAATTACTGCCTTGTCCTCCAGAAACCATATCTACAGTTATACTTGCATTTTGATCACCAAAACAATCTAAAACAGTAGTACTTGGTGTGAATATTGCTGTAATTGGATCTGGCAAACTAAGGATTATTGTTTCAGAAGCAATACAACCTTCAGCATCTCTAACATTTACTGTGTATGTGCCTGCTGATAAATTTTCGAATACATTATTTGAAGAAAAAGCAACTGTAGCATCACCTGTTAATTCATATTCATAATTGCCCCAACCACCATCTGCAATAGCTGTTATCGTACCTTCACTATCAGTACATGTTACGTTTGAAGATTCAACCAAGCTTAAAGTTAAAGTCTCTTGCGGAGAACTTATAACCACAATTCCTGAATTAGAACAATATGGAAAATCTGTTTGAGTGATTACAACATCAAAACTACCTGCTTCCATACCTGTTACAGTTAATGGATTTGTAGAGGTATTGGCATTTACAATACCAGTGACAGATGTACCAAAGCTATCAAATACTTCATACGTATAAGCTCCGGTAAAGTTGGTGACATTGATTTCAAATGAACCTGTATTATCACCAAAACAGGTAACACTCTCTGAGGTTAATATGAACTGAGGTATTGTTGCTTCTGCTACTGAAATCGTAGTTTCAGAAGTACAAGACAATACAGTGTCAGTAATTGTTATTGTATAAATACCTGAAGGAACACCACTAAAAGTATTACCAGATAAACTTACAGAAGCTGGACTAGGAGAAATACTGTATGCATAAGAACCAGAACCACCAGAACCAGTTACTGTAATTTCACCGTCATCATTATTACAAGATGGTATCGAAGTAACATCTGCAACAATATCGATTGGTTCAGGAACATCAATAGTTACCAAATCAGAACAACCATTAGCATCTTGGATTTCTATGGTATGTGTACCTGCAAATATATTAGAAATCGTGAATGGTGCAGACTGTGTTTGAAATGCACCTCCATCTATACTAAAACTATATGGTGCTGTACTTGGTGTGTCTAAATTTACTACGATTTCATAATTACCATCTTGTAGCTCACAGGCATTAGTTACTGAAGCTGATATTTGAGGTGAAGCATCCATATCTACAATGGTAGCAGGACTTGTTACAATACAGCCATAAGCATCTAAAACATGAATGTAATAGGAACCAGCATCAACATTAAACACACTTGAAGCATCCCAACCAGCGTCAGTAGCTAGAGGAGCAGTAGCAGTAGTTGTGATTTGATATTGATATGGTGCCGTTCCATTTTGTCCTATCGCAGTAATAACACCAGAGTTTGGATTACAATTAGCATTCTGATCTACCAAAACCGTTAAATCTAAAGCTACAGGAGATTCAAGAATTTCGAATATTTGTGAAGCCGTTTCACATCCATTAAAAGAACCAGAACCATTTTCTGTAAACACTAAGTAATATTGACCAGGTGATAATGTTCCTGGGTTTGGAGTTGTAACCGTTTCTGGAGTACCAAATGTTACCGCAATAGTGTTTGGTCCATCTACCAATTGATTATCATAAGCTGAATAGATGGTGTAATCAACAGAAGTTGTTGTGCTATCAAAATTATCAATGGTAAACGTAACACTTCCATCAGAAGCACCAAGACAAGTCACGTTGTTAGGAGCCACAGTAGATGTAAGGGTAGAAGCAGGATCGATGGCAAAATCAGCAGATTTTACAAAATAACAATCTGTCACTAAATCATGAACAACAAAGGTGTAAACCACACCAGGAATTAAGTTGGTAAAAGTTCTTGTATCTCCTCCTGGCGTATCTGGTGGCAAATAACTTGATGTATAAGGAATGGTATTGAATTCTAAAATACCAAACTCATAACTACCACTTCCTACGGCTGATACAGCAGTAACTTCGGCAGTTCCTCCAGTTGTACAATCTGGCACAGAAATATTAACATTAATCAATAAATCTGATGGAGGAGAAGCCATAGTTATTTGTTGCGATAAACTACAACCATTAGCATCTACAACATTTACTGTGTAATTTCCGTAGTTAATAATATTGAATGTATGATCTTCATTTGAAGTCGCATTATATGGGTTGCCAGGAATAACATCTCCAAAGTTATTCGATATGAAATAGGTGAATGGTGCTGTACCTCCGGTAACATTTTCAACTGTAATAGAACCTAAGGAAGAACCTCCAGGGTTATTACAGGTAATATCCACTTTACTTAAATCAAAAGCAATCGGATCAGGTTCATTAAGTGATATTGTTTCAGTAGTTGAACATGAGTTGGCATCTGTTATCGTAATGGTATACGTACCAGCTGTTAATCCAGAAGTTTGCGTAACATAATTGGTTCCTGTCGTATCGTTATTCACATTAATAGTAAATGGAGGGGTACCTACGGTATCATCAATAGTAATACTAATAGCGCCATTGGCGTCACCATTACAAAGTATTGGTTGGCTTTCAACTACCGCACTAAATGCAGGAGGAGAAATAGGATTTACAGTAATTATACTTGATTCAGCAGTACAACCATTCGCATCGGTCACTTGGAATTGATAGGTTCCAGCAGTTGATGTATTGTATGTAAATGTTACTGCAGTACTTCCTAAAGAACTGTAAGGGGCACCATCGATAGAAACTTCATATGTAAATGGGGCAGTCCCAGTAACGGTTCCTGTTAATTCAGCGTCTGGAGTAGCAGTACAATCCAAAGTTTCTGTAAGTACGACATTAATAGTTGGGTTTGGAATTGGATCTATCGTATAAGATTCAGTGTAAATACAATCATTTTCATCTCTTACTTGAAACGTATAGGTGTCAGGTGCTAAACTTGTAAATACATTTGAAGTTTGATAAACTGTTACGGCAGAAGCTGGAGCAATAATTTGATATTCTAAAGTACCATTACCACCAACAACGTTAGATACAGAGACATCACTAGTTAATGCAGGACATATTACAGGAGTACTTGTAAAATCCATATCAGTAGGAGGATTCAAAGCATCAACAGTAATGTTGTTAGTAACAGCAGTACAAATATTAATATCTCTTATAGTAATTGTGTAAGTACCTTGAGTTAAACCAGTAAATACATTACTCGTTTGAAAATTGACACCATCAATACTGTATTCGTATGGTGGATTTCCACCAATTACACTCGTTACCGTAATTTCTCCCGCAGAGTCACAGGTAAATGGTGCGGATAATTCTGCAGTACCTGAAATCGCTGTATTTTCAATAATGGTTACTGTTTGCGGATTGGTCGTACAAACCGAAGGACCTGATGTATATTGTAATACAACATCATAATTTCCTGCTACTAATCCCGTAAACAATGATGCGCTAGAAAATGTAGCTCCTCCATCTATACTGTATTCTATAGAGTTACCATTTGGATTTGTAACATTTATAGTTATTGTACCAGTATCACCAGTACCTCCACACAGTATATCTGTAGATGTAACATTAAATTCAGGTTCAGGTATTTCATCTACTGAAATTGTTGTCGTTGCCGTACAGTTGTTAGAGTCAACCACAAGAATGTCAAAAGTGCCAGGTGATGTCACCACAATCTCAGGCACGGTTTGAAAATCGGTAGAACCATTTATAAAAAAGAAGTATGGTGGTGTGCCACCTTCAGGATAAATCGTTATTTCACCGTCAGTACAAGTAAGAGGTACTGTTACAGCTGCGGTAACAGTTAATAAAGGTGGCTCTACAATAGTGACTTCTTCAGAATACAAACAACCATTTTCTGTTTCTACGGTAGCTGTATACGTTCCTGGGTTCAAATTATCAAACGTATAAGTGTTTTCTAGTATTGGACCAACTGTATTGACAAGAGTTCCATTTTCACTTAGTGTGAAAGTATATTGAGGATCAACATCATTTGCTGCTAGTTGTATGCTTCCAAGTTCACCAAAACATAGCGGTTGAGAAATTGTAGAAGTTACTGTAAAATCACGCTCTCTAATCAAAACATCAGGAACACCAAAAATACATGGATTTGTTGGTACACCAATTTGTCTTACATAAACTGAATACGTTCCAGGAGTCGTTACTGTGAATACATTACTCGATTGATAATTAACACCATCAATACTAAACTCATAACCTGACGGTACATCATTAACCGTTATACTACCATTGGTAGTACAAATAATATCTGTTGAAACAACCGTTGGTACCAATAGATTTTGATATACGTTAAAATAGAACTGATTAAAACATCCACCAGGATAATTGATGGTTAATCGAAATTGCCCAGCAGTATTTGCCAAAAAGTCAGCACCTGTAGCCACTTCATTCCATGTACAGCCAGGATCTTCATTGGCACAATCTGGATTTGAAACCGCAGCACAACTAGATTCGTCTAATTGTTCCCAAATAATGGATATTGAATCTGAAATATTAGTTTCAATAAATCTTGAATCATCTGCACCACATAAGAAAATATTTGGTAGTAATTTACCGTCATTAGGACAGGTAACCACTTCATCTGCATAAGGAATTACTGGGTTTTCAATATCACCACCAAAAAGTTCAACCTCATAAATCTGTTCTATGGATTGACAAGGTGCTACTGCAATATTGAATGAATAATAGGTTCCAGTTGCATCAACTGTAATAGTTTGTGTAGTACCGATAACTGGTGTTCCTGTTGGACTTGTTGACCAAGAATAAGAATCATAGCCGTTAGCAGCTGTAAGCTCAACGGTATCGCCACAAAGAATGATTTCTTCAACAAATTCACAATCTAAATCTGCTAAGAAATTTGTTGCCTGAGGTGATAACAAACAACCTGTATTACTATTTAAACTTGGGTCATCTGTAATTTGGAATGTTGGATTAAAAAAGCCATTATAAGTTGCAAAGGCCTGGTTATTAATAATATTAGAACATGCATCAGCCAAGTCACCGCAGCTATTTACAACTTGTACTTCGATTCGTATCTCATAACGTGGGTCGTTTTCTTCAACAAGTGAATTATCAATATCAAAAACCAACTCTCTGGTAACAGGGTCATAGCTAGCTACGGTTACACCTGGCGGAAGAATTAAATCCGTAGGATGGTTATAAATTATATTGATTGGTAAAATATCTCTAATCTGAAAATTGGTAGCATTATCATTACCTACATTCTGAAAACCAATGACATAGTTTAATTGTGCACCAAGATCAACTAGTTGTCCACCAATATCATTACCGGCATCATCTTCCACAATTTTGGTAAGCACTATGTCTGGTTCAATGATTTCTACTGCAAAGGCAAAGAAGTAAGGGAAATACGTATCGCCACTAGTTTCTAATCGTATAGTACCAGAAGTAGCATCGTTGGCTATTACAGAGTTACCAGGATTTGGAATGGCAATAGTACCAGTATCAAATCCAAGCGTATTTGTACTATTTGGTACTCGGTTGGTCACAGGTGTAGCATCTAATCGTGTAACGGAACTATTAAAAAAGTTTGCCACTGGACGATCAGCTGTAGATAAACTTACACCATTCAATCGTAGCCTGTCACCTAGAATAGGACTATCACCTTCAAGCGTAGCAAAAGCAAAGTTTGCTCTTACAGGAGCAGGTGCAGGAACTGTTCTGAAGCCGCTAACTGGAATATCCAAATTTGGATTTCCACCTGGAACACTGATAGCACTAAATCCGTCAAAACTGGTAATAGATTTACCAGGAAGCGTAGGGTCTTCATATACAATGAATAGTGACCATCCTGCAGATTGACCTGTGCCGTTGTATGGATTAAAGTTTGCTGTTTCACCAACACCAGAAGACACATTTGCAACTGTATAAGTTCCAAGGTCAGCACCAGAACCAAAACTGGTTACAAAATCTGTAACATCTGCAAAACATGCATAGGAAAAACTATCTCCGCCATCTATTGTTGTACCATTAGCATCAAAAATCACAGTACCTGTTACATCTGTATACGCACCTGTTGGACCTTTAAGTTTTACTTCAGTGATTGGTTCGTTACCAGGATTAACGGCTCCCCAATATAAGCCTGCATAAATAATCTGATAACAATTAGGATTGGGTATTTCTAAATCCGCACTAGATGAACTAAACGTTGACGGATCACCATCAATGTCTATATATTGCATATCTACATTATGGTTGTAAACAGATCCATCGTTAAACGGATCGTTGTTAGGACCCAAAATATTATTCCCAATTAATACTATGTCTCCTTTTAAATCCTGATTAAATCTTGGTGTGAATGGCACATAATTTTGTGCATAACTGACCATGCCAAAGCATAGTACTATTATGATTATTAATGCTCTTGAAAAAGTAGGTTTTTTCATGATACTTGATTTTAATTCAACACATTTACTTGGGGCAAAGCACATGTGAAGAATGGCTTAACTTATTGGTTTTCTATTTTCACGAGGGACATTTTTACATTATATGGTCTATTTCCTTTATCTTCCATAGCCTTGTTGGCTGCGCTAATACTATCAAACTTACTGTAGTAAATGTAGTATTTACTTGTGTTGACATCGTAGAAGAAATCTACATTTGCGCGACCTGAAGCTACAACTTTAGTTAAAAATTCGTTTCTCTTATTTATATCGCTGTGTACAGCAATAATTAGATAATAACCACTCTCCGTGTTTTTAACATTTTTTAAAATCTGAATATTTTCACTTTGTTCTTGACCGAAGTCAAAATCATCAGAGGTGTATGGTGTATCAGGTGGTTTGGTTGTTCGTTTTATATTTTGAAGCATGGCTCTATCCTGCGCATATCTATCTTGCTCATTGTCGTAAGCTGCACGTTTAATACGTCTTCTCTTTTCAAACTCAGTAGCTTCCTTAATTAATTCTAATCTATTATTGAGTTGTATTCTTAATGTTTTAGCTTCTGCTTGCTTAAGTTTCAAATCTTCTATTTTCTTTCTATAGAATAAGTTTACTTCATCGAGTTTAGTTGTCTTATAACGCTCTTCATAAAGTGTATTTAAAGAATCTATTTTCTCAGTTTGTGATTTAATTACTTCATCTAAATCAGACTTTATAGCATTAAGCTTATTGTTTTCTTCTGTTACACTTTTAAATGGTTTTGGCTGAACAGCTATACCTTGATCACTTAAATCATTTTCTTCTTTTAAATCTTTTAAGTCTTCGTCTTTAATATTTACGATTTTTTCAAACTCTTCTAATAGTGTGTTCTGTTGCGCACTAGATGATTCCGCATCCTTAGTGAGAGAGGCTATGGTTTTACCTATTTCATCTTTTGGGTTTTCTACTAATTCTTCCTTCGCCTTTTTATCTGCTTCTTCTTGTGCAATTCTTTCCGATTCCGCTTTAGCTTGTTGTTCAGCTAATAGTCTTGCTTCTTCAGCAGCTTTTTCTTTAGCTTCAGCCTCTTCTCGAGCTTTTCTTTCTGCTTCTTCCTTAGCTTGTTGCTCAGCTAGCAATCTAGCTTTTTCAGCAGCTTCTTCACGTGCTTTCTGTTCTGCAAGTTGTTGTGCCTTGGCTCTTGCATCGGCCTCTTCTTTAGCCTTTTGTTCTGCTAATAGTTTTGCTTTAGCTTCGGCCTCTTCTTGAGCTTTTCTTTCTGCTTCTTCCTTAGTTTGTTGCTCAGCTAGTAATCGAGTTTTTTCAGCAGCTTCCTCACGTGCTTTCTGCTCTGCAAGTTGTTGCGCCTTAGCTCTTGCATCGGCTTCTTCTTTTGCCTTTTGTTCTGCCAATAGCCTTGCTTTAGCTTCGGCCTCTTCTTTGGCTTTTCTTTCAGCTTCTTCCTTGGCTTGTTGCTCAGCTAGTAATCGAGCTTTTTCTGCAGCTTCTTCGCGAGCAAGTTTCTCTTTAGCTTCGCGTTCGGCTTTTTCTTCGGCAAGTTGTTTTGCTTTCTCTTTTGCTTCAGCTAGTGCATTGACTTCTGCCTCTTTCTTGGCTTCTTCTTCAGCTTCTTTATCTAATTTAGCCTGAGCTCTACGTTCAGCAGCACGCTCTCTTATACCTGCTAATTCTTCTTCTGAAGCCTCTACGATAGGTTTTTTACGCTTTTTAGTGAATAATCCACTGACTTCTTCGTCACCACTGTAGTCATATTTCTTTTTAGTAATGAATCTATAAGCCAATGTAACTTCATGTGAAGAGCCAAACTCAACTAATTCACCAATCGACTTTTCAATGTTATATTCTAAAGCAATATTCTTGGTAACATTTAAACCTAATCCGCCAGATACACCATATCTATTATTATAACCTACCTGAAACCATATACCTTTAGGAACACTCAAAGTTACTAATCCTGATATAAGCGTTTCGTCCTTTCTGAACTCTGACATAAGTATACCAGAGAATTTGGTATCCTCAAAAAAGCCTCGACCATTAAAAAAACCTGTATGCATTACGTGGGCTTGTATCCCTTGTTTTGGATCATCTTCAATCATGGAAGATGTTTCAATATTATATAATACTAAATTGTTTATTGAAATACCAAAATCTAAAAACTCAGTTCCGTAATTGATACCTGGATTTACAGTAAGAAGGAAGTTTTCAGGAACATTCTGTAAAGAAGGGTCATCAAAGTTTGTGACAATATTAGATGTATTTATACCACTTTTATAGGCAGCAGCATTAAGTCCGAAGGTTAAATTGCTATTTGTATTTAACTTAACGTTGTATGCGAAGTTTAATAAACCACCAAATGTAGTTAAGACTCCATAGTTTTGCTGAAATGCTGCGATACCTGCACCAATATTCTCAGAAAAACGACCAGAATAGCTTCCTAAAAACATCTCTGGTGCATTATCAAACTGAACCCACTGTCTTTTATTATTAAAACTAATGTATTTATTCTGTTCTCTAACAAAAGTGAAAGTAGGGTTGATGTTATAACGGTTAAAAACCAAAGAGTTTCTTATTGGTAAATCAAAAGAAACAACTCCATCATCTTGTTGAGAAAATGCCATTTGCATGGTTAGGGTCAATATGAATAGTATCAATAGATGTGTTTTCATGCTACTTGACTATAGTTATTGATCCTTTTTTTACATTGCCTTCTACTGGTGTTATGATATAGTAGAAAACTTGATTGACACTAGTAAGATTTAAATCATCTTCTGGCCAATTATTTTGATAATCTAAGGTTTGAAAAACGACTTTGCCTTGTTCGTTTAATATCATTACCTCAGTATTTGTTCCTGTTGTATATTGTAATGGAATAACCCAAGTATCGTTGATTAAATCACCATTAGGGCTAATAACATTTGGAATATTTGGCACATCTGGAAAAGGGTCTAATCCACGCTCTATCACAAAATCATAAGTTCTTGAACCATTACAGCCAGCGGTTTCAGAAATTACGACACTGTAGTTTCCAATTTCTGTCGCATCATAGTAATCTTCTGTAGCTCCAGCAATAGCTTCATTATTTAAATACCATGTAAATTCTGGGCTAACAGCATCAGTTGTAACTTCTATTGTTAATGTTTCTCCATCTATAAGATAATTAACGTCGTCTACGTTTATTTCACTATTAAAAAGTTCACTTACTAAATCAATAGTACCAATGGCAGAACACTCTCCTAAATCTACCTGAACTGAAAACGTACCAGACTCATCTGTTTGGTACATTTGGCTTGTGGCATTAGGAATTTCAACTCCATCTTTAAACCATTGATAACTATTACCACCAACTGTACTTAGTGTCGTTAGACCTTGTTCTGGACAGTAAGGATTTCCTAAACTTGAGGCTATGGTAACATCGGCTTCACCAGAAGTACTCACTTCACTTATAGTCACTCGATTAGAAAATGAGTTAGATGTACATGTGCCATAGTTTGTTTCTACAAAGTATGTTCCTTCTTGATCAACCAATAAGGAAGACCCTTCAGCAACAAAAACAGAAGTTGTAGGGCCAGTTTCTTTATACCAATTAAAGGTAAGAGAAGGGTAGTTGAGTGGGGAATCGTTGTTTCCTGTTCCTGGATTATCTATTGTTAATAGGTAGCTTCCGCCAGTACAATAAGCTCCTGTTGAAACTAAATTATTAATTGTAAAAGGTGAATCCTGAAGCTTGTAATATGCAGCAAAAGGAACAGAAGGTGTACTAGTCGCTGCAGGAGAACTACTTTTAATTCTAATTCTATAATTTTCGCCAGCTGTAGTTTCAGGAATAGAGAAGTCTACTATAGCAGGTGAGGATGTAATCCAACCTGGAGAAGATGTATAAACAACTCCAGCGTTAGTGAAACTTCCATCAGCATCAGATAATTCTACTGTAAATTGATTTGAAGGATTTAAACCTGTAGTTGGCGAAAATACAAATGTTGCACTATAGGTATTAAAGGAATCACTAGCACAAGCCTGACTAAAACCTAGATTAGGTTGTCCAATAACTATTTGTGCCTCAATTGTTTCTTGTGAAAATAAAACAACAACGAAGCAGAGGGAGATAAGCAGTTTATTTAGTTTAGTAGTTTGAGGCATATGCTTATTGTAATTTTTAATCTATAGGCTTTAGGTATTAAGATATTAATCAGTAATTAATTGTTGAAAATTAATCATCATCATCGTCATCAATAAAATCATTAGAAGCAATGATTCTATTTACTTGCAGTCTAAAATCAGGATTTCTATTATCGGATGCAGCAATAAAGGTTTCTTTGTCAGAACCTTTAGCATAAAGATTGCTGAAGGCTCTACTTCCGTACCAGCTTTCTAAGTCATCATTATTAGTATATCCTTTTCTGTATATATTTCCCTTACAATTATTAAAGTAGGTTTTAGTGAATTGTATTTTTTCAAGATTTTCGTTGTTAAGCTTTATTTGATCATCTAAAATGACAGCAGGATAAAAGCCTGAAATTACACTCTTATTAATTGCGAAAGATGTATCAGCACCAACATAAATGGCCTCTTGTACAAGACCAACCTGTATGTCTGATTTAATATCATCAGAAACATTAACTAAGGTTAAGTTTTCTGCATTTACAAATGTTTGTCTTTTGGAAATGTCTGATTCTTCTTTGTTGTCATAAGATTTAACAACCATACATCTAGAGCCATTTGCACTAGATACATAAGGTGATCTTATGGCTAACGAATTGATTAATTGGCACTGTGTACCAAAATTAAATTCGTAATCATTTGCTTTTGAGCGGTAAGACACTAATTTTTCTAATATTACAGAACCACCAAGAACATTAAATGAGTTACCAGCACAATAGCTTACCATCACATTCTCAACAACTGTTTTATTTCCAACACCTGCTAAGGTTAACGCATTGAAATAGCCGTAATTTTTAGTTCTTTTACCAGCAAATTCTATTCTTACATATTTTAACTCACCAGAATCACTTTCTGAATTATTACCACCATAAGCAATATGATCTGTTGAAGAAGGTTTTAATCCATAATTAAGTGAGGCTAATTGTCCATATGTATTTAGTGATGCATCCCCTAAAAGAAATATACCTCCCCAATCTCCAGCTTTTTTAGTATCTCTACTAGATGTAAATATTATTGGATCTGTTTGGGTACCATTTGCAATTAGTTTTGCCCCTTTACTAATGATTAATGAGGCTTTAGAATCAAAATCTCCAAGGATTTTAGTTCCTGGCTCAATGGTTAATGTAGCACTGTCGGTTACAAACACATCACCTACAAGAAGATAAACATCTCTCTTCAGTAATTTGGTGTCTTTAGAAATCTTGCCACTCAAGATCTGAGTAGGCTCGCCATACTCTGATTGGCTAGGTTTAAACTCTGTCCATGAATTTAACCAATTGTCATAGCCAACTATTCCTTTTTCCTGTTGTGCAAAACAGTTGCTTAATACTAATAGAAAAATAAGCGCGGTTTGAATAAAATTTTTCATAGTAGTTAAATTTGTTAATTTGGGTTTTAAAGTAATTTTTCAACTAATTGCCTCAAACATAGGAATTAATCCTATGAAATACAAGAAAATATCGTTGAAATACATAATTTTAATACATTATTATTATTTTTCCTACAAAATTAATGTTTTTTCTGTGCTTTAACTCAATAATATTTAACTAATTGAATATCAATAAATTGATATAAAACTATATTAAATAAAAAACCTCGCATAATTGCGAGGTTAAAAACATGAAATTGATTATAGACTAATCCTCTTTGAAATCGTTATATGTATGTAATGCTTTTAAAGTAGATTCGTAGAATAAAATCGCCGCAATGAGATCATTGGTATCTGAATAGGGTAGGATCTTAGTCTGAAACTCTACAGTACTTTCAAAATAATCATCAGAGGCTTCTTTATTATCTTCTAAAGCTTTTTTATTTTCCTTGGTTTCAGGAATACCTAATGACTTCATTGTTACACCAGGTTTAGTTGCAAAGGCAATATTTGGTAATATATTTACAATAACTTCTATACGTTCTATATACAGTGTTAATAATTCACCCTTAGACATTTCGTCTAGTTGTTCTCTACTGTGGTATTTAGATATGTTTACTTTACCACTGATAATACTAACTGAGTTATCATCCTTCTTTTTAGTAGCTGAATCTTGGGCGTTTCCAAAACCTATTATAAGGAAAAATAGAGCACTAAATAAAGTAAGTTGTGTTTTCATATTTATAGTTTTGATTTGGACTAACAGTGACAAATCTATACAAAATAATCACAAAAACAACTTATTTTAGCCTTTTTTCTTGAAAAAATTTTAACACTTTAAATGCATATTTCATGGATAAACTACGTATTTACTGGATTAAGTGCATATTTTGCCGACAAAATACATAGTATAATTTTAACACTTTTCAATACAAATATTGAATAAAAAAAAGACGGTTTTTTCGTTTTTTTCTAAATATCGAGTCAGAAATACAGATCCGTTTTCATAAAAAAATACTTCCAACAACATGAAAATATTGATGTATTTCATCGTTGATTTATGCATTTGTTTACACTTTATCGCAAAATTGTTGCAATCATATGATTTTTAAGGTACTACAAATATTTTGAAGCAAATTTGACGGAACCCAAATCATTATTCGTCATGAAAAATCTAATCGTAGCCTTTTGTTTGATTTGTTTTT
The DNA here is from genome assembly GCF_049942685.1 of Winogradskyella sp. HB-48. Classification (GTDB taxonomy): domain Bacteria; phylum Bacteroidota; class Bacteroidia; order Flavobacteriales; family Flavobacteriaceae; genus Winogradskyella. The sequence continues at coordinate 2,764,764 of NZ_CP187934.1, forward strand.
ATAGTGCATATAATCCTAGTTATGCACAAGAAAGCCCAATATACGATAGAGCAGAGGACCAACTGACAAACACAGACACTATTCCAGATTTTAGATCTAAGATCAATAAATTAAAATTAACAGGTGTTATCTATCAAAGTGATGGTGTAACTCCTGCAAAAGATGTAATTCTTTTTATAGAACAGCCAGACGAGAATGGTGATTTTGATTTAAGAAATACTGGTGACCAACGCTATGTATTTCACAGAAGTTGGGTTAAAACAGATGCTGATGGTAGATATACCTTTTTTACATTTATACCTGGTAATGACAGACGTTACAACCAAATGCAGCAGATATTTCCAATAATTAAAGAGGTCTCTAAAGCAGAGGTACAATTAGAATCTTTATTATTTGATGAAGACCCAATGCTTACCAAGCGTTGCAGAAAGCAATTAGTGAAGAACGGAAATACATCACGTATCCTTACGACTAAAAAAGAAGATGGAATACTGGTTGCTGTAAAAGATATTGTATTACCAGCAGACCATACCGAACCAATAAAATAAAGTCAACATATCTATTAATTTATCCCTTAGAACCTGATTCATGTTGATCAGGTTTTTTTATGTCTTAATTTTACTAACTATTATAATTAATTCTTAACTATATATAACTCTAACAGAGTGCAAGTTATAAAAATACTATTTTACATAATGTAAATTATAGGACAATTGTATATTTTGGATATTTAGAGGTTGTATTGGGCTTAAGTGTTTTATAATGCTCTGTTTGGTGTGTTATGATATCTACCCGAATGGTATACGTCGTTTATTTGAAGTAAACATGGATTAGACATGGATTAGACATGGATTAGACATGAAGTAAATACGGGTGAACCTCTTGTTTGGTATTTTGATACTGTGGTTATTTTGTTAATGGTTCTCGATACAAAATGCTTGCAGCATTTTACTCGAACTGACATAGTGTTATTGTTTTTACTCGAACTGACGTGGGGTTTATATATTTTTTAGATTATGGCGATGCATTGCATGGCTTTTGGTGTTTTGTAGGCTGTGAAGCTGTTGTTTAGTTCTTTTAGGTATGTGATGCCTAGCCAGACCGTAATGGCTATTGTGCTTGGTATGTTGGTACTGTTGGGTATTTGTAGTTGTAGGTTTAGATTTGTTTGGGGTATTTTACATACTATTGGTTGGGTTTGGGTTGTTGTGCCAATAGCGTTTTGCTGTGGGTTTACTGCTGTGTATGTGTTGGTGTTTGGTTGCCACTGATAGGCTGATACGCTACTTAGTGCTGCTGTGAGCTGGTAATGTGTGGCGTTTTTTGGGATTTGTTTGAGGTGGTTTTTGCTGCTTTTTGGTATGCTAATGGTTATTGTTGTGCGGTTGCTATTGGCTGTTACTTTTGGTTTTGCGCTGTATATGTAGTGTAATGGTATGTCTTTATTGAGTTGAAAGCCGATTAAGGCTGTTGGTGCATTGTGTAGGTTTGCCTCTCTTTGACCGAGGCTACCACTCCCCTTTTGTATGATTTTGCGGCAGGCACCTGTTAAACGGCTTGCCATATAAGTGTCTTTGAACTGTTTGGCGGTATTGCCTAAGCCTTGCCTTATGGCTTTTGAGAGTTTTGATGCTACTGCAAACTCTTGGTTGTTGGATTTTACGTTTGCAAAAGCGGGATCGTTGTTAATGCGTTCTTTTGATGGGCCAGTTGCTTTACGTACAATGTATTGCCCGTTGAGCATGTAATAGCACATGCCGTTTAATGTGCCTGTGAATTTTATAACCCCTTTTTGTTTAGGCATTGGTTTTGAGTTGGTTAACCCTTACAAAGTAGTGAAAAAAGTTTAGAATCAGTTATTATGTTTTTACTTAACTTTTGATATAGAAGTTTTTATATAAAATAAATCATCATCAATCTCCATGACCTCAGGGTGCTCTAAAATAATGTCAATATCTCTATTATCACCATCAGCTTTTAAAATTATTTGCTTTATAAAGGCTTTATTAATTGTTTGTAATTGTTCCATAAACATTCCATGCTTAATAAGCATGATATATGCATTTATATCTTCTCTTTTCATTAATTATACTTTTAGTCTATTGAATTGAATCCCATATTGAGTCACATATAAACCTTGATTGTTTTTCGTCTGCAACATCTGTAATATAAAAATGTTGAGTTTTACCAAGATGATGGGCAAAAATATAGTGCATTTCTTCTGGTGTACCATCAATTATCAACTCTTCTAAATGGACCTGTTTATCCAAAAGCGGCTTTAGTTGCTCTTGTTGTTTTTTTCCAATTGGTATTCCTCTTATAAACATAACATATTATTTATTCAATTATTTACTTGTATTATGTGGTACAAATGGATGTTCCCATTTACCTGTAATTAAATAGAGTTCGTAATACACGAACCATTCGAGTGTCCATGGTATAATTGTATCAAAAACATGATGTTTTATGTAATTCCATTGAAAATCATCTGTTTTTGGATGATATAGACAGAGGTTCTTTTCTTTTGGAAACATATGTATATCATCATGATATTCAATTTCTGGTTCTATCACGTATACTTTTGGTGCATTTAGGCCATCATAAACTAATTCTATGCTGTATTCTTTAGAATAATCAGTTGGTTTCACTTTTCCTGTGCAGATTAGCTTATTTTGTTTTATTGTGCATTTTAGAAATTTGTAATTTGATTCAATGAGTTTTTTCTCCCTAATAAGAATATTTCTTAATGGCAGATTTTGCTGACGTGATTTGAATCTATTTTTATGAAATTTCTTAACCGCCATAGTTTGTGTGTGGTTTGTTTTTTACCCCTGTATTTTCTGAAGTTATAGCTCCAGAGCTTTGAGAATATGCAGTACCAGACAATACTCTCTCCGAAATTGCTTTTAAAGCTACCTCTTTAGCATCTACATCTTCATCTTCTCCTAGAGGAAAATTACTTCCTAAATGTTTACGCCAAAGCCTGCTAGCTTTAAGTTGATTTGGCTCATTGTCAACTGCTTTTTTAGCATCTTCTATAAAATCATCAAGGTTAGAAAGAAAATTGTTTTTTCTAGTATCATCAAAGTTTTCAAACAAATCGTCGCCTGGTGTAGCTGGCACAATGCACTCAAAATCTGCATCAAGTGTTTCTTGAATTTTTATTAGAGTATTTTTAAGTGCAATATCATCCCTGTCATTAGTTTGTATGTTATTAGCAGCTAGAATAGTCATTGCTAAACCACTAGGCATTTTATTTCTTTTGTAATCACCCCAACCTTTTAAATATTTTACAAGCCTATTGAGTTGTGCGTTTTTAGCTTTTTCAGCTTCGTACCATTTCACTACTTCTTTAGGGTCGCTTTCTTCAAATCCATTATTTTTAACAGCTAGAGAAGGATGGTTATCATCTTCCGGAAAGATGTATACCGGAAAATCTATATGGTAATCGCCTTGATAAATAACCCTTAAACATTTTGCACGATGTTCAACAGGAGTATTAGTTGAACCGTCAAGCGCATCTTTTACCCATTTTTGAAGTGTTGTAGCCGTTACATCTGTTTCTCTTTTAAAATACACACCATCGTCCAAATCACATTCGTCATCTTTAGTTAGAATAGTTGTGCCCATTTTATAAGAGCCTTGAATATAAAATTCTGGTTTATACTCAGGATGCTTTTCTTTAAAATGCTTACGAATTCTATTGCGAAGTACTTCCTTTGAGTCTTTAAGTTTATCTTTTTTCTTTTTTGGTATGTTTAAATTATTATCATAATCTAAAAACAGTTTATTACAATTTGCCATATTTTTTTTCTTTTTATTTTTAGTTTTATTATTTTTTTTAAGCAACAGGTACGCTGCTGCTACAAAAGGTATCCAATACATATTTTCCCTCTGTTTGAAATATTCTGACTGCCTTTTGAGACAGCATTTTTAATTTATTAGGATTAGTTTCGTCCATCTTTACTTTAAAATTGTGATTAAATTCTAAATCGATACGTTTGTAGAGAAAATCATCATTAAACTGATGTAGAATATTAACCGAATTATGCACCAACTGAGCTTGACTTTGCATAAAAAGTTCAAATATTCTTTTCTTTTTTAACCATACCCAATACATTACAGACCACATTTTTTTAGTTTTAGCTTCCTCGTACTTATATTGTCCTGTTCCTAATGATAGTAATTGAATATTATCCAACTTTTGCTCTAACCTTGTTGTGGCTTCAATAATTCCCAGCATACTAGGATTATTTGCATAAACTCCGCCATCTACTTTATTAGAAAAATCTTCAATTGTATCTGAATCTATACGTTTAAACCTATTTGAATATGCATTAAAATATGTAGGTGCGGCAGAAGTTGCCATAGCTGCCATATACATAGGGATGTGCTTATCTAAAATTAAGTCGCTAGTGTGTGGTGTTTTTAAAACTTGTGTACCACCATCTACCAAACTATAGGTTGGAATTAATAATTTTACTTTATTAAGCGCATCATTAATTCTTGGATCTTCATCCGTGTCATGGTACTTTTTAAAGATGTCTCTTATAAGTTTTTCTAAAGGTTTATTGTTGTAAAATGGTTTTTTTACAATATTCCAGTTGCCACTACCAAAAATGGTTTTTGCATTGTCTTGATATAGCTTTAAAATTTCTTTAGCAGGAATGCCTAAAGATAATGCCAATGCTATGATACCACCTGTTGAGGTACCACAAATTAAGTCGAAATGCTTATGTGTTTGCCCTTCGCCAATTTCTTCTTCTAAAGAGGCTAAAAACTTGGCTGGAAAAATACCTTTTATGCCACCACCATCTATACTTAATATTTTAAACTTAGATTCTACTATTTTTTTCATGATAAGGTTCTGAGTTTCAACAGTTGTGCCAGTTAAAAAAAATGTAATCATAAGTTGTGTTTTCTGTCATTATTACAATAAATCTTGAGTTTAATTGCCATAATGTCATGTAATTAAAAGTTTATTTAAAAGATTTTCGCTTTGTACTAGCATTATAAAGTAATCTTTTCTTGCTTTTAATTTCTTCTAAACTCTTCAATCACTTGTACATCTACTCGTGCAGCTATCTGCGTTTTTATAATTGTCTGAGCTATGTTTCTGGAAAAGAATGAGTATTTCTCTAAACTATTAAGCATAAAAAAAGCATTCCTTAACAGAATGCTTTTTCTTCTTTACCAATATTTTACAGCAGGTATTGCGCTGGTGTTAGATCTTTAAAAACAATAAATAGACACATCTAAGATGCATCAGATTCTAATGATTGACATTCGTGCAATGCTGTTGTAACCAGTAATATAGCATTTTGCCCATTAGCATTATTAAGATCATCTATTACATTTTGTAGATTGCTTTGCAAAAATCCTACTGCATTCTTTATGTTAGACACTTGTGTAACCCCTTTGGTAAATGTACTGATAAGCGTATCTATGTTAGCAACTAATTGCTTTATAGTACTTATTTGGACTTCTAGCTGACTCACTTGAGCATTAAAGCTATTCGCTTTTTTAGTCCATGATGCAATCATTCCTATCGCTATTCCTAGACCAATAAGTCCAAGGGGTCCCAGTGCTAAAAAATAGTATTTACGGCTTGTATAATAGTCTGCCTGTTTTTTTGCATCTTCAGCTTTACTTTGAAGACCAACCATTTCATTGTTTAATGCATTCTCATTGGTGCTTAACTGAGACGACAGACTTAAAATTTGTACTTTTGTTGCCATAATTTGATCCGCTGAAGCTGAGATTGCTGCATCTAGTGTGGTTGCATCAGCATTGACTTTACTTACAATAGGTAATGCACCAGATGTATCACCAGAATTTAATTTGCTTAGTGCTGTATTGAGTTCGTCAATAGCTGGCTTAGTAAAGTCTAAGGTTTGTGATTGTATAGACTTTAGCTTGTCTATATCTGATTGTATTAGGTCTTCTGCAGATTTTTGAATAGTGACACAAGCTGGTGGTAAATTTAACACGGCAGCCAATTGCTTTATCAGATTCCCTAGGTTAGTTATTAACTGGGATAATAAATTTGATGTATTTGATTCCATGATATTTTAGTTTAAATGTTGTTTAATGAATTCTCTAATTGTTTCCTGGTGCGGTAATGTTTCTGTTTTTACACCAGCCATTTGCTGTTTAATAACATCTATCTCACTTTGAAGTGTTTTGATATCTGTATTGGCTTCGGTTAAAAACATTTTTCTTGCATCACCACTACTTATGATTCCCTCTTGTAAATCATTTATGAGATTTTCTAAATCTTCACCTATAATTTCCCAAGCATTTTCCATTGCATTAGCAGCAAGTACAGAATTTGCAACTTGTTTGCTGAGTTGTGTGTAAGCGCCACTAATTCCGGCAACTAATTTTACTTCTGCCTTAAGTGAGGACTCTTCTTGTAATAATTTTGCTTTCTGATTATAAGCATTTACTAAAGTGATAATACTACCTACTTCAGCTCCTACTCCAGCAACTATAGCAACTACTCCTCCGATTACAAGCTCAGGATTGGTGCCAGCGGTAACAAAATCGGCGACTGCACCAACAACAATCATAAAGACACCTCCTAATATGGCCAAACCTTCGAAAACAGTTGTTGTAATGGCACCTGCAATCTCATGATCTATACTAGACAGCTCAGATGTTATATGGTCTAATTCCCCATTATCTCCATTGACCAAATCGTTGAGTTTACTAACCACTAATTTAAAATCACCTGCATCGCTGCTTATATTCTTACTAAAATCCTCTAACTTACTCTTAAGAAGAGTTGCATCTCTTTTATTTCTTTCTGAAACCTGTTTTACGGCTGCTAGTGATTGTATCCATTGTTCACTTGTTGATCCTGGTGGAAGTGAAACAGCTACACTTTTGTAAATGGAAAAATAGTTGTCTAAATTAGCTACAGCTGTTATTATTTTGGGCTGTATGCTATTTAGATAAGTATTAGAATGTGTTCTGCAATTATTCAAACTATCGTTGATAGTATTTTCAATATCCTTTAAGTTGGGTTCTGCTGAAAAGTCTACATGAGGTTGCATAAGCACGCTATTGCAATAACCTTGAATTAGCATACCTTCTGATATCTGTTGTTTTAATGCTATTTGAACCGCTTTAAGTGATTTACTCTTAATAGCTGGTTTATTAATTGAATTATTCATAATGATAAATTTTTAGATGAATTATTAAGCTGCAACTCTGTTCTCGGCTTCGGTTACAATAAATTTCCCAAGCTTCTCACCATTTGTGTTCTTAATAAGATCCACTCCTGCCATTTGTGCTTTAATAGTCTGGATATCCGTCATGATAGTTGGTACTGAATTATTAGCTGCTGCCAACCATAGTGTTCGTAAATCGTCAGCGTTTGTAATACCATTTTGAAGATCAGTTGCCATATTATCTAAGTCACTACCTAGGCTTCCCCAAGCATTTTTCATTTGTGATGCTGCTGTCATTGCATTTTGAGCCTCGCCTTTAAGCTTGTTATATGCACTGCTAACACCAAGAGCAAGGTTAACTTCTGCAGTTAAAGTTGATCTTCTTTGAAGCATGTCTGACTTTTCCGCATATAGGTTTTTAAGCGTTATGGCTGAAGCCACCTCACCACCTATACCAATTGCCAACACAGCTACTCCACCGACAATTAGTGGTGTAGTGGTCCCTGCTGTAACAAAATCTGCTATAGCACCAACTGCAATCATAAATACACCACCTACTATTGCAAGACCACTAAGGGCGGTTCCTGCGATTGCACCAGCTATCTGTGAGTCTACTGTGCTTAAATCTGAATTTATTTGATCTAATACACCATTATCACCATTTACAGCTGCATTTAAATTGCTTACTGTTGAAGAGAAAGATGCTGCATCATCTCCAAGTTGAGAATTTAAAGTAGATAGAGAATTAACTACATTATGGCTTAGCGTTGCATAATTTGTTGTCTCTGTCTTTAACGCTCTTAAGGCGTTTAACCATGCATCTATAGAACTACCTGGTGGGAGTGCTATCGGAACTGCATTAAATGTTTGGTAATAATTGTGAATATTGCTAATATTGGTTACAATACTGGGCTGAATATTGTTAAGATAATTATTAGCATGTCCTTTGGCAGCAGTTAGTCCATCGTTAATTTCTTTCTGATACTTTTTCAGGTTATCAAAATCACCAAAATTTACAGCTTGCTGAACTAATACACTGTTACAGTACGATTGTAGTACCATTCCCTGTGACACCTGACTTTTAGCAGGATTTAATGTCGGATCTTTTTTAATCATAATTTTTAAATTTTAAAAAGTTTTTGCTCCAAAATTGGAATGCATTATAACTAAGTTCTTAACTGGGATTTCATAAAGCACAAGTCACCTAATAGCCCATGGTGGAAGTTCTCATGATGTAACAAACTTGATAAAACAAAATATTTAAGTGAAAAAAAATGCGTGAATGAACCGATACCTTATGCGAACGGTTAGAAAACTTGATTAAATCAAATTTTAAGTATGTGAGTTGAAACTAAAAGTAATGTTAGATGGTCTTAAAATGCCTGAAGACTTCATCTTTATGGGCTTTGCTTACAGGAATCTTTTCGTTTTCAATAAACAAAAGGTTGCCTTCATAACCTACTACGGAATTTAAGTTAATGACATAGCTACGATGCACTCTCATAAAGCGTTTTGTTGGTAGTTGTTCTTCAATTTTATTGAGTCCTACGGAATAGACAAACCGGTCTGTTTTGGTATAGACGCTGCAATAGTTGCTATCCGCTTTTAAGAATAGGATTTCTCGCAATGGAACACGCTCAAAGTGCTGGTTCTTTTTTAGAAACAGGCTGTCCTTAATATTGAGTACCTGGTTATCATTAGGCTCAAAAGTGGTTTTTTGGGAAATTTCTTCTTGAGATGCTTTAACTGCAAAGTTTTTTAGTGCAAGTTCTATTGCGATGCAAACCTGACGTTCGTTAAAGGGTTTGAGTAGATATGCATGTGGCTTCACACTTTTAGCACGTTCAAAGATGTAACTATCGGCATGAGAGGTTAAAAACAAAAATGGAACTTGATGTTTTTGGTTGATGAAACGTGCGAGCTCTATACCGTCAAATTCCCCTTTTATAACAATATCTATGAGAACCATATCAATGTCACCGTGACTTTCTAAAAAGTCAAGGGCTTTTTTTGCTGTATCTGCAATACCTACAACTTCATAATTATTATCGCTTAGCTTGTTGGCTATGTCGTTGGCTAGTAGGATTTCGTCCTCTACTATAAGCAGTTTTACTTTTGTGCTTGTATTGGTCATGGTATGGCTAAGGTAATTAATCCGCGCTTATTTTTATTTTCCAGTGTGTGCCTTTGGTATTAAATCGTTCTATACTGCCGTCTAATTGATTGATTAAAGACTGTATGAGTTTGAGTCCGAAGGAATTCTTTTTATCCACTTGTTTTTCTGCAAAGCCAATTCCGTTATCGCTGATGTCTATTTCAAGTTGATGCTCTACTTCCTTAAGTTGTATTCTTAATGATGGCGATGCAATGTCTTTGTAGGCATACTTTAAGGAATTGATTACAATTTCGTTGATGATTAAAGCCAATGGAATGGCTTTGTCTATAGATATGCTAGAATGATCGATATTGAATTTTGGTTTAAAGGCTACATTATAGCCATGAAACAATCCGAGAACTAATTCCTCTATATATTCTCTAAGTGCAATTTTTGTTTCCGCTCCTTCCTGATACAGTTTTCTATGTACCAGCGATAGTGCTTCTACCCTATTCTTTCCTGCAATTAAAGCTTCTTGTGCTGGATGACCAGTGAGTTGATGACTTTGAAGACTTAACAGACTAGATATCATCTGGAGGTTGTTTTTAACGCGATGGTTTAATTCTTTTAATAATAAGGCTTTTTCCTGCTCACGTTTTTCTATCACCGTGTTTTGTTCGGCAATGTGCAGATTTACTTTTTTAATCGCTCTATTACTTCTAAAAAGCAACAATGCCAATACACTAATACACAACACACCTATGGCAAGTAATATCATTTGGTTGCGCTGATTGGTGGTTATGGTGTTTAGGAGACTAATTTCGGACTCGCGCTTGCCAATTTCGTAGTTGGCTTTAAGCTGTTCTATTTTTTGTATTGATGCTTTATTTACCAGACTGTCTTGGTATATCCTATTGACCTCTAGATATTCCAATGCTTTACCATATTTGTTTTGAGTTTTGTAGAAGTCGGTTAGGTTTCTACTAAAGTCCCTGATTTGTTCTTTAAGCCCTGCTTTGTGAGCCATTTCATAGGCTTGGAGTAACTTAGATCCTGCAAGACTGTCTTTAGACGTTTTCGCATAGATTTGTCCAAGTTCAGCCAAATACACTGAGGTTGAATACTCATCACCTAAGGGTTCCAATATTGTAATGGCTTCCTTAAGATGTTGTTCCGCTTTATCATACTGCTTTTGAGCGTGTAATACCATCCCTAAATTACCAAGCGAATAGCCTTGAACAATTGTATTATTCGTGGATTCATTTTTAAGTAAGGTTTTATTAAAATAGTAGGCAGCACTGTCTAATTTATTGGCTAAACGGTAAGCCTCACCCAGATTGAGCTGGGTTAAAATAAGATTGCCTTTTTCATCGGATATATTGTAAATACTTTCAGCGTTTTTTAAGTACCTAATTGCTGAAGTGTAGTCTTCATCGCTTATAGAATTACTACCCAATTGAACGTATGAAGCGGCTGTCCTTTCTTTTAAACCCAATGAATCAAATATCTTTAAGGCATTTAGTGAAGCTTCAATTGATTTTGAGTTGTTACCTAGACGTCGTTCAATGTGGCTTATCTCTTCCAATGCCTCAGCTTGCAAAATAGGGTTATTGATTTCTCTGGCAATAGCTAGAGCAAGTTTAGAAGATATTAAAGACGAGTCTACATCATTGAAATAATACGCTCTAAGAATTAATGTTTGTGATTTTTCAGTTTTGGATATTGATTTTTTCTTCAAAACTTTTCCTAAACTGTCAAGTATGAAACTATTTTGAGAAAAACAGTTTTCATTATTAAGTATAAAAAAAAGAATAAGAAATTTTAAAAGTACTTTGAAACTATTATTCACTGCTATCAATTAATTACAGGAGGGTTTGTTCCTCTACCAGAACTTACTTTAACCAAAGGGTCTAGAATTAAATAAAAACGTCTTGGTTTTTCGTTTTTGAAGTTAACTTTAAGCGATAGCAATATGCTGTATGATACATTAGTATCGTGTACTGAGTCTCTTGTGAAAATGATACATTTTTCATTTTTATTAGGCGCAATGTATAAGGTGCCATCTGGGGCACTGTAAACAAATTCATCACTGTATTTAAAGAGTCTTCCCCAATGGTTGTTGAGCAAGCCATCTTGATTGATAAAGGTTTTATCTACATTAATAACTTTACAACACACCAACCTGTAATCTATAATATCCGACAAATCATCATCGGAATTGGCTGATAGGCTAATGGATATTTTCGTTTTTCTATCAATTAGGGAAAACGCATTTTTTCCTACGGTTACAAAATTATCAATCTGGATAGGATTGTATGGCGTGCCTAGTTCCATATAACAATGTTTTAAGGCATTTTTTAATTCCTCTAAAAGAATATTGAATTTAATTGGTGCGATGACTGGGCCATCTTGCTTGAGTTTGATTTTGATGTACATAGGTTAGTATTGGATTAATAGCATTAATTAAAAACTTCCATTCTTTAAAGAATGAAGCGACAATTTTAAATCTGTTTAAGGGCTATTAACTAAGGGATTGTCTAAATATAGAACTTTTATGAGAATAATTTTGACAAAATAATAACTATTTATTCGATAGTCACGAGTTGTCCTCTATAACCAATTGCATTTCTATGTGAACTGACAATGTTAATATCAACAGTTTTACTAGGAAAGAACGTAATGAAGATTTTATAGGATTCAACCGTATCTTCATCGTCATTGATTGTAAACTGCATTACGTAGGCATCTTTCTTTTGGTGTTTGCTAAGCTCATAATCTTGTGGTATATTATTAAATTCAATACCTAAGCTATTATTGTAACGTGTGCTACTTAGTCGTTGCTCTCCATAATATGGTAAGTAACCAATGATGCTATCATTCTTAAAGGTAATGGAATAGCCATTGACATTGATTCGGTTGGCAGTATTACCAGTGTAGCGCGTTAAATTATTTAGTACTTGTGTTGTGGCATTGGTGTTAAATGGTATAACGGTATTAATGTCTATTTTGAAGTCTTTGTTATTGAGTATGGTTTCTAGGTTATTGAGTTTTTCAGCGCGTTCAGTTGCTGATTCTGAGGTTTTGCAAGACACAGCAAACACAATAGCTAACAATGCTAAGCTATGAACAACGAATTTTATGGAAATATATCTTTTCATAACCATCTTAAAGATAGTTATTTAAGCCTAAACTTACTAGAACATTAACATGCTATTAATACTGGTTAGCTTTTTACTAAGAGTTGAGATTGGTTCTGCCCTACCTTTTCCCAAAGGTAGTCTGAGGTTAGACGAAAGCTGCCTAAATACTCAAAATTACAACTGTTGGGTTCTATAATAGACAAAAATGGTTCTTGCTTTGCGTTATTGTATAAATGATAGGTCTCACCTATTAAAGGCTCGAAAGTAAACTTGGCATTGGTCACCAGTTCATTATACTCCATAACCTTGACCAAATCGTCATATTCTGCTTTAATGGCTTCATATTTGGCTTTGAGGTGTTTGTTGGCCTTGTAGATTTGTGAACTCTTCCAAGTCCCATTGTTTGGTAGTTTTATCTGTGGTGCACCAACATTTGTCGCATAAGGTCTAAAAGCAGCATCGTAGCGTTGTTTTTCTTCGTCAAATACGACTAGGTCGGGTTTTTTAGTTGATTTTTTATTGTTATCTCTACTCATAGCTATACAAAAATACGGATTTGATATTGTGCTTTTTGTATGTTATGACAATTTTATGAGTGGTTCTGGATACATTTTTAATTGCTTTGTTGGAGGTTATAATACTTGAATTGACGTGTTGATTAGCTTGATTGGTTCTCTACATGAAATACTTGTGTGTTTTTTATGTACTTTTTTGATGCACCAAAAAAGTTACCAAAAAAGTGCTTTGCTGTCAAAGGTATTTTTAATAGCACTCTAGTGCTCTTAAAACCATAACAAAAATCCTAAATGGCTTCCAAGGCTTCAGCCATTCTTTACGGAATTTGGTTATATATACTGCTGACAGCGGGTTCCGACTGTGTCGAAATTGGGTTTGACAGTCTTTGTGTAATTCTTTCAATTGGTTCTCGATACAAAATGCTTGCGACATTTCACTCGAACTGACAGTTCTTTTAAATGGTTCTCGATATATTCCGATGTTTACAGTTGGAACACCTGTCTGCCAACAGGCAGGCTCAAACTGACGTTTGGGCACAACACAACGTTTATGAAAAATTAATGTTGCAATGAATTTACTTTCTAATTTTTCAGTGATTTCATATCGATAACAAATCGATACTTAACATCGCTTTTGAGCATACGTTCATAAGCCGTATTGATGTCTTGCATGTTAATTACTTCTATATCAGAGGTGATATTATGTTTGCCACAGAAATCGAGCAATTCTTGCGTTTCTGCTATACCACCGATTAATGAGCCAGCTAAAGATTTACGACCCATAATCATTGGAACGGTAACTACAGGTGGGTCTAAAGGGCCTAAATAGCCCAAAACCACGAGCGTACCATTGGTGTTTAATGTTGAAATGTACGGATTAAAATCGTGCTCGTAAGGCACAGTATCCAAAATGAGGTCAAACTGACCCATAGCCTTTTCCATTTGGGCATCGTCTGTAGAAATTACCACATCATGTGCTCCAAGTGCCTTAGCATCGGTAATCTTGTTTGGAGACCTTGAGAACAAAGTGACATGAGCACCTAATGCGTGGGCTAGTTTAATGGCCATATGCCCTAAACCGCCAAGCCCAACAACAGCAACTTTACTATTCTTGTTAACATTCCAATAGCGCAAAGGTGACCATGTGGTAATCCCTGCACAAAGAACAGGTGCAACACCAGCCAAATCTAAATGTTCTGGTACACTTAGCACAAAAGCTTCATCGACTACAATAGTTTCTGAGTAACCACCATGTGTATTAGTGTCTAAGTGCTTATCAAAACCTCCATAAGTACCAACCCATTCTGGGCAGTATTGTTCTAAATCGTTTTTACAATTGTTACAGGTTCTACAGGAATCCACCAAACAACCAACAGCAACAATATCACCGACCTTATGTTTTGTAACACCTGATCCAACATTAGTCACCTTCCCTACAATTTCGTGTCCTGGTACCACAGGATACTGTGTCATGCCCCAATCATTTCGGGCAAAGTGTAAATCCGAATGACAAACACCACAATAAAGGATGTCAATCTCAATGTCATTCTCTAAGACCTCCCTTCTATCAATTTGTAATGCTTTTAAATCGGCTTCTGGAGATTCGGTTCCGTATGCTTTAACTTGTTTTGTTTTCATTTTGTGTTTGGGTTTAGTTTTATTAATTTGTTAGATATTATTTTTAAGTTATACTTATGATTGTTTTACTGTTGATGGACTAAATCTTTTTAATTTTCCTAATGTTCATTTTTGAAAGACCAAAAACGAACCAAAAAGTCTTTTGCTGTCAAAGGTATTTTTAATAGCACTCTGGTGCTCTTAAAACCATAAATGGCTTCCAAGGCTTCAGCAATTCTTTACGGATTTTGTTTATATATACTGCTGACAGCGGGTTCCGACTGTGTCGGAATTAGGTTTTACGGTCTTTGTGGGTATTAGTTCTCGATACAAAATGCTTGCGGCATTTCACTCGAACTGACACACATTACTATTATTTGATTAATTTACGAAATACATTTCCATTTCCCCTCTATTTTTGACTGCAATTTTGCCTCTGTATTCGCATTCAAAGTCATCTTTTATAATTTTATAAGTATCCTCGGATATATTTATTCGTCCTGCTTCCGAATTGCTTTCCATGCGTGATGCTATATTTACCGTATCTCCCCAAATGTCATAAGCGAATTTTTTAGAACCTACGACTCCTGCCACTACAGGTCCTGTATTAATACCTATTCGTATGTCAAATGTAGCATCGGTGAAGTTATCATGCTTGGCCTTAGTAACAAAAGCATTCATTTCTTTTGCTGCCAGAATCATTTCCTTAGCTTGGTCTATATGATCAAAACTTAAACCACCAACTGCCATATAGGCATCACCAATAGTCTTAATCTTTTCTAAACCATACTTTTCTATTATACTATCAAATTCCGTAAAGTAATGGTCTATGGTTTTTACCAGTTTTTCTGGCGAAAGGTTTTCGGCATAACTCGTAAACCCTTTAAAATCTGTAAATAAAACGGTTACTGAAGGAAACTTTTTGGCCTCTACTCTACCCTTATCCTTTAATTCTTGTGCAGTTTCTTCTGGTAAGATATTTAATAGCAACTTATCGGATCGCTCTTTTTCATTTGCTATAATTTTATTGGTAGCTTTTACAAATTTGTGACGCTTAAATAAGCCATAAGCTAATAATGAGGTTAGAAATAGTACTCCAACGGTTGACCAAATGATAATACGTTGGTTTTTTCGTTTTTGAGTTTCCACTTTTAATTCGGCTTCTTTTTTACCGACCTCGAGATTGGCCATATTTTGAACATTCTCTAGATTAATGATACTATCTTGATAAATATCGTGCTGGATGTACCGCTCTAGAGCTTCTTTGTAGTTTCCAGAATTCTGCATTAGTTCTGATAGCTGTAAATTAGCATCACTTATTTGGTCTTTTAAATTGTGTTTTTCGGCTAACTCCAAGCTTCTTTTTGCATAATCCAATGCAGCATCGAAATCGTTTTGTTCTTGGTATATGTCAGAGATATAGTTTAAAAATTCTGAAATGGGATAATAGTATTCATTAGTTTCAAGTAATTCTATAGCTTCGTTCATATATGCTTTTGCGAGTTCATCTTTGCCCTGTTTGGCATAGACCATACCCGTATTTCCTAAATTGTAGGCTTTGCCTATTTCGTGATCTAGCTTTTCAAATATCTCGCCGGATTCTGCAAAATGTCTCAAAGCTTTATCATATTGCTCGGTTTTGTAATATTCATCACCTGCATTCATCAAGGCAGTAGCTAAATTTACAGTGTCTTTATCTTTCCTTAAAAGTTCAATAGCTCTGACATAATACTTTTCAGCACTTTCAGAATTTCCAATCATAGAATAGGTGTCAGCAATTGACACAATCGTAGAACCAGCAAGACTATTATTAACATCATTTTCAGCTATTTCTATACATTTGAAATATGCTTCTATAGCTTCATGAAATTCGCCTAGAAGTTGTAATGCATTTCCTTTTTGTAAAAATCCTGTTGATCTAAAATATAATAAAGAATCCTTCGTGATAAGTTCCTTTTTAGATTCGTATTCAGTACTCTTTATTAATAATTCTGAGTAAATAAGTTTTTCTTCAGGATTAGTTTCATCTTGAGAAATAATCGTGAGAATGCGTCTAATCTCTTTTATATCAGAAAGTGCCTTGTACTTTTCTTTAAGTTTTTCAACTTTTTGTTGATTTAAATCTAAATTTCCCTGACAAAAACAAATTTGAAATGATAAGCATAATAAAAGTGATATAATTATCGGATTATACTTTTCTCTTAAAGTGTAAAAATTTTCTAACATGTAATCATTTCAGTTCTGTCAAGTTTTTTGACGTATCTGCAATTTTGGATCAATAATAAACAAAGAATCACCTCGGTAACCACTGTCAAAGGTTATGGAATATTTAGCCACTAAATTATGACCTGTATTATTATCACCTAATACAGCGACCCAAGAGCCGTCACCTACATCATAAGGTGGCTTTTCAAAGAAGCCCTCGGGTGCATCTTTAAATTCAATATTAGTTATTAATGCAAGATGCTCACGTCCACTTGCGTCAGAAATATTCCAACTTATCAAGGTATTTGCATCAGCAATACTATCAAAGCTAGTCTTATCTCCAGGAATGTCGTAACCATCACTTGGAATATTATCACTAAAACTAACATATTTTAAAAAGTTAGTTCGGTCTCTATGCATATCTTCAGCATTGATTATAATGCTTACTGCTACGGATTGATTTCCCATCTTATATTATTTGTTTTTATTATGTTTTCTGACGAATCTGTAGTTTAGGATCAATAATAAAAGTTCGTGTGCTAAATGGCATAGCAGCGACAGAGTGCCATGCATTTTCGTTGTAATTGGACATGTATTGCAGCTGTGGTCCCGAAAAGATAATAGGTCCTCTAACGCTATTTCCTGCAATACCTTCAACGTTATCAAAAGGTGCATTAGCGACAGCTGTCCATATACCATCATTAGATCTATACACTTTATTGCCTCCATAAATTACTGTGCCATTACCGTAAGTACCACTGATTCCCTCGATTTCTATTGGTGCATCGGTAATGTATTGCCATCTATTATCATTATAGCTCATCATACATTGCACTTTATTGCCTGCATAAACAATTGGGCCTCCTAAATTATCGCCAGCAATGCCTTCAATATCAAAAGGAGCATTAGCTACTTCTACCCATATCCCTTGGTTATAGTTGTCTATGTAGGCTACACGACTGCCATTGTAAACGATGACTCCTCTACTGTTTTCGCCAGTAATGCCTTGTATCGGGAATGGTGCTGGGTTAATTTCAACCCATTGATTACTTGCAAAACCATTCATGTAGGCTACACGGTTTCCAGAATAAATAATAGCACCACTTGTATTGTAACCTGCAATACCCTCAATCTCGAATGGAGCTTCAGCAACAACATGCCAAACATTATCTTGATAACTATTCATGTATGCCACGGTTTTACCCAAATACACCATAGGGCCATTTTCATTGCTACCCGCTATGCCTTCATAGCCATTTAATCCAATAGTAATACTGTATTTTTCTTCATCTTCAGGATTAAAATTGCCATTTTTAATTTTTGCCGTAAAGACATTATGACCATCACCACGTTTAATGGTTTGCATAATCTCCTTTCCGGATTTGTGTTTTACATCTTGAAAAAAAACTTCAGTATTACCAGTTTTTGGTACAGCTGTCCATATTATTTGTTGGTTTTTTTCGACTTGTGAGGTGTAGTTTTCTGGATGACCTGGCTGCTCAATGGGCCCACCTAGTCCTTGTGAAAACACAACAGCATAGTTTTTGTTTTCTTCCGTAATGTTTTCTGTATCAACAGTGACAGTGATATTAATCGGTGTTGGGTTACTCATAATTATTTTGATTTAATTGGTTAATAGCTAGTTTGATAAGGTAAGGGTATTATGAAGTAATAGGACGTTATGTGTTACTGGTATTCAATAGAATGCCACTTTACAAATTGAAGTAAATGGGAATGTATCATATGTGGTCAACAATTAAACATATGATAGGCAAAACTACAATAGTATATTTAGGGATAACAAAGTATGGGAATGGTTCTTTTGTAGAGAAGAGGTGATTATAAAACTACGTAATATTTTTATGCTTTCCTAATAAAAGGTTTTATCTGCATTTAAAAGAGAAAGAAAAAATCTCTATTAAGATACTAGCAATAATAATAATAAACTTGAAATTACTACTTGTATAAAAAAATAAAGAGATGACTTAAGGGCAAGTCACCTCTTTACAACCACTTAGTTAGTCTTCATTAGGATTTTTTAGTTTCAATTACCGCTAAGGGCTGTATCTGTGTTTTTAAACGCTTATATAGATTAAATTGTGGTTGTGTTAGAATATTACGCATTTCAAGAGTTTCTGCTTTACGAAGTTTGTATAATTGGTTTAGTTTTTCTTCACCTTTAAAATTATTGTGAATCTTTTCTTCTCTTATTAAGAATTCCTCTACCTTTTTCTGAAACAGTATGAATTGCTTTGCATCTAATGCCAACTGGTCATCATATTTATCTGTAATGCTGGTTGCAATGGATTCCAAAGATTCATCATTGTTTTGCATTATTGGGTCTTGGGAAAATCCAACGATTGAAAATAGTAGAAAAAGTATTGTTATTAAAGTTCTCATGTGTTATAAGTGTTTTGGTTTACTATAGTATAACCATTACACCTGTTTATAGCAAATAATTTAAGAGACCTTAACGTAAATTACAGAACTTTAACAGTAAATTAATGCTTTATATCATTTATTATAAATATTTAAAAAACAAATATTTATACTCAATATTATTTAAGCAACTAGAAGATTTAATCCTCAGGTGGATACCCATGGATTTCTTCAAACTTTTCATCAAAGTTTGTTCTCAAATACGAGTTTAATTTTTTCTGATAATCATCCTTTAGCCAAGTTAAAAAATTGTGCGTACTCTTGCTGATGCACTTTGCGTAGATTTCCACACGTTGGTTAATGTCATCTTTTAAAAGTTTAGCCAAAGCAATAGCATCATAGACGTCCTCACTGTTTTCTATGCATATTTTAGCATGTTGCTCAATGGATCGTTCTAAAACTACCTTAGAGGATTCTCCAGCATCCACAGCGTCCTTGTAGGTTTGTATAACATCAAAGTATGTGTCTTCAGACTTTGAAAATTCACCTTTTATCTCATCTGATAAATCGTGCTTAAAATTCGCTTCAATAGCTTCGTCACTCTTTATACGATCTGCATACCAATTTGGTGATTTAAAAATGAGTTGCCAATCTAAGTCTGCTCCCCAAGGTCCAAAGCGGTATAGGTTATTACCAAGGTCTATTACGGTAAACTTATCCTTATTATTAAGAATACGAGAGCCGCGACCAATCATCTGATAATAGAGCGTCAATGATTTTGTAGCTCTGTTAAGAATAATGGTATCTATAGTAGGTTCATCAAAACCAGTGGTTAAAATACTAACAGAGGTTAGAATGGCATTGGGTGTATTGTGAAACCAATCTAAAATTTGTTTTCGTTGCTTTTTAGTCGCTGTATTATCTAGATGCATAATTGGCAATCCTGCTTCCCTGAAAGCATAATAGACACTTATTGATGTATTGATACCATTATTGAAAATTAAGGTCTTCTTCCCTAGTGCATGTTTTTTATAGGCATCAACTGTTTTTTGGAGCATTGCAGGACTGGTATATAAATCTTCTGAAGATTTTACGGTATAGTCGCCATTAGAACCCACTTCTAGAGAAGTTAATCCCATATCGTAAGCATAGGTTTCGCATCTGGCAAGAAATTCATTTTCTATTAGATTCTCAATACTTTCACCTGTAATCAATTCGTTGTAATTGTCTTTCATTGGCAGTTCCTTGTTAGAACTCAAAGGTGTTGCAGTAACACCAAGGATGAAGGACTTTTCAAAAAACTTAAAGAGTTTTGTAAACGAGTTATAATGTGCCTCATCAATAATCACCAAACCAACATCAGAAATATCTAGCATATTATCATTGAGTCGATTATTTAAGGTTTCTACCATAGCTACAAAACAGGAATAATCTGCCTGGTCATCTAGGTTAGCTTTACTGCTTACCACTTTATTAGTTACTCCAAAACTCGTTAGCATCTCCGACGTTTGTGAGCAAAGCTCTATACGATGCGTCATTACCAAAACCTTTTTGTTGTGGTTTTTAAGATATTGACGTACCATCTCAGAAAAGATGACTGTTTTACCACCTCCAGTAGGTAATTGATATAGTAAATGATAATCGTCTGGTGCTGTGTCGAATTTTTCAAAAATCTGACTTATAGCCCCTTGTTGATAGTCATATAATTCTTTATCGGTTTTCTTTTCTTGAACAGCTTGGTTTGTTTGAGACATATATTGAGTTGTAAATTTAAAGCTGCAAAATTAAGGCTTTTTAGTCGATGTTTAATGTGATTTGCGATTAACAATATTTATGCTAATTTAGCGTTCTTTCAATCGAAAGACATATAAAAATAAATGAAATACCTACTTTTTTCCATTGTGTTTGTACTTTGTACCTGCGCATGCTTCCCTCAAGGTGACAACCAATCCGAATCTATAAAAATTGAGCTTCCAACTAACTTTAAAAAGGCCCTTTTAGTCAATGAAATCGAGATACCTATACAATCTAAGGCAGATAATAATAGCAACGATTTTGTGGATATTAAAGCAGAATATTGGGACACGACGGTTTATAATCCATATAAATCTACTACTGTAAATACTACTGAGTTTCCAATGAATATTACATTTTCAGATAGTACTTATGCCTCACCAGTACCGCACAAAAAAGTTATTACATCACATTTTGGCTGGAGAAGAGGTCGACCACACAAAGGATTGGATATAGATTTGGTTACAGGTGATTCTGTGGTTTCCATGCTTAGCGGAATTGTACGATTTGCACAATATAGTCGTGGTCATGGAAAGACGGTTGTGGTACGTCATTTCAACGGATTAGAAATAACTTATGCTCATCTTTCTGACATTGCAGTTAAAGTTAATGATACGCTCGCTAAAGGCCAATATTTAGGCAAAGGTGGTAATACAGGGCGTTCCACGGGAAGTCATCTCCATTTATCCACCACATATAATGGAGAATTCATACATCCTGAATATCTTTTTAATTTTGACGACACCAATACAATCCGTTCTCAAGAACTTTGGGTTACTCGCAAATGGACAAAAGCTACGTATCATAGCTCCAAAGGTTTGGCAAAACTAACCTTGTTTACCACCAAAGAAGCTGCTCTAGCCAGTTTAGAAAAACAACGCAAAGTGTATGTTGTGCGAAGTGGCGATACCTTATCAAGAATTTCTAAGCGCAACAACACAAGTATTGCTGCTATTTGCAGAACCAACAAGATCAATCAAAACTCTACCCTGAGAATTGGACAAAAGCTCATTTTAGAACTTTAAAAACGTCTGTAAAATTTTATATTTTATTTACTTTGCATCTTTAAAATTTTTAAAGTTTGAAAGTCTGTATTGCTGAAAAACCAAGTGTTGCAAGAGAAATTGCAAGTGTTTTGGGAGCCAACACCAAGCGTGATGGCTACTTTGAAGGCAATGGCTATGCTGTAACCTATACTTTTGGTCATCTCTGTACACTTTGTGAGCCAAGCGACTACAAACCACATTGGAAAAGCTGGGACCTGAACAACCTTCCGATGCTACCCGAAAAATTTAAGGTTAAGGTTGCCGATGATAAAGGCATAAAAAAGCAATTCAACATAGTAAAAGGTCTGTTTGATAAAGCTGAAGTCGTTATTAACTGTGGTGATGCAGGGCAAGAAGGGGAATTAATACAACGTTGGGTACTTAATGAAGCAAAGTATAAAGGAAAAGTCCAAAGGCTTTGGATATCATCGTTAACAACGGAAGCTATAAAAGAAGGATTTGAAAACCTAAAGCCTGCAGAAGATTATGATAATCTGTATTATGCAGGATTTTCGAGATCTATTGGAGATTGGCTACTAGGCATTAATGCTACACGATTATATACGGTAAAGCATGGAGGTTATAAACAAGTATTATCTGTAGGAAGAGTACAAACCCCTACCCTTGCCATGTTGGTAAGCCGCTACAAAGAAATTGAAAACTTTGTGCCTCAACCTTATTGGGAATTGCAAACGTTATATAGGGATACGTTGTTTAGCTATGAAGAGGGTCGTTTTCTAAAAATGGAAGATGGTGAGAAACTAGCAAATAAAGTCAAAGAACACGAGTTTGAAATTGTTTCGATTAACAAGAAAAAAGGTACCGAATACGCTCCCAAACTTTTTGACCTTACAGGACTGCAAGTATACTGTAATACCAAGTTTGGTTTTTCGGCAGATGATACTTTAAAAATCGCTCAACGATTGTATGAAAAAAAAGTCGTTACCTACCCAAGAGTTGATACCACATTTTTACCCAATGATATTTACCCAAAGGTTAAAGGTATATTATCAAAACTAACCGATTACTCAATACTTACACAACCTATATTAAATAAAAAAATAAAGAAATCTTCTAAGGTTTTTAACGATAAAAAAGTAACCGATCACCATGCTATAATTCCTACTGGGATGCAAACCCATTTGCACCCAGCAGAGCAACAGGTTTATGATATCATAACCAAGCGATTCATTGCTGTTTTTTATGATGATTGTAAAGTATCCAACACCACAGTAATTGGTAAAGCAGATGATGTAAATTTCAAGACCACAGGCAAGGAAATTTTGTTCAAAGGTTGGCGTGTGGTGTTTGAAAAGAAAGACACTTCGACTGCGCTCAGCGTGACAAAAGATGCTGTTTTACCTAGTTTTACTAAAGGCGAAAAAGGACCACACGAGCCATCATTTTTAGAAAAGCAGACCAAACCTCCAAAGCAATATACAGAAGCTTCTCTCCTACGTGCTATGGAAACCGCAGGCAAACAAGTTGATGATGATGAGCTGCGTGACTTAATGAAGGAAAATGGTATCGGTCGTCCTTCTACACGTGCAAACATTATTGAAACACTTTTTAAACGCAAGTATATAAAGCGTAATAAGAAACAGATTCTACCAACGCTAACTGGAATTCAGCTAATAGATACCATACAGAATGAACTCTTAAAATCTGCTGAATTAACAGGCACTTGGGAGAAGCAATTAAAGGATATCGAAAAAGGAGATATAAGCGCCAATGTCTTTATAAAAGGCATGAAGCGTATGGTAGATGCTCTAGTTTATGAGGTGCGCAATGAAAAAGTAGAAACCCGAATTTCTGCAGTAAAGAATAAACCAACTTTACAAATAAAGGCTAAATCTTCAACAAATCAAGTTGTCGGCTCTGCTTGTCCTAAATGCAAAGAGGGACAACTGTTAAAAGGAAAAAATGCTTTTGGTTGTAATCGTTATGGTAAGGGTTGTGACTTTTTGTTGCCTTTTCAATTTGCGGATAAAAAAATATCAGAAAATCAGTATTTAAGATTATTGAGTAAAGGGTCTACGGTAAATCTAAAGGATTTAAAGCTAAATGGGAATTCAATTGAAGGCCTATTACGTTTTGATGAGAACTTTAAACTCAAACTAGAACCTAAGCAAACCACTAAAAGAAAGGTTAAAGCTGGCGATGCTTGTCCCAAATGTAAAACAGGTATCATTTTAAAAGGAAAAACTGCATTTGGTTGTAGTAATTATAAAACGGGTTGTGATTTTAGGGCTAGCATTAATTAGGCTTCGACTCCACTCTGCCTGACATCAAACCTTATATCGACTTTATTGGAATATAAAAATCCTCTTCAGAATCTGGACTTCCGTTTTTATACTTTTCACCCATTACCTGAAAATGAGGTCTATCGTCTATAGCATAACCAGAATTTGGAAGCCACTCAGACATGATTTTTTGATATGTTTCACTAGCATTCATTCCTTTATGAGGAAACACAGCGTAAACTCCATCCGGAATTGTATAGCTTTCCATATCATTAGGCACACTTGAAATTTCAGAAACTTCAATGACTGCCCAAATTTGATATGGTTTATCAAAATTGCTAAAATGCGTATAATTTTGAAGTGCAATAAACTCTTGGTTTAGAACATTTTTGATTTCATGCTTTCTCGGCATGAAACGCTTCCAAAGCTCAACAATCTTTTGGTGTTGATGCATAAGCATTTCACTGCTCATGCCAATCACCTTCTTTTCTTTTAGCGTTACAATTTTGGGATTCATTAATGTGGATAAAATAAGATTCTACTCTATACTTTTTTAACCTTAACTGCATTCATGCCGCGTTGGCCTTTTTCGAGTTCAAAGGTAACATTATCATTTTCTATGATATCATCCAAAACACCGCTAACATGGGCAAAATATTTTTCATTAGTATCTTTATCGAGTATAAATCCATAGCCTTTAGAGCTATTAAAGAAAGATACTTTACCATTTCTAATAGGGTTGAAATCTTCTGTATCATGTTCTTTTTTAGGGATGCTTATTTCAATATTTTTGGCTTTAACCTTCACTTTCAGTGATGGGTCTGGCGGAGTATCTGTAAGATTGCCATTGTGATCTACATAAGCAATTGGGATACCTGCTGAACCGTTTTCTTCTTTATCTTGTTTGCGAGCTTCCATTTTTTTCCGTTTATCTTCTCGCTTTTTTAAACGCTTTTTTTCTTTTTCTGTTTTGCTAAATGTTTGCTGTGATCTACCCATTCATCTAATATGTAGTTAATAATCGTATTTACTCTTGAAAATATACAATGCAAACAAGCTAATTAACTTAACAATGAATAGTGCGTTAGACCAAAAAGATAACTAAGAATTAATGTTATTTGTGAGGTGTATCTTCAATAAACTCAATCAAAGGTAATGTTTAAATACTATTTAACGAAACCTTTATAACTAATTGTTTCATTATTTTGAGTATCTAAAGTTAAAAAGGCATTTCCGTTAGGTCTTACTTCAATTTTAGCATTATATACACCAATTTTAAAGCTGATGGCAATTTGATGTGCCTCATCATTAAAATTAGTAGTGTAGTTCTCTAAGCCACCTTTTAGCATTATTGGTTTGTCAGTATCTAAGTTGGTAAGTAGTCCATAAAAATTAGCACCTTTGATTGTAATTAAATTTTCATTTTCAGCCACTTCACTTCTTTCATCATCACTAAAAACCCAAGTGGCTATAAAACTGAAATTTTGAGATTGAACCACCTTCTTATTTAAGTCGTACATTGCTTGTACTTTTTCTTCCTTCGTTAATGGATTTTGGGAAAAACCAACAAAAGGCATTGCTAATGCAACAAACAAACAAATAATAAATAGCTTCTTCATGATTCTTATTTTGGCTCCAATATAGTGTTAATTCTTTCAATACAGTCGTTGAAATGGTATTTTGTATCGGTGTTTATATTTGCTTTAGCTACAGATGACAGAACCCTTTTCAACTGGTTTAATTCTCCTCTAACTATAGCTCTTACATCAGATTGGTTAACATTAAAATATTGACTACTTCTATTAGGATCTATTTGTTCTGTCATTAAATACTCCATTCTATCAATATATGCACGCTGTAAATTTCTCCTAAAAACCGAAACATTGGACGACGTTCTAGTTTCAGACCAAATTCCAAGTCGCACATCTTTCATCATATCCAATGCTGAATAGTTACTATCGTCCATTGCCTTGTGGTCTATAAGTCTTCCCAAACGCTCAAAGCTCATTAGGCTATTTAAGTGACGAGTTTGCAAACCTCTAATCCTATCAGTATAACCTGCATAATCAATATTTTTCAAAATACTTTCGTCTATCAACCAATCTGGTGTATCAAATGCGTTACTGTGCAACCATTGTATTGCTGATTTTTGATATGACTTGTCCACAGGATTATAAACTAATCCTTTTTGGGATGGGTTTTTAGTATCTTCTACCACTCCACCTACATGCGTTACAACGTGTCCTACGTACCGACTCCAAACTCCTAAAAGTTCACCATAAAGCTCTTCTAAATCTTCATAATTATTTGTTTTATCACTTGTCCAATTAGGTAAATTCTTGGCAACTATTTTAAGGTTTTTTAATCCATATGTACTTGCCTTTATGCTGTTATTACCAATGTCTTCTGTTTGTGCTGTTGGATCAAAGCGGCTACTTTGCTTTCCGAATTTATAAATCGGGTTTCCTTCTTTTTCTGTAATCCAACCATCTAAGATTTCTTTTTCATCGTCAGCTGATTTCGCTTCAGGAATATAGCGATAACCATAGTTAATGGCATAATCATCATAAGGTCCTAATTGGCGTACAAAACGAATATTTTTATCACCTGGTTGTGCAATGTAATTGTAACGTGCATAATCCATTATAGTAGCTGCAATTCCGTTTTTCTGTGTAAAGGCTCCATCTCTATAACTTTCCACATCATAGGCATAGCTAGCACTCATATTATGAGGCAAGCCCAATGTATGTCCAACTTCATGAGCAATAACCATTTTCATCATTTCACCAATTTCCTCATCAGGTGTGTTTAAAGTTCTAGCTGAAGGGTTAGCAGCACCAGTTTCTAACAAATATCGGTTTCTATACGAGCGTAGATGATTGTGGTACCAAATAATGTCACTTTCTATAATCTCACCACTTCGTGGATCTGAAACACTCGGTCCTGTGGCATTTCGTGTAGTACTGGCTACATAGCGAACTACAGAATATCTAATATCCTCTGGACTAAATTCAGGGTCTTCCTCCTTGCTTGGTGGATCTTTTGCGATAATGGCATTTTTAAATCCGGCTGCTTCAAATGCTTTTTGCCATAGCTCTATACCTTCTTTCATGTATTTTCTAAACTTCATTGGTGTTGCAGGATCTAGATAATAAACAATGGGTTTAATGGGCTCAACCAATTCACCACGCTTATATGCTTCAATATCTTTTGGAATTAATTTCCAGCGTCTGATGTAGGTTTTTTCGTCTGCTTTTAGTTCTTCACTTCCATAATCATATTGTCTAAGTGTGAACCATCCTACCCTTTCATCAAAATAACGTGGTTGCATTGGTTCTTCTGGCAAAAGAATCATAGATTGGTTCATTTGAACACTAATGGTTTCGGTACCATCATTAGTAGGTGGCTCTGCAGCAGTATATGTGAAATCTTGTACTACTTCTATATTTTCTGGGTAACTGCGCATGGCATTGATAAAGCTTCTAGATTTATCTAAACTTCTTACTTTGTATTGTTTTCTGAAGAATTCTGGTAAACCACTTATTGCTTTAACATCTGAGCTATAAAAACTGGTTACATCTATAACTACAGCCGAGGAATCCTTAGAAAACGCCTCTATATCGAACGCATATAATGTGGGTTCATAATTATTAGCTCTAACAGACACTTGAATAGGCAAACTATCTGCTGCCACAGCACTTGATGATTTTTCTTTAATCAGGATTTTATCTCTAAATCGTTCCCAATTGATCATCCTTGTATTTGTCTTTGTACCAGCATTGACATACCCACCACCTAGATTGGCTGGTAATTTTGCCAATCGACTTACCAATAGCATGTCTGTATTTAGAAACTTGGTTGGAATTTCAAAATAATATTTATCATCAACTACATGAACATCAAACAATCCTTTATCAGTAAAGGCATCTTTAGTGATTACTTTATCGTAATCTTTTATTTTTCCTTGCTTCTTGGATGGTGTTTGAGGTGTAGTTGTTGCAGAAGCTTGCTGATTTTTATTTTGAGAAGCTTTTTTAGCCGTTGCACATGATAAAAAAAGGCCTACTACTAACCAAAGTAAAAGAATTTTTTTCATTCGTAGAGTATTTGATTTTGGTTGAGAGCCTAAAGATAATTAATTGAAATGTAGTTTTTGATTATTTCTTAAAAGCTGTTAAAATGCTATGGTTATTCCTTAGTTCTACAGTACTTTTGCAAAAAAATAAGTATGTCGAAATTATTACCAACATTTAGAATTGTAGCGCTTTTGGAAGGTGTTTCATATATACTATTGCTATTCATTGCCACACCTTTAAAATACTTTGCTAACGATCCTCAATATGTAAAACTGCTAGGAATGCCACATGGCCTGCTGTTTATTGCTTACGTTGTTATAGCAGTTTTAATAAGTAAGGATATGCAATGGAATAACCGAACTTTATGGATAGTACTTTTAGCATCTATTATTCCTTTCGGTACATTTTATATTGATAAAAAATATCTAAAAACTGTAAATGCTTAACATTAGACATTATATATACGATCTGCTTGTAGAACGTGGAGTATCTGAAGCTACTGCTCAATATTTGAATATGTTGGCTTTATTGGTGGGACTACTTTTTATTGCTTTAATCATAGATTATATTACCAAGCGTATTCTCTGGAAATTCTCAGCAAGTATAGCCAATAGAACCAAAACTAATTTTGATGATATTTTAATCAGCAACAAATTACCAAGAAATGTTGCCCATATTGTTCCGCTAATTATCCTAATTGAGTTTGTTCCTGATGTATTTTCAGACTTTACATATTTTGAAAATATCGTAGAGAAAACACTAAAGATTATTGCTATAGTCCTAACTCTAAGAATTATAAGAAGCTTCCTTAATTCGGTAAAAGATTACCTAAAAACACTACCGCGTTATAAGGATAAACCTATAGACAGCTATATTCAAGTCTTCATGATTTTTGCTTGGATACTCGGCATTTTTGCAATTTTCTCAATTCTTACAGGTGTTACATTTTTGAAATTCGCTATTTCCCTAGGTACGGCCTCTGCGGTTATACTATTGATATTTAAAGATACCATTTTAGGTTTTGTAGCGAGTATCCAAGTATCTATAAATGACATGGTGCGCATTGGTGATTGGATTACTTTTGAAAAGTACGGAGCCGATGGTGATGTTGTAGAAATTAATCTAGCCACCGTAAAGGTCCAAAACTGGGACAAAACCATAACCACGATACCAACCTATGCCCTGATTTCTGACTCGTTTAAGAATTGGAGAGGTATGATGAATTCTGGTGGAAGACGCATTAAACGTTCCGTAATAATCAAAACTTCTACAATAAAGTTTCTGACAGATTCTGACATAGAACGCTTTAAGAAAATAGAACTCATTAAAGATTATGTAGAGCAGCGTTCTAAAGAAATCAAAAAATACAATTCTGAAAAAGGGGTTGATAAATCTATATTAATAAACGGCAGAAACCTTACCAATTTTGGCGTTTTTAGAAAGTATTTACAAACTTATATGGATAATCATTCTGCCATAAATAAAGAAATGACTCTAATGGTAAGGCAATTAGAGCCCACACCTCAAGGTATTCCTATGGAAATTTATGCTTTTAGCAGTGATATACGCTGGCAAAACTATGAGTATATAATTGGTGATATCTTTGACCACGTTTTAGCCTCTGTAAAATATTTTGATTTAGAGATTTATGAACTAGCTGTTGCTAAAACTAATTAATCCTCTAGCCTATCCTTTACAAATTCAACTTCGGTCTTTCCATGAGGTAGGGGTTTACCGTCTGGACCTAAGTTTACCATGATAATTTTATCTATGGTTAAAATGGTTTCTCTAGTCATTTTGTTACGTGCCTCGCATTTCATGGTTAAGGAACTTTTGCCAAATTTAATAACCTCGATACCTATTTCAATGATATCTCCTTTTTTTGCGGATGCCATAAAATTGATTTCAGACATGTATTTGGTTACCACTTTAGAATTTTCAAGTTGAATGATGGTATATAGAGCCACTTCCTCATCTATCCATGCTAAAAGTTGCCCACCAAAAAGGGTGCTATTAGGATTTAAATCTTCGGGTTTTACCCATTTGCGTGTGTGGAATCTCATTTATTGTTTAATTGTTTATTCGTTGATTTGTTGATTTGTTGATTTGTTTTAACTCAAAACTATTAAAGTAATGTTTGTTGTCCGCCAGAATCATCATTAGGAATTTTTAAATCTGTACCCAATTCAGAATTCAACTTCTTAATTAAATAAGCCGAAAGCAATGGCGATTCTTTTTCAATATTTTGATGCACAAAGAAGTTGATGTGTTCAATACCATTATCCTTCCAATGTTTCAGGCGTTCTACCCAATCATCTAAACGTGTGTAATCACTAGGATGGTTGGCACCAACATAGCGTACAAAAGCTCTTGAGTTGGTTAAGCGCATGTGCATGATATCTCGTCTGCCAGCACTGTCTACTATAATGTTTGAAATGTTATTTTCTTCTAAAAGCTGGTATAAATCTTCAGCAATAGTTTTGTCATTATACCAATCTGTATGCCTAAATTCTATAGCTAGAGGAATCTCTTTTGGCCAGCCTTCTACAAAATTAATAACACGATCAAAATCCTTTGGTGCAAAATTATTGTGCATCTGTAAAAAGATACAGCCTAATTTTTCTTTTAGGTTTACAGCACTGTACAAATAATTATCCACAACTGCAGCCACATCATCACTCAAACGTTTCCAATGGCTTATTTCCTGATTAAGCTTTGGGTAGAATTTAAAATTACCTGGTGTCTTATCGTACCATTTTTCAAACTGTTCAGGTGGAAAAATTCTATAAAATGTGGCATTTAACTCAATTGAATTGAATTGACGTGAATAATATTCTAGCTCATCCTTTGTGCCTCTTGGATAAAACCCTTTTAAATCGGCTTTGTTCCATTTGGCACAACCTACATAAACATGGGTTTCAGCAGACGGATTTTTCTGTAATGTTTTTAGTGTATCAGGATGGTCTGGTGGTAAGATAAAATCTATGTGTTCAGGATGATCTACACTTCCAAATTTCATATGTACAGGTTTTTCTCAAAGATAGCAGTTAATCATGAGTTGCTATATTGTTTTGAATTAGATTTTTGAATATTAAAATCTGAAATGTTAATAACAACGTTAACAATAATATCTATCTCAATACATATTCATAGCCTTAATAATTAAATTTAATTCCAATTTAATCCTAAAGGACTTAACCATGACCAAGCGCACCGAGTATTTATTATCCATAAGACCCGTGATTTCTTCTGCTAAAATTTATGATTCCATGAGTTCTGATGAACTGTTTCAGAATAAAACATTACGACCAATCATAAAAATGCAGCATGATTTATTTATTGCAGTTTTTAAAAATTATGTTGCTAAGCATAAAAATGTCTTTTACGAATTAAGCTTATCTAAACAATTATCTTACATTGACAATGCTATACATAAGGATATGAAGTTTAGAAATTCTGTAAAAGGGATGATTATTGGTCAGTTTACTGAGGAGGAATATGCTCTTTATATCCAGAACTCTTCGGCACTAAACAAACGTATGATGAATATTGTAAAAGAGCGTTTTATTGACAGCATTCAGGCATTTTCTAAGCCTGAAGTTTTAAAGGCGGTTTAGATATTATAATGAAATTAAAACAAGATCTACTAGACATTTGTTTTCAGCATGTAAACAAACGTATTTCGGACTACAACAATGAAATTACACTTATAAAAGAGTCCATAGAAAGTAACGATAAGGTTAGTAATGAAGAAGATGATTCGGGAAATTCTAAATTATTAGATGATTTAGAAAAAAACATGAATTATCTCAACGAAGCACAAAAAACCAAGGAGCATCTAGGCATGGTAAAGCCTAATTTAATATCAGACACAGTGGTTTTAGGCAGTATCGTAAAGACAGATAGTATTAACTTTTTTATAGCTACTAGTATTGGCAAAGTAGATTTAGATAAAGACGAATATTATATTATTTCTATACTATCGCCAATAGGTCAGCTTATGAAACAAAAAGGTGTTGGTCACACATTTGAGTTTAATGGCAAGCACTACAAAATAAAAGCTGTTTTATAGCAAGGATTCGCCATTGAGATTAGTGGTAAGAACATCGCTCATGTAATCGAAATAGGGTCTTACTTTTTTAAAAGCATCATTTACCCCCTCAATAAAGTCGTCTTGTAGCACCTCTTCATC
The DNA here is from genome assembly GCF_049942685.1 of Winogradskyella sp. HB-48. Taxonomy (GTDB): domain Bacteria; phylum Bacteroidota; class Bacteroidia; order Flavobacteriales; family Flavobacteriaceae; genus Winogradskyella. The sequence goes on from NZ_CP187934.1 coordinate 2,797,241, forward strand.
TGAATACTTTTTGACGAAAATGTATTGTTTCATTCTTATCAAATCTATTGCGGGATGTTCTTTATCAAAGCCTTTTGGCGCTGTTTTTAACTCGTCACCAACAAAGCCTCCCCAAGTTTTATTAAATGTTTTATCATTTAGAATAGCTCTCATTTCACTATCATCCATTTCAAACTCTTTTCTAATTCTGAATAAATCTTCCTTATTAGGTTCCCAAAAACCAGTAGCAATAAAAGATTCGTTATTAGGCTGAATGTGAAGATAGTAACCACCTCTTAATTCTGGCTTCTTTCTTGTAAATGAGCCACCAAAATGTGTTTTGTAGGGTAATTTGTTTTTAGAAAAGCGTACATCTCTATAGATTCTAAAGATTTTAATTTTTTCAATCTGATCGTGAACACTCATTAAACTGCCTAAATGATTGTATGACGATTTTACTTTAGTTTCTATAGCTTTAAACTCGGCTTTATGTTCATTAAACCAATCTCTGTTATTGTTTTTAGCTAATTTTTTAAAGAAGTCTAAGGCTTCTTTTGGTATGGTTGCGCTCATATTTTTGATTTGTATAAAAATAAAAAAAAGCATCTCCAGATGACTTTTAAGGTACATTATTAACAAAAATTTATTTGACAAAGATGTAATGTTACATTATACTTCATTTAATTGTGATGTGGTTTCTTTGGTGAATGCATCTAACATCCAACTGCTCTTTTCTAGTTCTCTTATGTAAGCACCTATAAGATCAATCGTGCCTTCGTCGTTAGTTTCTTCTGCTTTATCAATAACTTTAGACATTTGCTTTAATAATATTTCATGATTGTCTAAAATACTATTTACCATCTCTTTATCGGTTTTTTTGGATGACACCTCTTCAATTGATGATGCTTTTAAGTAATCTCTTAAATTACTCATTGGATGGTATCTTAGTGTTAGGATACGTTCAGCTATTTCATCTATTTTCACTCTGGCGTCTGTATACAATTCCTCAAATTTTTCGTGTAATTCAAAGAAATTTTCACCTAAGATATTCCAGTGAAAATTTCGTAGATTTTGATAATAAATATGATAATCTGCTAATAAAGTGTTTAACTCTACAATAGTTGGTAATAATTTTTCGTCATTCATGTTTAAGTAGCTCATAACAATTATTTTAAATTTATATTTATTTCGTCCCATTTAATCTATAGGGCATATGAGCCTTTGTCAAGCGACTTAACAGGGTTTAACTATTTCAACAACCTATTAACATAATATTTTGTTAAAGAAACTGAGAAATGTTAATAGAATTTAACGTGTTAATATCTTAAATTAGAATTGTTAAAAATAAACTTGTGTGTTGCTATAATTTTCAGTATAATGCAGTACTTTTAAAAATACACACTAATTTTATGGGTAGACCAGCAACAAGACCAACCAAATTGAAAGATGGTTTCTATATTGAAATAAGAAACAAAGGTTCAAAATCAGGTGTTAAACTATACAGCGGCACTAAACTACAAATGCATCGTGCAATAAAAATGTACGAACGTTCTAAAGAAGTACTTATACTAGGTGAATCTGTAAACGGAAAATTTGTAGAAAAAGAACCAACATTACACATTGTAGAATAACTTAAATATACGGATTGGAAAAGGGTGAAATTATAATTTCACCCTTTTTTATTTCGTCTAAATCATGGTCGAAAATAATAATCTATGATTTTTTTTATAAATTGTTAAATGGATTAGTAATCTAATCCTGCTAAAAACTAACTAATTAAATCAATTTTATTATGACAAATTCGATTAACAAACCTCCTATTTGGTTTTGGATTGTGAGTGTAATTGCATTCATATGGAATGGCCTTGGCGTACATGGCTATATAAGCCAAGCCTACCAATTATCAGCTTACACAGATGCCTATACTAAGGAACAACTTGAAGTTATGTCTACTCTACCTTCTTGGTATACGGCATTGTTTGCCATAGCAGTTTTTGCTGGTGCATTAGGGTGTTTATTTTTATTGCTAAGAAAAAAAATAGCAAAGCTTCTTCTTATCTTATCGTTTATAGCTGCAACTATACAAATGATTTACTTCTTGTTTATTGCAGATTTAAAAGGTGTAGATTTTAGTGCCAACGAAATTATGGCATACATGATTATTGTATTTGCATTATTTTTAGTTTGGTTTGCCAACCATGCAACTAAAAACGAGTGGCTTAAATAAAATTTAACCAACCAATCTCAAAAAGGAACTAACTCTTGGGTTGGTTCCTTTTTATAGAAAATCTATTTTATGAAGAATAAGCCCAGATGCAGGTGCTATGTAATCCATTACCGCTTCGCTATCATCTTTCAATGTGTTCTTTATATAATCTAAAGTTACTTCACCTCTACCCAATTTTATAAGGCAACCCATCATTAACCGAATTTGGTTACGCATAAAACCCTTTCCGCTTACTATAAAAACATAGGATTCGCTCGGAAAGAAATTTGCCGTATATATATCATTATCAATTATTTCACACTGTTCAATGGTTCTATGATACTCACCTTTATCTGTAGCTTTATAACAGTAGGTTTTGAAGTTATGAGAACCTTCAAATAATTTAGCACCCTTTTTCATTAAATCAATGTTAAGAGGTTCTAAAATAGTCGTTAGAATAGGTGCGCAGAAAGGATGATTTTTTTGTCCTTGAGAAAACACGTAGTGGTATTCCTTTACTTTAGAATCTTGAATGATATTAAAATCTTTATCCACTTCTTCTATAGAAAGAGCTCTTATGTCTTGTGGCAAATTAAGATTAAAGAGTTCTAGAAATGAGTTAAAATCGTCAATTGGATCATTGTAAATAAACAGCTCTAGTGCAGCTTCGTTGGCAGAAACCATAGCGTCTGTTCTTCCTGCACCAAGAGTTTTAAATCTCGTATCTCCTAAAATGTATTTTAGAGTTCTATCAATCATATGATGTAAGGTTTTAACATCTGGTTGTTTTTGCCAACCATGAAACCGATAGCCTAAATATTGTATTTTTAGAAGGTAATAATAGCGTTTCTCAAACATGGTAGCAAGAACGTTATTTTATGGAAGAAACCAAAAAGTTAAATCAAACAAAAAAGGCCACCAAGTGAAATATTGATAGCCTTTTAAGAATTACTAACTAACTATTTACTAATCTAAAATTACTTTTTTGACTTTTAATTGAGCGTTGTTCGAGACTTTTACAATATAAACACCACTGCTTAATCCTGATACGTCTATTGTATTTCTAGTAGATGAAGTATTCAACGTTTCACTCTTGACTAATCGTCCTTGTATATCGTATAAGTTTGCAGTAGATACCTGCAATAATTGCCCATTCACAATAAGTTTATCATTAGAATTATCTGAATGTATATTTAATACATTTGTATCAATATCTTCAACCGATAATGTTCCTGGTTCTATGTATAGTGCATAATCTTCTGACTGACCATAAGCTAATGAGGTATAACATGGTGTATTTATAGTCCCTACACCACCATATCTATTATCAACATCCGTCATTAATCTCATTCTTACATAGCTGTCATAGGGAATTGTTGTAGGATATGTTAATGACACCGGAACGATTGAACTTCCTGCAATATCTTCAGAATAATGCTGTGTTTCTGCATCATCATCAAAATCACCATCGTTATTCCAATCTATCCATACCCCTAATTGATGGAAATTACCTGCTGCAATTTCAACATTCATTGTATAAGGATTATCTGTATCAATATTAAAAAGGCCATTACAATTCACACTTCGATCTAAATTACCACCATCATTATCTGTTGTTGATGAAATTAATGTAGTAGAATTCAATTCTACACTCAATATACCCGATAAATTAGTGCCTGCAGGTGAATTAGGAGAACAAACTGTTGAAGGAGCCACAAAACCAGCTTCAGGTGCTTCAGCTCCTTTAGAATCGATTATTTTAGTACCTGTCATTGCAGCCCTTGATCTTGTTTTTTGATCTTCAGTTAGCCTATCTGTACAAAAGTAATAACTCATTACATTGTTAATGGTGTTATTATCTACCCAAGCACTACCTGTACATGCATTATTTGCGGGACAAGTACTTGTTTCTCTTTGATGTGGTACTGTATCAGCACAACCATCACTATCATTACCAACAGTTGTATCTGCTGGGCATGTATCAGCAACACCATCATTATTGGTGTCGTCACCTTGGAATGTATGGTACAAATGCAAATAGTGTCCTACCTCATGAACAACTGTACTATTATCTCCATTAGAGTTTAAACCCCAACCATTTGTGTTTCCAGGGTCGTACCCGAAAACCGAAGACATCATAACAGAACCGTTATAATTACTAAATTCATTATAAAAATACGCATAGCCTTGATAACCAAAACCACCACCATTATTATCTAGTTCCGTTACAATCCAAAAATTTAGATAGTCAGTTGATGGCCAATTTATAAAGTCTCTTATGGTTTCATAATCGGCTCCATCTGAATTTGCTACATTAACACCATTACTTGCATAACCTGGTATTCCTGATGCATCAAATCTATTAATTCCTGTAGTAGGTGCACAATTTGGATCTCTTTGAGCTAATGCAAATTCAATTTCAAAATCAACCAAACTACCAGGTGTAAGACCTCTATAAAAATCATTAAGGTTATCTATACTACTTTGAATTTGAGCATCAGAAATGTTTGATCCTGTACCTTCCGCCTCACCTAAATGTAATACATGCACGACAACAGGAATAGTATAAACTATACCATTTCGTTTGGCTATATTATCACCAGAAATAAAATTTCGGATTTTTTGTTCTGCCAACTGTTCTTGCTGAACATAATTTGAATTTTGTAATAATACTTCTCTTTGATTATCAAACGCACATTGTTGTGCCAAAACAGAATAAGTAAACAAAGAAAAGAATAAAGTTACAATACTAATTGTAAAGTTTTTCATTGAGATTTGGGTTAAGATTTGGATTTGCAATATACACATTTTCAACAAAAAATAACGTTTTGTCGTAAAAATTTACGTTTTATCGATAAAAATTATTTTTTATCTCGATGTTGTAAAATAGAAACAACATCTTTCAATGTAAACCCTTTGGCTTGTAATAATATTAAATAATGAAATAATAAATCTGCACTTTCATTTAAAAACAAGTCGTCGTTGTTGTCCTTAGCTTCAATTACTACTTCTATTGCTTCTTCACCTACTTTTTGTGCTACTTTATTGATGCCTTTGTCAAAAAGCGAAACAATATAACTCTTTTTCTCATCCTGACGTAGGTCAGGATCTATTTTTGAAATTTCTATGCGCTTAGCTATAGTGTTTTCTAATTGGGTTAAGAAACCATAAGACTCATTATTAGATTCATTCCAACAGGTATCACTTCCTTTGTGACAAGTTGGTCCTTTTGGATTTACCGTAATTAATAGCGTATCATTATCGCAATCTAGTTTAATATCGACCAAATTTAAAACGTTACCACTTTCTTCACCTTTAGTCCATAATCGGTTTTTAGTTCGGCTAAAAAAAGTCACAAGCTTAGAGTCTTGCGTTTTTTTAAGTGCTTCTTCATTCATATAACCAAACATCAATACATTTTTGGTTGTTGCGTCTTGAATTATTGCTGGGACTAATCCGTCGTTATTTTTTTTGAAATCTATGTTCATTATAATTAGCTTTTTATAAGATCCTGAACCAAGTTCAGGATGACAAATTATAGTCTAACAGAAATACCTTCCTGTTTTAATTTTTCTTTTAAATCTTTTATTTCTATTTCACCAAAGTGAAAAACGCTTGCAGCCAGAGCAGCATCTGCTTTTCCAAATTTAAATGTGTCCATGAAATGCTGAATAGTACCTGCGCCTCCAGAAGCTATTATAGGGATATTTACAGTTTCTGATAGTTTGGCCAATGCCTCATTTGCAAATCCGTTTTTAGTTCCGTCGTTGTTCATAGATGTAAACAGAATTTCGCCTGCGCCTCTTGTTTCAATTTCTTTTGCCCAATCGAATAAATCTAACTCGGTCGGAATGCTTCCACCAGCTAAATGGACTTTCCAGTGTCCATTAACTTGTTTCGCATCTATGGCGACCACAACACATTGACTACCGAACTTACTTGACAATTCGTTTATTAATTCGGGTCGTTTCACTGCAGATGAATTTATGGATACTTTATCTGCTCCAGATTTTAAAAGCACATCTACATCTTCTATTGATGAAATTCCGCCGCCAACTGTAAAAGGAATATTGACTTGTTCGGCGACTTTCAACACCATTTCAATCATTGTTTTTCTACCTTCTAAAGTTGCAGAAATATCTAAAAACACTAATTCGTCTGCACCTTTTTCTGCATACTGTTTTGCTAATTCTACAGGATTGCCTGCATCTCTTAAATTGACAAAATTGACACCTTTTACGGTGCGACCGTTTTTAATGTCTAAGCAAGGGATTATTCGTTTTGTTAGCATTTATTTGGCTTTTGGCTTTTGGCTCTTGGCTTTTTGCTTCTAACGTGTTGCTAAAAGCAAAAGGCAAAAGGCTAATTATTTTTATTATAAAAAGCGTTCTAATTCTTTTAAACTTATTCTGTTTTCGTAAATGGCTTTACCAATTATTACTCCATCGCAACCTATGGCTGCTAAAACTTCAACATCTTCAATAGTTGTTACTCCACCAGAAGCGATTAGTTTTACAGATTGATCTGCGCTACCATTGGTACATTGGTTGATTATTTTTTTATACAAATCTACCGATGGACCTTGTAGCATTCCGTCTTTTGAAATATCTGTACATATAACATACTGAATACCATTTTTTTGATACTCCTGAATAAACGGAACAACTTCTAAGCTACTTTCTTCTAACCATCCAGAAATAGCGATTTTTTCGTTTTTACAATCAGCGCCAAGAATAATTTTTTGCGTCCCATATTCATTAATCCATCGTAAAAAAGTATCCGAGTTTTTTACAGCTATACTACCACCAGTTATTTGTCTTGCACCAGAGTTAAAAGCAGTAAATACATCGTCGTCCGATTTAAGTCCGCCACCAAAATCGATTTTTAAATTGGTTTTTGTTGCCACCTTTTCTAACACTTTATAATTAACTACGTGATCTGCTTTAGCGCCTTCTAAATCTACCATATGCAAGTATTCTATGCCTGCACCTTCAAATTGCTTGGCAACTTCTAACGGATTTTCATTGTACATTTTTGTAGTGCTGTAATCGCCTTTAGTTAATCTTACGCACTTTCCTTCTATTATATCTATTGCTGGTATTATTCTCATTTTTTCGCCTTTTGCTTTTAGCTTTTAGCTAATCGTTTTATTATTTTATAAATTGATAAAATTTCTCAAAATTTGTTCGCCTGCCAATGATGATTTTTCGGGATGAAACTGCACACCATAAAAATTATCTTTTTGTAATGCTGAAGCGTATTCTACATCATAAGTTGTAGTTGCAATTGCCTCCTGGCATTGTTCTACATAAAAACTATGAACTAGATACATAAACTCTTTGTCTTTAATACCTTTAAACAAATCTGATTGAAGATTACTAATTGTATTCCAACCCATTTGTGGAACTTTTACTGAGTTTGAAAAGCGTTTAACATCTACATCAAAAATGCCTAAACCTTTTGTATTTCCTTCTTCTGTAGATTTGCACATAAGCTGCATACCTAAACAAATTCCTAAAACAGGTTGTTTTAACTGCGAAATCAAACGATCCAAACCTGATTCTTTTAGCTTTTGCATTGCACTACTAGCCTCGCCTACACCAGGGAAAATCACTTTATCTGCGGCTTTTATGTCTTCAGGATTATTAGATAAAACTGCTTCGAAACCTAAGCGTTTAAAAGCAAATTGAATGCTTTTGATGTTTCCTGCACCGTAATTTATGATGACTATTTTCATTTATTGTCATTCCTGCGTAGGCAGGAATCTTATTAATTATTATTCATTTTTGTTTAGATTCAGTATCACACTTCGACTATGCTCAGTGGGACAGTACAGAATGGCAAGTACTACAACATTCCTTTTGTACTTGGTAAAATCATTTTTTCAACGTCTCGTTTTATAGCCATTTTTATTGCTTTTGCAAATGCTTTAAAAATCGCTTCAATTTTGTGATGCTCGTTTATGCCTTCTGCTTTTATGTTTAGGTTACACTTTGCACCATCTGTAAAGGATTTAAAGAAGTGAAAAAACATTTCGGTTGGCATTTTACCAATCATTTCGCGTTTAAAATCGGCTTCCCAAACCAGCCAATTTCTACCACCAAAATCTATTGCAGCTTGCGCAAAACAATCGTCCATTGGTAAGCTAAAACCGTAACGTTCTATGCCTAACTTATTTCCTAAAGTCGTAGCAAATACCTCACCTAAAGCAATTGCTGTATCTTCAATCGTGTGATGCTCGTCTACTTCTAAATCACCATCAACTTTTATGCTTAAATCTAATTGTCCGTGACGCGCAATTTGATCTAACATATGGTCGAAAAACGCAATACCTGTATCGATAATACTTTGTCCTATACCGTCAAGATTTAAATCAATTTTAATCTTGGTTTCATTAGTATTTCGCTCAATACTTCCTGTACGTTCTTTAGCTTTCAAAAACTTATAGATTTCTTCCCAATCGTTGCTTTCTAATGCAATAAACTCGTCTAAAGCCTCGCGTTTTACCGTGATTTCATCTGTTCCCAAATTGGTATTATCATTGATAAAAATGCCTTTAGAACCAAGGTTTTTAGCTAATTCTACATCTGTTAATCGATCGCCTATGACAAACGAATTTTCTAAATCGTAATCTTCGCTAAAATACTTGGTTAACAATCCTGTATTTGGTTTTCGTGTTGGCGCATTGTCTTTTGCAAAGGTTCTGTCGATAAATTGTTCTTCAAAAATAACACCTTCGTTTTCAAAAGATTGAAGCACGAAATTGTGAACAGGCCAAAACGTATTTTCTGGATAAACATCTGTTCCCAATCCATCTTGATTGGTAATCATTACGATTTCGAAATCTAATTCTTTAGCGATTTTACTTAAATACGTGAACACTTTTGGGTAAAACACCAACTTTTCAAAGCTATCTATTTGCTCGTCAGCTGGTTCTTTAATTAATGTACCATCACGGTCTATGAATAATACTTTTTTCATCTTATTTGTCATTCCTGCCTTTCGACTACGCTCAAGATAGACTTCGGCAGGAATCTATTATTAGTTTAACTTCTTTAATACTTCAATCAATTTCTCATTTTCTTGACTTGTTCCAACCGTAAAACGCAAGCAGTTATCGCAAAGTGGCTGATTGGTTCGGTTACGAACGACGATGCCTTTTTCTACCAACTGATTGTATCGTTTATTGGCATCATCTACTTTTACTAACACAAAATTCGCTTGAGTTGGATATATAGTATCAATCCAAGTAACCAAACCTAATGCTTTAATTAACAGACTTCTTTCTGAAATTATTTTTTGAATTTCACTTTTAACGTCTTGTTGATTTTCTAATCGTTGAATTGCCTTTTGCTGCGTTAGTTGATTGACGTTATATGGTGGTTTTATTTTATTTAAAATTGAAATAATTTCAGTAGATGCATAGCAAATTCCAAGTCTGATACCTGCCATTCCGTAAGCTTTAGAAAGCGTTTGGGTTACTATTAAATTTGGAAAATCTGATAATCTTGAAGTCCAGCTTTCGTCTTCTGAAAAATCGATGTATGCTTCGTCAATCACTACAATTCCTTTAAAATTATTTAATAGTTTTTCAATTATTGGCACTTTAAAACTATTAGCTGTTGGGTTGTTTGGCGAACATAAAAACAACAGTTTTGTATTGCTGTTTTGTGTGTTTAAAATGTCTTCAGCTTTAGGTTGGAAATCAACACCCAATTCAACCGATAAAACGTCTATAGCATTTGTGTTTGCTAATACTTCGTACATACCATAAGTTGGTGGTAATGTGATGATATTATCTTGATTTGGCTCACAAAACGATCTAAAAATTAAGTCCAAAACTTCGTCACTGCCATTGCCTAACAAGATATTTTGTGCTGGAATGTTTTTAATGTTTGACAACATAGATTTTACATCCTTTTGTTGCGGATCTGGATAGCGATTTACACCATTTTCAAACGGATTTTCATTAGCGTCTAAGAAAATCATCTGGTTAGATGTTGCGTCCTTAAACTCATCTCTTGCAGAAGAATATGGCTTTAAGGCAGTGATGTTTGGTCTGACTAAGTTATTTATGTTGAAATTTTGTTTCATTTTATGTTATTTAGATTCTTCGCTTTGCTCTGAATGACATTAATTCGTTAAATCTTTTAATCTAATCGAAATTGCGTTTTTGTGCGCTTGTAAGCCTTCAGCCTCTGCCATACGTTCTATGGTGTTTCCTATGTTTTTTAAACCTTCTTTTGAGATGTTTTGAAACGTAATGGCTTTTGTAAAACTGTCTAAATTGACGCCAGAATACGCTTTACTATATCCATTGGTTGGTAAGGTATGATTGGTGCCAGACGCATAATCGCCAGCACTTTCTGGTGTGTAATTACCTATAAATACCGAACCTGCATTTTGAATGCCATCGACATAAAAATCGTTGTTTTTAGTCACTACTATAAAGTGTTCTGGACCATAATCATTGATTAAATCTAATGCTTCTTCATCAGTTTTAACCAAGATAGATTTTGAATTATTGATAGCTTGTTGTGCAATATCTTGTCTTAGCAATGCTTTGATTTGCGTGTTGATTTCAGCTTCAACTTCATTTATAAAACTTTCAGACGTTGATACTAAAATCACTTGACTGTCAGTCCCATGTTCTGCTTGGCTTAATAAATCTGAAGCCACATAACTTGCGTTTGCACTGTCATCTGCAACAACCAATAATTCGCTTGGTCCAGCAGGCATATCGATAGCGACACCATATTTTGTAGCCATTTGCTTTGCAACAGTCACAAATTGGTTTCCTGGACCAAAAATCTTATAGACTTTCGGAATAGTTTCAGTGCCGAATGTTAACCCTGCAATGGCTTGAATACCTCCAACTTTTACTATATTAGTCACACCACAAAGTTGCGCTGTATATAAAATTTCGTTAGCAATTTTACCATCTTTATTTGGGGGAGAACATAACACAACTTCTTTGCAACCAGCAATATTTGCAGGGATTGCCAACATTAAAACTGTTGAAAATAATGGCGCTGTACCAGCAGGAATATAAATTCCAACTTTTTGAATGGCTCGTTTTTCTTGCCAACAGGTAATTCCAACAGATGTTTCAACACTTACCTTTTCTGTTTTTTGAGCTTTGTGAAATGTCTCAATGTTTGACTTTGCTTGTCTAATAGCAGCTTTTAATTCTGATGATAATTTAGAGGTTGCATCTTCAATCTCTTGCACTGTTACTAGATTCGATTTTAAATCTGCATCATCAAATAAGTTAGTGTACTTTCTAACAGCCGCATCACCATTAAGTTGTACGTCTTCAAAAATCTGATTTACCGTACTTTCTATATCGTTAACAGTTTGTGTTGGTCGCTTTAAAAGTTCTGACCACGAATTTTTATTTGGGTATTTTATTGTTTTCATTTCTTCTCGATACTATTTTTCGTTCCTCAAAATCACTCGAAGTGACGTTTTAGAGCACCATATTTTCAATTGGACACACTAATATTCCTTCTGCCCCATTCACTTTTAATTCGTCTATGATTTCCCAGAAATCGTTTTTATTAATTACCGAGTGTAGTGAACTCCAGCCTTCTTCAGCTAATGGTAAAACTGTTGGGCTTTTCATCCCTGGTAAAATATTTATAATGTCGTCTACTTTGTTATTTGGCGCATTAAGTAACACATAACGTGAGTTTCTTGCTTTTAAAACCGATTGTAATCTAAACTGTAACTTGTTTAAAATCGCTTGATTTTCGGAAGAAATTTGAGGTGAAACTGCTAAGACAGCTTCCGATTTTAAAATGACTTCAACTTCTTTAAGATTGTTTTTAAATAATGTGCTTCCGCTAGAAACGATGTCTACAATTGCGTCTGCTAATCCAATGTTTGGCGCAATTTCAACAGAACCGTTAATGATGTGTAAATTCGCTTTGACATTGTTGTCTTTTAAGAATTGATTGACTGTGTTTGGATACGACGTTGCAATACGTTTTCCTTCTAAATCTTTAATAGAATTGTAGTTTTTCCCTTTTGGAATCGCTACAGACACTTTACAGCTAGAAAATCCTAATTTCTCAGCAATCGTGATGTCTTGTCCTTTTTCTACTAAAACATTTTCTCCAATAATAGCTACGTCTACAACACCATCTTTTAAATACTGAGGAATGTCTCCGTTACGCAAATAAAATACTTCTAGAGGAAAGTTTTTAGCTGATGCTTTGAGTTGATCTTTACCATTATCGATAGAAATACCAACGTCTTTAAGGATTTTCATAGAATCCTCATTTAATCGTCCTGACTTTTGAATTGCAATTTTTAATTTACTCATTTTTCTTTTTTAGTTAAAAGTGTTTGAGTAAATCTTTGGTGAAGTTTTTATAAAAAACCGCTTGATTTACTCAAACGGTTTTAAAAATATCTTGGTTTTATTCAATACATTTTCAGCTCGCTTGAGTGCAAGTATGAAAATGATGATGATTAAATTGAATAAATGTCATTTGCTATTTTGTTATAAACAAATTTTCAAAAAATAAATTCAGAATTCCAAACGTTTAACAAAATTTTTTATTGATTGCCTAAAATTATAGGCATTCCACTTTCACCAGAACCGATAATAACCACTTTGCTATTAGGTGATTCAGCTAGTTTGTTAGTGGCTTCAATACCTTTGTCCTGTAGAATTTTATCTGTTAACGAAGCACTCAATATTCGGTTAGCATCTGCTTTACCTTGTGCCTCTATACGCTGGCGTTCTGCTTCTTTCTCAGCAGTTACCAGTCTAAATTCATATTCTAAAGATTCTTGTTCTTGCTTAAGTTTACGTTCAATGGCGTCCTTAATTGTTGGTGGTAATGTAACATCTCTAACCAATATTTCATCTAAAACAATATATTGCTCATCAACAATTTTTTTAGTTTCTTCAAAAATTTCACGTTGAATAGCATCACGTTTACTAGAGTATAATTGCTCTGGTGTATAGCGGCCAACAACACTACGAGCCGCAGAACGAATAGTTGGTAAAATAATTCGCTGTAAATAATCTTCACCAATTTCTTGATGCAATTTACCTAAGTTTCTTTCGTCTGGTTTGTACCAAGCAGAAGCATCTAATTGAATATCTAATCCATTAGATGATAAAACCTTCATCTTCTCGAAAATTTCTTGTCTTCTTACTTCGTAAACATAAACTTTATTCCAAGGTGCTACAACATGAAAACCTTCACCTAGTGGTGGTTGGTCTGTAACCACTCCACCTCCAAAGGTTTTGTACAGTACACCTGCTTCTCCTGAACCTATGGTTACAGCAGATTTAGCAATAATTATTATAAATAAAACAATTCCTACTAAGATTGGTAATCCAATTTTTGGTAATTTTTCCATAGCTAATATTTTTAAATTAATCCGTTATATTTCCTGATGAACCACTCACTAAATAAGCTCAATGCTATAAGTGCGAGTAGATATTTCCAATCTACCAAAGGTACAATATTTTTGGTGCTTTTTTGAATTGTAACATATCTAGAATCATTTAACAATTCTGAAATTAATTTATCTATTTCAGTATTAAAAACAGCATTTCCATTACTATTCGTTGCTAAAGCCTGAAGCTTTTCTATATCTGCGTTTAAAAATTGCTGCTCAACATTATATTCTAAAACTTCAAAACTACCAGAAGCCGCAATAGCTTCGCTATTGTGTTTAATTGTGAAATCATAGGAACCTGCTGAAATACCACTTAGGTCAACATTGTAGTTTCCGTTATTTAAGAGCAATGGCACTTCTCTAATAGCGTCATTCTCTTTATTTTTTAAGACTATGGTTAATGCCGCAGAATTATCAAATTCATAATTCTGATTAAAATATTGTGCTGAAATTATAACATCATCATTACCATTATAAAACGATTTGTAGTCTATGTTGAGTCGACTTCTCTTTTTGTTTGAACTGAGATATTGCACTAACTTACCAATAAAATTGTCAAAATCATTAAAACTCTCAGACTCTAAATAGGATTGTGCTCTCCATCTCCATATGCCTTCACCATTTAACAAAGCATGTTTTGTATTGTCAACTTCGAAAGTAGAAAGCATTGGTTGATTAGTATCGATGCCATTCACCGATTTTGATAAAATAATAGCGTTTGGTACAGAAAACTCTATTGTCCCAAATTCTGATTGTAATGGTGGATAATCCTCAAAATTTAAATTATCGATAATAAACGTATTATAATTTCTGTTTAATCGTGGTTGAAAATCCTCAGATTGATTAGTCACCGTTTGTTTGTAAGCCGACTGAGAATTATTTAACAAACTGAAATTTGTTGTATTGCCAGTTATTGTAAAACTGTTTAATTTTTGATTGGTAATTTCCTTTAATACTTCATTAAAGCTATTGTTTGGTTGATATAAAATAACTAATTGAAAATCATTTATTTTACTTAAATATTCGTTTGGTTTTAAAATAGAAACACTGCGCTGTTCGTTACTTTCTATAGACTTTTTTAGTGTTCCTAAATCTGGATGCAAACGTTCTGATACCAAAGCAATATTAGTTTTTTGGTCTATAACTTCTACACCAAAATTTTTAGAGTTATTTACTGTATTCTTTTCTTTATTTAAAGGGGTTAATTCTACCCTATAAGTTTTAACGCCAACAGTATTTGGAGCTAAAGTTGTTGTAATAAATTCAGATGTTTTGGTAGCATCAAATTCAATCGGTTTTCTAAAAACCACAGTATTACCAGACCATATTTTCAACTCAGTGCTTATGGATTCCGTACCATTATAATTAGCTATAATCTCAATAGGAAACTTATTTTTTAAAAACACGTAACGATTAACATTAAGCTGTTTAATGCTTAAATCTGTATATACTGTAGAATCACCTAAAATAACTGGATAAATGGGTTGATTAACAGAACTTGAAATAAAGCTATAGTCAGTACCATAAGTTTGATTTCCATCACTTAACAGCACAACTGGAGCTACTTGGTTAGAGTATACTTCGCCTATTTGTTTCAGCACATTAGAAATGTTTGATTGTAGTTCTGAAAAGTCTAGAGAATCGATGGGATTTAAAGATTTCCCAAAGCTGAAACTTTCAATATTAAATCGTTTTTGAATTTCAGAATTATCACTCAGTAACTTCAGAGCATCTTCTGCATTCTTATCTTGTTCTAAATAAGTAATAGATTCTGAATTATCAACAGCAACAACCAGCGTTGGCTTTTCGTCATAAAAAGTGTTTGATTCAAATTTTGGGTTAATAAGCAACAGAAGAACACCAAATATAGAAACCGTTCTCAAAACCGTTAATATAGCTTTAAGCCTAGCATTTAGTTTGGATTTATAAACATATTGAAACAGCGCTAATAAAAGCGCTGTTGTAAATGCTAGAATAATATAAAACACACTACTTTCTGTCAATGTTTATTGTTTTACATTAATTATATCAAATGAGTTCAAAAAATAGTTAAGGTTTTTTGTGTTTACATTACCCTCTTCTGCTATTACTTGGTTGACATACATAACATTCTCGACTAAGTAAGCATTCATATATAATTCCAAACCTGGTGCATTAATCTTTATTTTTCTTCCCGGATATCCATTCAGATTGATGTTTTCGTCAGACTCTAATGTACCTTGCACATTATTGACAGCACCATTTACAGCACCATCTAGAATCGATTTTATTTTCTCATCAGTCATATCAGTAAATTGTTCACTCGGGTAATCACTGCGAACGACAGCATAATATGCGTTATCACCTGTCTGTGATGATCCATATCCAACCATATGCATATCAAGTTCGCCAACAGCAGTTTCTATTTGCTGTACTGTTCTTTGTGGTTTGCCTGGAAACTCTGCTATAAAAGCAAGGTCTTCCGATTTGTATTTCTCCCAATCTTGAGCTTTTATAGTAGTTACACTAATAAATAGTAAGATTGATGTTATGAAAAATTTCATGATATGTAATTTAAATCAAATAAATGGTTACGTTAACATTCCACCATCTACATTTAGGGTTTGACCGGTAACGTATGCGCTCATGTCGCTAGCAAGAAAAACGCAGGCATTTGCAATATCTTCAGGGGTTCCACCGCGTTTTAAAGGAATCGCTTCTCTCCATCCCTTTACAGTGTTTTCGTCTAATTTGGCGGTCATTTCAGTTTCTATGAAACCAGGTGCTATAACGTTACTTCTTATGTTTCGAGATCCTAATTCTAGCGCTACTGACTTCGAAAAACCAATGATACCAGCTTTAGAGGCCGCATAGTTGGTCTGACCTGCATTTCCTTTAACACCAACAACAGAACTCATATTAATGATTGAGCCTTTACGCTGCTTAAGCATTGTTCTCTGTACAGCTTTAGTCATATTGAATACGGATTTTAAGTTGACTTCAATAACTTTATCAAAATCCTCTTCACTCATACGCATTAACAAATTATCTTTTGTTATACCTGCATTATTTACCAATATGTCAATGGAGCCAAATTCAGCCACTACATCATCTGCCAACTTTTGAGCTTCTTCAAAACTAGCTGCATTACTTTGGTATCCTATAGCTTTTACACCTTTATCATTAAGTTCTTTTTCCAATTCATTTGCTGCTTCAACCGAAGAGCTGTAGGTGAACGCCACATTAGCTCCATGATCTGCAAAAATTTCAGCAATGCCTCTACCGATACCTCTACTTGCACCTGTGATTATAGCTGTTTTACCTTCTAATAATTTCATATTTATTATTGTTGATTAGTTATGTTTACTTTGTTAGATGTCTTTCAAAGATAGTAATTACAAATTGCATCAAATAAAAAAACCTCACAACATTTTGTAAGGTTTTTAACAGTTTAGTGGAAAGTAATTAGCCTAAAACTTCGGCTACTTTCTTTCCGATTTCAGCAGGTGAATCCACTACATGAATTCCACATGCTCTCATAATTTTCTTTTTTGCCTGTGCAGTATCATCACTGCCACCAACAATAGCACCAGCATGTCCCATAGTACGACCAGCAGGCGCTGTTTCACCAGCAATAAACCCAACGATAGGTTTTTTACTTCCGCTTTCTTTATACCAATTAGCAGCATCAGCCTCTAATTGCCCACCTATTTCACCAATCATAACTACTGCTTCAGTATCTGGGTCGTTAATTAACAATTCTACAGCTTCTTTTGTAGTGGTACCAATGATTGGGTCACCACCAATACCAATTGCTGTTGTAATACCTAATCCTTGTTTTACAACTTGATCAGCAGCTTCATAGGTTAAAGTACCAGACTTAGATACTATGCCAACTTTGCCAGGTTTAAAAACAAATCCTGGCATGATACCAACTTTAGCCTCGCCTGGTGTAATAACACCTGGACAGTTAGGACCAATTAACCTACAGTCTCTATCTTTGATATAATCTGCAGCTTTCACCATATCCGCAACAGGAATACCTTCAGTAATTGCGATAATAACTTTGATTCCGGCATCAGCGGCTTCCATTATAGCATCAGCAGCAAATGCTGGTGGAACAAAAATAATGGTTGTGTCTGCCCCTGCCTTTTCGACAGCTTCTGCTACTGTATTGAAAACTGGTTTACCAAGATGTTCTTGACCACCTTTTCCTGGAGTTACTCCACCTACGACATTTGTACCATATTCGATCATCTGACCAGCATGAAAAGTACCTTCACTACCTGTAAAACCTTGAACAATGATTTTAGAATCTTTATTTACTAAAACGCTCATTTGATATTGTTGTTTTTAAATTTTTATAATTTTAGTTGCACAAAAATAAGTCTTTTGAAACGTATATGCGAACCCTTTTTATTTTTTCTAAAGGGAATTATAAATCTTTTAATTTTTGAAGAATTTCTGGAATTTTTTTGATAGAAGCTATCTCTTTATACTTAGATCTAATATCATCAGCAGGAATACCAAAATAGCTCTTATGTCCTTCTAAAGATTTGCTGACACCAGCCTTTGCAGAAATCACAGCTTTGGTTCCAATAGTAACTCCACTAGTTATACCAACTTGTCCCCAAATAGTAACTTCATCTTCAACAACTGTACAGCCAGCAATACCAACATGTGAAGCGATGAGACATTTTCTGCCAATTACAGTGTCATGACCTATTTGAACTTGATTATCTATTTTAGTTCCCTCTTTTATAGTTGTATCACCAGTTACACCTTTGTCTATGGTACAACCCGCTCCTATATCAACATTATTTTCAATAACAACACGTCCACCAGATTTTAACTGATCAAAACCTTCAGGTCTTTTCTTATAGTAAAATGCACTTCCGCCCAATACGGTGTTAGCATGTATAATAACATTATCACCAATAACGGTGTCGTCATAAATGCTGACATTAGAGTGAATAACACAATTTTTTCCGATCGTAACATTATGTCCTATAAAACAGTTTGGCTGAATGATAGTATCTTCACCAATTTTAGCATCTTCAGCTATTGAAACATTTGCTGATTTAAACGGCTTAAAGTGAAGTGTTAACTTGTTGAAATCTCTAAATGGATCGTCTGATATTAGAAGTGCTTTACCTTCGGGACAATCAACCTCTTTGTTTATCAATACAATTGTTGCTGCTGATTGAAGTGCTTTATCATAATATTTGGGGTGATCTACAAAAACAATATCACCAGGCTCTACAACATGGATTTCATTCATTCCTAAAATAGGAAAATCATCAGAACCTACATATTCAGTGCCAATTAGATTGGCAATTTCTTTTAATGAAAATTGTCTAGGGAATTTCAAACTCTATAATTTTTGAAAGTGAGGTTCCTGCTTTCGCAGGAAATGTAATTATTCCTTTATACGCTCTTTATAAGTGCCTTTTTCAGTTTCAATTTTAATTTTATCCCCTTCATTAATGAACAATGGAACATTTACAGTTGCCCCCGTTTCTACAGTAGCAGGTTTTGTTGCGTTTGTGGCCGTGTTTCCTTTTACACCTGGCTCAGTATGTGTTACTTCTAAAATAACAGTTGCTGGCATATCTACCGACAACGGCATATTGTCCTCTGTATTAATTTGAATGGTTACAATTTCACCTTCTTTCATTAAATCCGGTCTATCTAAAGCACCTTCTGTTAATTGAATTTGAGAATAATCTGCTTCATTCATAAAGTGATAGTGTTCACCATCGTTATACAAATACTGAAATTTATGCGTTTCTACTCTTACATCATCAATTTTATGACCAGCAGAAAATGTATTATCAATTACTTTTCCTGTAGTAACGCTTTTAAGCTTTGTTCTTACAAAAGCAGGCCCTTTACCTGGTTTTACGTGTAAAAACTCAATGATTTTATAGATGTCGTGATTATATCTGATACATAATCCATTACGAATATCCGATGTACTTGCCATTATTTAATTTTGTTCTTTATTTATTAATTTGATTTAAAATAGCCTTTCATAATACCTCTGTGTGAATTCTTTATAAATTGAAGAATCTCATCGCGTTCTGGAGTGGCTTCCATTTCGGCTTCGATAATTTCTGAAGCCTGAGTGTTATTATAATTTTTTTGATAAAGAATTCTGTATATATCCTGAATCTCTCTAATTTTTTCTGATGTGAAACCTCTTCTTCTAAGTCCTACAGAATTAATACCAACATACGAAAGTGGTTCGCGAGCTGCTTTTACGTATGGAGGAACATCTTTTCTAACTAAAGATCCACCTGTAACAAAAGCATGATTTCCAACCGAAGCAAATTGATGTACAGCAACCATACCAGCCAATACAACATTGTCACCTATAGTTACATGGCCCGCTAACGTAGTGTTGTTAGAAAAAATACAGTAATTGCCGACTATACAATCGTGTGCAATATGGCTATAAGCCATAACCAAACAGTTATTACCAATTACGGTTTTCATTTTGTCTGATGTACCTCTATTTATAGTAACACATTCTCTAATGGTTACGTTATCTCCAATTTCTACTGTAGTATCTTCATCATTATATTTTAAATCTTGAGGTATTGCAGAAATAACAGCACCTGGAAAAATATTACAATTTTTGCCAATACGTGCGCCTTCCATAATGGTGACATTACTTCCAATCCAAGTTCCTTCACCGATTTTTACATTATTATGAATAGTGGTAAAGGGCTCTATCACTACATTCTTTGCGATTTTTGCTCCTGGATGTACGTATGCTAAAGGTTGATTCATTTTCGGAATTTTATTTTTGATAAATAGGTGAAAATGTGTTCGCCTATCAACATATTATGAACGATTTGAAAATTAATATTCACTCGGTTCATTACTTAACTTTTGTTATTTGTGCCATTAACTCTGCTTCTGCACAAAGTTTACCATTGGCATAGGCATAACCCTGCATGTGACAGATGCCACGTCTAATAGGTGTAATAAGCTCGCACTTAAAAATTAAAGTGTCACCAGGAACCACTTTTTGTTTGAACTTAACATTATCCATTTTCATGAAAAATGTAAGATAGTTTTCAGGATCTGGAACCGTGCTTAATACCAAAATACCTCCTGTTTGAGCCATAGCCTCACATATCAAAACTCCTGGCATTACTGGTGCTCCAGGAAAATGACCTTTAAAGAATTCTTCGTTTATAGTGACGTTTTTCATGCCAATAACGTAATTCTCGGTTAACTCATACACCTTATCTAACAGTAAGAAAGGCTGCCTATGTGGTAGCATGTTCATGATTTGATTTACGTCCATTAGAGGATTTGAATTCAAATCTATTTGAGGTACATTGTTACGCTTTTCGTTTTTAATAATTTTAGACATTTTTTTTGCAAACTGTGTGTTTACAAAATGTCCGGGTTTATTTGCAATGACCTTTCCTCTAATTCGTGTACCAATTAAAGCCAAATCGCCTACAACATCTAGTAGTTTGTGACGAGCAGCTTCGTTAGGGTGATGTAAGGTTAGGTTATCTAGGATACCATTAGGTTTTACCGCAATGTTTTCTTTCTTAAAAGCTTTACGAAGTTTATCCATAGTTTCTGAAGATAATTCTTTATCAACATATACTATGGCATTATTTAAATCACCTCCCTTAATTAAACCGTGCTCCAAAAGCATTTCTAGCTCATGTAAGAAACTAAATGTTCTAGCATCCGCAATTTCATCTTTAAACTCTGACACAGAGTTCATAGTTGCGTTTTGTGTACCTAAAACTTTAGTTCCAAAATCTACCATTGTGGTTACTTTGTAGGTTTCTGAAGGCATCAAGATAATTTCACTTCCGGTAGACTCATCAGCATAAGAAACTACTTCTTTTACTTCATACTCTTCTCTGTAAGCCTTTTGTTGAACAATACCAGCCTTTTCCAAAGCTTCTACAAAAAACTTTGAAGATCCATCCATTATTGGTGGCTCTGAAGCATTCAATTCTATAACCGCGTTATCTATGTCTAAACCAACTAGAGCAGCTAATACATGTTCGCAAGTTTGAATTGTAACACCATTTTTTTCTAAGCAGGTTCCGCGCTGGGTATTCGTCACGTAGCTTGCGTCTGCCTCAATCTTTGGATTACCCTCAAGATCTACACGTTCAAATATATAACCGGAATTTTCAGATCCAGGTTTAAAAACTAACGTCACATTAGCGCCTGTATGAAGCCCTACTCCTTGGAGCTTTACTTCTTTTTCAATGGTCTTTTGCCTTACCTCTGTTTTAATTATGGCCATCTACTTTCTTTTCAATTTCATTTATATTTTTTACAATCTTAGGTAGATTTTTAAAATATACGTAAGATTTGTTATAATCACCATAAGTTAATGCTGGTGAGCCTTGTAAAACTTCATTGTCCTTAACATGCCTGCCTATACCAGACTGCGCTTGAATTTTTACATTATTACCAATAGTAATATGCCCTACTATACCTACCTGTCCACCTATCTGACAATTTTCTCCAATTTTAGTAGAACCAGCAATACCAGTTTGTGCTGCAATTACTGTATTCTTACCAATTTCTACATTGTGAGCTATTTGTATTTGATTATCAAGTTTTACACCTCTTCTAATAATTGTAGAACCTAATGTAGCTCTATCTATTGTAGTACCAGCACCAATATCTACGAAATCTTCAAGTATAACATTACCTATTTGTGGCACTTTAGAATACTCGCCTTTAGCGTTTGGCGCAAAACCAAAACCATCTGCACCTATTATAGATCCAGAATTAATGACACAATTATTACCAATTATACAATCAGAATAGATTTTTCCACCTGAGAAAATTATAGTGTTATCACCAATAATAACATTGTCTCCAAGATATGAATTAGGAAATATCTTTACATTATTACCCAACTTTACATTGTCGCCAATATATGTAAATGCGCCTATATAAACATCATTACCTATTTTAGCTGAATCTGATATAAAACTAGGTTGCTCTATTCCAGATTTATTTAATTTAATTTGGTTGTAGTATTCTAATAGTTTGGTAAAAGCACCATAAGCATCTTCAACTTTAATTAATGTGGTGCTTATTGCCTCTTCAGGTTCAAAATCTGAATTGACAATTGCTATCGAAGATTTTGTAGTGTATATATAAGGTTTATATTTTGGATTAGCCAAAAAGGTTAGAGTCCCTTCTGTTCCCTCTTCTATTTTTGCAAGTTTTGAGACTTCAATATTTGGATTACCAACTACTGTACCTTGTAAAATACCTGCGATTTGTTCTGCTGTAAATTTCATGTATTCTTATCTATTTTTTATACAGGTCACATGGAACATTTTTTAATAGTTTGGGTTCCTCAAGGTCTACTTTTGGATATAAATGTTTCAACTAATTGCCTTTAAATTGATTGTTGGTTTCCGCAAAAATAGAAAAAATGTATTACATTTTCTTTTTAGGGTAACACATATAATATTTGGTGACTGGTTTACTTAATGCTTTTAAGTTTAATTGATCCGAAACTTTTACTATATCTTTTATTTTACCAGACTTCAATTGAATATTAATGTGCTGTTTTTGGTTTTGGTAAGCTAGGTTGGTTATTTCACCACTAAAAACAAAGTAGTCTGCCTCTTCTTTTGAGATGCCATACTTATTCATCAATGCTTCATTGTGTGTTTGTAAGTCAGAAGCATTAATTGGTTTATTTTTCATTTTAATCTTTAACAAATCCCTATCAACAATCATTTCACTCAAATTGCTAAGCACAAAATCCTTATGGTCTCTCCATGACTTCATTGCCGCAACAATATCGTAGTCATCTAATTTTGCATAAATTTCTAAAGTTATATAATCAAAACTACCGCGATTAATTTCGGAAGTTAAAAAGAAATTCAAGGGTTCACTACAATTTAACTCTTCACCTTGTTGTACCAATTCTTTAGCGCGTTTTAATATTCTGGTCAATAATTGTTCAGCGACTAAACCAGTTTTGTGTAAGTAAACTTGCCAATACATAAAACGCCTAGCTACTAAAAACTTTTCAACACTGTAAATACCTTTTTCTTCTACTACCAATTCATCTTCAACTACATTTAGCATGGTAATTAAACGTTCGCTATTAATATTTCCTTCTGCAACACCAGTATAAAAACTATCACGTTTAAGATAATCTGCCCTATCCATATCTAGTTGACTAGATATTAGTTGACACATAAACTTTCGAGGGTATTCACTTTTGAAAATTGATATGGCTAACGTTAAACTTCCGTTAAACTCTTCATTGAGTTTTTCCATAAATTGAAGCGAAATTTCTTCGTGGGAAATGTCATTTACAATACTATGCTCCATAGCATGAGAAAATGGACCATGACCAATATCGTGCAATAAAATAGCAATTAATAATCCATTTTCCTCCTCTTCAGAAATCGCAACTCCTTTAAAACGAAGCACATTGATAGCTCTTTGCATTAGATACATGCTTCCTAGCGCATGATGAAAGCGTGTGTGGTGTGCCCCAGGATAGACCAAATAAGACAACCCCATTTGTGTTATACGACGCAACCTTTGGAAGTATTTATGCTGAATAAGGTCGAAAATTAAAGAATTTGGAATCGTAATAAATCCGTAAATTGGATCGTTAAATATTTTAAGTTTATTATTAGGCTTCAAACTGAACATTCATTAATTAGAAAACAAATATACATGAACAACATAAATATTCTCTGGGTAGACGATGAAATCAACTTATTAAAGCCTCACATTCTCTTTTTAGAACAAAAGCGATACAAAGTTACAACGTGCCAAAGTGGCACAGAAGCTCTAGAGATTATTAACGATACTAATTTTGACATTGTCTTATTAGACGAAAATATGCCTGGTCTCACTGGCCTTGAAACTCTTAATGAAATCAAAGAGAAACGCCCTAATCTTCCTGTAGTAATGATTACTAAAAGTGAGGAAGAGTATATTATGGAAGAAGCTATAGGCAGCAAAATTGCCGATTATCTTATAAAGCCTGTTAATCCTAATCAAATTCTCTTGAGTTTAAAAAAGAACTTAGATCATTCCCGTCTTATTTCTGAAAAAACTACTTCTAATTATCAGCAAGAGTTTAGAAAAATTGCTATGGATTTATCTATGGTAAATTCTTATGAAGAATGGGCCGAATTATATCAAAAACTGATTTACTGGGAACTTCAACTTGAGGGTATTGAAGATGTTGGTATGACTGATATTTTAGAATCACAAAAAACTGAAGCTAATCTGCAATTCGGAAAGTTTATTGAAAAGAACTACGAAAGTTGGTTCAAGCCAAATGCTAATGCGCCAGTAATGTCCCATACCCTTTTTAAGGATAAGGTTGTACCAGAATTGAGCGATAAACAACCGACGTTGTTGGTTGTGATTGATAATTTACGTTACGACCAATGGAAAGCTTTTGAACCTACAGTAAACAACTATTACAAAAAAACTTCTGAATTGTCCTTTTTCAGTATTTTACCAACAGCAACCCAATATGCGAGAAATGCCATATTCTCTGGTTTAATGCCTGCAGATATGGAAAAACTATATCCTCAATATTGGAAAAATGATACTGACGAGGGTGGTAAAAATCTTCACGAAGAAGATTTTCTGAGAGAACAAATGAAACGATTGGGACTAAATCATATAAAACATGAATTCCATAAAATTACCAATCTTAAGTCTGGCAAAAAGCTAGTTGAAAACTTTAGAGCTTTAAAGAATAACGATTTAAGCGTTATAGTTTACAATTTTGTTGATATGCTCTCCCACTCAAAAACAGAAATGGAAGTCGTAAAAGAGTTGGCTTCTAATGATAAGGCGTATCGTTCATTAACACAAAGCTGGTTTAAAAATTCACCTCTATTAGAGATGATTCAACTATCGCAACAGCTAGGATTTAAGTTGATTTTAACTACGGATCATGGAACTATAAATGTTAAAGCACCTTCTAAAGTTATTGGAGATAGAGACACAAGTCTTAATCTAAGGTATAAAACTGGTCGTAGTCTTACATACCAGGATAAAGATGTTATGGCAGTAAAAGACCCAAAGTCTGTGCATTTACCAGCTTTAACCATGAGCAGTTCATTTGTCTTTGCCAAAGGAGACTTGTTTTTAGCTTACCCTAATAATTACAATCACTATGTGAGTTATTATAGAAACACATATCAACACGGTGGTGTTTCTTTAGAAGAAATGATCATTCCTTTTGTGGTCTTAGACCCTAAATAAATCCATTAAATGTATAAAAAACCCGATGAAATACACTTTTCTCTAGGTTTTTAAAAAATTTATTACTAACATTGTATTCCAATTAGTAATGGGTTAGCGTGCGTAATATTGAATTAACATATCATTTAAATGAAATTAACACTGTTGCTTTAGATGTACTCAAACATTTAAAATCTAAAGTGATTTTGTTTGATGGAAAGATGGGAATTGGCAAAACGACATTCATAAATGCCCTTTTAAAGGCTATGAATAGTGATGATGTTGCAACGAGCCCTACATTTTCAATTGTTAATGAATATACATTACCAAATGATAAAGTTTTTCACTTTGATTTCTATAGAATAGAATCCATTGATGAAGCTTATAATTTTGGTATAGAAGACTATTTGTACAGTAATAATTGGCTGTTTATAGAATGGCCAAACCTTATAGAAGAATTGCTGCCAGAAAAAACACAAACTATTACCATTACTAAGATAGATGATAATACAAGATCCCTCAAATTAACTATAAATAAGAAACTTTTAACCGAAAACAACGCTATGACAGAACCGAAATTTTAAACAAATTTCAACTAACATTCTACCGAAAGGGTTATGGAGTTACGGAAAAACCGTAACAAAAATCTCATAATTTCTAGGATTTTAACATTAATCGGTTTTCAGAGGCTTAATGCTTACTGTAAATTTGTTGCAATTAATTAATTAAATCCCTTTAAATTATGAAAACTAAAAAACTAGTACTAGCAATTGCTATCTTCGGAGGAGTGTTATTTACTGTTCAAGCAACTAACATTATCGACTTAGATGGACAGACTACAACAAAAGTTGACAGAAGAAAACTTAAAGTTCCGACTCACGGATAAAAAATCTTATAATAAAAAGATTATATTAGGGAGTATAGTTGCATCACTTGTAGCTGCTACTCCCTTTTTATTTTATTTATATGAATATGTTCCCGATGTGGAAAAATGGGAAACAATTTTTGGAACATACAACAGTATTGAATATGGTAGCGCTAATGTAGCGATGTGGGTGCTTGCTATGAAAGCTGTACCACTTTTTTTATCACTTATTTGGTTCTTTACTTGTCGTCATTGGTGGTATCATGCCCTTTTAGTGCCTATTGCAATGTTTACCTTTCAATTTGTTAGTGCATTAAATTTTGATTTAAGATATGTAGATGAGTTTGAAATTATTTGGCTTCTACCAATAATGGCAATAGTTTTTCCTTCTATTTACCTTATAAGAGCAAAAATGTTTAATCAAATAAATGATGCCGATAAAACCATGGAAGAACTGGAAGAGGAATTTATGATTAAACCAAAAACGTTTTGGGGTAAGGTTAAGCAGTATTTCTAGTCAATATTTCATCCATTAAGATTTATTTTATAACTTAAAATGTTAGATAATTTAGTTCTGCAAGATTGTGTTTTATTATCTTGCAATAACTAAGTCAATTACTAACTTAAATGAGTAAATCTATATCACCCTTTACAAAGGCTCAATTATTACCTCAAGAAGAGACTTTAGAAGTTTTTAAGAAAAAAGGTGAACTTTTTATAGGAATACCTAAAGAAACCCATTTTCAGGAAAGTCGAGTTTGTTTAACACCAGATGCAGTTTCTGCCCTTACCGCAAATGGGCATCGCGTTTTATTTGAGTCTGGCGCAGGGGAAGGCGCTAATTTCAAAGACAAAGATTACAGTGAAGCTGGTGCTGAAGTCACCAAAGATAAAGCAAAGGTGTATTCCTGCCCTATAATATTAAAAGTTGAACCACCTTCTTTAGATGAGATTTCATTAATAAACCCTCAAACTATCCTCATCTCTGCTCTTCAGATAAAAACACAAAAGAAGACTTATTTTGAAGCTTTAGCCAAAAAACGAATCACAGCTTTAGCATTTGAATATATTAAAGACGAAGATGGTGCTTATCCTGCAGTTCGTTCACTTAGTGAAATTGCAGGTACAGCATCTATTTTAATTGCTTCTGAGTTACTTTCTAATGTTAATGGTGGTAATGGTTTAATGATGGGAAACATTAATGGTGTTCCACCCACTGAAGTTGTCATCCTTGGTGCTGGCACTGTTGGAGAATTTGCAGCTCGATCTGCAATTGGACTTGGTGCCAACATAAAAATTTTTGATAGTTCTATTAGTAAATTGCGTTGTATTCAAAATAATCTTGGAAGATCTGTATATACTTCAACCATGCAACCTAAGAATATATTAAAAGCATTAAAACGATGTGATGTTGCTATTGGAGCTGTGAGAGGCAATAATCGCTCACCTGTTGTGGTTACAGAAACTATGGTAGAAAACATGAAGCCCGGTTCTGTGATTATAGATGTTAGTATAGATATGGGTGGATGTTTTGAAACAAGTGAAATTACTACTCACGACCATCCTACCTTTGAACACAATGGAGTTATACATTATTGTGTTCCTAATATTCCTGCAAGATATTCCAGAACTGCTTCAGTGTCAATTAGTAATATTTTCACTCCTTACCTACTTCAAATTGGTGAGCATGGAGGATTGGAAAATGCCCTACGTTTTGATAGAGGGTTAAAAAATGGATTGTATTTTTACCACGGTATTTTAACTAATAAATCTGTTGCCGAATGGTTTGGTTTGGATTACAATGATGCCAACTTATTAATTTTTTAATTTAACAACTCACGCATGAAATTTACACAGCGCTTAGCTTATTATCTGAGTGGCTTTGCTATTGGTCTTATTATATTAATGTTCTTTCTTAATGGCAAAGAGGCTTCTTGCGATTATGGACCAAACGCAAGGACAGTAAAGAATATAAGTTCAAAAACTATCCACTACTCTGCTAAGGTTTCAAATTTTGTAACTAATCACTTTATAGATTCATCAACGGTTGTAAACCTTATTAGATATGGAAACGTGAATTTTTCTAAGAGCAATACTGAGTTAGATTCCTGTAAGATTTATCATATTGATAATGTGTATAAAGAGAAAGCAATTGAACTAAGTGTTGAAAATTGCGATTCCATAGCTAAAATATTAGTTATGAGTTATGTTAACGAATAAAATTATAGTTTCATAGTATAAATATCTATTCTAAATATTTAATTTTAATATTTGGTCCGTAAACTTAAATCTACCAAAAAATGAAAATACTTGTAACTGGTGCTGCTGGCTTCATTGGCTTTTTTACGTCCAAAGTACTACTAGAAAAAGGACACGAAGTTGTAGGTCTAGACAATATCAATGATTACTATGATGTAAACCTAAAATTCTCAAGATTAAAAGAATTAGGGATTGACAGAAATGATGCCGAAAGCTTCAATAAACTTACTAAAAATACAAATGATAAATTTTCATTTGTTAGAATGAATCTTGAGGATCGTGAAGCTTTACCAAAACTTTTTGAAGAAGAAAAATTTGATGTTGTTTGTAACTTAGCTGCTCAAGCAGGTGTAAGATATAGTCTTGAAAACCCAGAAACTTATATAGATTCTAATTTAGTAGGTTTTTTAAACATTCTTGAATGTTGTAGACACAATGACATTAAACATCTAGTCTATGCAAGTAGCTCAAGTGTTTATGGTCTTAACGAAAAAATACCGTTTTCTACAGATGATAATGTAGATCATCCTATTAGTTTATACGCAGCTACTAAAAAGAGTAATGAATTAATGGCACACACCTACAGCCATTTATTCAATATTCCTACTACTGGCCTTAGATTCTTTACTGTATATGGACCTTGGGGAAGACCAGATATGGCCATGTTCCTATTTACCGATGCTATTGTAAACAATAGACCAATAAAAGTGTTTAACCATGGGAAAATGGAACGCGATTTCACTTACATTGATGATATTGTAGAAGGAGTTGTTCGTATCTGTGAGAAACCAACTCAAGAACGTATTAATGCAAAGGCTCTATACAAAGTCTATAATATTGGAAATAATAATTCAGTAAAACTATTAGATTTTATTAAAGAAATAGAATTTAATTTAGGTAAGAAAGCTGAAAAAAATATGATGCCTATACAACCGGGTGATGTTGAAAAAACTTGGGCAGATGTAGATCAACTTATCAAAGATTATGATTACAGACCTAACACCTCTATAAAAGAAGGAGTTAAGTCATTTGTAAACTGGTACAAATCATATTACAACAAATAATGTAATGTCGCACAACGATATAATAAACATTTCTACACTAATTGAATGAAGTTTATCGTAAAAACCAGTCGTTGATATATTAATTTGTAGATAATTAAATAATTCCCACACTTTTGTGGCGCTAAATAAATTAACCCGAGTCAAACACATAAATTTAAAATGAAAATTTCAAAAATTTGCTGTATTGGAGCTGGATATGTAGGTGGACCTACAATGGCTGTAATCGCTAAAATGAATCCCAACATTCAAGTTACTATCGTAGATATTAATGCAGAACGAATTGCTGCATGGAACGATGAAGATGTTTCAAAATTACCTATCTACGAACCTGGTTTAGCTGAAATAGTTGCTGAGACCAGAGGTAAGAACCTACATTTTTCAACAGAAATAGATAAAGCCATCGATGAATCTGAAATGATTTTTATTTCGGTTAATACTCCAACCAAAACTTATGGTAAAGGAAAAGGTATGGCTGCTGACTTAAAATACGTAGAACTTTGTGCAAGAAATATTGCGGATGTGGCAAAGACAGATAAAATTGTAGTCGAAAAATCTACATTACCTGTAAGAACTGCTCAAGCAATTAAGAGTATACTACATAATACAGGAAGTGATGTTAAATTTGATATTTTATCAAACCCTGAATTCTTAGCAGAAGGTACAGCCATTAAGGATTTATTAAATCCTGATAGAGTTTTAATTGGTGGTGAATCCGAAGAAGCAATTGAAGCTTTGGCAAACATCTATGGCAGTTGGGTACCTCAAGATCAAATCTTAAGAACTAATGTATGGTCTTCGGAGTTATCAAAATTAACTGCTAATGCTTTCTTAGCGCAGCGTATTTCTTCTATAAATGCTATCTCTGAACTTTGCGAGAAAACCGAAGCTGATGTAAGTGAGGTTGCTAGAGCTATTGGTATGGACTCTAGAATTGGTTCAAAATTCTTAAATGCATCTATTGGTTTTGGTGGTTCTTGTTTTCAAAAGGACATTTTAAACTTAGTCTATATAGCAAGAAGTTACGGATTGAATGAAGTTGCTGATTACTGGGAACAAGTAATCATATTAAACGATCATCAAAAAAGAAGATTCTCTGATAATTTAATCAGTACATTATACAATACTGTATCTGGTAAGAAAATTGCAATGCTTGGTTGGGCTTTTAAGAAAGACACAAACGACACAAGAGAATCAGCCGCAATTTATGTTGCTGACCATTTGTTGAGCGAACAAGCTAATATCGCTGTATACGATCCAAAAGTACCAAGCAAAAAGGTATATGCCGACCTTAATTATTTGCAAACACGTTCGGAGGATGAAAATAAAGCCTTAGTAGAAACTTTTGATGATCCTTATGAGGCTGTCAAAGATGCTCATGCTATTGCTATTATGACTGAATGGGATGAGTTTAAAACTTACGATTGGAAAAAGATTTTTAATCTAATGAAAAAGCCAGCTTTCATTTTTGATGGTAGAAACATACTTAACAAAGATGTAATGGCTAAGATAGGATTTGAATATTCTTCTATCGGAAAATAAAGCTTAGCTTTATAAAAACAAATTCAATATTTGATATTATTCAGATTTGAATTAAATATAAAAGCGTAGTAATGAAAAACAAGATTAGTAAATCAGTATTTTTTATTGCCGCGCTTTTTTTAGGTATTATAATCGGTGTTTTAATTAGGCACAATCCCAACAGTTGGTCAGCTATTAAGAGTTTATATATTAATAATAGTGCTAGTTCAAAAAAAAGCAATTGGAATACTGATTTTAGTATTGCTAGTATAGAATCTAGTTTAGATAACACAATTCAAAAAGCATATTTTTATCAAACAAAATCTAAGTCCCCAAAACCTTTAATAGTCAGTTTGCACACTTGGAGTGGTGATTATACTCAATATGACGCTATAGCTGAACTCTGTCGTAATAGAGATTTAAATTATATTCATCCTGATTTTAGAGGTCCTAATAATTCTTCAAAAGCTTGCTGTAGTGAATTTGTGTTATCTGATATTGATGATGCTATAACTTATGCCCTAGATAACTTTAATGTTAATAGTGACCAGATTTATATTATTGGCTTTAGTGGAGGTGGCTATGCGACTTTAAGTACTTTTATGAAATCTAAACATAAAGTAAAAAAGTTTTCTGCTTGGGCATCTATTTCGGATTTAGTTGCCTGGCATAAAGAAAGTAAGATTTTAGAAAATTTTGAATATGTTGATAACATCCAAAGATGTACAGAGTCTAATGGGAAGCTTAATATTGAAATTGCCAAACAAAAATCCCCAATTAATTGGCAAACACCAACTTACAAATTAGACCATCAAAAGTTGAATATATATGCTGGCATTTATGATGGATTGCAAGGTAGTGTACCAATCACCCACTCTATCAATTTTTACAATAAAGTATTGAAAGATTTAAATGTGATGGACTCTATACACTATGTGTCGGAAGAAGAAAAGTTATCGCTGCTTGAAAAGAGAGAAGCCTTGGGACTATTTGGAAATCTATCAAACAGGCAAATTTTCTTGAAAAAGACATACAAAAATATAAGTTTGGAAATATTTGATGGTGAGCATGAAATTTTATCAGAATATGCTTTAAATGAACTACTTAGTTCAAATTAATCATTAACATAAAACTAAAATGATAGTTTTTTATTACAGACATCGAAGTTTTTACCTTATTAACTTAAAAACTACTATTATTAAAATCTTTTACTAATATTTGAATTCTAAATCTACAAAACCTAACCAATGAGTATAACTGCTGTTAAAAAAGAGCGACTATATCACCTTGACTTTATAAGGTTTTTTGCAGCTTTGTTTGTTGTCTTTTACCACTATTGTTTCAGAGGTTTTGCAAAAGACAATTATTCCACATTAGAGTTTCAATCTTTAGAAGGCTTTTCAAAATATGGTTATCTGGGTGTTGAGTTATTCTTCATGATAAGTGGATTTGTCATCCTCATGTCTGCAAGAAACTCTAATCTCGTTAATTTTTGCATTTCCCGTTTTACAAGATTATATCCAGCATTTTGGTTTTGTGTTTTATTATCTGCATTAATAATAGCGTTATTTGGCGCGCCTCTTTTTAGTGTAGATTTAAAGCAAGTTTTAATAAACCTTACTATGTTTCACGAATTTATTGGTGTTGAACATGTTGATGGTGTTTATTGGTCTCTAACAATTGAATTAAAGTTTTACATACTTATAGGGCTGTTGCTTTTATTTAGACTTATAAAATTTATAGAAGTATTTGGTTGGCTATTATTACTTCTTTCGGTATTACAACTTATTATCCCCTTTTCAGAAGCTAATATTGTTTTAAAGGCTATTTACTATATGTGCTTTGTAAAAAGTAGTCCTTTCTTTGTTGCGGGAATGTTCTTTTTCTTACTAAAAAACAACAAGAGTATTTTAAAAAATATTCCACCGATAATAGCGTCATATAGTCTTGCTATTTACATGACTTTTGAAAGTACGGCAAATCGTAATTTAAAATATGATGGTGTTTACGATGTAAATACTGTAATAGTTTTAATTACGCTCTTTTTTATAGTTATGTTTTTGGTAAGTACAGATAAGTTAAATCTTTTTAATAAAAAGATATTCTTGTACTTTGGTGTACTCACCTATCCTTTATATTTAATTCATCAAAAAATTGGATATATCATCTTAAATAGTTTTGGGGCATACATCAATAAATGGATTTTACTTTTTAGTACTATTATGTTAATGCTTGTTGCTTCATACCTAATCAATAAATACATAGAAAAGCCATTAGGGAATTATATGAGACAAAAGTTAAAGGCAAATGAATTTTTAAATAAATTGAAATTAACTTTAAGGTAATTTAAGCTTTGAATCAAAAGAAAAAGAAAATAGCATTTGTTATTGGCGCTTTAACACCAGGTGGTGCTGAGCGTGTTATTTCTACACTCAGCAATGCATTGGTAGAAGACTTTGATGTTGCTATAATTACTTTTAAAAAATCGACCCCTTTTTATAGGTTAGATGATAGAATTAAAGTGATTTCATGCTTTGACAAAATAGACAAACCTACTTCTGTATTTGGCTCTATAAAGCTCAATTATAATATCCTTAAAAAGGTTACTGCAATAGTAAAAAACCAACAAATAGATTTACTAATAGGTTTTATAACTTCAGCCAATATAATTGCAACTCTAGCTGCCAGAAGAAATGGTATACCAAGTTTAATTAGTGAAAGAAATGACCCATTAAAAAAGGATATTCCACGTTTTTGGGTAATGTTAAGAAAACTTGTTTATCCAAAAGCAGATAATCTCATAGTGCAAACAGAAAAGGTAAAAACTATATACACTAATATGCTAAAGCATAAAAACATTACTGTTTTACCTAACCCAATTTCTTCGGATTTATCTAAACTGAGAAAAAATGATGTCAATAGGGAAAAAATAATACTAACTGTTGGCAGACTAAATAATGACAAAAGACACGACAAATTAATAAAAGCAGTAGATTCCCTTAAATTGGAAGGTTGGAGAGTTATTATTATAGGAAAGGGGCCAAATAAAAAGAAGCTAATCAATCTCATTGAAAGCCTTAATTTATCTAATCAAATAGAGATCTTATCAAATATTAAGAATATTCATGATTACTACATGAAAGCGTCACTATTTGTTTTTACATCTAAAGCTGAAGGCTTTCCAAATGCACTATTAGAAGCTATGCATTTTGGTTTGCCTTGTATTTCTACGGATTGTAATTATGGCCCTTCTGATTTAATTACAGATGGTAAGGATGGGTTTTTAGTTCCAGTTAATGATCAAGAAGCATTGATTGAGAAAATTGATAAGCTAATTAAGGATGATGAGTTAAAAGAACTTTTTTCAAAGAATGCAGTTGAAACATCATCAAATTATACCAGTGAAAAGGTGACAGAAAAGTGGAAGAACGTAATAAATCAGCATCTCTAAATGAAAAAATTCCTGAAACATATTGCCTACGGTCTATTTTTCTTTGTCTTGATCAACCTTTTGATAGTATTAAAGTATGAATATCCTGCTTACCAAGCCATAAAAAATAAAACGCATAAAAACTATCAAAAGTGGAATAGCATTCATACTAATAAAAATACATATGATCTAATAATCTTAGGATCTAGTAGATCTTATACAGGTTTTAACCCAAAGGTTATTGATTCTGGCTTAAACATAGAATCTTTTAATATGGGAACTTCTGCTCAAGATATAGCAGAATCATACTATTCCCTTGTTGAAATTTTAGAGTATCAAAAGCCTAAATATGTTGTTCTTGGAACCTTTCTGAATTTATCAGATAACACTCACGATTATTACCAAATTTTTTCGAATGCTTCTTTCTTTAAATCTTCAAAAAATAAATTTGACTTGGTAACTGATGGTTATGGTAGTGAGGGAGTAGCTAATTACTTAATACCATTGGTGAAATTTAATAATTACATTAAACAAGATTTAATGTCTGCTTTCTCAAATAAACCTGAAAAAGCACCAGAGACTGATTGGTATAAAGGCTTTTTGAAAGAAACTGCAACCATTAGTCAGGCTCAGATTAAGGCCTTAAAACCTATTCCAAACTTTAGCAATACTACATTTAACGAAGAGCGCTTTAAAACTTTTTTGAATAAGATATATAACCTTACCAAAGCAAAAGGAATTAAGTTAATAGTCCTAAGAACACCTTACCCACCATCTCGATTAAAACTTAGCGACAACACTGATGAAGAAAGTTTTTATAAAAATTATTTAAATATTTATGAGGATGTTGATTATTATGATTTGAATAATTATAAATCAGAACTATTTAAATATGAAGATGCAGATTTTTCAGATTATCATCATGCTAATATTGAGGGTGCCCGTAAAATGAGCCAACAGGTTGTTGACATTATAAAAACCAATCAAAATAATTAAAAACAACTATGCTTTTTAATTCATTAGAATTTTTCATCTTTTTGCCTATAGTCTTTACTTTATATTGGCTTATTGGTAATAATCGCATAAAGCAACAAAATGTATTGATTGCTATATCGAGTTACGTATTTTATGGTTGGTGGGACTGGAGATTTTTGTTTTTAATTCTGTTCAGCTCTTTGGTAGATTATACCATAGGTTTAAAGCTTAATTCAGAAAACAAGTATTCTAAGCGAAAAGTACTTTTATGGGTAAGTATTTGTGTAAATTTAGGCTTTCTTGGATTCTTTAAATATTATAACTTCTTTATAGATAGTTTAGTAGAATCTTTTACGTTTTTTGGCGGACAACTTAATATTAACACACTTAATATTATACTACCAGTTGGAATCAGCTTCTATACTTTTCAAACTCTAAGTTACACTATAGATGTATATAACAAGAAATTAGAGCCTACCAAAGATTTTTTTGCTTTTATAGCTTTTGTTAGCTTTTTTCCTCAGTTAGTTGCTGGGCCGATTGAGAGAGCCACTAACCTATTACCTCAATTTTATAAAAAGAGAAAGTTTGTTTACGAACATGCAGTAGATGGATTACGCCAAGTACTTTGGGGATTATTTAAAAAAGTTGTTATTGCTGATAATTGTGCTACTTATGCTAATATGATTTTTAATAATCAGGAAGATTATTCTGGGAGTACACTTCTAATAGGTGCATTTTTCTTTGCATTTCAGATATATGGTGATTTTTCTGGCTATTCAGATATTGCTATTGGTATTTCAAGACTTTTTGGTTTTAACCTAAAACGAAACTTTGCATTCCCTTATTTCTCAAGAGATATTGCTGAGTTTTGGAGACGTTGGCACATTTCCTTATCTACCTGGTTTAGGGACTACTTATATATTCCACTAGGTGGTAGCAAAGGCGGTACAAAAATGAAGATTCGTAATACGTTTATTATATTCATTGTTAGTGGTTTTTGGCATGGTGCCAATTGGACATTCGTTGTTTGGGGAGCGTTAAATGCATTATACTTTTTACCATTACTTTTATTAAACAAAAATAGAGTCAATACCAACTTGGTAGCTGAAGGCAAATATTTCCCAACAATACGAGAGTTATCTCAAATGACATTGACATTTTTTATAACGCTTATAGCATGGATATTTTTTAGAGCAGATAACGTAACTAATGCATTTATATACGTAAAGGATATGTTTACTTCAGCATTATTTACAAAGCCTGAAATTTTTCCTATGACAATTTTAGGGTTAGTTGCCTTTTTTATGTTTATTGAATGGTTAGGAAGATCAAATGAATACGCAATTCAGAATATTGATTTTATGAAAAAACCTATTCGTTGGAGTTTCTACTTTTTATTGATAATTCTAATATTTAGTTTTACTGGAGAACAACAAGAGTTTATCTATTTTCAATTTTAAGTTTCATTTTAATACTTTTAACTACTCTTAATTACCTAATACCAAAACAATAAATGAAAATCCTAAAGTATATAACTTTTGGTTTAGTTATTTTAAACATACCTTCAATTGCTTTGTCAGCATTTGGAGGTGGTATAGGTAGTTTGCTGAGTTATGTTACTATTTTATTCTTGGCGATTTATTATTTCTTAGAAAAAAAGACACGCCCTAATTGGTGGCTTATAATCATATCCATATTATTTTTTATGATTGGTGGTTTACAATTTATCGGGCTCACATCAGGATTTATTTACGATACCATTAAGTATTTTATTTATCTCATTAGTGCTTACGAACTTGTGAAGAATACGAGTATCGCTGAATTTAATATTTTCTTATTACTTGGTGCATTAACCATACCATTAGAAGCACTTTTATTTACAAGTGAGTATGGTCGATATGCAGGATTCTATATTAATGCTAATGTTGCTGGCTTTATTTGTATAACAGGTTATGCAACCACTTATGGTCTAAAGAATATAACCGCTAAACTTATAGGCCAGTTTTTATTTACGCTAGCGGGTTTGCTTACCTTTTCGCGAACATTTATTGTTATTTGGTTATTGATTAATGTTATCTCTTTAAAAATAAGTATAAAAAACATCAGAATTTTTGGTCTTGGATTTCTAATTATCGGAACGCTTTTTTTTATTGATGAAGTTGTTGGGCTAAACAACCCTAGATTTGATCAACTAAAAGCTATAGTCAATAATGAGGGTGTAGACACTGAGGAAATAAATGAAGATTCAAGGGCAGACACATGGGCAATGTTTTACGATAAGATTTTAGACTCACCTATAATTGGCAATGGATACGGCTCTTTTTCAGGAAAAGAAGGTCATGGCTTAGGAGTACATAACTCTTATCTCATGGTACTAGGAGAAGCTGGTATACTACCGTTTATTTTATTTGTATCATATATTGGATATCTCTTTGTTATGAGTATTTTTTATTTTAACAAAAAGCCAAATTTGATAATGCAAACTATTGCGCTTTCACTCTTTTTATTAGCAAATCATAATTTCTTTACCTTTTATTATGTATCCTTTGCTGCTATGTGGATTCAATACCAAATAGAACTAGCAAAAAATGATAATGATGTTTATGAAGCTGAAGAAGAAGATTCTTTAGCAACTGCATAAAAAAATAGGTAAGTTATAAAACTTACCTATTTATCTTGTTTGGTCATTAACTTATCTCACAATCAATCTTTTGTATAGTTCTCTTTGTACATCAACTAATTTTACAAGATAAATACCTGGTCGTAAACTGCTGACGTCTACTCGTGTTGTTGACGAGACGCTTAGACTTACGTTTTCAACTCTTTTTTGATAAATAAGCTTTCCTGTTAAATCATATAGATAAAATCCTGTTAATTGATCACTTCCAGAAAGCCTGATGTCAACATATTCAGTAGCAGGATTGGGATATACTGAAAACTCAAATTCTAAATCTGGCCCATCAACTGGATCATCAACTACTGCTCCATCATTACAATTGTTATCTACAAAAACTGTTACAGTATCCTCATCAAAATCTAAAGCATTAAATACTGTTACTGTATATTCAGTTGTCTCGGTTGGGGATACTTGAATAGACTGAGTTGTTTCACCTGTACTCCAGACATATTCGTCTCCACCTGTAGCTGTTAAAGTTACTACATCTCCTAAACATATCTCTTGATCTTCACCAGCATCAGCTTCTACTTCAGGAATAACATTAACCGTAACTTGTTTTTCATCATAACAATCCCCTACATACCCTCTAACTTCATAAGTTGTGGTTTGAGAAGGGCTGACGGCAATATTTGGTTGAGTTGCACCATTATTCCACTCATATGTGTTTGCACCAGAGGCAGATAACGTAACGAAATCACCACTCATTATGTCAACGCTTTCCCCATTTAATATTACAACATCTGGATTAGGATCTACAAAGACTGTTACTTCGTCAGAGTCTTCTTGTGTGCCAGAAGTAACAGTTACTGCATAGGTAGTAGTAGATAAAGGACTCACGATAATACTTTGTGTTGTTTCGCCAGTACTCCATAAATAACTATCACCAGGACTTGCAGTCAATACAACTTCGTAAGCATCGTCTTCACAAACATGTTCATCTTGACCTGCAGATACAACTAAGAGCGCTTCAACTGTTACAGTTACTTGTGCTTGAGATGAACAAGTTGCTGTTGTACCAGTAACGGTGTAAGTCGTAGTTGTATTAGGAGTTACAAGAATTGTAGCACTTGTTTCTCCTGTACTCCATAGATATGTTGATGATCCAGAAACAGTCAATTGAACACTTTCTCCTTCAATGATCGTTAAATCTTCAGTTACTACTAATATTGGTAAATCATTAACTACAACTGTTACTTCATCCGTATCTGAGTTCCCAAAATTATCTTCAACTGTTACTGTATAAGTCGTAGTTGTATTTGGACTTACGGTTATCTGAGCTGTTGTTTCTCCAGTATTCCAAGTGTAATTTATACCTCCAGAGGCTGTCAGTACAACTTCATTACCATTACAAATTTCAACATCATCACCAGCATCAGCAATTAGCTCTGGAACTACAGTTACAGTAACTTGCTCTGTATCTTGACAATTTTGGTTAGTTGAAACAACAGTATAGGTTGTTGTTACAGATGGACTAACAACAATAATATCTGTAGTCTCACCTGTACTCCATAAATAGTTGTCACCGCCAGTTGCAAAAATTGAAGCTGACTCTCCCGACATAATGGTTACATCCCCACTAACACTTATATCAGGTGATTCTAAAACATTGACTGTTACAGAATCTGAATCTGAATTTCCGAAACCATCCTCAACCGTTACTGTATAAGTTGTTGTTGTATTAGGACTTATTGTTATTTGTGCTGTGGTTTCACCTGTACTCCATGTATAGTTTATTCCACCTGAAGCTGTTAATGTCGCTTGTTCTCCATTACAAATCTCTACATCCTCACCTGCATCAGCAATGAGTTCTGGAACCACGGTTACAGTAACTTCTCCATTACTGGTACATCCGTTTACCGAAGTAGAAGATACAGTATAAGTAGTGGTTACGGATGGTGAAACATCTATTGATGCTGTAGTTTCACCTGTACTCCATAAATAATTGTCACTACCAGTAACTGAAAGTGTAGTCGTTTCACCTTCCATAATAGTTACATCATTACTAACTGTGATAGTGGGTAAAGGATTTACAAATACTGTTATGTCATCAGTACTTGAGCAATTATTGGAAGTTACTTCAACAGTATATGTGGTATCTGCACTTGGTGTGACCGAAATTGAAGCGGTTGTTTCCCCATTACTCCATAAGTAATTATCACCTCCACTGGCAGTAAGTATTACGGTATCACCCTCGCATATTGTTTGGTCATTACCTGCTTCAGCAATAGGCATTTCATTAACTGTTACTGTTACACTGTCATCATCGCTATTTCCAAAGTCATCAAAAGCAGTAACAGTGTATGTAGTTGTAACTATTGGACTAACTTCTATTGAAGCAGTTGTTTCGCCATTACTCCATAGATATGTTGTTCCACCAGATGCAGAGAGCGTAACGGACTCGCTTTGGCAAATATCTTGGTCCGGTCCTGCGTTCGCCTCGAACGCTTCCGGAAAAACCGTTATGACAGATATATCAGAAAACCCACCATCATTAGTAGTAAAAGTAATAGTAACTTCACCTACAGAAATGGGCGTAACAATACCATTATTATCAACAGTAGCTATGGACTCATCACTACTAGTCCATACACCAGATTGGTCTGTTGCATTGCTAGGAGTTATTGTAGCTGTTAATGTAATAGTATCTGGGATAAAAATTTCAGCAGTATCTGGGGTAACGTCTACACCAGTAACATCTATGACAGGAACTGGAGCTGTATTATCTACTTGGTTTAAGTACTCTTCTATCCATGTATAACCACTAGGTGCAAGATCGTTGTGGCTTGCTCCAGTTGGCATATTGGCATCATACCAAACTTCAGGAATATGCTCGCTCTTTGAAGGATTATACCAATTTGCAGGTCTAGAATTACTTAATGCCTGAATTGGTAATATTAACGTGCTATTTCTAGGCTCATTTGCATCAACATCAACTCCATTTACATATTCAATATCATAAATATCCCTGTAAAAGCCTACTGTACCATCATCTTTAATGTATTGTGATGCACCTACTAACGGTAAAAGATTATCCTTTAAATCTGAGTTAGGGTAAATCTCATAACTACGCCCTAATATCGGAAGACTTTGGTCAACAAACCAATTTTGGGGCAAAGGCTCAAAATTAACTTGAAATCTAGTCCACGCAACACTTTCGTCACTATCATAACCACTAGGCACAGAATAATTACCACTTGGCTCATTTTGTAGAAAATTATTTTCATTATATATATTAGGTACAGCTGTTGGATTTTCATTATAACTACACCAAAGAAGTTGATTTGTAGTATTATAGCCTGCTTGATAATAATTTTCTATATGATTAAGTTTATAATCCCAATGATCCATTCTGATTAATCTATTCTGCCAATTATGAACAATATTATTTATTGCATCTGCTTTGATAGCACTTCCACCTTTAAATGGTACTCTGTGACCTGAATTATAATAGACATTCCTCATAACAGTATAACTTCCATCCTCAAATTGTCTAGTTCCTTCGGGTGTGGTATTACCTATAATCAAAGCATAACTACACTGACCTATCAAATTATTTGAAAATGTAGCCTTGGTAAGTTCTCCTTCACTTGAGCTTGCGATAGAAGTTGCGGTTGAATTAGAAACATGGGAGTAAGAACAATGATCTACAATAGTATTGTTGTTTCGGCCTACGTGTAATGAGCCTGAATAACCACCTGAATTTCTAAATTTTAGATACCTAACGATAATATTAGGCATTCCAGATATTCTAATTCTATTACCCGTAACTGTAATGCCACCTTCAGGTGCTGATTGCCCTGCAATATAAATTGATCCTGTATAACCACCTTCATCACCAGGTGAATTGCTACAATATATTTGATCCTGTAATTCTATTACACCACTGACATCAAAAACTATAATCCTGTCTAGGGCTTTATTTTCTATACCTTGTATTGCCCATCTTAGTGTACCCACATCTTCCCTACTTCCGTCTGCGAGACTTGTAACGTGTAAAACGACACCACCTCTAGCTCCATCTGTAAAAGCTGCAGCACCATATGCTTCTGGAAAGGCTGGTAATTGTGCGTGAATAAAATTTGATATAAAAACTTGTAATAAAAAAATAAAGTAAAAGTTTTTACTATCTAGTAGGTTTTTTTGTAGTTTCATTTTCATTCTTCTATTAATCAATTATTTGGGGTGTAACAATATTAAATATTAAAAATCTATTTTAAAGTCTAAATACATTAAAATTCGATTAAAAACATTTTTTTGTAAGAAAATACTTTTAAAATGGTTTTTTTTCCACAAAATTCATATAAATACGTTCAACAGCACTTATTTGGACTATAAATTTTAATTTTTAACAATACGAATCTTTTTCTTACAAATAAAACATCTTAATCGATAAAAATGCGAAATTAAATATTTACAAACTCTATTTGATAATGAGAATGTTATGAATATTAAAAAGTTATAACAAGTTTATTAACAATCTAATACATAAAATAATTTAAGCTGATAACGAATAGGGATTAAGCAATATGATAAATGCAAAACTGATAGAAATACCTATTTGCACTTTTGACGTTTTTTAAGGTAAATTATCATGAAAATATAAGATTCTACTAATCATTTTATATTATTGTTGTTTATAATAATGCATAAATGTCTAGAGTCTCCAAATCTTTAAAAAATGCAAAAGTTGGTGTATTTTTCTTCATACTATCAATTTTTGTGCAATTCTTTTCCAGAAAGATTTTCTTAGATAATCTTGGTGATGAATTTATAGGCTTAGAAACTACTCTA
The DNA here is from genome assembly GCF_049942685.1 of Winogradskyella sp. HB-48. Taxonomy (GTDB): domain Bacteria; phylum Bacteroidota; class Bacteroidia; order Flavobacteriales; family Flavobacteriaceae; genus Winogradskyella. The sequence continues at coordinate 2,840,654 of NZ_CP187934.1, forward strand.
AGAAGCGTTTTAAGTTTTCTCAATTTGGCTGAGCTAGGTATTGGCACTGCTATAGGTTTTACACTATATAAACCGATCTTTGATAAAAATCATAAAGAAATTAACAAAATCATAGCGCTCCTAGGTGTACTCTACAGAAAAATTGGGTATATTATTTTTGGTGTAGGATTCATTATCTCTCTTTTCTTCCCTTTAATTTTTGAAGAGACCCCTTTCTCTATAATACTTATATACTATGTGTTTTACTCATTATTGATATCTGTTCTTCTAAGTTATTTTGTTAACTATCATATTAGTTTATTGGGAGCTGATCAAAAAGGATATATAGTACAGCAATATTTTCAGACTTTTAATATTGTTCGGGTAATTCTTCAGGTTATTGTTGCCCTATATTTTAAAAACTTTTATCTGTACATTACTCTAGAATTGATCTTTAGCATAGTCTACAGCATTGTTGTTCGCTATAAAATAAAAAAGGAATACCCTTGGTTAATTATTAATTCCTCTCAGAAAACCGAAATCATTAAGGAATATCCTGAAATAATTGTGAAGATTAAACAGGTGTTCTTCCATAAAATGAGTGCTTTTGTTAAAAATGGTACAGATAACCTCTTAATATATGCTCTTATCAATCTGCAGAGTGTTGCTTTTTTTGGTAATTATCAATTAATATTTCTAAAACTTATTGGGCTTGTAAAAATGGCTTTTGCTGGCACAGGTTCTGCTGTGGGGAATTTAATTGCTGAAGATGATGAAAAAAACATCAAAAAAGTACTTTGGGAGCTTATTGCAATTCAATTTTTTATTGCTGGTTTCTTTAGTATGATTATTTACCATACAATGGATGCCTTTATAATATTATGGTTAGGAGAAAAATACATCTTATCTCATACTATATTATTACTAATGATTGCTAATTTCTTTATGATACAGATTAGCTCACCAATAGAGCGTTTTAAAAATGCTTATGGCTTATATTCCGATACTTGGGCTGCCATAACTGAAGCATTGATAAATCTTGCAATATCATTTATTTTCGGTAAACTATATGGCATTGCAGGTATAGTCTTGGGTACTGTAGTAAGCCTGTTTTTAATTGCTGTACTATGGAAACCTTATTTCTTATACAAAAATGGGTTTAAGAAAAGTGTTTTTCTCTACTGGAAAGGCCTTCTACCTATGATATTGGTCTTTGTTGCATCTGCTTTCATTATTAATTTCGTAAAAGATTACTTTTTTTATGATTCTGAAAATATAAATCTATTTAATTGGATTATATACGCTATTCAAGTTACTGTTGCTGTTACTGTAACATATACAACCCTATTGTATTTGTTTGTACCAGGATTTAAAGTGTTTTGCATTAGAGTAAAAACGTTAGTTATCAACAAACTATCCAGATGATTTTGAATTGATTTATATTTATAAAAGTTTCTTGCTATTAAATTCTAACCACCAAAAATGATAAAGTCCAAAGCCGATTACAAATACTATATAGAAAGAGATAGAATTGCCCTAAACGTTAAATCTAATACGCTAAAGAGTAAGGTAATTGGCGTCATTTCACCAAATCCTATATATACCTTTCAAAAACGAATGCGTAAGTTAGAGTTTTACACTAATTGTAAGAATAAAGGTTTAAACAAACTATATGTAGCATATCTAAAGTATAAGTTCAAAAAAATATCGATAAAGCTTGGTTTCTCAATCCCTATTAATGTTTTTGGGCCTGGATTATCAATTGTTCATTATGGTACAATTGTTATAAATAAAGCAACTAAAGTTGGTGCTAATTGCAGAATGCACGCTTGTGTGAATATTGGTGCTTCTGGTGGTAATCCCCAAGCACCTCAGTTAGGTGATAATATTTACATAGCACCTGGCGCCAAAATTTACGGAGATATTTCAATAGCAAGTAATACTGCCATTGGTGCTAATGCTGTAGTAAATAAATCTTTTGAAAAAGAAAACACCGTAATTGCTGGTATTCCAGCAAAAGTCATTGGTGATGTGGATATTAGTCAAATTATAAAACATCTTTAAATGTATCAAAACCCAAAAAATAAAATTGCCTTTAAAATAAGAAAGTTTATTTCTGACATTTACAGAGATTCTGAAATTGGCTACTCAATTCTCAGACCTTTTTATAAACTATATGAACTCGGACTCAGAATTATGCCAGATGAGTTTATCATAAAAAGAAGTTTTAAAAAGCACATGGGCTATGATCTCAATTTAGACAATCCAAAAACTTTAAATGAGAAAATAAACTGGCTAAAGCTCAATAACAGAAGGCCTATACAAACCATATTGGCAGATAAATATAAAGTGAGGGAGTATGTTAAAAATAAGATTGGCGATAAGTATTTAATACCTCTTTTATTTGAAACAAAGAATGTTAAGGATATAGTTCCAGAAAATTTACCAGAGGCGAATTTTATTATAAAAGCAAACCATAACAGTTCTGGCGGTCTAATTGTTAGAGACAAGTCAAAAGTAGATTGGAAGAAAGCTCAGAAAAGATTTAAGCGATTACTTAGAGAAAATCATTATTATAGTACTATAGAGTGGCAATATAAAGATATTGAACCTAGGATTATTGTAGAGCAATTATTAACCCATGATGATGGCAGTATACCCGAGGATATAAAATTTCATTGTTTTAACGGTAAGGTCGGTTTTATAATGGTAGATTTTGATAGGTTTGGTGAACTAAGAACACGAAATCTTTATGATTCAGATTGGAATTTGATTCCCAGTAATTGGGGAAGGCCCAATGGGAGAAATATGGAAAAACCTTCAAATCTTGATGAAATGGTAAAGGTTGCAGAAAAATTAGCTGAAGACTTTGCCTACATTAGAGTTGATCTTTATTTAGTTAAATCTCAAATTTATTTTGGTGAACTAACATTTTATCATGCCTCAGGTTTTCAAGCGTTTTATGAAATGGAATCCGATAGAAAGTTTGGGGATATGCTGGACATTTCAGCCTTAAAAAACAAATCTAAAAAATGAATGAAAAAATAAAAGTCTTTTTTATAATACCTACTCTGTATGGAGGTGGTGCCGAGAGAGTTGTCTCATACATACCGCAGTTTATTAATAAACAAAAATTTGATGTTGAATTAATAATAATTGGGTTTGAGAAAGATAGCACCTACCCTGTATCTGGTATTCCTGTGAGGTTTTTAAATAAGAAAAGAGTATTGGATTCTATATTTGAAATTATAAAAATTTTCTCAAAAGAAAAGCCGAAAATTGTTTTTAGCACATTGTCGCATCTTAATGTAGCGATGGGTTTTATCTCATTGTTGTTTCCTAAAATTAAATTTATTGGCAGACATACAATAGTTAACCAAAATCCAATAGCATTAAGTAATAAAAAAGAAAGTTTCTCAAAAAGAGCAATACAAAAAATATATAGAACAGGAACGAACTTACTTGATATTGTCTTATGCCAATCAAAGGATATGTATGACGATATGGACAACAATTATTATAAAGTTCCAAAAATTAAACGTAGGGTAATCCATAATCCATTAAGGAATAACTTTGAATTAAAACCCCATACTCATGATAGTGAAGGAGTTAAACATTTCATTACTGTTGCGCGCTTAGTACCTATGAAAGGACATGAAAGAATTTTAAGGGCTATAGCTAAGCTAAATTATCCATTTATATATACTATCGTAGGTGACGGAAAAGAGAGAGAAAATATATTCAATATTATTGAGGAATTAGGAATTAGTGATAATATAACACATATACCATATACAAATGAAGTTTCAAAATATCTTTCAGAGAGTGATTTTTATTTAATGGGGTCATATGCAGAAGGCTTTCCTAATTGCTTAATAGAAAGTTGTTCAGTGGGTACGCCAGTAATTGCATTCAATGCGCCTGGTGGATTGAATGAAATCATCGAGAATGGTGTAAACGGCTTTTTGGTTAACAATGAAAAAGAATTTATAGAAAAATTAAATTATGTGCAAAAATGGAACCCAGAAAAGGTTAGGGAATCTGTATATAAAAAATTTAATCTAAAAAAAATTATTGATGATTATGAAAACTTGTTTATTGAAGTTTTAGATTAAATTCATAGCCAAGGCATTAACCTGTTTACGAAATATAAAATGAAAACAATAAAAAAAATAGCTAAAAATGTACTAAAGAAGGGTGAAAAGTATATTTATCATAAAGAACATAACCTTGAGGCTTTCAGAATGATGAGGCTCACAGAAAGCTATAAAGGTAAACTCACCAGTAAAAACAAAAAATTATGTACCGAGTATGCTCTAGATGTTTTTGGCCATAAAAAATATGCGCCATGGCTTATGTCTTATTGCTCTTTCACAAACGAATTTAAAGAAGGTTGGATTCCAGATAACTATTACGGTGAATTTGTTGTGCCCCATTATAAGGGTGATTACGGAAAGATCTGTGATCGATCTTCGATTATAAACAAAGTTTTAAATGACAAATATTCTTCAGATATAGGATATTTTATTAATGGATTGTTATTTAATCAAATAAATGAAGTACTTGCCCCAAACAAATTCAAAGATCATTTATTTAAAAATGAAGAGCGTATAGTTTTTAAAATTGAGAATTCCCTACAAGGTAAAGGCGTATATTTTTTTGACAAAAATACCTTTGATATAAATAAAATCAGAAAACTTGGAAACGGTGTCTTTCAAAGATTTATAATCCAACATTCTTTTTTCAACCAATTTAATGACTCTGCATTGTCAACAATTAGACTGACTTCGGTTTGTGACGATGATGGAAAAATTGAAGTACGGGCAGGTTATTTTAGATTTGGCCGAAAAGGTGACTCACATGTTATTTCCTCTCGTCAGATGAGAATACCAATAGATATAAAAAATGGGTGCTTATGGAATATACGATTGGCCTTCTATCCAAAAAGTGAGTTTACAGAAAAGTTACCCGACTCTGATATAGACTTCCCAGGAATGAAATTACCGGTCTTTGAGCATTGTATATCAGAAATAAAAAGACTTCACGCTCTTATTCCATTTATTCGCTGTATTGGTTGGGATGTAATTGTTGACAATAATAATAATCTTAGAATTATTGAGCTAAATGGAGGACATAACGGAATAACCTTTAATGAAATGGTGCAAGGACCTTGTTTTAGAGATCTAGGATGGGAAAAATTAAATAAAAAACAAAACTTATCATAACTGACAGGTATTCAATTTTTCACATAAGCCCTATAAGAAAAGAATACTTAAATTTTTATGAATTAAAATCTAAATGAAAAACAAAGTAAAGGTCCTTTTTATAATACCTACTCTGTTAGCTGGTGGTGCCGAAAGGGTAATGTCATATGTTTCACAAAATCTAGATAAAAACAAGTTTTATAGTACATTAGTTGTTATAGGTTTTAAAAAAGACAATAAATATGATATAGAAGGAATTACAGTACGCTATCTCAATAAAGATAGGGTAATGAGTGCTGTTTTTCCATTAATGAAAATGCTCAGAAAAGAAAAACCCCAAGTAATAATAAGTGCTATTTCGCATCTAAATATTACCATGGGATTGATTTCTGTCTTTTTCCCTAAAGTCAAATTTATTGGTAGGCATACAATCGTAAGTCAAGATACCGTAAAGCTTAGAGTTGAAAAGAAAACTTCAGCCAAAAGAAAAGTGGTGAAATCTTTTCAATTTGCCTACAAACTACTTGATATTATCTTATGTCAATCTAAAGATATGTATAATCATATGAGGGATGAGTATCATATACCTCAAGAAAAACTAAGAATTATCAATAATCCTATTACCGATAGCTTTCAAATTAAGCCTAACCCCAAACTCAAATGCAATATTATTAAATACATTACAGTTGCTAGGTTAAAAAAGTCTAAAGGGCATCAAAGGATTCTCAATTGTTTGTCAAAATTAGACTACCCTTATCAATATACCATAATAGGTTCTGGTCCAGAAAAAGATAACATCTTTAAGCAGGCCAAAGAGCTAGGTATAGAAGATAAAATTTCGCATGTACCATATACTAATGAAGTTTCAAAGTATCTATCAGAAAGTGATTTTTACTTACAGGCTTCATATGCCGAAGGTTTCCCGAATTGTTTAATAGAAAGCTGTTCTGTCGGAACACCTGCTATTGCTTTTAAGGCACCTGGTGGACTTGATGAAATTATAGAAGATGGTCTCAATGGTTTTTTAGTTGAAACTGAAGAACAATTTGTAGAAAAATTGAACCATAAGCAAGATTGGTATCCTGAAAAAATCAGGGAATCTGTCTTTTCAAAGTTCAATAAAGATAAAATCATTCAAGATTACGAAAATTTAATAACCAGCGTAGTAAGTTAAAATAGTAATTTATAAATTTTAATTAGGTCGACAACAATTCCCTAAGTTGTACAATAAAATGAGTGCTAGAAAAATAATTTCAAATTTTTACAGAAAATCAACATTGGGTTATTATACTATTAAAGTTTTTTATGAAATCTATATTCTAGGGTTACGTCTATTGCCAGATGAATTTGTGGTAAAAAATGCTTTTAAAAGACATATGGGCTACTCTTTAGACCTAAAAAATCCAAAAACTTTAAATGAAAAATTAAATTGGCTTAAATTGTATGACCGAAAAGAACTTTATACCACAATCGCTGATAAGTATGCTGTCAGAGGTTATGTAAAGCAAAAGATAGGTGACAAATATTTAATCCCATTGTTTTTTGAAACCAAAAACGCAAAAGACTTAATTCCAAAAAATTTACCGGATTCTAACTTCATCATAAAAACTAACCATGACAGTTCTGGTGGTCTCATTGTTAGAGATAGCTCCACAATCGACTGGAAAAAGACCCAAGAAAAGTTTAGTAGATTACTAAAAGAAGACCATTATGTTGTTACCAGAGAATGGCAATATAAAAACATAACTAGGCGCATTATTGTAGAGCAACTATTAACCACAAAAGAAGGCAATATACCTTATGACTATAAATTTTTATTTTTTAATGGCAAATTAGCATTTATAATTGTAGATATCGATAGATTTGAAGCTAACAGATCAAGAAATCTTTACGATAGTAAGTGGAACTTATTACCTTTTGAATGGAAAAGACCAAAAGGTCCTCATATAGAGAAGCCTAAAAACTTTAAAAAAATGAAAAAAATTGCTAAAAAATTAGCTAGAGATTTCGTTTGTTTAAGAGTAGATATGTACAATATAGACGGAAAGATATACATTGGGGAATTAACATTACATCATTCCTCTGGTTTATCAAAATTTGTTCAAGAAGAGTATGATTTTAAGTTAGGAAAACTGTTAAACATAGAAAATCTACAATTATCGAGAAAATAAGTATAGTATATTAATTGTTGTTATGTTTGGCACTAATATGCATAATATCAACAAGATATTTATTTTATGACCCCAAATCAGAAAAAAAATATTACCATCCTAAGCATATCACTAGCAAGTGGTGGTGCTGAAAAAGTCATTAGCTTACTCTTAAAAGAGCTTAGGCACGATTACAACGTTACTCTAGTGCTATTTCATAAAGTTTTGCACTTTCCTGTGCCAGACGGTGTTGAAGTTTTCGCAATGAGTAATAAAAATGCTGATAGACCTTTCTACAAGAAGTTCTTTGATTCTATTAATTTTATTTTCAGGTATTACCGTTTCATCAAAAAGAACAACATAGAAATCTCAATTTCATTTTTAGCATTTCCTAATTTAATAAACGGAATTGTAGCAACATTCAATAAAAATGTAAAAACAATTATTAGCGAAAGAGGTTTCCCTTCGGATAATGTAACTAGTAAGTTGTCCTTCTATATTTCTAAGATCTTCTACCCTATTTTATACAATAAATGTGATAAATTATTTTCTAATTCGGTCTACATTAATGATGATTTAAAGAATAATTTTGGTATTAAAATTCCTATGGAGGTTATTTATAACCCAATAGAATTACCAAGTAATACAATACATCCTGAAAGCCTGAATACTAAAACGGATAAGCTAAAGCTTATTACAGCAGGTACCATCAACAAAAGAAAAAATCAAATCATGGTCGTTAGAGCCATAAAGGAATCTAAATTAGATTATGATTTTTCTATTCTTGGTGATGGCGATTTAAGAGACTATTTGACCGAAGAGATAGTGAATCTGAAATTAGAAGACCAAGTTACACTTAAAGGAAGAGTTAAAAAGGTAAATGAGTATCTCATAAATAGCCAATGCTTTGTACTCTCTTCGTTTACAGAAGGTTTTCCAAATGCCTTAATTGAAGCTATGGCTATTGGTTTGCCCAGTGTTTCAACCAATTGCTTGTCTGGTCCGTTAGAATTACTAAATGAAAACGAACCCATTAATATAAAAAACGGCGAATTTTACATAGGCAAATACGGTTTATTGGTAAATAACGATGACCATATTGGCCTAAGCAAAGCTTTAGACTATTACCATCAAAATCCTGCTGAAAGAGAACGCTTTAGCCATCTGAGCTTAGAACGTGCAAAAGCTTACGAACTAAAGTCAATTTACAGCCAATTCAATCAATTTATTAAAAGCTAAAGTATATGTGCGGAATTAACGGACTTATAGATAAAACCAAGATGAGTAAAGACAAAATGTCTTCTATACTTAACGCTATGAACGACCTTATCATTCATAGAGGACCTGATGAAGATGGTGTTTTTGCAGAGCAGAATGATAATTGCACTGTTGGTATGGCCATGCGTCGTCTATCAATTATAGATTTATCTTCAGGTAAGCAACCTATATTCTCTGATGACAAACAGATTGTCATTGTATTTAATGGTGAAATCTATAACTACAGAACTATAAAATCTAGATTAGTGTCTGAAGGGGTTACTTTTCATACCACTAGTGATACGGAAGTTATTTTAAAGGCCTACGAAAAATATGGTGTAGAATCCTTTCAATGGCTAGATGGCATGTATGGTTTTAGTATATATGACAAAAACATTAATAAACTATTTATAGCTAGGGATTTCTTTGGTGAAAAACCATTGTACTACACACAAAATGAGAGTCAGTTTTTATGGGCCTCAGAATTAAAATCTATCATAAAAACTATTGATTATAAGCCAAATATCTCAAAAAAGGGGTTAAATCTTTATTTTAGATTAACCTACATACCTGCACCATATACGATTTATGAAGATATTCACAAGCTAGAAGCCAATCACTATTTAGAATACGATTTAAGCTCCTTTGAATATAGTATCCATAAAATTAACGATGAACCCTTACCAAAAACTGCCAATATTTCTTTTGAAGATGCTAAGGCAAAAACAAGAGAACTGGTTTACAACAGTGTAGATAGCAGGTCCATCGCAGATGTTGGTTTAGGTACATTTTTGTCTGGAGGTGTAGATTCGTCTATTGTATCGCTTTGTTTGTCTCAAGCAACAGACAAAAAGATTGATACCTTTTCAATAGGTTTTAAAAAAGCATCTTATGACGAAACCGACAAATCTCGTGTGGTTGCTAAAATGTTAGACAGTAATCATCATGAATTTATTATAGATGAAGATGATTTAAAGCACAATATCCATGAGATTCTCGTTAATTTTGATGAGCCTTTCTCAGATACTGCAGCCTTGCCTACACATCTACTTTCAGAAAAAACTAGAGAGCACGTAACTGTTGCTTTAACTGGAGATGGTGGTGATGAAGTGTTTGGCGGTTACAATAAGTATTATATAGGCAAAATGAACAAGAGGTACACAAGTGTTGTACCTAAAGTACTTCATGAAACTATTGCTAAGCTGAGCAACAAATACCTAATCAATAAAGATGATACGCGTGGTAAAAGATTTCAAATTAATAAGCTACTAAATGCTATTAATTACGAAGGAGATTTTTATTGGGACATCATTTCGCTAGCTAATACGAGTAAACTTCTATCAGAAATAATGAACGACGATTATTACGATAGTGATTTATTTCAAGAATATAAAGAAGTTTTAGGTAAGCAAAAGATTGAAAGCCTTACAGATTTTAGGCTTGTAGACAAAATCTTAAGTCTTGAAGGTGGTATGTTAGCAAAAGTGGACAGAACCAGTATGCTAACCTCTTTAGAATGTAGAGCACCATTTTTAAACAAGTCTATTTGGGAGTTCACCAACACTTTACCAGAGAGCTACCTAATGAAAGGCTGGAACAAAAAGTACATTCTAAAAGAAGCGTTTAGGGATCAATTCCCACAAGACTTTTTAGAAAAAGGCAAAAGTGGATTTGGCTCACCTACTGGCGATTGGCTTAGACAAAGTCTGCGACAAGAATTAGAAAGTTATATAGAACCACAAATGCTCAAAAAACAAGGCATTTTTAAAGTAGACGTTATAACCAAATTGGTTCAAGATCATCTTGACAGCAAGAAAGATAGTACCTTCAGAGTATGGTCTTACTATTGTTTCCAAAAGTGGTATAAATTTAATTTTCTAAATGAAAACTAACAAAATGCAAAAGAAAAGAGTACTTATTATAGCATCCTTTGCTGGTTCTTTAATTCGATTTAGAGGTGATTTCATTAAAAGCCTAGTTGCTAATGGCTTTGAGGTTTTTACAGCGTCACCTAGTTATACCGAAGAGGACTTACAATTAATAAAAGAGCGTGGTGCACATCCAATAGAGTTTAACCTGCAACGCACAGGTTTAAACCCTTTCAAAGATTTTAAATCTATTTTAGAATTGAAATCTATAATGAAAGAAAACAAAATAGATTTAGTATTTCCTTATACCGTAAAACCTGTAATCTATGGGTCATTAGCAGCTAATATGATTAAAGTTCCGGTAATTTCATTAATCACAGGATTAGGCTTTGCATTTACTGGACTTACACGAAAAGCAAGGATTTTACAGCGCTTTAACGAAACATTATACAAGCTTTCAATTAGAAAAAACAAGTTTATCGTCTTTCAAAACAAGGATGATTATCAATTGTTTTTAGATCGTAAAGTAATTTCAAAAAAGCAACCTGTAGCTTTTGTGAGTGGATCTGGTGTAAACCTGAATGAATTCACTTTCAAAGAAAAAAGTCCGACAGATAGAGTTAGTTTTTTACTTATTGCCAGGTTAATCAAAGAAAAGGGTATTGCACTATACATGGATGCTGCAAGAGCACTGAAGCCAAAATATCCAAATACTGAGTTTCATGTTATTGGTGCCCTAGAAACCTCACCTAGCGCAATCAGTGAAGATGAATTGCATGAATTACATGAGAAAAACATCATCGTTTTTCATGGTAGACAAATGGATGTAGACAAACACCTTCACCAAAGAGATATTTTTGTACTACCGAGTTATTACAGGGAAGGCATACCAAGAACAACTCTTGAAGCCCTCGCTTGTGGAAATCCAATAATTACCACTGATTCTGTAGGTTGTAGAGAATCCGTTAAAGATGGTGTTAACGGAAAATTGATCGAACCTCAAAATTTAGAGGCTTTGATTAATGCTATGGAATTCTTTATTACCAATCCTGATAAAATAAAGGAAATGGGAATCAATAGTCGTAAATACGCTGAAGAACGTTTTGATGTAAACATAATTAATAATGATTTAATTGAACTAATCAATAAATCACTTTAATAAAAAGTCATTACTTTACACTAAACTTATAGTACAATATAATACAAATAACCAGCAAATAATCAACCAATTATGTATAAGTTATTTTTTAAAAGATTGATCGATTTTATAATTGCTTTAATTGGATTGATAATCCTATCACCAATCATATTAACAATTATAATTTTATTAGCTATTGCCAATAACGGTAAACCATTCTTCTATCAACAAAGAACTGGGAAACATGGGAAAATTTTCACTATTGTGAAACTTAAAACCATGAATGACAAAAAAGATCCCGATGGTAAGCTCTTACCAGACCACATTAGAATTACAAGAGTTGGTGATATCTGTAGACGATATTCATTAGATGAAATCCCACAGCTTTTCAATATGCTAAAAGGAGATATGAGCTTAATTGGCCCACGTCCTTTACTCCCTAAATACCTTACTCGTTATACGAAAGAACAATTTAGAAGACATAACGTCGTCCCTGGAATAACAGGCTGGGCACAAGTTAATGGCAGAAACGCCATAAGCTGGGAAGAAAAATTTGAGCTAGATAACTACTACGTAGATAATCAGTCGTTCATATTAGATTGTAAAATCTTTCTCAAGACGATACAAAATGTCATTGGCAAAAAAGATATAAATTCATCGTCAAATCAACCTATGCCAGAATTTATGGGCACTGAAGGTAAAGCCTAATAATAAAGAGCATTCCTATTATTTGAGACGTCCTTAAATCTTTAGTATCTAAAGTATTGAGTCTAAAATTTAACAACGTAAATATTTACCTTTTATCGTCTTTATTTGGGACAAGCAATAATAATAATGCATCTTTAGACCGATTTTAGATCGTGTCCCAAATCCCTCTAAGACATGAAATTGAGATAGTAATTATTAATTACTTAAACAATTTTACTTATGAAACCGAAAATATGGTTGTCTTCACCTCACATGAGTGGAGCCGAACAAACTTACATAAAAGAAGCTTTTGATACCAATTGGGTAGCACCATTAGGCCCTAACGTAACTGGTTTCGAAAAAGACTTAGAATCTTATCTAAAAGAAGAAATACATGTTGCTGCATTAGCATCTGGAACTTCTGCCCTTCACTTAAGCTTGATATTATTAGGAGTTACAACTGGTGATGAAGTTATTTGCCAAAGTAAAACATTTTCTGCATCTGCAAATCCAATAGTTTACCAAGGTGCCACACCTGTTTTTGTAGACAGCGAGAAAGACACTTGGAATATCTGCCCTACCCAATTAGAAATTGCTATTAGAGACCGAATTTCTAAAGGCAAAAAGCCAAAAGCAATCATTGCTGTACATCTTTATGGTATGCCATATAAAGTAGATGAAATTCATAGTATCGCCAATAAATATGAGATTCCTGTTGTTGAAGATAGTGCAGAATCTCTAGGAAGCCACTATAAAGGTCAAAATTGCGGAACATTCGGAGATTTATCTATTCTTTCCTTTAATGGAAATAAAATTATAACCACATCAGGTGGTGGTGCTTTAGTAACTAGAACTGAAGCTCAAAAAAAGAAGGCCGTTTTTTTAGCAACTCAGGCCAGAGATAATGCTCCTCATTACCAGCATACTCATATAGGTTACAACTACAGAATGTCTAATATTGTTGCAGGCATAGGAAGAGGTCAAATGACCATTTTAGATAGTCATGTTGAAAAGCGTCGTTCTAATCACGAGTTATACTATAATACTTTTAAAGACAACGATCAAATAACTTTTTTACACGAACCAGAAGGTCATTTTTCTAACCGTTGGTTATCATGTATTCAGCTTGACTCATTTGAAACCAGGGAGGGTTTAAGGCTGGCTTTAGAAAAAGAAAACATAGAATCCAGACCATTGTGGAAACCGATGCACCTACAACCTATTTTTAAAGATGCTCCCAGTTACTTAAATGGTGTTTCGGAAGAGTTGTTTGACAGAGGGCTATGTTTGCCTAGTGGGTCAAACTTAAGCAAAGAAGAATTGGATAGAGTAATTTTAGCTATAAATACGTATTTTGCAGCATGTTAGAAAAATTTCTAAATAAAATATCTAAGAGATATGCCTCTAAATGGCTAGTGCTACTATTTGACACTATGGTAGTAGCGGCAGCTTTTTTCTTGGCTTATTTAATTAGATATAACTTTATGTTAGATTTTGATTTTTCTACCCTTCTAAAGCAGATACCATACGTTATGATTGTGGCTGCAATAAGCCTAATAGCAGTAGGAACATACAAAGGCGTAGTAAGATTTACAGGTTTTAAAGACATTATTAACGTTGTCATTGGTGCCAATATATTAGCGACGATACTTATTTGCTGCACCTTTTTGAGCAGAAAGATATTGAATGATAACAGTATCTTTAATATATCAGGATCAATCATTTATATCCATTTATTATTAAATATACTTTTTTTAATCGGTGCTAAATTATTTATCAAATCATTATATAACCAAATTACACAAGACGTTCATAAAACAGCTAACGTTCTTATTTTTGGTGCTGGCAATTCAGGAATGTTAACCTATGATGCTATCCAAAATGACACCAAAAGTGGATTTGAAGTTGTTGGTTTTATTGATGATGACGAAAGAAAAATAGGCAAAAAAATAAACTTAGTTACAGTTTATGGCCTTTCTGATATTGATGAAGACTTTATAAAAAAGAATGAAGTTGAAGATGTAATTATCTCAATACAAAATATTGATCCCTCAAGATTACTTCAAATAACAGGAAACTTGTTTAATCTTGGGCTTAAGGTGAAAATTGTACCACCAGTTCAAAGTTGGATAGACGGCGATTTAAGTGTAGGACAAATAAAGGAGGTTAAAATTGAGGATTTATTAGGAAGAGATCCTATAAATATCAAGAACCCTGACCTAATTGACCAGTATGACAATAAAGTTATACTCATTACAGGTGCTGCAGGCTCTATTGGTAGTGAAATTTGCAGAAAAGTAAGTCTTTATAATTATAAGAAACTTATCCTTGTGGATAATGCAGAGTCGGCTCTATATGACATACAACAAGAGTTTAGACAACAAGGCCTCGATAATATTGACGCCATAGTTGCAGATGTTAGAAACAAAACAAGAATAGATCAAATATTCAACCAACATAAACCTAAAATTGTTTTTCACGCTGCAGCCTATAAGCATGTTCCATTGATGGAAAACAATCCTTTTGAAGCTGTTAGTGTCAATATTGGAGGTACTAAAAATGTAGTTGATGTTGCAGTAAAGCACAGTGTTGATAAGTTTGTTTTGATTTCAACTGACAAAGCTGTAAACCCTACTAATGTAATGGGAGCAACTAAACGTATTGCTGAGTTATATGTATCATGTCTAAAAGGTAAAGGTCATACTAAATTCATAACAACTCGTTTTGGTAATGTACTGGGCTCTAACGGTTCTGTTATTCCTCTTTTCAAGAAACAAATTGAAAAAGGAGGCCCTCTAACAGTAACCCACAAGGAAATAACACGTTATTTTATGACGATTCCTGAAGCATGCCAGTTAGTGTTAGAAGCAGCAGCAATGGGTAATGGTGGTGAAATTTTTGTATTTGATATGGGTGAGCCTATCAAAATTTTCAACCTTGCTAAAAATATGATTATACTTTCGGGTTTACGTTATCCAGAAGATATCGATATTAAAATTACTGGTTTACGACCTGGAGAGAAAATCTACGAAGAATTGTTAGCAGATGGCGAGAATACCAAGAAAACCTATCATGAAAAAATCATGATAGCAAAAACCAGACATGTAGACACAGAAACTGTTGAAAAACAAATCAATAAATTAACTAGTATTAATTCCTTAACACAGCCATTAGAAATTGTATCGTATATTAAAGCATTAATACCAGAATATATATCTAACAACTCTACATTTGAGGTTTTAGATTCAAAAAAATAACCAAATATTACCAAAACTACTACTAAATACAAAACCATGAAAACACGCAACCTTGTACTTCAATTTATAGCTATTTTAGTTTTGACTTCATGTGGGTCTAGAAAAAATATTGTTTATTTTCAAGATGAGCCAATTGAAGACGGTGTTTTAGTTTCAGAACCAAAACCAATTATATACAAACCAGACGATATCTTAACCATTAATGTATCTGCGCTAGACCCTGATACCGTAAAGCCTTTTAATCTTCAAGTGGTCTCTAATAATGATACTAATTTAATGAATGCTAATGGCCCTAGACAATTTCAGTCTTACCTCATAGATTATGATGGAAATATTGATTTTCCTGTATTAGGAAAGTTAGAAGTCGCTGGTTTAAATCGTACAGAATTAACAGCTATGTTGGTTGAAAAAATAAGTGAATATGCAACCAATCCAATCGTTAATGTTAGGTTATCTAACTTTACAATTACCATTCTAGGAGAGGTTAGAAACCCTGGAACATTTACCATTCAAGATGAAAGAATCACTGTGTTAGAAGCTCTTGGACTTGCAGATGATCTTACTATATTTGGAAAACGTAAAAATGTTTTACTTATCAGAGAGGTTGATGGCAAAAAGAAATTTGCCAAAATAGACTTAACCTCTGTGAATGCTGTAAATTCACCTGTATATTATCTTCAGCAAAATGACGTTATCTATGTTGAGCCTAACAATGCAAGGATTAGATCATCAACTTATAATCAAAACAATAGTGTATTAATTTCTGCTATTGGCACACTTACTACTATTATCGCAGTATTCTTAGTAAGAAATTAAGAAGGCAATTACAATTTATGAAATCCAACACATCAACTGTAGACTTAAAACAAACTTTAGAATTATTCCTTTCATACTGGAAATGGATTCTTCTTTGTGTAATAATTGCTTTAATGCTTGGTTTTACCCATCTGCGTTATACAGATTATGAATACAAGGCAAATGCAACCATAAAAATCAGAGACGAAGAGCAATCACAAAAGTTGCCAAGTTTAGACGATGTAAAGACTGGTGGATTATTTTCAGGTGGTGCAGACAAAATCAAAGATGAGATTAGAGTCATAAGGTCTCGTGAAATAGCTGAAAACATCATTAAAAAGCTAGATCTTAATATTAGGTATTATGCCGATGGTAAAATAAAAGAAAAGGAATTTTACAAAAATGCTCCTATCAAAATAAATTTTTATGAGAGTGACTCTATCATTGACAGAATAAGCCAAGAATTATTCATTAAAATAAAATCACCTACTCAGTACCTACTTTTTAATGAAAAAGAACAGTCTGTTTTCGATGATAGAGAAGATACAGATGGTAAACTATATGATTTTGGCGAAAAAGTTGATACCCCTTATGGAGGTTTTTACATAGTACCAAACGATGGTAAATATGCTCCAAAAACTGGAACTAATATAAAAATTGCGATAATTCCTGTTAGAAAGCTAGTTAATCTATACACTAAAAATGTAGCTATTACAACTGAAAAAGGTTCTAGTGTAATGGGCTTAGAGTTAAAAGAAACTGTTGCAAAAAGAGCTGTTGACTATTTAAACGAACTGATTAAAGAATATAATAATGATGTACTTAAAGACAAAGAAGAAGTTGTTAAAGTAACTTCAGATTTCATTACAAATAGACTTCAAAAGGTTTCGCAGGAATTAGAAGAGGTTGATTACACTGCTGAAGAGCTTCAAAAAAGAAATAACCTAACCGCTTTAGGCTCGCAAGCAGACCTTAACCTACAAGCAAACAAACAACTAGAACAGCAAATTGTAAGTACTTCCATTAATATTGAAAAAATTTCATACCTACAAGAAGAGATTAAGGCAGAAGGCAGAAGTAGCGACATGCTTCCTGCTGATGTTGGTATTGGTGATGCTTCAACAGCCCAAATGATTGCTAGCCATAATGAATTAGTTGCTGAGCGAAATAGAATACTAAAAAATTCTAGTCCGAAAAACCCTGTTATCATAAACCTTAATGATCAAATAAATGCTATCAAGTCTAATATAGAACGTTCACTGAGTAATATGAAGCAAACTTCTGAACTGACTTTAAATAATTTGAACAAGGAAAATTCTAGAATTCGTGGTCAGCTTTATGCTGCTCCAACAAAAGCAAGACAGTTTAGAGATATTAAAAGACAACAAGATATTAAAGAATCTTTGTACTTATATCTCTTAGAAAAACGTGAGGAGTCCGCCATTAGACTTGGTATGTATACACCTAACGCTAAGATCATTGAGAATGCTTATTCATCTTACTTGCCTATTGCTCCTAAGCCCACAATAATCTATATGGCCTCTCTTATTTTGGGCTTAATGATACCTATTGGAATAATTTATCTAATCGATCTTTTAGACTCTAAGGTTTACAATAAGAATGATTTAACAAGCATATTGGATGTGCCTTATTTAGGAGATATTCCTAAAACTTCGAAAAAACAAAAACTTATTAAGCGTGTTGACTATTCACCTAAAGCTGAAGCTTTCAGAATTATCAGGTCTAATATCGATTTTATTCTTAGGGATTTAAAAGATCAACAAAAAAGGCTTTTTGTAACTTCCACAAAAGCCCAAGAAGGAAAATCTCATACCAGCACTAATCTAGCTAGCTCAATATCATTTTCAGAAAAGTCTGTACTTTTAATAGAAATGGATATCCGTGTTCCTAAAATAATAGATTATTTAGGGATCAGTGAGAAACCTAGCAAAGGCTTATCAGATTACATAGTTGATAATTCTATAAAACCTCAAGATATTGTTGTAAAACATCCTGAAAATAAATTTTTAGACATAATTCCTTCCGGAACAATTCCACCAAATCCATCTGAATTATTGATGAGTCCTAGAGTTGCTGAACTTTTTAAATATTTTGAAAAGAAATATGATTATATAGTTGCAGATACATCTGCTGTAGGTTTAGTAAGTGATACTTTATTGATATCTGAATTTGCAGACCTATTTATCTATGTAGTAAGTGCCGACAATGTAGATAAAAGAAGACTAGTTAGTATAGCTCAACCATTATACGAAGATAAACGACTTCCTAAAATGACAATGTTACTAAATGGTGTTAAGCCAGGCAAAAAAGGCTATGGCTATGGCTATGGATACGGTTACGGAAACAATCCTAATCGTAAAAAGAAATGGTATAGTTTTTCTTAACTAAGAAAAAGAGTTAAATTTTATAAAACGCCTTATCGCATAGATAGGGCGTTTATAATTTACGTCTTTTCTTTTCCGTTTTCAATAGGGTTAACTCCCTATTGGTCTGCCCTGCAACTGAGGTGTTCTCCTCTGCCCTTCTAATAAGGTAAGGCATTACATCTTTTACTGGTCCAAAAGGAATGTATTTAGCGACATTGTAACCCTCTGCAGCTAGATTATAGCTTATATGATCACTCATTCCATATAGCTGACCAAACCAAACATTATTATCTTCTTTATTGATATTGTATTTTCCCATCAGCTCCATGGCTAAATAGCAACTTTCCTCATTGTGTGTACCAATAAAAACCGAAATATCATTTATGTTTTCTAAAATATAAGTAAGTGTGCTATTAAAGGTATCGTCAGTATCCTTTTTGTTATCACAAATAGGTGATTTATATCCCTTTTCTTCGGCCCTATTACGCTCTTTTTCCATGTAAGCACCACGCACTATTTTTACCCCAATATTAAAACCATCATTCTTTCCATGTTCATGTAAAGCTTTAAGATAATCCAATCTATCCCAACGATAGCACTGAAGCGTATTATAGACAATCGTTTTGCCCTTATTATATTTACGCATCATATCTTCCACCAGATCATCAGCTGCATCTTGCATCCAACTTTCTTCGGCATCGATCAAAACCTCTACATCCTTTTCTTTTGCTAGTTTACAAACCGAGTCAAATCTACTTACAATTCTATCCCACTCTTCTTTTTCTGATGAAGTAAATTCTTTTCCTTCTGTTTTCTTTTGATACAACAAAAATCTTCCAAATCCAGTTGGTTTAAATACTACGATTGGCATAGCATCTCTTTCTTCACAAAATTGAATGATTTTTAAAATCTTTTCAAGTGCATTATCAAACTCCTCTTCTACTTCTTTACCTTCAACCGAATAATCCAAAACAGAGCTAACGCCTTTAGTGTACAATTTATCTATAACGGATAAACAATCCTCCTCATTAACACCTCCACAAAAATGATCAAAGACGGTAGAACGTATTAAACCTTCCACGGGCAAATTAGCCTTTAGGGCAAAGTTTGTAGCTGCAGTGCCTATGCGAACTAGCGGTTGAGAAGAAATCATTTTAAACAAGAAGTAAGCACGCTCTAATTCAGAATCAGATTTTAATGCAAAGGCTGTCGCTGTATTTTCAAAGAGAGAACGATTAATCATGTGTTTTAAAAGTAAATAATGCAAATATATTTAATCCTTCGCTTATTTTTTTCTAAAAAAAGGGAGTATTTTCGCTGCAAAAACCGAGGAATTACCAAAATGAAATCCATAAAGACAAAAAATTCAATTGTTCATTTTAATGATAATGCTTACCCTGAACTTAATGCGTATATAAAATCAACGAATCCATCCAAAATATTTGTTCTAGTAGATACAAATACACATGACGCCTGCTTACCTAAGTTTTTGTCCAAAGTTGAATCTGGTGATATTATTGTCGAGGTTATGGAAATGCCTGAAGGCGAAGATCATAAAACCATAGATATTTGCACAGGTGTATGGGAAGCTATGTCCGAGTATTATGCGGACAGAAAAAGCCTTATGATAAATTTAGGTGGCGGAGTTGTCACAGATCTTGGTGGTTTTGTTGCTAGTACATATATGCGTGGTATAGATTACATTAATGTGCCTACATCTTTATTGGCAATGGTAGATGCTTCCGTTGGTGGTAAAACAGGTGTAGATCTTGGTAATTTAAAAAATCAGATAGGTGTTATTAGCGAAGGTGGAATGGTTTTGATCGACACTTCATTTTTAGAAACATTACCAAACAATCATATGGTTTCCGGTTATGCTGAAATGTTAAAACATGGTTTGATTAGTAATAAATCTTATTGGAATAGTCTTGTAAATTTTGAGAATTTAGATGGTTCTGCTTTAGACAGCATGATTTATGATTCTGTTATCATAAAAAACAATATAGTATCTGAAGATCCAACAGAAAAAGGCCTTCGGAAAGTTTTAAACTTCGGACATACTCTAGGCCATGCCGTTGAAAGTTACTTTTTAGGCAATGGTGACAAAGTTCCTTTGTTACATGGAGAAGCCATTGCTATAGGCATGTTACTGGAATCCTTTATCTCTACAAAAACAGTTGGCCTAAATAATAAAGAGCTTGAGGAAATTGAAGAAGGAATTTTAAAAACATTTACAAAAGTAGAAATTACTGAAAATGACCAAAAAGCCATTATAAATCTATTGAAATATGACAAAAAAAACAGTCATGGCATAGTAAATTTTGTGTTATTGGAGGCAATTGGCAAACCAAAAATAGACTGTGAAGTTGATAATAAAATTATATTTGAAGCATTTAACCATTATAACTCTTATTAAAAATAAAAACCCCTTAGCTAATACCAAGGGGTTTTTGTTTTATGATTTTTAATCTTTTACTCCTACATTTCATTGAATATAGTGTGCATAAGACGTTTTTTATCGTTTATACTTTCCTCTAACGATATCATGGTCTCTGTTCTATAAACTCCTTCTATATCGTCTATTCTAAAGATGATATCCTTAGCATGCATTGTGTTTTTAGCTCTAATCTTACAGAAGATATTGAATTTTCCTGTGGTGATATGAGCTACAGTTACAAAAGGTATAGTTTCAATACGTTCTAAAACAAACTTAGTCTGTGACGTATTTTGAAGAAAAACACCGACATAGGCAATAAAAGAGTACCCTAATTTTTTATAATCTAAAGTCAAAGAAGAACCTTTAATGATTCCTGCTTCTTCCATTTTCTTTACACGTACATGAACCGTACCTGCAGAAATCAATAATTTTTTTGCTATATCCGTAAAAGGAATACGCGTATTATCAATAAGCATATCCAGTATTTGGTGGTCAACTTCGTCTAATTTAAACTTTGCCATAATCGTATAATATTTAAACTTTATGCAAAATTAAAGTATTTTTATTATCAATTACGCATCAAAAACGAGATTTTTTAAGGTTTTAGTGAGATCTTTTCATTATTTATCAATACGAAATCGTTTTCGTTAGCAACTTTTATGGTTGTACCATTTTGACTTTTCACTAATTTATATTTGGCATCTATTTCCCTGTGTCCATAAAATCCATCTAAGTTTGAAATGATTTCAACTTTTGGAACAAAATCGATCTTGTGATTTATCAATGTTTCTTGATATTGAATTCCTAAATCAACAGACTGAGATGAAACTTCATCCAGTTTCGTATTCCTAATTATGATATCATAAAACTGTTTAGCGTTTTCAGGGATTTTAAAATAATCCTCATGCGTGCTAATGTCTATTCCATTTGTAACAGTTTCTAAAGCCTTTAAAATAGCTAAAAACATCAAATACCTTACCTCTTCTCTATTATAATCACTAGGGTAATGCCCAGCTTCAAACAGAACTGTTGGCACACCTAAGCTTTGAAATGTATCTCCAACACAATTAAGATTAAAACCATCATCGTATCTCGCTACACCATGAGGTATAACTTGTTGAAGCATCGAGTTGATTTCAACTATCAATGCCATAGCTTCTTTTCTATTATTAGTTAGCGTTCGCTGTTCATTTTGCGCAGGAGATAAAAAAGATAATATGGACGAATTACCTGTTCCACCTACATTGTATATGGTACGTTGTCCATGGAAATTAAAGCAAAAATCGGGCTTAAACTCATCAAAAGTCTTTCTTAGAATCTTGCTTTCTGGCTGAGATAAATCTTGTGCATCTCTATTTAAATCAATATCATTAGCATTTAAACGTGTATAACGCTCAGCACCATCTGGATTAAGAATTGGTATAACTAAAATTGTGCAAGTGTCTAAAATAGAATTTGATATTGCGTTGTTGGTAAGGAATAAATTAAAACAATCAAAAAGAGCCTTTGTCGTTGTGGACTCATTACCATGCATCTGAGACCACATCAAAACTTTTTTGTTACCCTTTCCAAACTTTAAACAATATATCGGTCTTTGCTCTACAGAATAACCAACTACCGAACTTATAGAATCAGGTATTTTTTTAAGGCATTTTTCAATGTCTGAATTGGTAATATACCTTCCGTATAAATCAGGTATTTTGAGTAAAGAAAATAAACTTTTAAGCTGTTCTAATTTCATTAAGAATTTTATGATTTACAAATGTAATCATTTGGTTTTTTACAATTGTAAACATTAAAATAATAGTACTTTGTTACACATGTATACACTTCACTACCTAAAACAAACGTATATGACAATTAGTACTGAAGAAAATTCAATAACAAAGTTATTAATGATTTAAAATATTAATTTTCAGTTTTTTAAATAAAAAAAATGAAGTTAAACTTTAATTATAAATCAAAGATTAACACTAAAACATCAATTGAGAAGATACTATTGTTTACATTTGTATCGTTAAAGAAACAAAATGCTTGTTTACAATGATAAACTCATCTGAATTTGCTAGTCGTTTACAAATAGTTATAGATTTTTATGACGAAACCGCATCTAGTTTTGCAGAAAAAATAGGCGTTCAACGATCAAGTATTTCGCATATTCTTTCTGGTAGAAATAAACCTAGTTTAGACTTTGTAATGAAGGTGCTTCACTTCTATCCCGAAGTAGAATTGTATTGGCTGTTAAATGGAAAAGGGGATTTTCCTTCAACAGAAAAGATAACTTCAAACATCCCTAGCACAGAATTAGATATAGAAATTAAAAATACATCTAAAGACCAAAATCCTAAAATTGAGAAAATAGTCATCTTTTACAAAGACGGAACTTTTAAAAGTTATATTCCGTAAAATTTCATACTACTAAGTTATCTTTGTATAAACTAGAGAGATGAAAAACATTTTATTGCTTTGTGCCTTTTTATTGCTATTTACCAATTGTTTTGAGGTTGAGCGTAATTGCGCTGATTTTAAAACTGGAGAATTTGGATTCGATTATACTATCGATGGTGTTAAAAAAACAGGGAGATTCATTAGGACAGACTCTCTAAACATAGATTATTATGAAGGAAAAGTAGATTCATCTTCAGTACGTTGGATTAACGACTGTGAGTTTATCCTAAAAAAGCTAAACCCTAAGACAAATGCAGAAATAGATGCAATTCATATGAAGATTCTTACAACTGATGGAATATCTTCATATACTTTTGAATATAAGCTTGCAGTAAAGAAACCCAATAAACCATTACGAAGCGAAAAAGGGGTCGCTTATAGAATTAACTAAATCGTATGTTAGATTTTTTATTTACATCTGATGCCATAATGGCGCTTTTAACGCTGACCTTTTTAGAAATTATCCTTGGTATAGATAACATTGTTTTTATTTCCATTGCAGCCAATAAACTTCCTGAAAATCAAAGAAGCAAGGCTACTAACATAGGTTTAGTTTTAGCAATGGTGCAAAGAATTGTGTTATTGTTCTTTGTATCATTTTTGGTAGGGTTAAGCGAACCTTTTTTAGAATACGAATCCGAATGGTTTAAAATTGCACTAAGCTGGCAAGCCATTATTTTATTTTCTGGCGGGCTTTTTTTAATTTATAAAAGTACCTCAGAAATTAGAGAAAAAGTCGAGGATCCAAGTCATGACGAAAAAGGGATAAAATCTAAAATTATTAAGTCTTTATCTCAAGCCATAACACAAATCCTAATCATTGACTTTATTTTTTCAGTAGATTCTATTTTAACAGCAGTTGGGATGACCAATGGCTTGCATCCAAATAGCAACTATACACTAATATTAATGATTATAGCTGTTGTAATATCCATAGCTGTAATGATAGGTTTTGCAAACCCAATCCGAAAATTCATAGACCGTAATCCGAGTATGCAGATACTAGGATTGGCATTTTTAATTCTTATTGGCTTTATGCTAATAACTGAAGCTGCTCACTTATCCCATACTGAATTTTTTGGAAAAACTGTTGGAGCAATACCTAAAGGCTACCTGTATTTTGCAATTGCATTTTCTCTGTTTGTAGAGTTCTTGAATTTCAAAACAAAAAAGAACCCTAAAGAAAAATAATGTGAATTAGAAAAGTGTCACTTGGCCTTTATCATCAACCTCTAAATCGTCGTCATCGCTATCACCATTATTAGAAGAGTCATTATTTACTTCTGTGTTATCAACCTCTAAATCTACAGACACAGTTTCTTCATCCACTACGTCCAACTCATCAGCATGCACTTCTTCTGGAGCTTCAAAAGGTAATGGATCTAATAAACTAATTTGATTTATCTTTTCTTTGGTCAACTGATTTCCAAGGGCATTAATGCCTTTTACGGCAATAAACTCTTCAAGATTAACCTCCATGTTCGGCTTGCGATCTTTACCGCGCTCTTTAGTAAACTCTACCTCAGCCATTGGTCTCCAATCTGTTGATACAATCTCTAGCTGAGAATTTGGGTGACTAGATATAAATGTTTCTTCTTTTCCTTCTTGCTCAATTAAAAAGCGCTTTACAAAATACCGTTCCTTTTCTCCATCATAGTAAATAGCAGATATTGGTTTTTTAGGAATCCACTTTTCAAGAACAATCATATCGCTATCGAAATGAGTCGTTAGTTCGGGCATAATGGTTTTAACTATACCAGATTGGGTAATCACCAATAAACGATCTTCCCCCCTAAATTCACCAATAAGCTCACCTCTTCCATCTACATTAAGACGCTGTACTGTGTCATCAAACCATATTCTCCGAGGTTTTAATGTAGAAATACCTTTTTCCTTGAGTTCTATACGCTTTACAGAATATTTAGTTACCAAATTGCCTTTAGACGCACGACCTTTGATTAAAACTTCGGCAAAATCCAAATCCCATTTTAATTTTTTAATGCTGCCAACTTGCCTTAGCATTACAGTTACGACTTCGGCCTCACCATTTGGATTTGCTGAAAAATACCACACAGTAGAACCGTCATTCCCATTCGTTAGGTCATACTCTCTATCCCTAGTAACACCTGTTACCGCAAAGCGTTTAACATAAGATGGTCCTTTTTTACCATCTCGATAGATCATATTATATATTGTACGCTTGTCTTTTTTCTTAAATACGGCAACATGGATTATGTTCTTACCAACAAAGGTCTTAGAATCCACTTTAGTCACCATCATTTTACCATCTTGGGTAAAAACAATTATATCGTCAATGTCGCTACAATCACAGACATATTCATCACGTTTAAGGGAAGTTCCTATAAAACCTTCTTCCCTATTAACATAGAGTTTTGTGTTTCTAATAACAACCTTAGTAGCATCTACATCGTCAAAGGTGCGCAGCTCGGTCTTACGTTCCTTACCTTCGCCATAATCTTTCTTAAGTCTTTCAAAATATGCAATAGCATAGTCTATAAGATTAGCTAAATGGTGCTTAACCTCAGCAATTTGATCTTCTAAAGCCTCAATTTTTTGTTGTGCCTTATCAATATCAAATTTTGAAATGCGCTTAATTCTTATTTCGGTTAAACGAACAATATCTTCTTCGGTAATGGCTCGTTTTAAATGTTTTATATGTGGCTGCAGCCCTTTATCTATGGCTTGAATTACTCCTTCCCAGGTTTCTTCTTCCTCAATATCACGATAAATTCTATTTTCAATAAAGATTCGCTCTAGCGAGGCGAAGTGCCACTGCTCTTCAAACTCATCAAGCTTTATTTCTAGATCCTGCTTTAAAAGTTGCACGGTATTATCTGTGGAACGTCGGAGCATCTCAGTAACACCAATGAATAAAGGTTTATTGTCTTCAATAACGCAACCCAAAGGTGAAATAGACGTTTCGCAAGCCGTAAAAGCATAAAGCGCATCTATGGTTTTATCTGGCGATAAACCTGGAGGCAAATGAATTAATATCTCAACTTCAGCTGCTGTATTATCTTCAATTCGCTTTATTTTAATCTTACCCTTATCGTTCACTTTTAAAATGGAATCAATCAAGGATGAAGTTGTAGTTCCAAATGGAATTTCTGTGATTACAAGTGTGTTTTTATCTAGCTGTGAAATTTTAGCACGAACTCTAACTTTTCCGCCACGTAAACCATCATTATAATTGCTAATATCTGCAATACCAGCTGTAGGAAAATCTGGGTATAAAGTGAATCGCTTTCCTTTTAAATGTTTAACAGAGGCATCTATTAGCTCAATAAAGTTATGTGGTAAAATTTTAGTCGAAAGTCCAACCGCAATACCTTCACCTCCCTGAGCCAAAAGCAAAGGGAACATTACTGGAAGATTTATAGGCTCTTTACGTCTACCATCGTAAGAAGCTTGCCATTCAGTTATTTTTGGATTATAAACAACATCAAGGGCGAATTTTGAAAGCCTTGCTTCTATATAACGTGATGCTGCAGCACCATCACCTGTTAAGATATTTCCCCAGTTACCTTGAGTATCAATCAATAAATCTTTCTGACCAATTTGCACCATAGCATCTGCAATGCTTGCATCACCATGTGGATGGTATTGCATCGTATGACCTACAATATTTGCCACCTTGTTGTAACGACCATCATCCAAATCTTTCATGGAGTGCATAATACGACGCTGTACAGGCTTAAAACCATCTTCTATGGCCGGTACTGCACGTTCTAAAATTACGTAAGATGCATAATCCAAGAACCAGTCTTTGTACATTCCGGTAACTTTAGTAATCGTTTCTTGATTACTATTCTCATCATTTAACAAATCGTCTTGTTGTTCTTCTGCCATTTATCCTTGTTTGAGCTTTCTATTAGCTTTTACTGTTTTACTTAATGATTGCTTTACGTACTTCAGCTTCTTGGGTTTCAACAGCGTTACGTTAAAACGCTCCTTAGCTTTCCTCCCATCATAGGTCTTATACAAAATCACCAATGACTTATAAAGTATGTAATCATTGATTTTAAAACCGACAAGTTCAGATCTTGCGATTTCAATCTTATTTTCCCTATA
Source organism: Winogradskyella sp. HB-48 (assembly GCF_049942685.1). Taxonomy (GTDB): domain Bacteria; phylum Bacteroidota; class Bacteroidia; order Flavobacteriales; family Flavobacteriaceae; genus Winogradskyella. The sequence continues at coordinate 2,868,353 of NZ_CP187934.1, forward strand.
GTTGATGTACTCCGTTAATATAAGTCCCTTATTCAATATTATAATTTTTGCGCCATCACTATCGTACTCAAAATAACCTGCAATAGAATGAAATAACACCAAAACAATGAACAAGCCCAAAAACACAAAAAATGTACTGTCAACAAAAACGTCTAGAGATCTAAATACTGTTGCCAATAATATACTAAAGACAATAAGTATAAAATAGATAGATACAACAGTGTTTTTCACTTTTCTATTGTCGGTCCTCATGCGTTTTCTTCAACAATATCAAGTTCTACCTTAAGATTTTCTATGATGAATTCTTGACGTGATGGTGTGTTTTTGCCCATGTAGAAAGACAATAACTCTTCAATGGACATATCCTTGTCCAACATCACAGGATCTAAACGTATATCATCACCTATAAAATGCTTAAACTCATCTGGCGAAATCTCACCCAATCCCTTAAAGCGCGTAATTTCTGGTTTAGGCTTTAATTTTTCAATAGCGTTTCTGCGTTCTTCGTCAGAATAGCAATAAATCGTTTCTTTCTTATTACGAACTCTAAACAATGGTGTTTGCAAGATATATAAATGCCCTTCTTTAATGACTTCAGGAAAAAACTGCAAGAAAAATGTAATTAAAAGCAATCTAATATGCATACCATCTACGTCGGCATCAGTTGCGATAACTATGTTGTTGTATCTTAAATCCTCAACAGATTCTTCAATGTTTAAAGCGGCTTGTAAAAGATTGAATTCTTCATTCTCATACACAATCTTTTTGCTTAACCCATAAGAATTTAAAGGCTTCCCTTTTAAACTAAAAACCGCTTGAGTGTTGACATCCCTAGATTTTGTGATACTACCAGAAGCCGAATCTCCCTCCGTAATAAACAAGGTGGTGTCCAAGTAACCATCCTTTTTGGTATCACCAAAATGAATACGACAATCGCGAAGTTTCTTATTGTGAAGACTTGCTTTTTTAGCACGTTCTTTGGCAAGTTTTCTAATACCAGACAACTCTTTTCGCTCTCGCTCTGCCTGAAGAATTTTGCGCTGAATCTTTTCAGCTGCTTCAGGATTTTTATGCAAATAATTATCTAAATAGGTTTTTACAAAATCGTTGATATACGTACGGACGGTTGGCAAATCGCCACCCATGTCCGTAGAACCTAGTTTGGTTTTGGTCTGACTTTCAAAAACAGGCTCCATAACCTTAATGGCAATAGCAGATACAATAGATTTTCTTACATCTGATGCATCATAGTTTTTGCCATAAAACTCACGGATTGTTTTAACAACGGCTTCTCTAAAAGCTGCTAAATGCGTTCCACCTTGTGTGGTGTTCTGCCCATTAACAAACGAGTGGTACTCTTCGCTATATTGCGATTTACTATGAGTTATAGCCACTTCAATATCGTCTCCCCTTAAATGAATAATTGGGTAAAGCATATCGCTTTTGTTGATATTTTCAGAAAGCAAATCCTTTAAACCGTTTTCACTATAATATTTTTCACCATTAAAAATTATAGTCAATCCAGGATTAAGGTATACGTAGTTCTTCAACATCTTCACTACATATTCATTTCTGAATTTGTAGTTTTTAAAAATGCTTTCATCTGGCACAAAAGTGACCTTAGTTCCTTTTCGTCTCGAAGTATCGTCTAAGAATTCCTGATCTTTTAATTCTCCTATTTCAAATTCAGCAGAAGCTGATTTTCCATCTCTGGTAGATTCAACTCTAAAATAGGATGATAATGCATTAACCGCTTTGGTACCAACACCATTAAGACCTACGGACTTTTTAAAGGCTTTAGAATCGTACTTTCCACCAGTATTCATCTTAGATACAACGTCTACCACCTTCCCTAACGGAATACCACGACCATAATCGCGCACAATAACACGATCGCCTTGTATGGAAATTTCAATGCTTTTACCAGCACCCATAACAAACTCATCAATAGAGTTATCGAGTACTTCTTTGAGAAGAATATAAATACCATCATCTGGAGAGGATCCATCACCTAATTTTCCGATATACATACCAGGACGCATCCTGATATGTTCCTTCCAATCGAGTGAACGAATATTGTCTTCAGTATAATTAGTATGTTCTGCCATAGAAATTAGGACGAAATTAATGATAGAACGCTAATATAAGACTATACCTCAAAAAATGAAATACGGTTTGGGTAAAGTAATTAACAATAAAGAGGCGTTATTGTTGAGAACCTTTAACAAATTTTAGCGTTTTGACAATTCCTCAGCTTTTTGCTTTAAAATTTTATTCTTTGATAATTATGAGGCAAGCAAACTTTTGAAAAGTGACATAAAATGGTTTAAACTATTGTAAATATTTTGATAAAGTCCGTCACTTCGAGTGAATTCTTCAATTGAAAATGAGAAGAATTTGTATCGAGAATTGAAGTTTTCCAACAAAAAGTTATCGATACAATTTATCGTGCTAATTCGACTTCGCTCAGTATCCACTCAAAATCAATCGAACTGACGGTTGTGTGGAATTGAAAAAGTTCTGCTCAGGCAAATTCAGACTGAAAAACCAAAAAATCAACCCTAATTACACATTAAACAAGAAATGCATCACATCTCCATCCTTAACAATGTAATTTTTGCCTTCCACACGCATTTTACCGGCTTCTTTTACTTTAGCTTCACTGCCGTAGTTGACGTAATCGTTATACGCAATCACTTCTGCTCTAATAAAGCCTTTTTCAAAATCGGTATGAATAACTCCAGCAGCTTGTGGTGCAGTAGCTCCAACATTTACAGTCCAAGCTCTTACTTCTTTTACACCAGCAGTAAAATAGGTTTGCTGTTTTAACAATTTATAAGCAGCTCTAATTAGTTTTGCCGAGCCAGGCTCATCTAAACCTATATCTTCCAAAAATAGTTGGCGTTCTTCGTAGTCTTCTAACTCGTTAATATCGGCTTCTGTGCCAACAGCCAATACCAATACTTCTGCGTGCTCATCCTTAACCGCTTCCCTAACCTGCTCTACATAAGCGTTACCAGTGTTTGCAGCACCTTCATCTACATTACACACGTACATCACTGGCTTGTCTGTAATAAACTGTAATGGTTTTACGTAAGCGGCATAATCTTCATCTGAAAATTCTAAAGCTCTCACCGATGTTCCAGACTCTAAACCTGTTTTAATCTTTAGAAGCACCGCTTCCTCAACTTGCGCCTCCTTGTTACCAGTTTTGGCAGCACGCTTAACTTTATCTAGTTTTTTTTCAGTCGTTTCTAAATCCTTAAGCTGAAGCTCCATATCAATGGTTTCCTTATCCCTAATTGGATTTACGGAACCATCCACATGCACAATATTATCGTTATCAAAACAACGCAAGACGTGCAAAATAGCATCGGTTTCTCTTATGTTGGCTAAGAATTGGTTACCCAAGCCTTCACCTTTACTGGCCCCTTTTACCAAACCGGCGATATCCACAATTTCTACGGTTGCTGGTACCACACGCTCTGGATTAACTAATTCCTCTAATTTGGCCAATCTTGGGTCTGGTACGTTAACCACACCAATATTAGGCTCTATGGTACAAAACGGAAAGTTGGCACTTTGCGCTTTAGCATTAGATAAACAGTTAAATAAGGTTGATTTTCCTACGTTTGGTAATCCTACAATTCCAGCTTTCATGTCAAGTTAATTTTGCGAGTGCAAATGTAATTAATTACTTGAATTGTTTTACCTAAAGTGTTTTGAAAAGTTTAAGGCTGATTTTTGGTGTCGCTTATCGGTTCAGCTATGGGTAGTTGCTTAAAAGTACTAAGTTAGCAAAAAGGCTCAGAGTGAGGAATATTCGGAGAATATTCCGATTAGTACTTACCAAACTCAACCAATTACTTATAACCATTGTTGTAAACCGTTTATTTAATTTTGCTTGTATAGTAATTCAACGTATCAAAAAGTTGATCACCTTTTAAGTTTTTAGCAATAATCTTTCCCTTTTTATCGATCAAAAAAGAAGTTGGATAACTAGTAACATTATAATTTTCTTTAAATTGATAGGCATCTGTTTCTAATACTTGAGGCCAGCTTAAATCGTATTTTTTTATTGCATTATTAAGTTTTTCTTTTGTATCAGAAACAGCTACACCTAAAAACTCGATTTCCTTTCGATTAGTTGCATTATAAGCTCTTTTCAAATTAGGTATTTCTTCGATGCAGGGTGCACACCAAGTTCCCCAAAACTCTAAGTATAAAAACTTACCCTTGAAATCGCTCAATTTTAATGAATCTCTAGAATCAAACTGTTTTACCGTAAATGGCCTAGCTTTAGATCCGATAGTAGAAGAATATATGATAGTGTCTCTCGATATTTTTAGTAATTGAAGCTCGTTTGTATTAATATCAACACCAAGATTTTTGTACAATGAATTCTCAATTTGAATAAGTTCATTTCTCTTTAATACTTGCGGATTTTCGTCATTTATTGCAATCATGGCAAAATCATCGTAGGTTATATTTGAAAATCCGTTACTAACTAAAATTTCAGTGCCTAGAAACTCGGTTTTGGCTATTTCTGGTATATTATAAATTAAATTGCCTCGACCATTAGACAGTATCAAAATCTTTACTTCTTTTTTTCGAATACCATCCATAGTACTAATTTCGGCTATTACGGATTGCGAATCTTCTATGGCTTTATTAAAGTTGAGATCACTACCCATTTGCTCCGGTACCATAATTTTTTCATCTGAAAAGTCATTATTGTGGTTGGTGTCTATAACATATTGAAGCTTGCCAGTAGCATTTGCGCCTATTGCAACATGAACAAAACAGTTAATTGGATTTACGGAAAGTTTTCTTTTCCCAAAATCAATATCCCAGGTTTCTTTCAGTTTATTAAATATTTCTTCACTTAAGTTACCTTGTTTATAGTTTTGATAGGCAAATTGGTGTGAATCAAACTTAACTTGAAGGACATTTGAATATACCCATGATTTGGGCACGCCAGTTGTTTCAACTTCTGTTTTTGCCCAGATAGCATTTTCACTTAAAGGTTTCCAATCTAAAACGGAAAACATTTGTGGAAATGGTCCAAAGCCATCCATATTAGTTAGTTTTAACCGTACCAAATCGTTAGAGCCTGATTCTTGTTTACATGATAGTAGGAAGCAAAGTAGAATTATTGGTAAAAGGATTCTCATAAAGATTTTAAATGGTTTACAACGTTAAGGATATGAATTCGTTTTAATAATTTATATCCACCGATAAGCGAAGTTCGGGTTTTTAAACCAACAAGTCAATACGTAACCTTACGTATTTTTAGCAAAGCCTTATTTTTGCGGTCTAAATCTTAGCTTTTTGAAACTCAAAACATCAGAACTTAAAACCTTTTTAGACGAGAAAGTCCAGCTCTACAATAACCCAAAATTTATTGAGAGCGACCTTTGAGCATTCTTACTCTTTCCTTTATTCTTTTCGTTTTAGTTTAACTAACAATCTTCTTTTTTTTGAATCACGGTAATGGTCATTTAGTGTTTTTATATCCTTTAAATCTATATTAGGTATATAATTTTCTAATATCTTATAATTGGATATGATTTTTAACTGATTTCCATTAATAGATTTTACATCAAAAAAATATTCGCTGTATTTATTATTATACTTAATGTTACTGTCATCCATACCCAATACTTCTATTTTGCAAGGAAATTCGATATTCAACATAAATAGATCTGAATAACTGTAATCTATATAATAGCTTAATGTACCCTTTTCTGAGGATTCATCTATCTGATTATGTTTTATTAACTTTTCTATGGATATACTGACTAGGCTATCATTAACAAAATTAACTACGTTATTTAGTGTGCCTTTTGCATCAAAGACAAAACCAAATGGTTTTTCATCGTTTTGTATTCTATTTAATACCGAGTCTATTTGGATTGTATTATCGTCTCCCTCATATTCCCAGAGTGCATCATAATATTCTTCTACTTCTTCATTATTATTTAGCATTTCGAAAAAGGATCTTAAATCTGTTGATGTACCGCCAGACACCTTGAACCTGTATTTTAAATCTGTTCTTTTTGCCTCTAAATCTACCTTACTAAAAACAGTTTGTCTAATATAATTATAGTCAGAATTCATGCTAGGCAAGTTAATTGCTTCTACTGTTATTGAATCTACTTCAGCCAACTTTAAGTCTCTATCAATAAACTTGTCTTTCTTTTTTATTTCTCCATCATAAATAGGCTTAACCAAAACCGCACGCGTATCGTACAATGATGTAGGTATTTCATCAATTAAATACTTATAATTCTCTTCGTGAGGATAAAGAAATTTTAAGTGTCCATTTTCATTCTCGATAGCAAAAAATATATGAGCAAACTCACCCTTTCTAATTAAATTTACATCTATTGGACCTAATCGCTTTTCGCGCGCAAAAACAGCCCAATATTTAATATCCAAATCTTCTAAAATCTGTCTGTAAAACCTCCTGATACTTAAAGGGTCAAATCTTTCCTCCTTTAAAAAATAACCGCTAGATTTTATAAGCTCTTGCCCATCTTTTAGAGGTTCAATATTTATGGTTTTTAGTACTTCTTTGTGAAGTAGATTAAATTTGTAATACTTTGAGCTATCCTTAGCTTCTCCTATTACTCTTTTTTTCCATCTTTTGTAATATGATGAATTTTCATAATCTAGAGCCATGGGTTGAGTAAGAAAATTGAATTCTTCATTATAGACATCTTTCCATGTTCTTAACTCACTTTCCTTTTTTTCTAAAGTATAATAAAAATAGGGCTTTTCACATGGTAAACAGTTATAATCATTACTCACTAAACTTTTTATTGAGTCTCTAGAGAATTGTAAGTAAACCAATGTATCGTTAGCAACTACTCTCGGTGTTGGAAATTCATTATAAGTCTTATATCTTACTTGTAGATCCTGTCCGGTTTTAATTGTATACTGTGAATTAATACTTGGTAATACTGAGTTAAAGTCAACATAATCCATTAATTCATACCCTTTTAAATTCTCATAGTAAACATAGTCTGTTTCAATTGTATCACCTGGTTCTACACTTGGTATTGGGTAACTGATAGAACCAAACTTTTTATTGCCAGAATTTTGACTAAAAACCAGACTAGAGTCTAATTCTACAATTGTGCCATCAGCTTTTAATGTCCTGATCTTGATGCTTTCCAAATGATTGCTCACATACTCATCTAACTTTAAAAAAGCGTAATCCTCTACACCTTTTATTGTATTAACAACCAACTTATTATTTATAGCCACATATCTTTTGAACCTAGTCCAATTTTTTACATAAGTTACATCCACATAGGAATGTAAATAATAGGCATCTGATTTTTCACATACCTTTGAAAAAGGGTCTTCCTTTATTAAAGGAAAAGAAGCTATGCTATATAGTAAGGCGCTAAAACAAAAAACTAATAAACTAGTCTTTGCTCTTTTTGAAAACAAATGGCTCATTAATAATACTATTATATTCTGTTATAATTTTATTAGTCAAATCAACATTTTTACTATCAATAAAAACGTAATCAAAGACAAAGTTATATTTGAGTTCAATTTCCTTAGGTGAAATTGAGGTAATTTCAAATTTTAGAGACACTCCCTCTTCCTCAAGCTCATGATTTATTGGTTTAAAGTCTTCAATTTGTTCGTCTAAAGTGATTTTAAGAAGTACCCTCTTAGAAAAATTATTTCCCAAAAAGGTTCCACTCATTAAGGTTTCTCTATTTTCAGTTTCGAAAAGTCTAGGTAAAAAATCAAAGAACAAATATTTATTATTGTCATCACTAAAAGTCTTTCCTTTTATTGAAATATCTCCATTAAAATTTAATTTCTTGTATTCATTTAAAGTTGAAATGTTAGAAATATCTTGATCTCCAAAAATTTCTTCATAATAAGTTTTTAAAATTTCGGTGTTATCCTTTATTTTATTGGTGTTCATTACACGTTTGAGGTAGTTACCAGCAATTCCTTCATAATTAATTTTAAAACTTCCTTCAATAACATCCTTATCACTATTTAGATCTAAATCAAAACGATATAAAATTTCATTACTTTCTGGAGCGAATGGACTTACATTGTAAAATTCACCACCCGAAGGGTCGACAATTAATATTGTTCGACCTTGTATACTCTGAACAGGTGTTCCTTCGACGTGCACCGAATCCGTAGGGTCTAACAATACTTTCTTTCCGTCAATTTTAGCGACACAAATAACGTGATTAGCTGAGCCTAATGAGGGAAAGTCACAATCACTTACGTGATCAAAAGTAGCGGCTAGGGCTAAAGTGCTTTCAATTCCCTTATGTTTTAATGCTTCAGACAAAAAATTGGATAAGTCTTTACAATCGCCTTGTTTATTGAAAAAAACCTCATTAACATGAGATGGAACAAAAGCTCCCATACCTATCTCTATTGCAACATATTTAAAATTATTCCTCACATAATTATATAGAATATTTATAATTTTTGCTTTGTCTTGAATACCTTCTGTTAGTTCGTCTATTTTGTTTAATGAGGCAGTATTTAATACAGTTTGAGTTGATAACTTATCTAGATACCAATCATTAAGATATTTTTTTGGTTGATTTTTATAAGAATTTGGGTAAACCAGTGTTCTCATTAGTGGCACCTTTATGTTTTTATAAATACCGAAAAACTGTAATGGATCTGGAATAACCTTTTTTGGAGATACTTTTATTTTCCAAATTGATTTATCGTCATATTTTGTAGAATCTATTTGATAAAAAGACAAGGAGTCTTCTTCTATATTACTGTGACTCAATCTATAGTCATTAGGTATCTCAATATGATACAAAAGCGTATCGATTTTATTATATGAAAAAAAAGGTAAGCTTGTAAAATACATTAGTTCTTTACAAGAAATAGTATATTTTAAACTAATATCCTTATCAGCTGGTATTAATACCGATTTGACTTTTTTGCTTGTTATGTAATCTAACTTAACATCTTCTTCAATAATCTCTTTTGTTTTTATTTTTTTTAACCGTTTTCCCTTGATTTCAAAAAGCTCAATATCATTCACCATTTCAAGTTCGGTATCATAAAAAATTGGATAAATACGTAAGTTTTCGTTCTTTTTGAATACTATTGAAACTTCCGTTTGAAATGATGAGTCTTTCTTTATTATGATTCTTTCAGACCTTTCAGCTAAATGCAGATCTTGGGAAAATCCTGAGGCACAAAGAAAGAGTGAGATTATTGCAAATAATAAGTAGATGTTTCGCATAAAAGAAAAATCAATTATATAGATTTTGCTATTGGTCGCAATATAAGTCTTTAAAAACAATTATAATTTAAGTATCCGTGTTTATCCCAATATTATCTTTAGGTCAAATAGAATAACATCTTTAAGTTTGAATCTGAATTATCCTTTATCAGTAGAAAAATTGAAACTAAAACACTCAGAACTTAAACCTTTTTTAGACGAGAAAGTCCAGCTCTACAATAACCCAAAGTTTATTGAGAGCGACCCTATACAAGTGCCACATCAATTTTCTAAAAAAGAGGACATTGAGATTGCTGGGTTTTTAACCGCTACCATTGCCTGGGGAAATCGCAAAAGCATTATTAATAATGCAACTAAAATGATGGAGTTGTTAGACCAGGCACCTTATGAGTTCATAATGCAGCATCAAGACTCAGATTTAGAGGCTTTGCAGTCGTTTGTACACAGAACATTTAATGGTGATGATTTTATACAGTTTGTGAAAAGCTTACAGCATCTTTATAAGTCTCACAATGGCTTAGAAGTTGTTTTTGCAAAACATGCTGAACCCAACTCTTTACAACAAAGCATCCACCAGTTTAAACAACTGTTTTTTGAGATTCCACACCTAGAGCGTACCAAAAAGCATGTGAGCGATCCTTTAAAGAATTCTGCCGCCAAACGCATTAATATGTACTTGCGTTGGATGGTACGCAAGGACAATGCTGGTGTCGATTTTGGGATTTGGGACAGCCTCTCGCCTGCACAGCTCAGCTGTCCGTTAGACGTACATTCTGGGAATGTGGCACGACAACTAGGCTTATTAAAGCGCAAACAGAATGATGCCAAAGCCTTAGCCGAACTGGATGAGAATCTACGTAAACTAGACCCAAATGACCCAGTAAAGTATGATTTTGCATTATTTGGTCTCGGCGTGTTTGAGGGGTTTTGAGTTGGATTGGTTATCTTTAGAACCATTAAAATCAACTCTTATGAAATTCAAGTTATTAGTTCTATGCTTAGTTTGTTTTAACATAGGCACTGCACAAGATTTAAAAATCCCGGTCGATACGACTTACGTCACTACCAATTCAGTCACTATCAAAGGGCAACAGGTTAATTACCAAGCAGAAACTGGTTTTCAGCCGGTTTGGGATGAGAGTGGTAAAATGATAGCGTCATTGTATTACACCTACTACAAACGCACTAACGATGCTAAAGGTAGCAAACGCCCTATTATTTATTCTTTTAATGGTGGTCCTGGTTCGGCTTCTGTTTGGATGCATATTGCCTATACCGGTCCAAAAATTCTAAAAATTGATGATGAGGGCTATCCGATTCAGCCCTATGGTATCAAAGACAATCCGAATTCTATTTTAGATGTAGCGGATATCGTATATATCAACCCTGTGAATACAGGGTATTCCCGTAAAGTAGCGGATAAGGATGGGAAGATGCCCGATGATAAGCTCTTTTTTGGAATCAATGCCGATATAAAATATTTAGCGAGTTGGATGAATACCTTTACCACGCGACATAACCGTTGGGAATCGCCAAAATATATTATCGGCGAAAGTTATGGTGGCACACGAGTTATGGGTTTATCCCTAGAACTGCAGAACAGCCAATGGATGTATTTAAATGGTGTTATTTTGGTGTCACCTGCAGATTATAAGGTGTTGCGTGTTGGCGGTCCTTTGGCATCTAGTCTCAATTTACCCTATTATACTGCAGCAGCTTGGTACCATAAAGCCTTATCGCCAGAATTACAATCTCAAGACCTTTTGGATATATTGCCTGAGGCCGAAAACTTTGCAATCAACAAACTAATGCCAGCTATTGCCAAGGGAGGTTTTATATCAGATACCGAAAGAGCGGCTATTGCCAAACAGATGAGCTACTATTCAGGGTTGTCTGAAAAAGTCATCCTGCAAATGAATTTAGATGTCCCTAACCGTTTCTTTTGGAAAGAACTGTTGAGAGATAAAACAGGTGAAACCATAGGACGATTAGATTCGAGATATATTGGTATTGACCGTGTAGAAACGGGCTCAGAACCCGATTACAGTGCCGAACTAACATCTTGGCTGCATTCCTTCACTCCAGCCATTAACTACTACATCCAAAACGAACTCGGTTTTAAAACCGACGTTAAATACAATGTCTTTGGCAATGTTGGTGATTGGGATAGATCTAATGACAATACAAGAGATAATTTGAGACAGGCAATGGCCCAAAACCCTTACTTAAAGGTCATGACACAATCGGGTTATTACGATGGTGCGACCACCTATTTTGCCGCTAAATATTCGCAATGGCAAATGGATCCGAGTGGCAAGTTGAAAGATCGTTTTTCTTTTAAAGGCTACAGAAGTGGACACATGATGTACCTGCGAAATGAGGATTTGATACAAGCAAATGACGATTTGCGTGAATTTATAAAGAATTCCGCTTCAAACGGAAAGTCGGCAAAATATTAGAAAAAGGTCTATCCTTTTTATAAATTGATTTAAAAGAAAAAGCTTCCAAATTGGAAGCTTTTTTTATTATCATAAGATTTCTGTTTTGCGCCTCCGCTGAAGCCTTAGCGGCATGTTGACGCAGGAATTTGTGTTATCCTTTTAACCAAGCTTGTCTTACTGCTTTTTGTGATTCGGTAGCGTTTTCGTCTTCTACTAACGATTCACTAACCGCTGTGGCTTTACCTAAAGTTCCTTTTAAAGTAATGGCTTCACCGTTACGCTCTAAATCCAAGCTGTACTCCATACCTTCTTGCCAACCAAACATACCACCAATCACTTGTTGTGCATTCTGTAAGGTTAAATCTTGGCCATTAACTTTTTTAATCACATCACCAGCTTGCACACCTTGAGACGCCCAGAATGAATTTTTCAATGCCATTGGTGAAAAGAAAATACCTTTATTTGGATCACCATCAAAAATGATGTTTTGTCCACCTGCAAAGATATAGTTTGTAGGTACTTCGGTTTCACCTTTTGTTAATCCAACCATTTCAAAAAACTCATTATAGTTAATTGGCACATCACCTTCTACATGCGTTTTTAAGAACTCGCCAACACTTGGATAGGTCATTTCAGTGATTTCAGATATTAGTTTATCGTCTTCAAATGGTTTGTTCTTACCATATTTAGCTGATAATTCTTTCATTAAAGACAACATACTTCTGTTTCCATCACTCTCTTTACGCATTAAAATATCGATACACATCCCAATTAAGGCACCTTTCATGTATACGTTATAGTAATTTGATGCATAAGGCTGCTCTAATACGTTTTCACTCATTACCGTAAAACTCATAGCATCATCTAAATTCTTAGAAGTTGCTATCTTACCCATTATAGTGTTGTAAAAATCAGCAGGTTCTACCAAACCTTCGTATACCTGGAAGTGTTGTGCAAAATACTCAGTAACACCTTCGTACATCCATAAATGCTTAGAGAATGTTGGTTTATTATAATCAAAATAATGCACATCTTCAGAGTGTACCGATAACGGAGTTACAATATGAAAAAACTCATGCGCTACAACATCTATAATGGAAGCTGCTAAACCTTCTTTGCTTGAAGATTCTGGCAAAACCACTACTGTGGACGTGTGGTGCTCTAGAGCTCCCATGCCTTTTGGTGCTGTTTCAGATCCATCGGATAAGTATAAATAAATATCGTAACGTGCAGTACTATTGATGTCACCTAAGTAGTTCTTTTGTGCCTGCATCATTTTATAAACCGTTTCTTTTTGGCTTGCTGCTGTGTGCACTTTGTTTGGTGAAAATACACTTAACACAATTTTAATGTCACCAACCATGAATTCTTCAACATCTAGCTTACCATACATCATTGGATTGTCGGTAATTTCAAAATAACGCTGTGCAAAATAGCTGCTTGTAATAGACTTTCCATCAGGACTAGACTTCATGCCTCTGTCCTCTAGTGCAGACGTTCTAACAAAGGTTGCTGGTGCAGTAACATCTAAAGCATATTGGTTATTTTTTAAAGAGTCAAAATAACCTATAAAACCATGAAGATTTAAAACGTAGTTATCTTCTTCGATGTTAGTACCTGCTGGAGAAAACGGATTTTCACCACCTATGCCACCTGTAGATTCAATATCAAAAGTATCGTTAACATAGTAGGTTAACTTGTCCAATTTAGTAGCGTCTGAAATGGTCCATGTGTTGGTGTCTACTTTAGAAACTTCAAGCTCATTGCCATTGTAATCTATGGCTTTCATATCATCCACATATCGACCAAAGTCACTAACAGAATATGTTCCCTGTACTACTCTAGGTAATCTATAGGTTACCGTTTCTGTAGTAAAACGACCAGGATTAATAGTTACTGGTACTTTATCATCTACCACTGCTGTTAAATCTAAAGCAGTTTCAATAGGATTATTAACTGCTAAATCATCTACTGTTGGCTTGGCTGAACCACAACCTAACAAGATTACACTTAAGCCTAAAATGGCTAAATAGTTCTTCATGAGTATTTATTTTATTTTTTTTACGAGACGCACAAAACTACAATCTGTTACCACTTTAAGTCTAAAGGTTTTGTTAAATTCGTGCCATGTCAAAACCCTTAGTTAGCATTTTAATTCCTTTTAAGAATACAGAGTCTTTTATTTCTGAATGTATTACCTCTATCATTAATCAGACTTACACCTATTGGGAAGCAATTTTTGTGGACGATCATTCGGATGATTTATCATATACTATAGTTGAAAAGTTTTCAGAGAAAGAACCTCGGATTCAACTTTATACCAACGAAAAGGAAGGCATAATTTCGGCATTGCAAACTGCTTTCAAAAATTGTAAAGGCGCTTATATCACCAGAATGGATAGTGATGATATAATGACTACAAACAGACTTAATGTAATGGTGAATAGTCTTTTAGTTCATGGTAAGAAACATCTTGCTGTCGGACAGGTAAAATACTTTAGAACTGATGGTATAAGTGATGGTTACGCTCGCTACGAACATTGGATTAATAAGCTCACTGAAAAAGGGAATAACTATTCTGAAATTTATAAAGAGTGTGTAATTCCATCACCTTGCTGGATGCTACATCGTGATGATTTTGTGGCCTGCGAAGGTTTTGAGCCCAACCGCTATCCTGAAGATTATGATTTAACATTTCGGTTTTACAGGGCCAAATACAAGTGTATTCCTTGTGATAAAGTACTACTTCATTGGCGCGATTACAGCACACGAACATCTAGAACACATGAGCATTATGCGATAAATTACTTTTTGGACATAAAAGTTCATTACTACTTAGAACTAGATTATAAACCCGAAAGACCTTTAGTCATTTGGGGTGCAGGAAATAAGGGCAAAACCGTAGCAAAACTGTTAATTAAAAACGATATTCCTTTTCATTGGATTTGCGATAATGAAAAGAAAATAGGGAAAGAGATTTATGGGCAAAAGCTATTGAATTTTAAGCATTTAGAACAACTCAATCAACCACAAAGTATTGTTACTGTTGCCAATGAAGATGAGCAAAATGATATAAGACACTATTTCAAAAAGCAAAATATGAAGCCTATGGACGATTATTTCTTCTTTTGTTAAAATTCTCAAAAGCGCATTACTGTTATCCTATATCATTTTCTATATTTGGCTAATTAATAATGTCCACACTAGGAATGCAGTTTAAACATCCCGAATTACTTTACGCGCTTTTTTTACTGATAGTTCCTATTCTTATTCACCTATTTCAGCTTCGTCGTTTTCAGAAAGTAAAATTCACTAATGTAAAGTTCTTAAAAGCTGTAAAACTGCAAACCCGTAAAAGTTCTCAATTAAAAAAATGGTTGACACTTCTTACTAGAATGCTGTTATTAGCCTCTGCTATTATTGCATTTGCACAACCATACATAACAAACACAGAAGACTTTAACGAGTCTCAGGAAACCGTTTTATATCTCGATAATTCGTACAGTATGCAGGCAACTGGCAAAAACGGAAGTTTGCTAAATGAAGCCATTCAAGATATTATTAATAATTTCCCTGAGGATGAGAAAATTAGTCTATTTACTAATACTCAAACCTTTAGAAACACTAGCATAAAGGCATTGAAAAATGATTTAATCCAACTAGAGCACTCACCTACGCAATTGAACTATGATGCGATAATAATAAAAGGTAAACAGTTGTTCTCAAAAGACCAGTCTTATACAAAAAACCTTGTTTTGGTTTCCGATTTTCAGCAAAAGGATAAACCATTGACATTTGAAAATGATAGCTCTATTAATTTGAAATTGGTACAGCCCAAATCATCGTTAATATCTAATGTAAGTATTGATAGCGTTTATGTTTCAAATTCAAATGCAGAAACTTTAGACTTAAGTGTGAAACTATCCAATCAAGGTGAAGCTATTGAGAATATTACAGTTTCCTTGTTTAATGATGCTATTTTAATAGCTAAAAATGCTGTAGACATAAGTGAAAGTTCGGAAGCCATGTTTTCAATTTCTAATAATACAGTGATTAATGGGAAATTAGTTGTTGAAGATGCTGGCTTACAGTACGACAATAGTTTTTATTTCAATATTAATTCAAATCCAAAAATTAAAGTACTTGCTATAAACGAAAACGCAGACGATAACTTCTTAAAACGTATTTATACTGAAGATGAATTTGAATATAATTCATTTAATTTGAATAGTCTTAATTTCAATTTAATACCTGATCAAAATCTTATTGTTTTAAATGAACTTGAGGCTATATCTGATGCATTAATAACTGCTCTTATCTCATTTAAAAACGATGGCGGATATATTTTAATTATTCCTTCAAAAGAGATTAACTTAAATACTTATAATCAATTATTTAAAAATTTAAGTTCCAATCAATTTTTAGTATTAAATAATCAGCAAAAACGTATTACTACCATTAACTATAACCACCCTCTTTTAGCAAATGCATTTTACTCTAAAGTAGATAATTTTCAATATCCAAAAGTAGAGTTTTCATATAGTTTTTCTTCAAATAGCAATAGTGTTTTATCGTTTGAAGACAGCAATGCTTTTTTAGTTGGATATAATGGTGTTTATGCATTTTCGAGCGCTTTGAATGATGACAGTTCAAACTTCAAAAACTCACCTTTAATTGTTCCGACATTATATAATTTAGGAAAGCAAAGTCTGAAATTATCACAATTATACTATACAATTGGACAACCAAATTCAATTGCGGTTAATGCTGTTTTAGGCCAAGATGATATTTTAACACTTGGTAATTCTGAAAATTCGGTGATTCCATTACAAAAAACCTACAGTAAAACTGTAATATTAGAAACGCAAGAGTATCCTGAAAATGCTGGCATTTACGAAGTAAAAAATAAATCTGAAGTTATACAAAACCTAAGTTTTAACTACGATAGAGGAGAAAGCAACCTAAGCTATTTAGATCTAAAAAATATGCCAAATATATCGGTTAATGAAAGCCTAGCAACAACTATAAACGACATAAAAAGTAGCACAACTATTAATGCACTATGGAAATGGTTTGTTATTTTTGCGCTAGTATTTTTAATAATAGAAGTACTTCTACTAAAATATCTTAAATGAACGCACTCATAAAATCTGCTACAATCGTTGATTCTAAAAGTGATTTTCACAACGAAACAGTAGATATTTTAATTGAAAAAGGTCGCATTTCTAAGATTTCCAAACGCATTTCAAATCCTGATAATTACAAAGAGATTAAGCTAGAAAACCTCCATGTTTCTCAAGGCTGGTTTGATAGTAGTGTGTCTTTTGGAGAACCAGGATACGAGGAACGTGAAACCATAGAAAATGGTCTAAAAACTGCTGCGGAGTCCGGTTTTACAGCTGTAGCCCTTAATGCAAATTCTAATCCTGTTATAGATAGTTTTGCAGACATTACATTTGTTAAGGCTAAAGCTCATAATAAAGCCACAAGCCTCTATCCCATTGGTGCTTTAACCAAGTTTAGTAACAGCACAGATTTAGCAGAGCTGTATGATATGAAAAATGCTGGAGCTGTTGCCTTCTATGATTATCAGAAGCCTGTTTCCAATCCTAATCTCATAAAGATAGCCTTACAATACGCTAGTAATTTTGATGGACTAGTGTTGTCATTTCCACAAGAATCTAAAATTTCTGGTTTAGGTGTTGTTAATGAAAATATAAACAGCACGCGTTTAGGTCTTAAAGGAAATCCTGGTTTAGCTGAAGAATTGCAGGTCGCAAGAGATTTATTCCTTTTAGAATATACCGAAGGCAAATTGCATATACCAACCATTTCCACAGCTAAGTCGGTAGAACTTATTAGAGAGGCAAAAGCTAAAAAGCTTAATGTTACCTGTAGTGTTGCCATACACAATTTGGTACTTACAGATAACAGTCTAGAAGAGTTTGATACCAGATACAAAGTTTTACCTCCACTTAGAACACAAAGTGACTGTGATGCTTTAATTGAAGGCTTAAAAGATGGCACTATAGATATGGTAACTTCAGACCACAATCCAATTGACATTGAAGATAAAAAGGTAGAGTTTGATCATGCTAAATACGGAACTACAGGTTTAGAATCCGCTTTTGGAGCTCTCCAAACTGTATTTACCACCAAAAAGGCAGTTAGTCTGCTTACGCAAGGCAAAGCTAGATTTGGTGTGCCTGAAAGTTCAATAAACATTGGCGAAGTTGCTAATTTAAGTTTGTTTAATCCTGAAGGCAAATACCAATTTAGTAAAGAAAATATAACTTCAAAATCAAAGAACAGTGCTTTTCTTGGCATGGAACTAAAAGGAAACGCTTACGGTGTTATTGCAAACAATAAAGTAGTAATCAAGTAATGAATAATCAAGATATTAAAAACGGCAAAGCTTTAGCTACCGTTGCATATATTACTCCACTAGGCTTATTAATAGCTATTTCCCTAAACCTGGAAAAAAGAAATCCTTATGTTTTTTTTCATGCAAGACAAATGATTGGTTTAGTTATTATGGTAGGCATTTCAAACGTCTGTGAAAAGTACGTTAATTCTTGGTTTGGCACCGCACTATGGACTGTAACCTTTATTTGTTGGATTTACTGTATGATTTATGCAATTATAGGAGAATATAAACTGCTTCCTTTTTTAGGAAAACATTTTCAGGATTGGTTTAGAAACTTAAAATAAAAAATGACTACTGCCCTACATTATATCAAAAAACCAAGTGTCTTAAAAGAAAATGCACCCTTACTTATAATGTGCCATGGCTATGGTAGTGATGAAAACGATCTGTTCTCGTTTGCTTCTGAATTGCCTGAAGAACTTTTTATTATTTCATTAAGAGCACCATATGCGATGCAACCTTTCGGAAATGCATGGTATGCCATAAATTTTGATGCAGAAAAAGGCAAATGGAGTGATAATGTACAAGCAAAGCAATCTGTAGATTTAATTGCTAACTTTATAGATTATGCATGTGAAACGTATCCAGTAGATAAGAGCAATGTAACTCTCTTAGGCTTTAGCCAAGGCACTATATTGAGTTTAGCTGTGGCAATGAACTACCCTCACAAAATAAAAAATGTAGTGGCGTTAAGTGGGTATCTAAACGAGGCTATTTTACCAGAAAACATTGACAAAAATGAGGTGTCTCACTTAAATATATTTTGCTCTCATGGTTATGCAGACCAAGTAATTCCAGTAGAATGGGCTAGAAAAACACCAGAAGTTTTAAAAGCTTTAGACATTAACCACATCTATAAAGAATATCCTGTTGGACATGGAGTAGCCCCTCAAAATTTCTATGATTTTAGGGACTGGTTAAAGACTAATATCTAACCTATTTTAGGGTACATGAAGTATTCGACCAATTTGTACTTCAAGTCATTGTTTTCGTCAATGTCATATTTTACAAAGATTTCTCCCCAATATTCACCATCTGTAAAATTGGCCAAAATCCATTTGTGATTGACAATTCTAATTTTATTAATTATAAGTTTAGAGCCTGTCAATGAGACAAAAGGTACTATTGGATGGTCTTCTCCTTCATAATGATTGGTATCGTAAAGTCCTTCTTTAATGGCAATAATTAATTCATCGACATCAAATCCTTGTGCAATAAAATAGTCTAGAGCATTATCATTTCTATCTATATTGAAGTAGTTAAGTTCAAAATTTTGTTCCTCTAATTCAGCTATCCTTTTTTCTTGAGTCTCAACTGCTGTCTTATATTTATTAATATCTGTTTCGTACTTATCTAGAATATTTTTAGAATTCACATATTGAAATATGAATGCTAATGCTGAAAAAATAAACAAATACATAAAAACTCTACTTTTCATATTTATTATCTTAAATGGTAATTTGTAAATTATCGTATGCCAAAAAAACGTTTTCTGGTAAATTTTGTTGTACATCGTCATGAAAGCCTAAATGATGGCTAATATGTGTTAAATAAGCTCGCTTAGGCTTTACTTTATTGATAAAGTCAAGTGCTTCTTCAAGATTAAAATGTGATATATGTGGTTCTTCCCTAAGTGCATTAACCACTAAAACCTCAAGATTTTGAAGTTTCTTTATCTCCTTACTCTCTACAGTTTTCATATCCGTGAGGTAGGCAAAATCTTTAAATCTAAAACCAAACACTTGAAGTCTATAATGCAACCCGTCAATTGGTAAAACTTTTAGATTACCTAACTGAAATGGTACGTTTTTAATGATGTGCTCTTTTACACTTGGAACACCTGGGTACTTTTCCTTAGATGTAAAAATATAATCGAAACGTTTTTTTAAAGCTTTAAAAACACGTTTGTGTGCATATAAATCTATATCACCTTGTTTAAAGAAGAATGGTCTAATATCATCCAAACCCATAGTGTGGTCTGCATGCTCGTGTGTAAATACAATACCGTCTATTTTAGATACGTTTGCATTGAGCATTTGCTGTCTAAAATCTGGTCCACAATCTATCACATAGGTATAATTATCCCACTCTACCAAAACAGAAACACGTAAACGCTTATCCTTAGGATTAGCACTCAAACAAACAGGATGTTTACTACCGATTATCGGTATCCCTTGCGAAGTTCCAGTACCTAAAAACGTTATTTTCAAAAGGTGTTAAGTTTAAAACAAAAATAGGGTTATTTTTTTGTTTGCAATACTAAATTAATACCTTTGCGAAAACGATGTAATCCCAATATCTATGGAAGAAATAACGTACAAAGGCGACTTTGAGATTGAAAATATTCCTTCTCTAAAAGACAAGGCCCTACGTATTAACCTTAATAAAGATATTTACGGCACATTTGCCGAGATTGGAGCTGGACAAGAAACAGTGCGTCACTTCTTTAGAGCGGGTGGTGCCTCAGGTACTATAGCAAAAGCAATGTCTGCTTATGACAAAAACTTTAGTGACGCAATATATGGCATAGAAGATGATAAGCGTTATGTAACCGAAGCAAGACTTCGAAAAATGTTGATTCACGAAGTTAATCTTATGGAACAGCGAATTCCAAGAGAGGACAACCCAAACAGAATTTTCTTTTCTTATGCCAACACTGTTGCTACAATAGATTTTGCAAAAAAATACAAAGGCCATGGTTGGGTTGGCATTAAGTTTCAGGTTAAGCCTGAAGGGGAATATAGTGAGATTGTACTTCACATTCGTTTTAAGGAAAATGATGCTAGATTACAGCAAGAAACGCTAGGTAAATTAGGTACCAACTTAATTTATGGTGCTTTTTATAAATACAATCAGCCAAAGAAGTTACTACGTTATTTATATGACCATTTAGAAAAAGATCAATTAGAAATTGACACTATTAATTTCTCTGGGCCTGTCTTTAAAGATGTAGACAATCGTCTAATGAGTTTACAGCTTGTTAAAAATGGCATGACAGATGCAGTAATGTTTTCACCTGATGGGAACAATGTATTACCAGCACGTGTACTTTACAAGAAAAATATCCTAGCCTTAAGAGGTAGCTTTAGACCTGTAACTAAGGTAAATATGGATATGTATGAGAAATCGTACGAAATGTTCATAAAGGAAAATAAGGTAGACAAAGAGAACACCCAAGTTATATTTGAAATTACGCTTTCTAATCTCAGAGCAGAAGGCGAAATTGATGAGCAAGACTTTATGGATAGAGCGAGATTACTTTGTTCACTTGGACAAACAGTTTTAATTTCTAATTTCCAAGAGTATTATAAACTAGTTGAGTACTTCTCTCAGTATTCTAAAAACAGAATGGGTCTTACCATGGGAGTAAGTAATCTTGTTGATATTTTTGACGAAAAGTATTATCGCCATTTGAGTGGTGGAATATTAGAAGCATTTGGTAAACTTTTCTATAAGGATTTAAGAGTGTATCTGTACCCTATGCAAAATGAAGATGGTAGCATAACCAATAGTGAAAACCTAAAAGTTCATCCACGTATGAAAGAGCTTTACAAGTTCTTTAAATACAATGGTAAAGTGGTTGATATCACAGACTTTGATGCCTCTAACTTATCTGTATTCTCTAGAACCGTGCTCAAAAAGATTGCTAATGGAGATACGGATTGGGAAGAAATGCTACCAGAAGGTGTTGCAAAACTCATAAAAGAAAAAAGTTTGTTTGGTTGCGAATCTGAAGAAGTAATGCACAAATAAAATATAATCAAAAAAAAGCGACCTTTCGGTTACTGAGCGTAGTCGAATAGGTCGCTTTTTTTTTGTTAAATATATTGGTTATTTATTTAAAATTTGTGCTGCGTGCTCTTTAGTTTTTACATTGGTAATTATATCTTCTAACACGCCATTTTCATTGATTACAAATGTAGTTCTATGGATACCATCGTATTCTCTACCCATAAACTTTTTAGGCCCCCAAACACCAAAGACTTCAATTACAGATCTATCTTCATCTACCAACAGAGGATATTGAAAACCATATTTATTTTTAAAATTTGATTGGCTTTTAGCACTGTCTGC
This sequence comes from Winogradskyella sp. HB-48, assembly GCF_049942685.1. GTDB lineage: Bacteria > Bacteroidota > Bacteroidia > Flavobacteriales > Flavobacteriaceae > Winogradskyella. The sequence goes on from NZ_CP187934.1 coordinate 2,890,557, forward strand.
ACTAACACCTAAAATTTCATAGCCTTGCGTTTTGAACCTATTATAATTCTCATTTAAATTACAGGCTTCTGCAGTACAACCTGGTGTATTGGCTTTTGGATAGAAAAAAACCACTAATTTTTTCCCTTTATAATCAGATAATGTTATAGTATTTCCATCTTGATCTTTTGCCGAAAAAAATGGTGCCTTATCACCTACTTTTAAATGTGTCATAATTGCTTAAATTTGTTTTTTTGTAAAAATACAATGAATGACTAAACAAGAAAAGGTAGATTTTGTTATAAATACGTTAAAGGAACTCTACCCAAAAATTCCCATACCCTTAGACCATAAAGATCCTTACACCTTGCTAATAGCAGTACTTATGTCCGCCCAGAGCACTGATGTAAGGGTTAATCAAATTACTCCACTTCTATTTGAAAGAGCTGACAATCCATACGATATGGTAAAGTTGAGTGTTGAAGAAATAAGAGAAATTATTAAACCTGTTGGCTTATCTCCTATGAAGAGTAAGGGTATTCATGGGTTGTCTCAAATTCTTATTGATAAGTACAATGGCAAAGTTCCTCAAACTTATGAAGAACTTGAAGCTTTACCAGCTGTTGGTCATAAAACTGCCGCTGTAGTATTATCGCAAGCCTTTGGTATTCCTGCTTTTCCAGTAGATACACACATTCATCGATTAATGTACCGTTGGAATCTAAGTAATGGTAAAAATGTAGTACAGACCGAGAAAGATGCTAAACGCATATTCCCTGAAGAATTATGGAATGATTTACATCTTCAAATTATTTGGTATGGTAGAGAATATTCACCTGCTCGTGGATGGGATTTGGATAAAGACATTATCACAAAAACTATTGGTAGAAAATCAGTTTTAGATGATTATTATAAAAAGAGGAAATAGATATATGAAAAAAATCCTGATTTTTCAATCAGGATTTCTTCCAACTTAATTCTGAAGTGCTTCAAACTTCAATTTATTATAATGTATAACACTTAAAGCCTTTGAGTAATTCAAAAGGAAACTTATCGTTTCATCTTTTGGTTTTAGGTTATTGTTTTTTGGGGAAGCGTTAGAGTAAATGTTTGCCATATTACCAATTTTAGGGTTATTATATGGCTAAAACGCAACTTAAAACACTTTATTGTGTCAATTTGTTAAAATAATATTATTCTGTTCTATAACCTTACGCATATTTATGAGTGCATAACGCATTCTTCCAAGCGCTGTATTAATACTTACGCCTGTACGCTCAGATATTTCCTTAAAACTCATATCTTGGTACATACGCATTAAAAGTACTTGCTTTTGATCTTCTGGTAATTCTTCTATCACACGTCTAACATCAGATTCCACCTGATCTTTTATCATACTTTTTTCTGCATTGAGACTGGAGTCGCTCAAAACAGAGAAAATACTAAACTCACCTGCGTTATCAAACTTAGGCATACGACTGTTTTTTCTAAAATGATCAATAACAAGGTTATGGGCAATTCGCATTACCCAAGGTAAAAATTTACCTTCTTCATTATATTTTCCACGTTTTAAGGTTCTAATAACTTTAATAAAGGTATCCTGAAAAATATCTTCAGTAATATCTCTATCATATACTTTAGAATAAATAAAACTGTAAATTTTTTGCTTGTGCCTCTCTATCAATACGGATAGTGCACTTTCGTCTCCTCTTATGTAGTTGCTGACCAACTCTGCGTCTTGGATAAGTTCTCTTTTCATAATATTACTCTTAGCAGCCAGAAGCAAGCTTCTTAGCAAGGGGTTAATTTTTTAAAGTAATATTATGCTATACGCAGTTGTGTTTTAAATGATTATGTGGTAAATATAACAACAATCATTCCGAAAAAACAAAATTTCGTACTAAATTTTAACATTTTGTCTAACAATAACGCATTTTATCAGCTTAAATAGATAACGTATCTTTGCAAAATTATATGCTCAATAATCCTATGAACACTAAAGTTTTAGACGTTAACCCTAAAGAAAATATCATCATAAAAGGTGCAAAATTGCACAACCTAAAAAATATTGATGTTGTTATTCCAAGAAATAAATTGGTTGTTATTACAGGGCTATCAGGTTCCGGGAAGTCCAGCTTGGCTTTTGATACCTTATATGCAGAAGGTCAGAGACGCTATGTAGAAAGCTTGTCGAGTTATGCGCGCCAGTTTTTGGGTCGATTAAACAAACCAAAAGTTGACTATATTAAAGGCATTGCGCCTGCAATTGCCATAGAACAAAAGGTGAATTCTACCAATCCACGTTCTACTGTTGGGACAACCACAGAGATTTATGACTATTTAAAGTTGCTTTTCGCAAGAATTGGCAAAACTTACTCACCTATTTCAGATAATGAAGTAAAAAAACATACAGTAACCGATGTTATAGACTTTATAAAAACGTTTGAAGAACGCTCTAAGTTACTTCTACTCTCTCCTATCATTTTGGAAGAAGGTAGAACTATTGAAAATAAACTTCAAACCTTACTACAGCAAGGCTATGCGAGAATAAAATATAGGGATGATGTATTAAGAATTGACGACGCTTTAAAGCAAGACATAACATCAGTAAAAGAGCTGTACCTTGTTGTAGATAGAATAGTTTATAAAGATGATGAAGATTTTCTAAATAGATTAGCAGATGCTATAGATACTGCGTTTTTTGAAGGTGTTGGTACATGTATCATTGAATCATTAGCAGACAATAAACAAACCGAATTCAACAATAAGTTTGAATTAGATGGCATGACGTTTCTAGAGCCAAATGTACATCTATTCAGCTTCAATAATCCTTATGGTGCTTGTCCTAAATGTGAAGGCTATGGTGATGTAATTGGTATAGATGAAGATTTGGTAATACCCAACACAGCACTTTCAGTATATGAAAATGCTATTTTTCCTTGGAGAGGCGAAAGTATGAGTTGGTATAGAGACCAATTAGTAAATAATTCCCATAAATTCGATTTTCCTATTCACAAGCCTTATTTTCAATTAAGCGATGAGCATAAAGCTTTAATCTGGAAAGGCAACAAATATTTTGAAGGCTTAGACAGTTTCTTCGCCGAACTAGAATCTAAAGCCTATAAAATTCAGAACCGTGTAATGCTTTCGCGTTATAGAGGAAAAACGAAGTGTAATGTCTGTAAAGGCAAACGTTTACGTGAAGAAGCTAGCTATGTAAAAATTAATGGTGCAACCATTACAGACTTAGTAGATTTACCTCTTAATGAATTAACTGTATTTTTCAAAGATTTAAAACTAAACGAATATGAAGAAAAAGTTGCTAAGCGTCTTTTAACCGAAATAAACACACGTCTTGAATTTTTAACTAACGTTGGATTAAGCTATTTAACACTAAACCGAAGATCGAATACCTTATCTGGTGGTGAAAGTCAGCGCATTAACCTAGCAACATCCTTAGGAAGTAGTCTTGTAGGTTCAATGTATATTTTAGATGAGCCTAGTATTGGATTACACCAAAAAGACACTGAACGATTAATTAATGTTTTAAAATCCTTACGAGATTTAGGCAATACAGTTATAGTAGTAGAACACGATGAGGACATAATGAAAGCTGCTGATGAAATTATTGATATTGGACCAGAAGCAGGTACATTTGGAGGTGAAGTTGTTGCTACCGGAGCGTTTAAAGATATATTAGTTTCAGATACATTAACTGCAAAATATCTTAATGGAAAATTAGAAATTAAAGTCCCAGAAAAGCGAAAAACCTCAAAATATCATATCGATATTATTGGTGCTAGAGATAATAATCTAAAAAACATAGACGTCACTTTTCCTCTGGAAATGCTTACTGTTGTAACTGGTGTTTCTGGTAGCGGGAAAAGTACATTGGTAAAAAAAATATTGTATCCTGCATTACAAAAACATCTTACTGGCTTTAGTGATAAAGCTGGGCAGTTTACCGAAATAAAAGGTAATTATAGCAATATACAGCATGTAGAATTTGTGGACCAAAATCCAATAGGTCGTTCATCGCGTTCTAATCCTGTAACGTATGTAAAAGCGTATGATGACATTAGAGCCTTATTCGCTTCACAAAAGCTGAGTAAAATAAGAAATTATCAAGCTAAGCATTTTAGTTTTAATGTAGACGGTGGACGTTGCGAAACTTGTAAAGGTGAGGGTGAAGTGACTATTGAAATGCAGTTTATGGCTGATGTACACCTAACTTGTGATACTTGTGGTGGTAAGCGTTTTAAAAAAGAAGTGCTCGAAGTGGCTTTTGAAGGCAAATCAATTGATGATATTTTAAATATGACAATTGATGATGCCATTGAGTTCTTTAAAACGAATAAACAATCTAAAATTAAAAGTAAACTACAACCTTTACAAGACGTTGGTTTAGGCTATGTAACTTTAGGTCAGTCCTCTTCTACCCTTTCAGGAGGGGAAGCTCAGCGTATAAAATTAGCTACATTTTTAGGTAAAGGAAGTAAAAGCGATAATGCACTTTTTATTTTTGATGAACCAACTACAGGATTGCATTTTCACGATATTCAAAAGCTACTCAAATCTTTTAGAGCATTGATTGCTAAAGGTCATTCCATCATCGTCATTGAGCACAACATCGATTTAATAAAATGTGCCGATTATATTATAGACTTAGGACCTGAAGGTGGCAAACAAGGTGGAGACTTGGTGGCTTCAGGTACACCTGAGGAAATAGCCTCTAACAAAAATTCAGTTACTGGTAAATACCTAAAAGAAAAACTATAAAATGGATTTACAAAAAGAGTTTCATCGGGAAGTTATTTGGGCTAGACTAAAAAGTCTATGGATTTAGAACAAATTAAATATGATGTTGTACTTAAATGAAATTGTAGCAATACAAATTTTAGGCGAGATTACTTCAGGAACAATTGTGCCTTTTAATAGTTTTGAGATAAACTTGACTTTGAAGAACTCTGAACGTGTTCATGTTACAGACCATAATAATCTAAAATCAATAATTAATGATGCTACAGAACTTTCCGAGTTTTTAGACGCAGCTATTTGGACTAATGAATCTTAATAAAAGAAAAACGCCAAAAACGCCAAGATTGTAAAAGACATTGGCATTACAAACATTAAAAAGGCAAATGTTATAATTCCACTCTTTATCCAAGACAAAAACCAATTTTGTTTGTAAAACTTTATAAGTGCAATCAAAAAATAAAAGTATGTAGATATGGCAACCAACCAGTCTATCCAATCAGGAATGTCATATATAAACCTATTTACCGCAAATAGAATACTAAATACAGTAAACAAGAAAGAAAAGAAATAAAAACTGAATACTAAATGATGTGCATATTTTCCTTTTCTATAATAAAAGATTTTGAGAATAAGTGCAAAAAGTGGCAATAGAAAGAACATAGATATAGGAATACTATCAAAAAATGCCTGTACAATTCCACCTGCACCTCTTCCTTTGGTCAGCTTTAGTGCATTTTCATAAACTCGTCTTTCAAAAAAACCAGGGTTATCGGACATTCCCATCTCTTTCAAAATAATCTTCTCATCTGCACCAACAGCTATCAGAGAGTCTACTTTTTTCTTGTCAAAATCCCAGGTTATATTGTTTTCATTCTTTTCCTTGAGATTTGCATTTATAATTGAATCCGTTAATTTTAAATCATCATCGTTTAACCCAAGCAACTTTTTATTTTGTTCTAATGGTTTCTTCATTTTCGCTATCTGAATAGAATCCAATACTTTTTCAACACTATCTTTTTCTATTTTAACAACATCGCTATCAACCACTTTTTGGTTTATTTCATCTGCTTTGCTCACTAGATCTCGAGTGCTAAACGAAATTATGAAAAAGAAAATGACAGAAATAAACAAATACATCTGAGCAGGATGTAGATACAACAAGCGCTTACCTTCCAGGAATTTAGACGCCAAGTAACCTGGCTTAAGCATTAAAGGAATAAAACTCTTAAAAAACCGTGCATCAAAAGAAAAATAATTGCTTATAGTATTATAAAAAAGAACACCAATGGTCAACTCGTCATTAGTTTTTTGACCACAATGTGGGCAGAAATGAAATCCCTTTTCAAACTGCTCTTCGCAATTTTGACAAGTATCTAATTCGTTACTCATAGCCATGGTTAGTTAACAATAAATGTAATGATTTTTTACAACAAAAACCTCTTCTTCTTTTGTTTTCATAGTATAAAAGCATCTCGTTGAAAGTGATTTTATTCGCGTAAAGTATTGAAATTCATAGCTTTAAAATTTTGGCACACTAATTGGTTTTTCAAAGTATTAAGCCCAAAAATTCTAAATGAGTTAGAATTGGGTTAATCTAAAAACCTATACATTATGAAAAGTAAATTACTTTTTATGGCAATGATGCTAGTAGGACTAACATCTGCCAAGGCAACAACAGCAGGAGATGCTGTTTTAAATGGGGAAGATTTAAAAATAAAACGTTATGGTTTTACACAACCTATATCGTTTATTGAACGTGGTGTAGAATTCTTAATCTTTCCAGATGGAAGCTTTGATTTTAATACTGAAGTATTTACTACAAATCCTAGCAATGACCATATATACTATAAACGTAATCGACGCAGTACAAACCAAACTTATGGTGCGCGTGGGACAAGTCAATATCATACTGGAAGAGGTGTAATTATTAGACATGATAGATTAGGAAGGGTGAGACGAATAGGCAATGTATTTATTAATTATGACAGCCTAGGAAGAATAAAACGTGCTGGTACTGTGTATATGTCATATAGACGTGGACAACTAAAACAAGTTGGTAGCTTACAAATTCTTTATAATAGATATGGACAAGTTATTGGTACAAGAGGTTTTGTAAACCATAGTAACATTGGAAATGGAATTTATGGTTCTGATAGTTACTCACCATATGCCTATGATGAAGATTGGAATGACGATTGGAACAATGATGACTTCTACTACTATAGAAAGAATGGTGAAATTAAAAAAAGTAAAAAACGCAAGTAATAACAAACTCATCCCTAAATAATACATGAGTTTCTATAATCCCAAAGCGCTTCCCCAAGCCTTTGGGATTTTAATTATAAGTTAAAAGGTAAAATCAATATCTACTGATTTAGTTTAGTTTGTTTGAGTTTTAATGATTTAAGATGCCTTTGTTTTCTGAATCTTTTATATTGTTTACAAAATCTAGTATGGTATTGGTGGTTTTCCAAAAAATTGATTTGAATGTCTCTCCATTCGTCTCTGCTAAGATTTGGATTGTAATATTTCAATTCTTGAAAAAGCAATTCGCTAACTGTTTTAAAATGTTTTGTCCCTAAATATTCCAAATCAGCATCGGCTAGTATTTTTTCTAAGTGTGTTTTTGGTTCTTGTGGAATTTTAGTTGCCGTTATCATTCCACAGATAATGTCAATATCTTCATTTGAAATACCAAACTTTGGTAATTCTTTTCTAGCTATATTACATCCAATATCTTCATGTTCTAAATTGGATTTTATAAAACCTATGTCGTGATATAATGCAGCTACTTTAATCAAAAATAAATTCTTACCATAAACACCTTCTTTTGTAGCTATATACATAGATTTTTCTAAAACATACTTTGTATGCTCAACACTATGATACCTCAAATAACGAGGCAACCTATCTTCTAAAGTCTTAAGAACATATTTTTGAATTTTAGAAAATGTGGGCTTCATTAATGGCTGGGCTTTTTGCTTAAAATGCCGCCTCCAACTTCATTAATATTTTGTACAAACATAAATGCTTTAGGGTCTTTTTCGGCAATTGCTTTTTTGATTTTATGAACTTCCAATCGGGTTACAACAGCAACAATAATATCACAATCGTGTTTTACTCCAAAATTACCCGGCAGATTTCCACGCTCACCTTTATAAACTGTAATTGCCTTATTAAAATCGTTTACTATCATAGATTTTACCATTTCAGAATTTGGTGAAATGATTGTTAAAGAGATTAATTTTTCAAATCCGTCAACTATATAATCCGAAACTTTTACAGCTGTAAAAAATGTTAAGATAGAGTACATTGCCTTTTCTAATCCGAGAAATATAGCAATGACTAAAAATATTGAGGTATTGATAGCCATAATAATTTCAGAGGTTGTTAAACCAAACTTTTTGTTGGTGAATTCAGCTATAATTTCCAAACCATCAATAACACCTCCACCTCTAATTACAAAACCAATACCTAAACCAACAAATACACCACCAAAAGCTGCAACCAAAAAATGATCTTTAGTAACTGCGGGAATAGGTAGCACAATTAAGGCAATTCCCAGCAGAATCAGTGATAAAAAGGAATGCATGGCAAAATTTTTTCCTATTTTTTTAAAACCTATAAATACAAAAGGAATATTCAATAATAATAATGGAATCCATACATCTATATGATAAAACTCATGTACCAAAATGGATATTCCCAATAAACCACCATCTAAAAAGTGGTTGGGAATCATAAAACCTTTAATGGCAATTACTGCACATACAACACCTATAAGTTTTAAGAGTATGGATCTAAAAGAGAAAATTGTAGACCAATTGAGAGGTTCAGATATAGTAGCTTTCATCATATAGTGGTTGGTTAGTATTTAACTTAATTACTAAAATACAGTTTTTAAAACTGAGTAATGGTTAACTCTAGTCAAATCTACTAAATCATATTTTAATCATCTATATATCAATCATTTAATTATGTCTCTATTTTTTTGGCACGCTGTTTGTTTTATATAAAACGAGTTTAATCTAAATCCCCTTTATTATGAAACGGATTCTATTTTTATTTGCAAGTTTAGCGGTATTATCCACAACTGCATTCGCAACCAACACAACATTATCTGATGCTGAAGCTTCGGCTAATAATTATGTGAGAGGTTATAGTAATTCTTTTATATTCACAGAAGGCGGTATAGAGTTTTCTGTTTACAGAGATGGTCAGTTTGATTTTTATATTCCTAATTATGGCCCTGACGTAAATGTAAATATAGATACACCAGGCTTTACACTCAGTTTTAATGCTGGTTATGATTATAACCCTTATATACAGTACGATAGCTTTGGAGCTATTATTCAAATTGAAAACACTCCTATCTATTATGACTTTTACGGAAGGGTAAATCAAATTGGCGACATCTTCATCACATATAACAGTTTTAATAGAATTAGTAGAATTGGTGGATTAAACGTATACTACAGGAATAATGTATTCTGGAGATACGATGGATTTATAAATATCTATAATAGAGCTTATATCTACAGACCATGGCACAGATTCTATGTTGTCCCTCCAGTAAACTTTTGTGTAATCGATGTAAATCCATACAGACAATATTATACACCTGTAAGACATATTTGGTACAGACCTTATAGAAACAATGTTAGATACTATAATGTTAATGTAGGAAGACGCGGAAACTCCGAAGTTGTTAGAAGAAACAGTAGTGACAACTATGTACAGACCCCTAGAAATAGAAGCGAGCGTACAATACAAAGAACAGTAACAAGGAGAAATGCTGAAATTACTAGAACTCGTTCTACGCGTTTAGCTGAACAGTCTACAACACGTACAACAAGAAGTACATCCTCACGCAATTCTGAAGCAGGTACATCGCGTAGTGTTAACAGAGACAGTAATGCTTCTGGAACTAGATCTACAAATCGTATGTCTTCTCCAAACACGAGAAACAACAACGATAGTAGAAGTATCAGGTCTACTGAATCTAATTCTAGAGCATCAAAACCTACTACGTCTACAAACTCTAACACTATCTCTAGAAATACAAATTCTAGAAATAATGTGACCAGAAGCAGCAGTACTGTGTCTAACAAAGTGAATAGAACAAAAAATACTTCGTTATCAAAACCAAATAGCGCTAATTCTCGTACATATAGCAGAAGTAGTTCAAAAAGTAACAGACAACAAAGTACAGTTCAAAATAAAAGAAAGTCATCTTCAGTATCGGCAAGATCTAACACAAGTAGAAAAAGCAACCAAAGTTCTACAAGATCTTCATCTAGACGAACTAGAGGATAAAAGATAAAACATGATTTTTTTGGTTGGTTAGTAGAAGTCCCGTATGATGTATGCCTCAGAGCACCTTACGGGATTTCTCGTTTAATAAAAATGCTACTAAAAATTAGAGTTGCTTTACTACCTCACTCAATGTTTTTGTTAATTCTCGCCTACTATATGGCTGCAATCCAATTGCATGTACTTTAAGCTTATTTTCCAAAAAAGCTTCAAAATAAGATACTATTTGAGCTTTTAACTTCTCCTTTTCATGATAGTTAAAATACACACCTGTGTTTGTCTTTGTGATGATTTGTTGCATATCGGAATTTTCTGGGCCAATCGCCAAAATTGGAGTTTCAGAAATTAAGTATTCAAATAATTTGCCCGGAATAATAGCCTTAGTATCTTCTGAATCTATTTCAATCAACAATAATAAGCGTGATGACATTTGATATTTAATGGCCTCATCATGATTTACATAGCCGACAACGTTTAAATGATTTTTTAAACCTGAATTGAGAATAGATTCAAGCACATCATCACTAACCACACCTATAAGATTTAGCTGAAATACTTTTGAAAACGCTTCATTTTCTGAAATTAATTCAGATAAAACGTCCCACAATAGTTTTGGATTTCGTTCTGACAATAACGACCCGATATGAGACAAGGTGAATTTCTTATCCTTCCCTTCTACTCTTACTGAATGATTATCGTAACCATTTGTAATCACCATAACAGATTGATTAGTTTTAGTTGTAAATTCTTTTTTGGTATGATTACTTGTTACAATAATTGTATCTGCTGAATTTAAAACTTCAGATTCTAACTGAAGGTGCCTTTGCTTAGAAGCCTTAGTAAGCTTTAAAGCTTTATGATAACCAATAGTTGTCCAAGGATCTCTAAAATCTGCTATCCATTTTATCTTTAACTTCTGTTTTAGTTGAAGTGCTATTAGATGCAAACTATGAGGTGGACCTGTAGTAATTATCGTTTCAATTCGATGCTTTTTTATATAATCTGAAAGAAATTCAACCGAAGGTTTAACCCATTTTTTACGAGCATCTGGAATAAAGAAATTACCACGCACATAAAGCATTAGACGCTCTATCAAAGATTGTTTTTTAACTTTAGGAATAACACCAGAACTTATGTTTTTAGAACTCTTATTTGATAAGAGACTAGCTAATTGGTAAGGCTCTTTAATTGGCTGTTTTAAAATGGTAATATCCTTAGGAATTTCATTAACCAAACTCTTATCAATGATTGGATAATTAGGATTTTCAGGACAATACACAATGGGTTCGATACCAAACTCTGGCAAGTACTTTACAAACTTTAGCCAACGTTGCACACCTGGCCCACCTGCTGGCGGCCAATAATAGCATATAATAAGTACTTTTTGTATATTCATTTTTGTCATTCCTGCGAAGGCAGGAATCTACTTTTTACTTGTAGATTAATGTATTCCTGCCTTCACAGGAATGACAATCAGTTAGTTTTTTTCTTAAATCTAAAGAACAACCCTAACAACAATAAAACACCAAAAACAGTAGAACTCGCTAAAGCAATTTTACTTCCTGTTTCTATAACTTGTGGTTCAAACTTAAACTCAATGGTGTGCTTTCCGGAAGGAATATATAACCCTCTGAGAATATAATTAACACGTCCATGAGGGTGTAATTTACCATCTATATAGGCATTCCACCCTTCTTTGTAATAAATTTCTGAAAACACAGCAAAACCATCGTTTGAGTTATTAGATTCGTATTTAAGATAATTTGGTTTGAATTCTTTGAGCTCAATCGATGATATAGAATCGACTTTGAAAGGGCTGTGTGACTTCATAGTCATTGTCATGAACCCATCATCTTTTGAAAAAATAGCAATACGTTTCGTATTTAAACTATCTAAACGTTTAATTTCCTCGTCAGCTGAATTAACATATTCAAGCCTCTCCACAAACCATGCATTGCCATTAGCATCTGGGTTGTCATAAGGAAATATCTGTCCTTGATCTTCAGCGATAATATATTTGGTATTTAGCATATTTAGAACATTCACATTATTGTTGTAAATATGAAATTCCATTAAATCATTATAACGTCCCAATTTTGCGGCATGGTAACCAAATAAGGAATTATGAAAATAGGCTGCTCTAGCTGGTTGACGCTGTCCTTGAGTAGACATATCCAGCACCCTGTAATGTCCTTTATCCTTTAAAATTTCTTTATCTGCAGCATTTGGCTGGTAAGGTCTATCAACTTTTATTGCCGATACAAAATTATCGTTATTTACGTAGTTTCTGTTAATTGACACCAAGTCAAAAAGAATTAAAACAGCAAAAACAACTACTACTAAATTTTCAGATAGTTTTTTCTTCAAAAAGAAATAAATTGTACCTGCAGATAACAATACTAATACTAAAGATCTAATGGTATCAGTATTAAATAGTGACTTTCTATCTTCAATAAAAGCATCTACCAACATTTCTGGTATTCCTTGATCTCTAAAACTCTTAAAATCAAAGAAAACGGATTTAAACAATAAGAAAAACACACATAAACCTCCTGTTATAGCTAAAGTATACTTGAGAGCCTTTAGTTTTTGCTCTTCTTTTTCAAAATCGTTAAATAATCGTACCAAAGCGAAGATTCCAAGCACTGGAATACACAGTTCTAGCAATACCTGAATTGATGTTACTGCTCTAAATTTATCATAAAGGGGAACATAGTCAATAAAGAAATTAGTAATGAAGCTAAAAGGTTCTGTCTTTCCATAAGATAACAACAAGGAAAAGATAGTACCAGCAACCAACCACCATTTTAAGCGCCCTTTTACCAAAAATAATCCAAGAACAAACAAAAATAAAATAACAGCCCCAACATAAGCTGGCGCTTCTACAATGGGCTGATTTCCCCAATACATTGGTGCATTTTTAGACAATTCTAAAGCTTCGATTGGTGATGCACCCATTGTTACATAAGTCTTATAAGTTTCAGAATCTTTACCAATATTTTCGGTATTTCCGCCACCCATAAAACGAGGAATAAACAGATTAAATGTCTCTGATAATCCATAACTATACTCAGTTATGTAATCTTTATCTAAGCCTGAAGTAGCTTCTTTTTCTGAACCATCAGTATTTATTGTGAGCTCACTTTTTCCTCTTGTACTTTCCTTGGCATACTCTTGTGTTGCCATTAAGTTGGTAGCATTAAGACCAACTGCCAACAGGGCAGCAATAGTTAGTAATCCAACCGATTTAAAATAATGAGATAAAATTTTCTTCTTATAAGCATCAATTAAATAAACTATTCCTAAGATTATCACTAAGAATAAAAGATAGTAAGTCATCTGGAAGTGGTTGGCAACAATCTCTAATCCTAATGCTACCACAGTGAGTAAAAATCCGAGAACATATTTTTTTCTAAAGGTAAGGATGATTCCTGCTAACACTAATGGCATATAAGCAATAGCATGGGCTTTTGCATTGTGTCCTACACCCAAAATGATAATGAGATATGTAGAAAACCCAAAGGCCAATGCACCGAGCGCGGACAATTTATAATCTACTTTTAATGAGAGCAATAAGATATAAAACCCTATAAAATAAAGAAATAAATAATCTGCAGGTCTTGGTAAAAACCTCAAAGCTAAGTCAAGCTTTTTGATGTAATTATGAGGGTACTGAGCACCTAACTGATATGTAGGCATGCCACCAAACGCACTGTTGGTCCAATAGGTTTCTTCACCTGTAACTTGTGCAAAGTCTTTTTGCTGCTGAGCCATACCTATGTAATGCATTATATCGCTCTGAAAAATCTTTTTACCTTGTAAAACCGGACTAAAATAAGCTAAAGACAATACTACAAATCCTAAAAGAACTAGGATATGCGGTAAAATTCGTTTGAATGAAAATGACATGAAATGTAACTAAATATGTTAGACCGAAAAGTACTTAAATTTTAAGAATAATTAGACTTTGAAACCACTTAAATCAATCTATCTCTTCATAGTCTATGTACTCACCAACTTTGTCGTTTGATGATTTTTGGCGCTCAGGCATTTTATCTATTACGGTCTCTCCTTCTCTGCGTTTTTGCTCATTACGTTGTTGCGATTGATTTTGAAAACCACCAAATTGCTGCCCAAAACGTTCTTCTGCCTTTTTGGCAACAAATTTTATCAGTAATGGAGCAAAAAGTCTAGAAAGAATCTTCAATCCGTACCAAACCAAAAGAATAATTAAAATAGTTCTTAGTAATCCCATCTATGCTGCTAGATTTACTGTAATTAAGAGTAATATTCAAAAATACAATTATACTTACGTATATTCCGTTATATTTCCTTAAAAAAACTATAAAATCTATATATTTGAACCTAAACCTAGAAATAATGAGAGTTCTCAAATCAGTTTTCATTCTCCTTTTAGCACTAAACTACAATCTGGCAAATGCACAGTACACTGAGGTTATTAACTCTAATCGTCCTGGCGTATCAGAAAGCGCATTCTCGGTCGGCACTAATGTTATACAAGCTGAAATAGGTGCCTTTACCGTAAAAGAAGAGCACACACCCCTGCAATATGAAGTATCTGGATTTGGAATAGATTTTTCGATAAGGTATGGTTTATTATTCGAGCAACTTGAAATTTCATTAGATGGTGTTTATCAAAATGATAATATTACTTTTAATAGTGCTTCCATACCTTTTGAAGACAAACGTTCTAATTTTAGAAACTTTACATTGGGTGCAAAATACTTAGTATACGATCCGTATAAAAATGCTGAAGAAGCTAAGCCTAATTTATACAGTTATCATGCTAATAGAAAATTTCAATGGAAATCTTTAATCCCTGCTGTTTCTGTATACGTTGGTGGAAATTTTGACACTAAAAATAACCCATATACTGCACCAGATGTTGAAGGCTTTAGCCCAAAGGTTATGGTTGCTACACAAAACAACTTTAATGGTGGTTGGGTTTTTGTTATGAACTTAATAAAAGATAGAATAGGTTCTGATTTCTCAGACTTTCAATACGTCTTTACACTTACACACTCGTTTACACCTCAGTGGGTCGTATTTGGTGAGGCTCAAGGCATAAATAGCGACTTTTATGCAGATAATATTTTCAGAGTTGGTGGAGCTTACTTGTGGACAAAAGATTTTCAGCTAGACGCTAATATTGCTTTTAATACAAAAGACACACCTTCTATATTCAATATTGCTTTTGGTGCTTCTTACCGCTTAGATTTTCATAAGGACAAGAAAATTGACAATGGTAATGGTAATACTGGCAATTTCAAGAAAGAGAGAAAGAAGAAAAAGAAAAAAGAAGACGATTTCGATTCAGATGGTTTATAAATTTCTACATGATCACAGTTAAAGAAGTTACTACTAAAAAAGGCTTAAAAGTCTTTGTAAAGTTCCCGTTTTCAATTTATAAAGACTCAAAATATTGGGTTCCACCTATTATAAGGCAAGAATTAGAAACTTTTGATAAAGACAAAAATCCAATATTTAATGATGCTGAGGCACGTTTTTTTCTCGCCTACAAAGGAAATGAAGTTGTTGGAAGAATCGCTGCTATTGTTAATTGGCTTGAGGTGAATAAGCAGCAGATAAAAAAGATGCGTTTTGGTTGGTTTGACTTTATCGATGATTTTGAAGTTAGTAAAGCATTATTAGAAACCATTGAAAATATTGGGAAGCAACATCAACTAAAATATACAGAAGGACCTGTTGGGTTTTCAAACTTAGACAAGGTTGGTGTAATGACTGAAGGTTTTGATAGTATTGCTACCATGATTACTTGGTATAACCATCCCTATTATGTTGATCATTACATAAAACACGGTTATTCCATTGAAAAAGAATATTCTGAAAGCAAATTTGCCTTTAGTAATGTAAATCCTGAAACATTTACTAAAGCTCAAGAGCTAATAAAGCGAAGATATAAGCTGAGAGCCTTAAAATTCAACAACACTGAAGAAGTAATGCCTTATGCAGACAAAATGTTTGATTTATTTAATGAAAGTTATGCATCACTCTCATCTTTTGTAGAAATTACGGATTTACAAAAAGAATATTTTAAAAAGAAATTTATAAGTTTCGTTAATCCAGAATATATCAAATTTGTAATTGACGAGGACGATAGACTCATTGGGTTTGCTATTGTTATGCCAAGATTTGCCGAAGCATTAAAAAAAGCAAATGGAAAATTATTCCCTTTTGGTTTTAGACACATATTAAAAGCAAAGAAAAACAGTAAGGATGTCATATTTTATTTAATCGGAATACATCCTGAATATCAAAACAAAGGCGTACATGCTGTAATATTCAATGAATATTACCAAACTTTTACCGAAAAAGGAATTGAAACCTGTTATAGAACACCTGAATTAGAAGATAACGAAGCAATTCATAAAATTTGGAAACATTTTAACCCTGTAGTTTACAAACGACGTAAAACATTCAGAAAAGATTTATAAATTAAAAAGGCTCTGCTAATTGCAGAGCCTTTTTAATTTGTTATATAAAATGGGGAATTATTCTCCCATTGCTGCCATTAAAGCAGCTGACATTCTTTTATAAGTTCCATTTTCTAGACGATCTCTAATAGCATCAAAAGCATCTAATGTTTCCTTAACATCTTCTAAAGTATGTGTAGCAGTAGGAATCATTCTTAGCAAAATTAATCCTTTAGGTATTACAGGGTAAACCACTATAGAACAGAATATTCCGTGATTTTCACGAAGGTCTTTTACCAAAGCCATAGCTTCTGGTATACTTCCTTTTAAGTACACTGGTGTAACACAACTTTGAGTAGTGCCAATATCAAAGCCGCGCTCTTTTAAACCTGATTGTAATGCATTGACAATTGTCCAAAGGTTTTGCTTAAGTTCTGGCATTGTTCGCAACATATCTAATCGCTTTAATGCACCAACTACAAGCTGCATCTGTAATGATTTAGCAAACATTTGGGAGCGAAGATTATACTTTAAATAATCTATTATTTCTTGATCAGCAGCGATAAAAGCACCTGTACTAGCCATGGATTTTGCAAATGTGGCAAAATAAACATCAATATCATCTTGCACACCTTGCTCTTCACCTGCCCCTGCTCCTGTTTTTCCTAAAGTTCCAAATCCGTGAGCATCATCAACAAATAGTCTAAAATTGAATTTCTTTTTTAGTGCTGCTATTTCTTTTAATCGACCTTGTTCACCTCGCATTCCAAACACACCTTCAGAAATTACTAAAATCCCACCACCAGTTTGTTCGGCCATTTTAGTAGCTCTTTCAAGGTTTTTCTCTAAGCTTTCAACATCATTGTGCTTGTAAGTAAAACGTTTACCCATGTGTAAACGAACTCCATCTATAATACATGCGTGTGCATCTACATCGTAGACAATGATGTCATCTTTAGAAACTAAAGCATCAATAGTAGATACCATTCCTTGGTAACCGAAGTTTAACAAATAAGCAGCTTCTTTATTAACAAACTCTGCTAATTCATTTTGCAATTGTTCATGCAAATCTGTATGACCAGACATCATACGAGCTCCCATTGGATAAGCAGAACCATATTTAGCAGCAGCTTCAGCATCTACTTTTCTTACTTCTGGATGATTAGCCAATCCTAAGTAGTCATTTATACTCCAAGTAATTACTTCCTTTCCTTGAAATTTCATTCTATTTGAAATTTCTCCTTCTAGTTTTGGAAATACAAAATAACCTTCCGCTTGTGCTGCCCACTTCCCTAAAGGTCCCTTATCTCTATAAATCTTTTCAAATAAATCCTTCATACGTTGCGTTTGCCATTAATCTTCATCTCTAAACTCTAAGAGCTGTGAATTAGATTTTAGTTTAATTTAGTTTTATTAGTATCAGCAAAATTAATTAATATTATCATCATTGCATAATATAATTTATCTAACTATTCACTAAGTTTTAAACATAAAAAAGCCTACCTATAAAAGGTAGGCTTTAAATATTTAACTGATTATTTTTACTTTACATATTGAATTGTTGTAGAGACTTCATTTTTACTATCAAAAAAGCCTTGTTCTTCCATCCATTTATCACTATATACCTTACTCATGTATCTCGATCCATGATCAGGAAAAACAACTACTACTTTATCATTTGGTTTAAATTCACCTTCTTCATTCAATTGCTTTATAGCTTGCATAGCTGCACCACTTGTATAACCAACAAATAAACCTTCTGTATTAGAAATTTCTCTGGCTGTGTGTGCACTTTCTTCATCAGTCACCTTAACAAACCTATCTATAACGTCAAAATCTGTTGCTGTCGGAATCAAATTCTTTCCTAACCCTTCAATTCTGTATGGATAAATTTCCTTTTCATCAAACTCTCTGGTTTCATGATATTTTTGCAATACGGATCCGTAAGCGTCTACTCCTATAACTTTAACATCTGGGTTTTGCTCTTTTAAATATTTTGCAATTCCAGAAATTGTCCCTCCTGTACCACTACAAGCCACTAAGTGTGTAATTTCACCATTAGTTTGATTCCAAATTTCAGGACCCGTGGAGTTATAATGCGCATCAATATTTAATTGATTGAAATATTGGTTAATGTATATTGAGCCTTTAATCTCTTCATGCAATCTCTTAGCAACCTGATAGTAAGACCTAGGATCGTCAGCGTTAACATGAGCTGGGCAAACATATACTTTAGCTCCCATAGACCTTAACATATCTATTTTGTCCGCAGAGGACTTAGAGCTTACAGCCAAAATACACTCGTAGCCTTTAATGATACTAACCATAGCAATACTAAATCCTGTATTTCCAGATGTAGTTTCTATAATTGTATCTCCAGGCGTTAAGATGCCTTGACGCTCAGCTTCTTCAATAATGTGTAATGCAATTCTATCCTTGGAAGAATGACCTGGGTTGAAAGCTTCTACTTTAGCATAGAATTCGCCGTCGTAGTTTACGGTCATTCTGTTTAACTTGATAAGTGGTGTATTACCTATAACTTGTAATACATTATCAAATACATTTTTGTTTTTGTCCATAAATGCTATTTAATCAAGTGTAAAAAAATTACACTCTAAAACCTCGCAAAACTAATAATTTTTTTTTAAATCAACTCGAAATACCTTCTAAATCTAACAAAAAAGCATATTCTTCTGCGTCTTCTTTAATGCTCTCAAAACGGCCTGAAGCGCCACCATGACCTGCATCCATGTTGGTTTTTAGATATAATTTGTTATTGTCTGTTTTTATATCTCTCAGCTTTGCAACCCATTTGGCTGGCTCCCAGTACTGAACTTGAGAGTCATGTAAACCAGCTATTACTAATATATTTGGGTAAGATTTAGCTTCTATGTTGTCGTATGGAGAATATGATTTCATATACTCATAATATAATTTGTCGTTAGGGTTTCCCCATTCATCATACTCTCCTGTAGTTAGTGGAATAGAATCGTCTAGCATGGTAGTTACGACATCTACAAAAGGCACTGCCGCAATTACACCATTGTATAATTCTGGTGCCATATTAATTACTGCTCCTACTAGCAAACCACCTGCGCTACCACCCATTGCATACAAATGCTTTGATGAGGTATACCTTTCTTTTATTAGATGTATTGAACAAGCTATAAAATCTGAAAATGTATTTTTTTTGTTCAAGAGCTTACCATCTTCGTACCATTGTCTTCCTAAATATTCGCCGCCTCTTACATGGGCTATAACATAAATAAAACCTCTATCTAGCAAACTCAATCGTATTGTTGAGAAATATGGGTCTATTGTAGAGCCATAGCTACCGTATGCATACTGTAACAAAGGGTTACTTCCGTCTTTTTTTATGCCCTTTTTATATACAACAGACATTGGTATTTTTGTGCCATCTTGGGCTGTTGCCCAAATTCGCTCAGATCTGTAATTATCTTTATTAAACGTTCCGCCCAAAACTTCTTGTTCCTTTAATATGTTTTTCGTTTTGGTTGCCATATTAAATTCAATAACAGACGCAGGTGTTGTTAGTGAGTTGTAAGAATAGCGCAACATTTCAGTATCAAACTCAACGTTGGTTGTTGTGTATGCTGTATACGTTTCGTTGTCAAAAGGCAAATAATAATCTTGGGTGTTATCCCAACGCTTTATTCTTATTTTGTTGAGTCCGTTATCGCGTTCACTAATCACAAGATAATCTTTAAAAATATCTATGTTTTCTAGGAGTACATCTTCTCGATGTGGCATAACCTCTTCCCATTTATCTAATGCCCTATACTGCTCCGAACACTTCATTAGCTTAAAATTAGTGGCTTTATCTTTGTTTGTTAGAATATAAAAATGACCATCGTAATGCGAAATACTATATTCTAAACCTCTAATACGAGGCTGAAAAACCTCAAACTCTCCATCAGGATGATCTGCATTAAGTATATGATATTCGTTTGTTAAAGTACTGTAGCATGCAATAATGATATATTTTCTGGATTTAGATTTATAAATTGCAGTGCCAAAAGTTTCGTCACCTTCTTGAAAAATCAAGGCATCTTCTAGTTTTGAACCAAGCCTATGTCTAAATATCTGATAGGCTCTAAGTGTTACAGGATCTTTTTTCGTATAGAACAACGTCTTATTGTCGTTAGCCCAAGTTGATGACCCTGTAGTATTTTCAATATTGTCTTTACGAACTTTATGTGTAGCTATTTCTTTAACTTTAATCGTATATTGTCTTCTTCCGGTAGTATCAATTCCGTAGGATACCAATTTGTTATCTGGGCTGATACTTATTCCTACCAACTTAAAATAGCTTTGTCCTTCTGCCATTTTATTGCAATCAAAAAGTAATTCTTCAGAATTATCTAAAGACTCTTTTTTACGCGTATAAATAGGATAATCTTTACCTTTTTCAAATTTGGTGATATACCAATAACCATTGTATTTATAAGGCACAGAAGAATCATCCTCTTTAATTCTGGCTTTCATTTCTTCAAACAAATCCTTTTGAAACTCTTTGGTATGAGCTGTTTCAGAATCACAATATGCGTTCTCGGCATTTAAGTAATCTATCACCTCAGGATGTTCCCTGTCTTTCATCCAGAAATAATTATCAACTCTTATATCACCATGCTTTTCTAATTGATGTGGAATTTTTTTAGCAATTGGTGGATTTATAATAGAGGTCTTTGCCATGCGTTTTAAGAAAAATTTAATCTAAAAAGTGGCGCAATTTAGTAATTTTGTATGGTAATTTTTAAAAGACACAAATATGTTTGGAGATATGATGGGTATGATGAGCAAATTAAAAGAAGCTCAAAAAAAAGTTGAAGAAACTAAAGAGCGTTTGAATACGGTTTTAATTGACGAATCTAGTACCGACAATAAGCTAAAAGTAACCATTACGGCCAATAGAACAATCAAATCTATTACTATTGATGATGAGTTATTACAAGACAAGGAAATGCTTGAAGATTACCTTGTGCTAACACTTAATAAGGCTATTGAAAAAGCAACAAATATAAATGAAACTGAAATAGCTGCAGTTGCTAAAGAAGGCATGCCAAACATTCCTGGTATGGACATGTTTAAATAACTAGACTATATTTTTTTAAGTGTCTTAAGTAACTCTTCATGCATGTTATCGGTATAATCTAGATGGGTTACCATACGCAACTTGTTACTTCCCATACCAATGATATGTATGTTTTTCTCTTTTAGTCTATTAAGAAAATCTGTTTCACTGATATTATTATTCAATTCAAAAATTATAATATTAGTCTCAATTGGCTCTACTTTTTTAATGAAAGGTAATTGAGATAACACCTCTCCTATTTCCCTAGCTTTTTTATGGTCTTCAGACAGACGTTCTATATGATGGTCTAAAGCATAAATTCCTGCTGCAGCCAAATACCCAACTTGTCGCATTCCACCGCCAAGAATTTTTCTAACACGCAGAGCTCCTTTCATAAGTTCTTTTTTTCCCAAAAGAACTGAGCCGACAGGACAGCCCAAGCCTTTACTTAAACAAACCGATATGGTATCAAATAATTCACCATATTGTTTAGGATTCTCTTTTTTGAATACCATCGCGTTCCATAGTCTTGCGCCATCTAAATGATATCCCAGCTTGTGTTTGTCAGCGACTTGTCTGATTTTTTTTAATTCTTCAAAATCCCAACATGCGCCACCTCCTTTGTTTGTGGTATTTTCGACCTCTATTAATGAAGTTAAAGGACTGTGATAAAAATCTGGTGGATTTATAGCCTCTTCGGCCTGAGCTGAAGTAAACATACCTCGATGTCCATCTATTAGCTTACAAGAAATACCGCTATTAAATGATGCTCCGCCTCCCTCATAATTATATATGTGAGCATATTTATCACAAATAACTTGCTCTCCAGGATTGGTATGCAGCTTTAATGCAGCCTGATTAGCCATACTTCCCGTAGGGAAAAATAAAGCTTCATCCATACCAAACATTTCGGCCAATCGTTTTTCGAGCAAATTAACTGACGAATCTTCCTTATATACATCATCACCAACCTCGGCAGACATCATAGCATCCAACATACCCTTTGTTGGCTTGGTAACCGTATCGCTTCTTAAATCTATTATCATAAACTTATTTCTATGATGTAAAGATAATACTCTTAAGATATTTTTCTTTTAAGAATTTTTGAAGATATAATATTATTGGTTCTCCACATAAACTTACACCAAACTACAAATGGGTCTTTTATTACAAATCTAAATGGTGTATTGTTATACAAATAACTAATTTTAAATATTAAGAATGGGTTACGCTGAAGACGTTTCACTAAAGCTTTAAGATGTAAAAATGTGCCATTCTTTACAGGTATAAATTCCACACTTTTATTCAAGTTTGACAGACAATATAAGTGCGGAAAGTTAACACCTGCTAAAGCAGAAGCTTCTGTATTGAGCCAAAATCTTGGGTTTATTTCAATCACTTTATAGGTGTTATCTGTTATGTCAAATCTAAAATCTATGTTGGCAACACCAGACCAGTTTAACCCTTTCATTAAATCATTCATCAAGGTTAGTAAAACTTCATCATGAAAAAAGCTAAACTCATATTGTGGTGTTACTTTAACGCTCTTAGCTTCCACCTCTTTTTGCATAGTATAGGCTACTATTTTACCATCTTTGCATAATACATTACAAGTAACGTCAAAACCTTCTATAAACTTCTGAAGCAGTATTGTGTTATCACTTTTGTTTGCATTAATATATTCTAAGAGTTCCTTCTCTTCTTTAACGAGTCTTACTCCCATTCCGCCGTTAAATCCATAAGTTAGCTTTGCTATTAAAGGAAAATCTACATCATCAGAATTAAATTCAAATTCCGAATCTACTATGATACTATCTGGACATGGTAAGGCTTTAGATTTCAAAAAAAGATATAACAAATCTTTATGTAGAGCAGTCTCAAAATCGGTAATACTAGATAAGTAGCAGAGTTTTGATTTACTTTTTAGTTCATTTTGATGTTTTAGAATTTTAATAGTACTTATATCAAAAATTGGCATGATGATATCTATACCAAAAGTTTCTACAGTATGATCTATTTTGTTTAACCATTCATCAACTGTCGTATTTTGGTAATAAATAAACTTCTCTATAAACCGTGAATGTTTAAAACAATTATTATCAATCGAGTATTTAAAATACCTTCTCTTATGAGAAGATAGCACGTAAATCTTCAAATTTCCAATAAGCGATAGACTATGAACCACATTAGAAAGCAAAGTGGTTTCCCCATCGGGAATTAAAACAGAAAAAGTGCTAGAGTTATTTTTCATTCAATAAAATTTGGAGCATGTTTCATTGATGATAATTACGTTTCTTTAAACAGTTCAAAAGTAAATAATTAAACACTATTTGAAATTTTCTTCGATAAATTGAATACTTATTCAGTTGTGTAAGAAAATTATTAGTTTATCGATGAAATTTGATATTTAACTATTCAACTAATAAATTCTCTATTTCGTCAAAATTTTAGGGTGTTAATAATTTTAACAAATACTTTTACCTAAATTTTTAATGCTATTAACCTAAATTAATAATTATGAAACACATTACTAAATTAGTATTGCTTGTAGTTCTTGTAGTTTTTGCCTCATGCCAAAACGAAAGTACACAAGAAATTGAAAATCAACAACAACAAGCTGCCTTAAGATTTGATGAAAAGGGCATGGTTGTGTCTGATGGTGAAGAAGACAAGGAACTAATGTTCAATGAAAGAAGTGAAGAACTTGCCACACCGTCATTAAGTTACGCAAAAAGTGTAGCAGATTGTACACCGGATTTACTTGAAACCGGTTATAACACAAGCGTAAATGTTGAGGTTGTAAATAAGCCAGGAACAAATGGTTACTTCGATATTTCAATAGATGGTGCTGATGTAGTACAAGCTTATTGTTCTGATAGACTACCTAGTCTTGGTGCAGATGATGATTTTATTGATTTTACAGTAATTTCTAGTTATGATACTGCTATTTTAGCAGGTGGCGCATTTGAAGATGTTTATACCAATCCTCAAAACTTTGATAAAGTTAACTGGATATTAAATAACATTGATATTAGTGCTGGTTCTCAATACACTTATGGTCATGTTCAATACGCCATTTGGAAATTAATTGAAGGGCCTTTCGATAATGATTTTACTGATTTCTTAACTCCTACCCCTGGTGATTGGAATGATGCAGTTGATAATGCTTTAGGTGATGAAATCTATGATGCTGCTGTTGCTAGTGGACAAGGTTATACACCAGAGTGCGGTGGAAAAGTAGGATTATTACTTATTCCTGCAGATTATGATAATGTACAAGCTATCATGATTTCTAAAGATATACCACAACCAGAATGTAACGATTGTATCGGCGATGTAAACCAAATTACATTTAAATGGGACTGGCCAAACGATTATAGAGTAAGATTGTACCAACGTTATGAAAACACTTGCTATGCAGTTAAAATATTTGATGACGTTGTAGGTCTTAACGATGAAATGGCTGTTAGTGGTGCTAATGCTGATGGTACATTTGGCAAATGGATTTACGTTTATGTAGGTAATTGCTACTATACTAAGTTTAAAGTTAACTGCCACTTAAACATAGGCCCTGGCTATAAGCGTGGTGTCATTGAAGTTGTTGGCGGAACTAGTACAGGTGGAGGTGAGTTATGTGAATATGAACCTCCTACTTACTGGTGCTGGTGGTGGTAATCAGTAATTGATTCATAATAAAATACAAACCGTCTAATTTAGATTTAGACGGTTTTTTAATTTCTTCATTTTAAGAAAAAGGAATAAAAAACATTTAAAATTATGGCACTTTATCCGTGCCTATTATATTTGTAAAAATTTCAAAAAACATATGATAACATCAGATCAAATCAAAGATCTCAATTCCCGTCTAGACATACTTAGACAATATCTTTGACTTAGATACCAAGCTAATAGAAATTGCCAACGAAGAAGAGCAAACTTTTGACCCAAATTTCTGGAACGATTCAAAAAAAGCCGAACTGGTAATGCGTTCTCTAAGAGAAAAGAAAAGTTGGGTCAATGATTTTAATGTTGCCAAAATACTTTTTGAAGACTTAGAAGTCATTTATGAGTTCTACAAAGAAGAGGAAGCATCACTAAACGATCTAGAATCCCGGTATGAACATGCAATAGACGCCATTGAAAGACTAGAGTTTAAAAACATGCTTTCAGAAGAAGGTGATAGTTTAAGCGCAGTTTTGCAAATTACAGCAGGCGCAGGTGGTACAGAATCTTGTGATTGGGCAAGTATGCTAATGCGTATGTACTTAATGTATGCCGAAAAAAGTGGTTTTAAAGTTAAAGAACTCAACTATCAGGAAGGAGATGTTGCTGGTATAAAAACTGTAACGCTGGAGATTGAAGGAGATTATGCTTTTGGATGGCTAAAAGGAGAAAATGGTGTACATAGGCTTGTTCGTATTTCCCCTTTTGACAGCAATGCCAAACGACACACTAGTTTTGCTTCAGTTTATGTTTATCCTTTAGTTGATGATTCTATCGAAATAGAGATAAATCCTGCAGATATAGAAATTACAACAGCACGCTCTAGTGGTGCTGGTGGGCAAAATGTAAATAAGGTAGAAACCAAAGTACAATTATTGCATAAGCCTACAGGTATACAGATTCAATGCTCCGAAACACGTTCACAACATGACAATAGAGCAAGAGCTTTACAAATGCTAAAGTCTCAATTGTATGAAATTGAGTTGCAAAAGCAAATGGCACAGCGCGAAGACATCGAAGCTGGTAAGATGAAAATTGAATGGGGAAGTCAAATTAGAAACTATGTAATGCATCCTTATAAATTAGTAAAAGATGTACGCACTGCCCATGAAACCGGGAATGTCGATGCGGTTATGGATGGTGATATAGAACCTTTCTTAAAGGCTTATCTTATGATGATGGGACAAAAAGGTGAAAATTAAAAGTAATCGATAAGTACTTAAATCTAATGGCATAATAATTGTAAAACAATAGACATGATTACCATATACCATAACCCAAGATGCAGAAAATCTAGAGAAGGATTAGCCTTAGTTGAAGAGTCAGGAAAAACTTTTGAGGTTATTAAATATCTTGAAGATTTAGTAAGTGATAAAGAACTTAAAACTATTATTGCTAAATTGGGTATAAAACCTATAGACTTAGTAAGAAAGAATGAAACTATATGGAAATCAGATTACAAAGACAAAGAGTTATCTGATGAACAAATAATCAAAATTATGGTAAAGCATCCAAAACTTATAGAACGGCCAATTGTTATTAGTGGTAATAAAGCAGTTGTAGGCAGACCAAAAGAATTAATATTAGATATCATTTAATCATGAAAAAAATAGCATTACTTACCTTCGCCCTACTCTTAGGTTTTAATACATATGCTCAATCTCGAAGAGATCGTATGGGAAACCCTGTAATTAGCAGAGAACCGACTGAAGAGGAAATAGCAAAGTACGAACAAAAGCTTGAAGAGCGTAAAGATGAATATATCGCTAATTTCTTAACAACGCTTGAAGCCGACGATTTTCAGAAAGAAATTATCAAACAATATATTAACTCATATTTTGAAGCGAAAAAAGAAGTTTTAAAAGTAAAATATGAACGTACTTTTGATAGAGAGGAAGCCATAAAGAAACTTAATGAATCTCACTTTAAAGATTTGGAAGAGTTAATATCAGAAAGTGATATGACTAAGATTAAAGATATGATTAAAGGAGATTTTGACGAAAAAGAGGCCAAAAAGGAAAAGAAGAAAAAACGAAAAAAGAAAGATAAAAACTAATAGACAGGGGCTATCCTCACATTGAAAATCCATATTTTCCTTTAACATAAGATTAACCAAATGCAGCGCAAGTAAAAGTATTTTTGCTCATCTAAAAAAGCAAAATCACTAACCACTTGTTATGAAACCATATTTACCTCTATTGTTAATCTTATTGTTTAACCTCTCATTGTCTTTTTCACAAAATGACATAAAAGTTGAAGGTAAAGTTGTAGAAGAAGGCACAAACATCCCCCTTGAATATGCTACAATAACACTAAAAACTTCCACAGATAATAAAGTCGTTACTGGCGGAATTACAGATACGGAAGGAAAGTTCAGTGTGGAAGTTCCCTCAGGAACCTACAACATTTATGTAGAATACATTTCATATACCACAAAAGAATATCTAAACAAAACTCTATCTAAATCTATAGATTTAGGAACAGTAAGTTTAGCATTAGATGTTGCCTCTTTAGATGAAGTTACCATTGTAGCAGAAAGAACTACTGTTGAAATTAAGCTCGATAAGAAAATCTACAATGTAGGTAAAGATTTAACAGTTAGAGGTGGTACAGTTAGTGATGTACTAGATAATGTACCTTCTGTTTCTGTTGATGTAGAAGGGACCGTATCTTTAAGAGGAAATGATGATGTTAGAATCCTCATCAACGGCAAACCTTCTGGATTAGTTGGTTTAAACTCAACAGATGCATTAAGACAATTGCCTGCAGAATCTATAGAACGTGTGGAAGTAATTACATCTCCATCTGCAAGATATGATGCTGAGGGGTCAGCAGGTATATTAAACATTATATTAAGACGCAGTAAATTAGAAGGCTTTAATGGTGCCGTTACAGTTAATGGTGGTCACCCTTTGCAAGCTGGTATTTCTGGAAACATAAACTATAGAACTGGTGATGTAAACATATTTAATACTACAAGTTACGATTACAGAGAATCTCCTGGTAATGGTATTAATCAAACGGAATACTTCAACGGAGATGACCCAAGTACATTTTTAACCGAAGATCGAGATTTTGATCGTATTCGTAAAGGTTATAGCACAAATACTGGTATAGAATGGTATGTCAATGAAACCAGTTCTGTTACTGCTTCTTTGGTTTACAGAGATAGCGATAATGAAAGCAATACACTTAATCTTACTCAAGAATTTGATGCAAACAACACACTACTTAATACAACTATACGTAAAGACCCAGAATTAGAAGACGATAAAACCATTCAATATGCGTTAAGTTACAATAAACAGTTTAATGGAAACAGTCAGCATAAGCTAACTTTCGATTTTCAATATGAGGACAGTAGAGAGTTAGAGCAGTCTATGATTAACCAAAATGGTTTTGATGTAGAATTCGTAGAAACTGACGAAAACCAAGATCGTATATTGTTACAAGCCGATTATGTGCAACCTATTAAAGAAACTGGTCAGTTTGAATTAGGTTATCGTGGTGAATTCTTTGACTTATTTACAGATTACTTGGTTGAATCTAGTTTTGATAATGGAGATACATTTCAGGTTAACACTAATTTAAGCAACGCTTTAAACTTTAAGCAGTACGTCAATGCTTTCTATACCCAATACGGAAATAAAATAGGTGAGAAATTTTCTTATCTACTAGGATTACGCTATGAAGGCACTAGAATAACAATAGACCAAGTAACCAGTGGAGATTTTGACAAAAAAGAATACCATCAATTATTCCCAACAGTCAATTTAGCTTTTGAATTATCTGAAAACGAAAACATTACACTAGGTTATAATAGACGAATTAGAAGACCTCGATCAAGATTTATCAATCCTTTTCCATCAAGAAGTAGTGCTACTAACCTATTTCAAGGAAATCCAGATATAGATCCAAGTACCTCAAATGCTTTTGATATTGGATACTTTAAAAAATTCGGTAAATTATCTTTAACAAGCTCTATCTACTTTCAACGTGCAAAAGATGCCTTTAACTTTGTAGCACTAGAAACCGATAATTTTTACATTTTTGAAACCAATCAGACTGTTAATATTAATGACCCAAATTTTGATCAACTCAATGAAAATTTTGATTTAGTGCCTGTTATAAGACGTACACCTATCAATTTAGCTACAAATGATCGTTTTGGTTTAGAGTTTACCTTAACGTATAGGCCAACAAAAAAATGGAATCTTAATGGTAACTTTAACTTGTTTAACTCAAGCACCAGAGGTAATTTTGAAGGTCAAAATTTTGATGCTGATAACCTTAGCTGGTTTGTACGCCTGAACAATAAATATACACTCCCTGGAAATATAGATTGGCAAACCCGTCTATTTTATAGAGGACCAAATGAAACCGCTCAAAGTAAAGACAAGGGTATATTTTCTACTGACTTAGCATTTAGTAAAGATTTGTTTAAAGATAAGGCCTCGATTGCATTTAACGTAAGTGATGTTTTTAATTCTCGCAAGCGTCGTAGTGATAACTTTACAGATACTTTTAACAATTACAGTGAGTTTCAATGGCGCGTACGTTCCTTTAATTTAGTATTTACATATCGTTTTAACCAACAAATAAAACGTGAACGTGGTGAACGTGGTGAAGGAGGTGGTGAGGATTTTGATTTTGAAGGCTAATTACCTATAGCATTTTAGCAACAAAAATGACCTTTATCATACACCAAAGGTCATTTTTTAGTTAAATTGCTTATATGAATACTATTGCAGAACGCATATACGACTACCTAAAAGGATTTCCGCCGTTTAACTTATTAACAAAAGAACAGCTATTATCAGTTTCAAAATCAGTTGATGTTATTTATTTAGAAAACAATAAATTTCTATTTGAAATTGGCCAACCTATTGCCAATCACTTTTATGTGGTTAGAGATGGTGCTATTGGTTTGTTTAGAGCTAATAATAGCCTAGTAGACAAATGTGACGAAGGTGATATTTTTGGCCTACGTGCACTACTGCGCAAAGGCGAATACAAACTGAACGCAAAAGCCATTGAAGAAAGTATTATATATAGCATTTCCCTCGAAAATCTTGAAGCTTACATAACCTCTAATGCAGATGCTAGTCAGTTTCTCATGGCAAGTTTTGCTTCAAATATTAGAGCTAAAAATACTGAGGAGGAAGACTTTGTAGAAACGCTTCAAAATTCATCAGAATATGCCTATCTACAAACGGCAGATTATTCTAAAAATCCAATTACATGCAGTATTAATACCTGTATAAAAGACGCTGCATATATAATGACCGAAACGCACGTTGGCTCTATAATAATAGTAGATGACAAAAAGCCTATTGGCATTATTACAGATAAAGATTTGCGCACTAAAATTGCCACGGGTAAACATTCTATAAATGACACTGTTTCTTGCATTATGTCTTCACCTGTTATTACGTATCCTGAAACGATTACGATAGCTGAAGCTCAAATTGCAATGCTAAAACACAAAATTACGCACTT
The DNA here is from genome assembly GCF_049942685.1 of Winogradskyella sp. HB-48. Taxonomy (GTDB): domain Bacteria; phylum Bacteroidota; class Bacteroidia; order Flavobacteriales; family Flavobacteriaceae; genus Winogradskyella. The sequence continues at coordinate 2,921,376 of NZ_CP187934.1, forward strand.
ATGTATTACAAAAGATGGCACTAACAATTCTGAACTAACAGGTATTTTATCCGAACATGACATCATAGTTATTAGAGAAAATAATGCCTCTGCTTTGATAAAAGAAATTAAGCGAAGCCGTTCAGCAGAGCAACTTAAAGATATAAGGCAACGTTCCGAAAAATTATTAGCGCGTTATCTAGAGCAGGATATTCCTATTGATTTTATATCAAGATTGATATCAGCTATAAATGACACTATAACACAGAGAATCATTGAGTTTTCCATTGCCAAAATGGATACAAAACCACCTGTACAATTCGCCTGGCTAGCTATTGGAAGTCAAGGTCGGCAAGAACAATTATTAATGACAGATCAGGATAATGCTCTCGTTTTTGAAGATGTTGACGAAGGAAAATACAACATTACAAAATCATACTTTTTAAAATTATCCGACTACATCAATATAGATTTAGAAACGGTTGGTTTTAAATTGTGCCCAGCGCAGATGATGGCCAATAACCCAAAATGGTGTAAATCGGTTATGGAATGGTCTCAACAGTTCAATAGTTGGATAACAACTCCAGATCAAGACAATCTTATGCTGTGTACTATTTTTTTTGATTATGAGCATGTTTACGGAGACAAAAAGCTTGTGAATCAACTATCCGAAAGTATATTTAAGAGTATTGACAGCTATGACATTTTTTTAAATTATTTAGGCCGAAATGCTTTGTTAAATCCACCACCATTAAGCTTTTTTAGACAATTTTTAGTAGAGGATGATGGAGAGCATAAAGATCAGTTTGATATTAAAGCTCGTGCAATGATGCCTTTAGTAGATGCTGCACGACTATTAATTCTTTCGCACAAGATTAAAAACATAAACAATACGCTAGAACGCTATGAAAAGTTAATGGAATTAGAGCCACAAAATAAAGATACCTTTCTGTTTTGTATTGAAGCCTACAAAAACCTCTTAACCTTCAGAACCACTCAAGGTTTAAGGCATAATGATTCTGGTAGATTTATAGACCTAGAATCTTTGGATAAAGGAAATCGCTTACATCTAAAACGAAGTTTTAAGGCTATAAAAGAAGTACAGGAACTTATTAAAGTACGCTTTAAACTTTCCCAATTGCTCTAATATGAACTGGTTTAAACACAAATCATATCCTAATTTTTGGGAAGCCTACAAAAATTGCTTCACTAAAACCCAAGAGCAAAAAATCGAACATATACGATTTGTTGTTTTTGATACCGAAACCACTGGACTTGACACTAAAAATGACAGAATACTATCTATAGGTTGTGTTGCTATAGAGGGTTTGAAAATTAAAGTATCAGACCAATTAGAATTATATTTAAAACAGGAAAAATTTAATGCAAGTACAGTAAAAATTCACGGCCTATTAAAAGAAGGCAAACTTGTTAAAGTTGAAGAATCTATGGCTATTGAACTCTTTTTAAACTATATAAAAAATGCGGTTATAGTAGCACATCACGCAGCATTTGATGTTACCATGATTAATGCAGCTCTTGTAAGAATAGGATTGCCAAAACTAAAAAATAGAGTTTTAGACACAGGCCATATCTTTCAAAAAACGAAGCTAGACACAAGTAAAATGCATTTTGGTTTAGACGAAATAGCAAACCGCTTTAAAATTCCACTTCATGATAGGCATACAGCTTCTGGTGATGCATACATTACTGCTTTAATATTTTTGAAGCTTGTTTCAAAATTAAACACAAACGCAAACCTCAGCTTAAGAGACTTGGAAAGAACCTCAAAACGAATTGGATTGTTGTAAGTTTTATTTTAAAATTGATTTTATGTAAACAAAAAACACATCCATAGTAGGATGTGTTTAATGCTTTTTGATTAGTTATCTATATTAGTTTATAATAACTTTTTCTGTCCTAGTAATGCCAGAAATATCTAGTTTCACTATGTAAACACCAGATTGTAAAGCTTCTACACTAATTGAATTATTGTTACTACCACTTTCCAACTCTCTGGACAATACTAGCCTGCCTTGTACATCATAAAGATGTAATTGTGTTGTCCCACTCAACTTACCATTAATATTCAAGAAATCAGGATTGGCACTTGTAAAAATTTCAAGTCCACTAAAAATATTAGAATCGTTAGATAAAGTTGTAGGTGAAAAATGAAGGAAGAATCTACCTGTACCTGCTAAATCTTCAATTGCTGTAAAGCTATAGCTATTTGAATTCATTAAAGTAAAGGTATTTTCTATATTATCTTCAAGATAAATATTAATGTCGTCAGATAAGTTACTTTCATTTATATTAACATTAATGTTATCTCCTACAGAAGCGTTGATTCCAAGTGGAACAACTACACTTTCCATATTGTCATAAGACAAACATTGAATTGCAAGATCAACTCCAGTATTATCAGCAACTAAATGAGAGTATAATGAAAAATTAGCATTACTAGCATCTAAAGATCCTGCATCATAACCCACATCTAAGCCAGATGAACAATTATCTGAAAAGTAAAAATCAGTATCGTAAATATTTGCAGCATTTTCAATTCTCAAACTTAAGTGAGAAATTGAATTGCTACTTCTACCCAAAATAAAATCGTCATTACCTACAGTAGTTCTCATTGCTGGTGTAAAAGACAAATTATTTGTACCACCTGTACCGTTTGAGAACACAAAAAAACCTTGTCCTGGTGCTATATTTTTTCCAACGTTTTGGACATTATTAATTATTGTCCATATGCTCGATCCATCTGTACCTGAGTTATAACCATAAACAGCATTATAATTTGAATCTAAAACATCATTACCAGATAATCCATTTTCACTAATAAATACCTGGGCATCTAAATAACTTGTATATGGATTACCTACCAAGTTCCATGAACTAGCAGCACCAGCGGAAATCGTTGTATTAACATTACCTACGCTTACAGCACCAGTAAACACTACTGGACTTCCATCTACTGTTGCAGCACGGTAGCCTCTGCCAGCTTCTAGCGGTGTAGTTTCATTTACTACAATATCATAATTTTCATAATTACCAGAAACATTGTTAAACGGAGCAAAAGCTCTAAGGTTATTAAGAGCTGCTATATTTTTATTCCAATCAGCAAAATCACTAAATGCTTCCATAGTTCCATCAGTTACAGGAGATGAAACTAGATCATTTCCTCCACCAGAAGACGTACCAACTTGGTTAACATATCTTTCATATCGTGTCCTACCAGTAATAGTACTTGTAGATGATGGATTTAAACTTGAGTATGCATCAGAATCTGACTCTAAAACGATGGTCTTTGCTGTTAAATTTACTCCTGGATCTACAATAAGATTTCCATCAGGATTTACAGTTACAGTATTAAATGTTGTGTTAGTGATTATGCTAGCATCACCAGATATTACAACTAAATCTTCTAAATCAGTTGATACACCATTAGGGTCATTGCCATCTTGCCAACCGTTATCATATACATAGTCTGGACCTTTATGTATTGAAAAACTATCTTCAATAACACCGAAACGATTTAAAAATTTCATAGAAAGAGTATTTCCATCTACTTCTAAAATACCAGTACCAAACTGCTTTACCGCATAATACATGGCGTTATGATCGAGTTCTCCGTTAGCAACACGTGATGCAGTTGCATTTACCGAATAAACGGTTCCTAATCCAGCATCATCCCCAATTGTAGACTTGCTATATGCACCATCGCTACTTGGCTTACCATCTCCATCTCCATTAGGCCCAACCGCATGTGTGGCAAAATCAAAAGATGCAGATTCGCCATAATGACCATTAATAAAGTAGGATCTCTCATAGACCTCACTATGACCTGCAATAACTAAATCAACACCATTGGCCTCCAACATAGGAACAATATTCTCTCTCATTTCTATCAGCTCTATTTCTGCAGGATCGCCAAAATATTGCAAGCCTTCAGAAGTATGCCATCCTTTGGAATAAGGTGGGTGATGCCATAAAGCCACAATCCATTGTTGAGTTGTGTTTTGAATATCATTTAACGCCCAATTATACATTGTTGCCCCTACAGATCGATCTTCCTCAAAAGAATTTAAAACTATAAAGTGAATGTTTCCATAATCAAAAGAATAGTAAGATTCTGTTCCTGAGGCTAACCCACCTGACTCTCCTGCTGTTGGAAAAGAAAATATATCATAATAGGCTCCAACTATACTTGTTCCAGAATTAATATATTTCCCATCTATATTACCAATAGTAGACCAAATAATAGAATTCTTAACTTTCTCTGAATATGTGTTAAACAAACTGCTTTGATACTGAATATCTGTTCCATGGGAGTCTGCATTATCTCCAGTTAAAATGATACCATCAATTATATTATTTCCTATATAGGAATAAAAGGCGTCACGTACTTCAATTGCCTTAGCAACATTAGAACTAAAATGTGCCTTACCTATACCACCAAGAATCCAAAATGTATATGGATCTGTTGAACCTAGTGCAGGATGGGTTTTAAAATATAGATCCGTATCATTTGGTAACAAACTACCACCCGTTCCTATTCTGTAATAATAAACTGTTCCAGCTGTTAGTCCGGTTATTACAGCTTCGTGATCCGTTTCTAATGTAGCGTCACTATATGTTGAGTAAGATGCAAAGGCAGCATCGGTACTGTATTCAACAACTGACGTATCATTTACATCAGTCCTCCATTTTAGAGTGATACTTGTTTCTGCCCCTTTTTGAAGATAAGGAATCCTTGTAATCGTTTGCCCAAATACAGGCAGTACAATTAACAACAAAAGCAATAATGTGTAATTTCTTTTCATTTATTTCTATTTTTTTAAGCTCGATTTTTTTAATTGTAGTTCTGAATAAAATTCTCTCATGAATTTGGCATTCCTTATTCTATAAGGCAATTTTTCGTAACTCTCTTCAGCCTTTACAATTGTAAGTTCTGCTTCATTAAACTTTTCTTGTTGTATCTGAATATTGGCAAGTTTCAAATAAGCACGTTCTTTCCTGTTACTTATTTCAATTACTTTATTTTGAAATTTCACAGCAGAATCAAAATCTTGCATATCTATGTAGTTTGAAATAAGCTTGTCATATAAAACAACAACGTCCCCTAATTTTTCAATTCCTTCAATTAGTATAGATTGTGAACGTTCCCTTCCATACTCTTTTTCTGTAGCATACCATGCATTAGAAGCATACAAATAGTTTTCCGGAAAAGTTTTCTCAGAGTTCTGAATAACATCACCGTATAATTTTGCTGACTTCTCATACTTCCCTTTTTTAAAGTAAATATCAGCAAGCAATTTTAGAGCTCCAATATTTTTTGGCTCTGCCCTAAGTATTTTTTTTATCAGTCTTTTAGACTCCTGAAATTTCCCTAGGTGATAATTACTTTTGGCTATATAAAAATCTTGTTCTGAGCAATCCACTCCCAATTTCTTGGCTTGGTTAAAATCCTCTAAACCACTAGTATAATTATTATGCTGAAAATAAAGTTTACCTCTTTTGAAATATAGATTTGCGCTGTCAGGATTTTTCTGAATCTCTTCAGTAGCCTCCAATATACGTTTGTGCAAATCACCATGAGCATTAACACTTGTACCTGAGAGTACAAACAGCAATATGTAGAGTAATTGAAATCGCAAAGTTTATAACTGATTGGGGTAATTAATAGCATATCAAAAGAAATCAAAATTTAAGTAGATTATGAATAATTTAGACAAAGTGTAATATTACTTGTTTAAATACAGACTACTAATAAAACAGATGTCTAAAAAGCATATTAAAACGCTAATCTTCAAAATGTTAAAATAAAAAAAACACATCCAAAAATGGATGTGCTTTCTCCTAACTAAATTAATAAACAACAGATTATTGCCAAATTAACTGTATTATCAGAAGATTAAGCTACTATACTTAACTTCTTTTTTACTTTAATTTCATTTCCTTTTGCTTCAAATTGGTTTGAAGTGTTCTTAGTACCTCCTGCTTTTAATGCATTATCACCAGCAAAAAATGTTTTGTGGTCATCACCAAGGTCAGATCCTGCCATTCTTTGGTGTTTTACACAAGCTACACCTTTTCTGATTTCTTGGCGTTGTACATCTCTCACATAAGCTAGCATTCCGTCATTACCAAAATAACCCTCCGTTAAATTATTCATATGTAACGCTGTTGTGTGATAAGTCGGTAATGTAATTAAATGATGAAAAATACCAGCTTCTCTAGCACCATCACTCTGAAAGGTTTTAATCTTTTGATCCGCTCTATGGCACAATTCGGAGCCATCATATTCAACACTCATTAAATTGTTTCTATCATAAGCCGTCATATTTTCTCCTTCTGCTAGCATTTCTTCGTAAACCTGATTACGGAAATTCAGTGTCCAGTTGAATGACGGTGAATTATTATAAACCAACTTAGCATTTGGCACAACTTCCTTAACTCTATTTATCATGTGTGCAATTTGCTTAACATTTGGTGTTGGTGTTTCAATCCACAACAGGTCAGCTCCATTCTGAAGGCTCGTGATACAATCCAACACTACTCTATCTATATTAGAACCATCTTTGAATTTATATAAGCCATTTGGTAATCTAATTGGTCGTACTAATTTACCGTTACGCTTAAGCAAAACTTCGTCTTCTTTTACATCGTTCATAGTGACCTCTTCAGCATCTACAAATGCCAAATATTTTGAAGCTAAATCGCCAGGTTCTTTGCTTACAGGTAGTTTTTGTGTTAAACCTGCACCTTCAGAATCGGTGCGCGCTACTATAATACCATCGTCCACACCCAATTCTAAAAAGGCATATCGAACAGCATTTAGTTTCGCTATAAAATCTTCGTGGGGCACAGTCACCTTTCCATCTTGATGACCACACTGCTTAGCATCTGATACTTGATTTTCGATTTGGATGGCACATGCACCAGCCTGGATCATCTTTTTCGCCAACAAATAAGTAGCTTCTTCGTTACCAAAACCTGCATCTATATCAGCTATGATAGGCACAACATGCGTTTCAAAATTATCTATTTCATTTTGCACATCCTCTCCCTTGGCTTGTCTTCTAAACAAATCATTAAGCTCAATGGCATCTGCTTGTTTTAAGAACTCATAAATTTCTTCAATTAAAGCTGGCACCGCTGTTTTTTCATGCATTGACTGATCTGGTAATGGCCCGAATTCTGAACGTAAGGCAGCAACCATCCAACCAGACAAATATAAGTAGCGTTTGTTTGTGGTTTTATGATGTTTCTTTACAGCAATCATTTTTTGTTGCGCCACAAAACCATGCCAGCACCCCAAGGATTGGGTATACTTTGAAGAATCGGCATCATAGTCCGCCATATCTTTTCTCATAATAGCAGCGGTATATTTTGCAATATCCAAGCCTGTTTTAAAACGGTTTTGTGCTGCCATTCTAGCTGCACTTTCAGGATTAATTGCATCCCAACTTGAACCAAATTTTGTCTTTAAATCTTTAATGGTCTGCAAGGCAGAAGCGTAGTTTGATTGTGATAAATTTTTCATAATTTTGAAATGTATTAATGATACTTTAGATTTAATATAAGTCCCGTGTAATGTTGCCGCATTAACGGGATTTTTCTTTTATAACTGCTTGTATGCGGATAAGGTTAAGAACTCTTCGAATTTTGGCTGTGTTACTAATCTCTTGAACAAATTGATAGCATCACAGAACTTAGTGTTCTTAATTTTACCCTCACCTACTTCTCGTATAATTTTCTCGACTTCCTCATCAAAAATAGTTTCGAATAACTCTCGGTTAAATTGACGGCCATCTTCAAGAAATGCCTCATTTTTAAGCCACTGCCAGACTTGAGTTCTTGAAATTTCTGCTGTTGCAGCATCTTCCATAAGGTTATATAGTGCAACCGCCCCAAAACCTCGGAGCCAAGCCTCCATATATAAAATACCTACATTGATGTTTTTTCTAACACCAGCCTCAGTTATGGTACCTTGCGGCATTTCTACTAAATGAGCCTCAGTAACCATTATGTCTTCTCGTTTTCTAAATATCTGATTTGGTGTAGGCATATACTTGTCGAATTCTTTCATAGCTACTTCAACCAATGCAGGATGTGCTACCCATGTGCCATCATGACCATTCTTGGCCTCACGTTCCTTATCTATTCTTACTTTTTCTAAGGCTTCTGCATTTTCAGTTGGATTATTTTTAATCGGAATTTGAGCTGCCATTCCACCCATAGCATGAATGCCTCTTTTGTGACAACGTTGGATGACCAAATTAGAATATGCAGCCATAAAAGGAGTCGTCATTGTGACTTGGTCTCTATTAGGAACAATAAAACCTTTGTGATTTCTAAATTTCTTAATGTATGAAAAGATATAATCCCAACGGCCACAGTTTAAGCCTACTATATGGTCTTTTAATTCATATATAAATTCATCCAATTGAAAACTAGCTGTAATGGTTTCTATAAGTAAAGTTGCCTTAAAAGTACCTTGAGGTACACCAAGATATGCTTGAGCAAATTCAAATACTTCGTTCCACCAACGTGCCTCTAAATAATGTTCTAGCTTTGGTAAATAATAGTAAGGAGCGCTACCTTTTTCGATTAGTGTTTTACTGTTATGAAACGTATAAAGTCCAAAATCAAACAAACTGCCAGACATCTCTTCATTATTAACTAATAAATGGCGTTCATTAAGATGCAAACCCCTAGGCCTTACCAAAAGCACGGCAACTTTATCTTTTAGCCTATAATGTTTGTCTCTAATCTCATCAATTAGTTCTATTGTACCGTTATTGGCATCTATTAGATTCTGTTGTCCTTGCAGATTATTGTCCCAACTTGGGGCATTACTATCTTCAAAATCTGCCATAAACGTCTTTGCACCAGAATTGAGTGCATTAATTACCATTTTACGGTCAACAGGACCAGTGATTTCTACACGCCTGTCCAATAAATCTTCAGGAATTGGTGCTGCGGTCCAATCAGATTCTCTTATAGCTTTGGTTTCAGCAGGAAACGATGGAAATTGACCAGAGTCAAAAATAGATTGCTGTTTTTCCCTTCTTTTTAATAGAGATAATCTATTATCGTTAAACCTTTCATGCAAAGCGGACAAAAACAACAAGGCTTCATCCGTTAAGATTTCTGGATAGAAGTTTTTAACCTCTTGCGCAAATTTTACTTTCTGCTGATTTGTTACTGAAATTTCCATATCCTAATGATTTTGATGAAACAATGTTACAACCTATTTTTGAAAAAAACAAGCGAACGTTCGCTATTTTGTGTTTTTCGCTAATAAATTATATTCGCAAATAATAGTATATTTGTATCCATGGAACAAGATTATATCAAACTAATTTTCGGACTTAAACTTAAGCAAATCCGTACAGATAAAGGGCTTTCGCTATTCGGCCTATCTAAACTTTCAGGATTGTCAAAGTCTTATTTAAATGAAATCGAAAAAGGAAAAAAATATCCGAAGCCAGATAAAATTTCTGCCTTATCAGAGCACTTAGAAGTCAGTTATGATGAATTAGTATCGTTAAAACTTGATAAAAATCTAGCGCCAATTGGCGAAATATTACAATCAAAACTACTAAAAGAAATACCTTTAGAGCTTTTTGGCATACAAGAAAATACACTTATAGATATTATATCCAATGCACCTGTAAAGGTTACTGCCTTTATAAGTACCATTATAGAGATTGCTAATAATTATAATTTCAGTAGAGAAAATTTTTTCTTGGCATCGGTTAGATCTTTTCAGGAAGCAAACTACAATTATTTTGAAGATTTAGAACTTCAAGTTCTAAAATTTGCTAAAACCTATCAGGTTGATCTTTCTAAAAAAATAACTTCGCAAGAGTTAGAGGATATCTTAATTGAAGAGTTTGGCTACAATATAAACAATTATGAATTAGAGGCACATAGTGAATTGGATAATCTTAGGTCTATTCATGTGCCCAAAACAAAAACATTGTTGATCACAAAAAGTATTGATGATTCACAGCGCGCTTTTATTTATGCTAAAGAACTGGCATATAATTACCTAAACATAAAAGACCGTCTGTATACTTTTTCCTGGATTAAGTTTGATAATTTTGATGAAGTTTTAAATAATTTTTACGCTTCTTATTTTGCTGGAGCGCTTATTATACCCAAAGAGAGCATAGTTGAAAACCTAAAACAACTTTTCAGCAAGAAACAATTTAAAGTTAAGGATTTTGAATCACTGTTGCAAGAATATAACGCTTCACCTGAAAGTATCTATCAAAGATTAACAAACGTGCTTCCTAAAGAGTTTAAATTAAAAAATCTATTCTTTTTACGATTCTCTCATGAAAGAGGAACTGACCACTTTTCCCTCAACAAGGAATTGCATTTGGAAAAACAGCAGTCTCCAAGAGCTCGAGAAAACAATGAGCATTATTGTAGAAGATGGGCATCAATAAAAGTACTACAAGCCATTAGTACTAATAATACTGAACATGAATTTTCAATTCAGATTTCTGATTATGTTGCTGAAGACAAAAAGTATTTAGTGCTAGCTTCTGCAACCAAAGACCCTTTTAAACAAAATAGATTTCGAAGCATCTCAATTGGGATTCAATTAAATGCCCAATTACAACGAAAAGTTAATTTTTTAAACCATAAAAGCATTCCGTCTCCTCATGTTGGTGTTACTTGTGAGCGCTGTGGTGTAATAAACTGTAGTGTAAGAAAGTCACCCCCAACTATATTAGAATCTCTAAACAAAGAGACTAAAACCGCAGAAGTTGTAGAGGAAATTACTAAGAAATATAGCTAAACAAGGTTTACCACTTTGTCATAAGCCACTTCTTCAAAACTAGTAATGATTTTGTTCGCAAGAGAATAATCTTGATGACTTGAATGTGGGCTTTTAAAACCTATGCAATAAATTCCTGCCGAATGTGCTGCTTTAATACCATTCGTTGAATCCTCAATCACTAAACATTCAGAGGTACTAAAACCAGTTGAAGCTGCAGCTTTCAAGAAAATTTCGGGATGTGGCTTTGATTTTTTTAAGTCTGCTCCACTGAATTTAGCATTAAAATACTTATTGAGGTCAAAACGTTCAAAAATTTGATTGATTCCCAGCATAGAAGCCGACGAAGCCACAACAAGAGTAACATTATTGTTGTAATAATCTTGAATTCTGTCTAAAACACCTTCAATAAGACCTAAATCATCATTATCAAAAAAGTATTTGTAATGTTTTCGTTTTAAACGCACTAAATCTTCTGGAGCCTCATTTAAATCAAAATGATCCACTAAACGTTTGCAAATATTAATGGTTGATTGCCCTGTAAAAGACGCATACAAATCCTCATTAACAATAATATTAACATCATCAAACATATGATGGTAAGCTTTTCGATGCAAAGGCTCTGTGTCTACAATAACACCATCCATATCAAACAAAACGGCTTTTAACATAGCAATTTACTTTTTTGCTAAATTAGAAAAGAAGTCAGGAATAGCATTATAAGGATAAAGAAAAATCCCAAATTCCAGCGCACACAATTTTTAGGAATTTGGGATTTAGATATTGAATTTTATAGTTTAAAGCACATTATCCATAATTTCCTGTACGACTTCAGGATTTAATAATGTACTTGTATCACCTAAATTACTGGTGTCATTAGAAGCTATTTTTCTTAAGATACGTCTCATAATCTTACCCGATCGTGTTTTAGGCAATCCGGTTGTAAATTGGATTTTATCTAGCTTGGCTATTGGACCAATACGATCGGTTATTAACTGATTAATTTCTTTACGCACATTGTCGTGGTTCCTGTCTTCGCCAGTATCCTTTAAAGTAATATAACCATAAAGTGCATTGCCCTTAACATCGTGAGGGAAACCAACAATGGCACTTTCTGCAACAGCAGGGTGTTCGTTAATTGCATCCTCTATTGGTGCCGTACCTAAGTTATGCCCAGAAACAATAATAACATCATCTACCCTACCTGTAATTCTGTAATAACCTACTTCGTCCCTTAACGCACCATCACCTGTAAAATACATGTTCTCAAAAGCTGAAAAATAGGTATCCTTATAGCGCTGATGGTTTCCCCATATAGTTCTTGCCATAGACGGCCATGGAAATTTTATACACAACCTTCCATCAACCTGGTTTCCTTTTATTTCTTTACCTTCTTCATCCATTAATGCAGGTTGAATCCCTATAAATGGTAAAGTAGCATAGGTCGGCTTTGTTGGTGTTGAGAACGGAATTGGGGTAATCATAATTCCACCAGTTTCGGTTTGCCACCATGTATCCACAATAGGACTTTTCTTTTTACCAATATTATCATTATACCAATGCCATGCTTCCTCATTAATTGGCTCACCAACAGAACCTAATACTTTTAATGAAGACAAATCATACTTATCTACTAATTCGGTACCATGTTTGGCCAATGCTCTAATGGCCGTTGGTGCTGTATAAAATTGATTGACTTTATGCTTTTCTACAATATCCCAAAAACGTCCAAAATCCGGATAACTCGGCACACCTTCAAACATTACGGTTGTTGCACCATTACATAATGGGCCATAAACTATGTAGCTATGCCCTGTAATCCATCCTATATCCGCAGTACACCAATACACATCATCATCGCGATACTGAAAAACATTTTTGAATGTATATGCAGAGTATACCATATAGCCTCCTGTAGTATGTAACATACCTTTTGGCATACCTGTTGAACCAGATGTATACAAAATGAACAAAGGATCTTCAGCATCCATAACAACTGCCGTTAAATCATGATAAGCCTCATCTAATAATGGCTGTAACCACTCATCTCGCCCTGCTTTCATATTGATTTCCGAATTTATACGCTTGGCCACCAAAACAGACTCAACCCCAGGACAATCCTCTAGAGCCTCATCTACAATTCCTTTTAAGTCTATTGTTTTAGAACCTCTGTAAGAACCATCTGATGTTAACACCATTTTGGCATCACAATCATTAATACGTGTTGATAACGCTGTAGAAGAGAAACCTGCAAACACAACAGAATGTACTGCCCCAATACGCGCACATGCCAAAAGAGAAATTGCTAATTCTGGTATCATTGGCAAGTAGATACAAACACGATCCCCTTTTTTAATGCCTTTTTCCAGTAACACGTTAGCGAACTTACAAACACGCTCGTGCAGTTGTTTGTAGGTAATATGCTCAGCTGGCTCTTTTGGATCATTGGGTTCAAATAAAATTGCGGTTTTATCTCCTCTTGTATGCAGATGTCTGTCAATACAATTCTCGGTAATGTTTAGTTTCGCACCTTCAAACCATTTTATTTCTGGTTTTTGAAAATCCCAACTTAAAACATTATCCCATTTTTTTCGCCAAACAAAATGTTCTTCAGCAATTTCTTCCCAAAATGATTCAGGATTTCTCACCGATTTTCTATAAACTTGAAAGTATTCTTCAAAGTGTTTAATATGATAATTACTCATGATTGATTATATATTTTTATGTATTCCTATTTGATTTTTTTTATAAACAGATTCTATTTCTGAAATTATTTCGACATCATCAATGGTTGATGGCACATTATACTCTAGATCATCAGAAATATTCCTCAACAATTTACGAAGAATTTTTCCTGAACGTGTCTTTGGTAAACGCTTTACGACAAGGACATCCTTAAAAGCTGCAACAGCACCTATTTCGTGACGGACATCTTGAATTATTTCTTTTGAAATTTGACTCTCTTCGCCATGTTGCCCTGATTTTAAAACAATTAATCCTAGAGGTTTTTGACCTTTAATATCACAGTGCACACCAAAAACTGCACATTCTGCTACAGACTTGTGAGATGCTACAATTTCTTCCATCTCTGCAGTAGACAAACGATGACCTGCCACATTAATGATATCATCTACACGACCCGTTATAAACACATAGCCATCTTCGTCCTTATAACCACCATCTCCTGAGAAATAGTAACCAGGAAACTTGTTCAAATAACCATTTTTAAATCGTTCAGGATTTCCCCAAAGATTTAAAAGTGTTCCTGGAGGTAAAGGAAGTTTTACCGCTACATAACCTTCTACACCAGCTGCCACCTCTTTCCCTTCTTCATTTAAAATTTGAATATCATATCCACAAACAGGCACAGAAGCAGAACCTGGTTTTACATCCATAAGCTCCACACCTGCCATATTAGCCAGCATTGGCCAGCCACTTTCTGTTTGCCACCAATGATCAATAACCGGAACATGAAGATGCTGCTCTGTCCAGCGTAAAGTTGCCACATCACAGCGTTCACCTGCCAAGAACTGATATTTTAAAGAACTCATGTCATATTTTTTAATAAATTCTCCGTTAGGATCTTCTTTTTTTATAGCACGGATTGCAGTAGGCGCTGTAAACATTACCTTAACTTTATGCTCACTTATTACCCTCCAAAAGGTAGAGGCATCTGGTGTTTTAATGGGTTTGCCTTCAAACAAAATAGTCGTATTCCTATTTAACAAAGGCCCATAAACAATATAGCTATGACCCACAACCCATCCAACATCACTAGCTGCCCAATACACATCACCTTCATCTACACCGTAAATATATTTCATTGAAAATTTCAATGCCGTAGCATAACCTCCAGTATCTCTTATGATTCCTTTTGGTTTACCGGTTGTACCAGATGTATAAAGAATATATGAAGGGTGATTAGATTCAACCTCTACAGGTTCTATGGCATCTGATTTTGAAACCAACTCGGTATAATCCACATCTCTTTCCTGATAAGGAATTTCTACACCCAAATCCCTATCGAATACAACAACATGCTTCGGTTTATGTTCCGCTAGACTAATAGCTTCATCTACAAATGGCTTGTATGGTATAATGCGCTCTATTTCTATACCATTTGATGCTGTAATTATAGCCTTGGGCTTACAATCATCAATTCTTATGGCTAATTCGTGAGGAGCAAAACCACCAAAAACCACAGAGTGGATAACACCTAATCTTACACAAGCTAACATGGCATATAATGCTTGAGGTATCATTGGCATGTATATAACACATGTATCGCCTTTTTGTAAACCAAGCGACTTTAAGCCACCTGCTAATTTAGACACTTCTTGATGTAACTGATTAAAGGTTATATGCTGTTTTTTATCCGTTACTGGAGAATCATAGATAATAGCATTTTGATTGCCAAAGCCATCTTTAATGTGTTTATCAATGCACAAATAGCTTAAGTTTAGCTTTCCATCACTAAACCACTGAGGGTATTCGTATTCATCTTTCCCCAAGATATTTTTTGGGCTCTGATACCAATCCAACTTATCTGCCTGTTTTTTCCAGAAGGATTTAGGATGGTTTATACTTTCTTGGTAAATCTCTTGATAACTCATGGCTTAGCGTTTTTAGATTTAAACAAACCAAACCAACCCGGATTTAATACTTTCAATTTTATTAAAGCCCATATAATTACCACAAAGCAGACACCCATAACGAGGGACTCTACTGGACCAGTTGCTATCTGACTTTCTAATTTAAAACGGAAATATAAGGTTACTATAACGTAAATACTGATAATAATATCAGACGCTAAAGCATTAATGCGTAGACGTTTCATCTTGTTTTACTTTAATTAAACATAGTTTATATGCACACAAAACCAATGTTTAATAAAGCGAATTTTCTAAGCTATGAGCTCAGTAATTTCTGAAACTATTTTTTTAACTGAAAACGGCTTTGTTAAATATTTATCTGCTCCAAGTTTTAAGCCTTTTTCAATATCTGAAGCTTTATTTTTTGCAGTTAAAAAGACCACTTTTGTATCCTTTAACTTATGATTTTCTTTAATAAGCTTAAGTGTTTGATAACCATCAACTTTAGGCATCATAACATCAAGCATTATAACATCTGGAATTACACTTTGTAAAATCTCTAAAGCTTCACTTCCATCTCTGGCAATATACACCTCAAAATCGTGTTTTTTAAAAGTGTATTCTAATGTCATTACAATATTTGGTTCGTCATCGACGATTACAATTTTCTTCATTCCTCGAACTCATTGACAATTTACTTAAAAGGTAGCTTAAAACCAAAGGTTGCGCCACTTTTTTCATTGTTTTTTACCCAAATTTTTCCGTTATGGTTTTCTACTATTTGTTTGCTAATCGCCAAACCCAAACCACTTCCCTCAGGTTTTTGGATATTTTGGTTTTTTGACTGATAAAATTTATCAAAAATATATGGTAAATCCTGACTTGGCACACCTTTACCATTATCTCTAATAGTTACCTCCAAATATCCTAAATCAAATTTATAATCTACTACAATCTCACCTTTTTTAACATCACAAAATTTAATGGCATTAGATATTAGATTAGTTAATACCTGAACTATACGGTCTTCATCATACTCTGCGTTAAGATCACTATTATTTGAACTAACAATTTTCACTTGTTTTTTATCAGCTATATGTCTTAGACTATCAATGGTTTTTTGAATTGTATTTCTGATGTTGTACTTCTTGATGTTTAATTGTGTACGTCCTTTTGAGAGTTTTTCAAAATCCAAAATATTATGAATCAACCTAGAAAGTCTGTCGCTATCCTGAAGCATGTTTTTTAAAAATTGCGTCTTTACCTCTGATGGCATATAATCTTCATCATCCATTAACAATTCTGTTGTGGCTCTAATACCTGTTATTGGCGTTTTTAACTCATGTGCAACAGTGTCTAAGAATTCGTCTTTCTGTTTGTCTTTTTCAATGAGTTCTTCATTAGCATCCTTAAGCTGATTGGTAAGTTTAGTTAGCTCGTTAGATTTTTCCCTTAGTAATTTGTTTCTAGAAATAGTTTCTTTGGATTCTTCAAGTATCTTTAACACCTCTACCAAACTTACTTCATCTTCTTTTACAACACTTGCTATTAATATCTTAGCTGAAGCACTACCAATACTTCCTGTTAATAATTTTTCAGAAAAGTTAATCAACCTTGCATCTGCCATTTGTGTGTCTAATGGCAAATCATATTTTCTAAAAAAAAGGTTTAATGCACGCTCTGTCCTATCATCACCCAAAAACTTCACCAAGACCTTCTTTATATCTGCTACATAGGCTTCACCTTTCCAAACCAACGCTCCATCTTGTAAATCTTTATAGTTTTTGCTATCCACGAACATCTCAGCGTAGTTACGCTCTCTATAATTTCCTTTTTTTATAACAGAAAAAGTCATATAGCAAAAAATATTTACCAGCATACTCCAGAAAAAGGCATGAGCTGGTGGACTTAAAAAATCTATTCCGAACAAAGCATGAGGTTTTAAGAACTCTATGCCAGCTAGACCATGTTGTACCAAATCATCCGAACCATTTAAAGCATGAACTGTAAATGGTAAAATTAATGTATAAAATACCACAGCTATTCCAGCTGTTACCCCAATAATAGTTGCACTTGATGATCCTCTATTCCAAAATAAGCCAATAAAGAAAGATGGTGCTAATTGAGATATAATTACAAATGCCATTAAACCGATAGAATATAATGACAATTCAAAAGAAAAATTAACATAAAAAGCGTAGGCACTAATGATGATTAAAAAAATTGAAATTCGTCTTATATTCTTAATATACTTAGCATTTCGATCAGGATGACTCTTTATGAAATAATCCAAAAAACCATAAGGTATAACCAAGTTGTTACTCACCATTGTAGACAAAGCCAAAGTTGCCACAACCACCATGGAAATCACAGCAGAAAAACCTCCCAAAAACACCAATACCGACAAAAAAGTGTTGCCGTTTTGTAATGGCAGTAACAAGGCATAATACTCTGCTTGTTCAGCATTACCAATAGTCAAATTACCTGCCCATGCAATAAAAATTACGAAAATATTAAATAGCAAAAGGTATAACGGAAACATCCAAATAGCATTTTTTAAATGCTTTTCCCTAACATTCTCAACAACAGAAACCTGAAATTGTCTAGGTAATAAAAATATTGCCATAAAAGACAACATTATGGTATACAGCCAATTAAAACCTTCTTCAAAACCATTTATTGTTGTTAGCGATTTAAAATTATCTGCTTTAGACATCTTAGTATAAATATCTTCGGTGCCATCAAATAAAACATAAGTCACATAAATTCCAACAAACAAAAAGAAAACGAGTTTTAAGATGGATTCAAAAGCCACAGACATTACAATGCCTTTGTGCTTTTCTGAAGCGTCTGTTGTTTGTGTTCCAAAAAACGTTGCAAAAACTGCTAGTAACAATGCTATATAGAAAGTTGAGTCATCATAAACAGACGTTGAAATATAACTAGTATCGTCAGATAAAATTTGAAATGTTTCCGATACAGCTTTAAGCTGCAAAGATATATATGGCACTATTGCCAACAAACAGACAATGGTTACTAAAGCACCCAAAAAACGGTGATTGCCATAACGTAAGGAAATAAAATCTGCTATAGAACTTATCTTATGTTGCTTAGAAATCCTCACTATTTTTCTCATTAGGACTATCCAAAGCGGTGCTGCAATTACGGGACCTAAATAAATTGGCAAAAAGTTTACTCCGGAGTTGGCAGCAATACCAATGCTACCGTAATATGTCCAGGCAGTACAATACACAGCTAGAGACAAGGTGTAAACTACAGAGTTATTTACCCATTTACTTTTGGAATTTTTCTCTGCTACGTAGGCAATGAAAAATAAGGCAGCCAAGTAAACAATTATGATGAAAAATAAGACATAATTACTCATAATGACGCTTTAAAACAAAGTAAGACACCAATATTACAACTAGCCATATAGAAAAGATTGAAAAATAAAATGTTGGAATACCAAAAACATTGCCATCACTATTAAAAATTAATAAGAATGGTACATTTAGTACAACTAAAGCGGTAATAGAAAGTATAATTAATTTCTGTTCGTGTCTTTTCTTCATGGGTAACTAAAATACAAAAAACAGTGTTGCAAACGCAACACTGTTTTTACTAACTAATAAAACTTGTCAATTAATGACTATGTGCCTCACCAGCACCTGACGGTATTCTGATATTTTCTACAATTTCTTGTACGTGTTGAGGTGGTGCAGGTGTCATACGAGACACTACAACCGATACTACAACATTAACAAGCATTGCTATTGTACCAAAACCTTCTGGTGAAGTACCAAACCACCACTCGCTCGCAGGTCTTGGATCCATTACACCAATTAGTCCAGTCTTGTATACAATCATATAATAAAGCATTAAAACTATACCGACAATCATGCCTGCAACAGCACCTTGTCTATTCATACGTTTGTCAAAAATTCCTAATATAATCGCAGGGAAAAAAGATGCTGCTGCCAATCCAAAAGCAAGTGCAACTACTGCAGCGACAAATCCAGGTGGATAAATCCCGAAAAGACCAGCAATTATAATGGCAACCAAAATAGCTATACGTGCAGCTAATAGTTCACCTTTTTCTGAAATATCTGGTTTGATTTGTTTTTTAATTAAATCGTGAGAAATAGAAGTAGAAATTACTAATAGCAATCCTGCTGCAGTAGAAAGTGCTGCTGCTAACCCACCGGCAGCTACTAAAGCAATCACCCAGTTTGGTAAATTAGCAATTTCAGGATTTGCTAATACCATAATATCTCTATCTACATATAATTCATTAGCAGAGTCATTAGCATTAGAAACCATACGCTCACCATAGATACCTCTAGCAGCATTATCGCTTGCTTCACCATTGTATTTTGGTTTACCATCTAAGGCATTTCCTGCTACGTATTGAATTTTGCCATCACCGTTTTTATCCGACCAAGCTATTAAACCAGTATTTTCCCAGTTTTTAAACCACTGAGGAACTTCTTTATACTCAGTGTTACTAACAGTTTCGATCAAGTTAGTTCTAGCAAAAACTGCAATTGCAGGTGCAGTAGTATAAAGAATAGCTATAAATAATAAGGCTAAACCTGCAGATTTACGTGCATCTTTTACTTTAGGTACTGTAAAGAAACGCACAATCACATGAGGTAAACCAGCTGTACCTACCATTAAAGCTAAAGTAATCGCAAATACATCCCAAGTGGATTTTGTTCCGCTTGTATATTCATTAAAGCCTAATTGTGTGTGCAGCTTATCTAATTTATCCAAAAGAAATTCTCCACCTTCAACAGTGCTTCCCATTCCTAATTGTGGAATAATATTTCCTGTCATTTGCATAGAGATAAAGAAGGCAGGCACCATAAAGGCAAAAATCAATACACAATATTGTGCCACTTGTGTATAGGTAATGCCTTTCATACCTCCTAAGAAAGCAAATACTAATACAATTGCCATACCAATAACTACACCTAAATTAATATCAACTTGTAAGAATTGTGAAAATACAATCCCTACACCACGCATTTGTCCAGCTACATAAGTAAACGATACAATTAAAGCACAGATTACAGCTACGGTTCTTGCTGTGTTTGAGTAATAACGATCCCCAATAAAATCAGGCACCGTAAATTTTCCAAACTTCCTTAGATAAGGTGCTAATAGTAAAGCCAATAATACATAGCCACCTGTCCAACCCATAAGGAAAACAGACCCATCATAACCCATAAAGGAGATTAATCCTGCCATAGAGATAAATGACGCAGCACTCATCCAATCGGCAGCAGTTGCCATACCATTTGCAAGTGGAGATACACCTCCGCCAGCAACATAAAACTCTTTTGTTGAGCCAGCTCTAGCCCAAATTGCAATTCCGAAATATAGTGCGAACGTTGCGCCTACTAATATCCATGTCCAAGTTTGTACACTCATAATTTTTAATTTTTTGGTTATTAGTTAAGACTACTCGTCGTAACCATATTTTTTATCTAGTTTGTTCATTATTCTAACGTATACGAAAATGAGAATTACGAATACGTATATCGATCCTTGCTGAGCAAACCAAAAGCCTAGTTTAAACCCACCAAGTTTTATTTCGTTTAAAGCATCTTTAAAAAGAATACCACAACCATAGGAAACCAGGAACCAAATGATTAAGAGTATTGAAAGGTATTTTACATTTTCCTTCCAATAAGCGGATGCATTTTTTTGTTTTTCTGACATAATTGAATGATTTAAAGGAATATATGTGTTTGAATTGTGAAAACATTTCTGTTTTCAGCACCTGTTAAGCCACTTTTACCTGTTAAATACTCTGCAGTAATTTTAGCAAAATGACCATTTATAAAATAGTTAAGCCCTACACCAAATTCGTTAGCATTATTAGGAGTAAAATCTAAAGATTGCGTATTATATTTCAAGTAAGGCATAAGCTTGGCGTTTTGAAATAATAGACCAACTTGCCCATGGACAATTGAACCAGAAGAAGGCACTAAACCACCACCTGGTGCTCCTGCTGTATCACCATACTTATAATTGTAGTAAGCACCTAAAGCACTTATAGCCAAATTTTCATTTAAAGGCGCATCATAAAAAACATCAAAAGCTGTGTGGAAAACATTTTCTCTAGTATCTAGATCATTAACCGCTAGAGCATCTGGATGATAATGGAAACCTGCACCTATGCTAAGCACTTTCTTTTTTCCTAAGTAAGTACCAACAAAATATGGCAATTTATCAGATTCTTTATCAAATATGTCGTATTTAAAATAACCTGCATAGTTCCATGTTCCTGTTCCTACACTATTATCTACTTGAAATGTTGGTGTAGGACCTAATTGACCAATATTATTTCTAGCATTATTTGCCGAAACTCGATATCCGAATTTTCCTAGTGAACCTTTAGCATATATACCTAAATGACGCGCAAATTGGTCGCTAGTTGTAATGTTAGACCATGGAAATAATCTAGCATCAGATACAGACGCTCCACCTTGTCCACCAGGATTGTCTAGTGTCATCATATTCAAGGTACTTTGATTTGTCAATCTTGAAATTCCGTTCCAATAGTGTAAACCAGAGCCAACATATAATTTATCTGGCACTACTGCAAACTCTGCCCAAGCGTCATGCAAAAACAGTAAGCTACTTTGGTTATTCTGCTGAGAATTAGGATTGGCTGTAAGATTGTTAGCACCTAAACTATTGAGCCCAAAATGGGTTAAGATTAAAAAACGAGGCGAAATCTGTGCATATGCCAAAATTCTTGACCTTCTAATAGAAAACTTAGGACCCTTTTGTTCTGAACCGCCCTGAAGCCACATTTGGTGCCATGTAATAAATCTCATATACTTACTACCATCTTCGTTTAGTTTGAATTGCATTGGCTTGTAAGAATGATCAGGTTCAGCATCTTCTTGCTGGCCCCAAGAAGCAATAGGTATAAAAGCTATTGCCAAAAGAAATAAAAATAAACTTGATTTTTTCATAAAGATTAGTTATTTAGTTAGTTAAACATTGGTTCTGTGTGCACTACTAAACTCTAAAAAACAATCTCTAAAAAAAAAGTTAATATATTTTTTTGGTAACTACATATATCTAATCACGAAAACGCTCCCATTTTATAAGCATAAACTTATCCCCAAGTTCGGTTACTAATGCACCAGCTCCTAATAGGTTTTTAGCATTAGAGAAGAACAAGGATAGCTCTTGGGCATTAAGGATTTTATAAGTAGGATGGTATTGTGAATTATATGGCCTCTTGATATTGTATTTCTTAACCCAGTTCATAATACTGACGTGTGATATTCCTAATATACGTTCAATTTCACGAAAGGTTAATCCTTCTAAATACAATTGCAATGCCTTGTTTACGTAATAATCATCTATCTTTTTACCAAGCTTGTTTACAGTAAAATAGTAGTTACACGATTTACATCTATAGCGTTGCCTATCGTTAACTATTCCACTTTTTACATAGCTATCAGAACCACAATTGGGACAAAGGTCAATTTTCATATATATTAATTTAGCATAAATATATTAATTTAGCAATATATATACAAATAATTGTTATTTGTGAAATCATTAGCAAACAAAAGTTTAACAAATTAGTTAGTCTTCTTTCTTTAAACTCGCAAAGTAGCGTTTAGATTCCTTCAACACTTTTGGTGCTAATAGAATTGTGGCTATCATTGTTGGAAATGCCATAAACGCAAACACACCATCAATAAAGTTAATCATGGCATCAAAAGAGGTAGTCGCAGCTAGAATAATACTTAGAATATAGAAATAGTTGTAATAATGTTTTTTGTCTGCACCTATTAAAAACGATAAACATTTGGTGCCATAATACGAATAGCTAAACAAGGAGGACACGCTAAAGAAAAACACACAAACCATCAATAAATACTGCCCATAGGGTAAGGCTTGTTCAAAAGCCGAAGCAGTCAAACTCACTCCATTATCCGAAGTCGTTTGCCAAACTCCTGTGACCAAAATAGCCAAAGCTGTGAGTGTACATACAATCAAGGTATCTATAGCAGGACCCAACATAGCTACCAGGCCTTCACGAACAGGCTGATCTGTTTTTGCGGCTCCGTGTGCCATAGCTGCTGTTCCTAAACCTGCTTCGTTAGAAAATGCTCCACGCTTAATACCATGTAAAATCAACGCTCCCAAAACACCACCTAAAAAGGGTTTGTCTTCAGGGAAATAATCCGCAGCAAAAGCATCAGTAACAATCAAGGATAA